>NC_010320.1:1822500-2457259 GCF_000019065.1 Thermoanaerobacter sp. X514 | reverse complement strand
ATTAAAATACCTTGATTATAAATATGATGAATAAGGAAACTAACATTGAAATAACAACTTATCCACAAACTTATCAACAACTTGTGAATAAGTTGTTATTTCTGTGGCTACAATTTACTCAAGTTATCAACAGTTTAATTTTATAATAGCAAATTATCAACAGATTATCAATAAGAAAAATAATTTTGTCTACAGGTGTGTGTAGATGATTCTTAAGTTGTTGATAATTTTCTTATTTTAAAAAGTCTTGTTGACATCCTCCTTAATTAACGTTATAATTTTTATAGCATTTTTTAGGTTTTAGGAGGTGTGGCAATGCTTCGCACTTATCAACCCAAAAAAAGACATAGAAAAAAAGTGCACGGTTTTAGAAAGAGAATGTCTACCAAAAGCGGTCGCAATGTTTTAAAAAGAAGAAGACAAAAAGGTAGACATAGATTGACAGCGTGAGGCCTTTAGGGCCTTTTTTACAATCCGGAGGTATAAATGAGGAGAAAGATTGTAAAAATTAAAAAAAGTTATGAATTTAAAAAGGTTTATTCAAATGGAAAATCTGTTGCTAATCAGTTTGTTGTAATGTATTATATGGAAAATAATTTAGGTTTTAATAGAGTTGGCTATTCAGTGAGTAAAAAAATAGGTAAAAGTGTGGTAAGAAATAGAGTTAGAAGGCTTTTACATGAAAGTTTTAGACTTTTAGATATTGAGATAAAAACAGGTTTTGATATAATTTTTGTCGCAAGAGGAAAAATTGTAGAGGCTGATTTTCACACTTTAAAAAATTCCATGAGAAAATTAATTATGAAAACACCTCTTTATGCGGGGAATGAAAAATGAAAAATGTTGTTATTTTTTTAATTAAGTTGTATCAAAGATATATTTCGCCTATGAAGCCAAGGAGCTGTAGATTTTACCCAACTTGTTCTCAATATTCTATAGAAGCAATATCAAAGTATGGACTTTTAAAGGGCG
Source organism: Thermoanaerobacter sp. X514 (assembly GCF_000019065.1). NCBI lineage: Bacteria > Bacillati > Bacillota > Clostridia > Thermoanaerobacterales > Thermoanaerobacteraceae > Thermoanaerobacter > Thermoanaerobacter sp. X514. Next base: position 2,456,287 of record NC_010320.1, on the reverse strand, counting down.
GAATTATGTCAATTTGGCGGATTTTAAGGTGCAATCCCTTTAATCCCGGGGGATATGACCCTGTAAAATAAATTTTTGGAGGTATTATTATGACAACAATTGCTGTGTATTTAGGACAGTTGTTAGAATTTATACATCATTATGTAGGAAATTATGGTATCGCTATAATTATTTTTACTATTTTAATAAGAATACTTCTTTTGCCTTTTTATATACAGCAAATGAATACGATGAAAAAGATGAAAGAAATACAACCTCTTGTGCAGGAGCTTCAAAAGAAGTATGCTAAAGACCCTCAAAAATTAAACATGGAAACAATGAAATTGTATCAAGAGAAGAAAGTAAATCCCTTTGGTGGATGTTTACCTATGCTTTTGCCTTTGATAATATTGTGGCCGCTTTTTACAATGCTTAGAACTTATCCAGCTTTTTCAACTGCTTCTTTTTTATGGATACATAGTCTTGCACAAAAGGACCCTTATTATATAATTCCTATTTTAGCTGCTGTGACTACTTATATATCTTCTGCCATGGTAGCAACAGACAAAAGTCAAAATTCTATGAATATAATGATGTCAATTTTTATGGGATGGATAACTGTTTCTCTGCCGGCAGGAGTAGGAATATATTGGGTTACAAGCAATATATTTCAGATAGTGCAGCAGTATATTTTTATGAGAGAGACAAATACTGCTAAGGGGGAATCATAAGTTGAAAGAGCTTATAAGGACAGGCAAGACGGTGGAAGAAGCTGTAAATCTTGCCTTACAGGAATTTGGCGTACCGAGGGAAATGGTACAAGTGGAAGTGTTGGATGAAGGGGGTAAAGGTTTTCTAGGTCTTATAAGCAAGCAGGCGATAGTCAAAGTAATTTTAAAAGATGTAATAAAGGAGAGCGCTAAAAATTTTTTACAGCAAGTAATTGAGGCGATGAAATTAGATGTTAAGTTTGATATAGAAGAAGATGAGGATACTATAAAGTTTAATTTATATGGAAAAAATGTGGGGTTGTTGATAGGTCATAGGGGTGAGACATTAGATTCATTGCAATATCTTGTAAATGTTGTTGCCAGCAAGTATAGAGAATATGATAGATATAGAAGAATTATATTAGATGCAGAAAATTATAGAAAAAGAAGGGAAGAGACTCTAATTAGGCTTGCGAAAAAATTAGCCAAACAAGTAATGGAGACAAAAGAAAGCGTTGAATTAGAGCCTATGAGTCCTAATGAAAGGCGAATAATTCACATGGCTTTGCAGGACCATCCATATGTAGAGACTTATAGTGAAGGAGAGGAGCCTAATAGAAGAGTCATAATAGCTTTAAAATAATACCCTGTCAAGGGTTTTTTTTATATTTCTGATTGAAAAAGTGAAAACATTGGTATATTATTTTATAAGACAATTTTTTGGTTGGTGATGAAAATGGTTTTTGATACAATTGCAGCTATTTCCACTTTTCCAGGGGAAGCAGGAATTGGAATAGTTAGATTAAGTGGAGATGATGCTTTAGAAATAATTTCAAAAATTTTTAAACCCTATAAGTCTAAAGATATAAAAAAAGTGAAAAGTCATACTTTACATTATGGACATATAGTAGACCCTGAAACAGAAGAAGTTTATGATGAAGTTTTGGTATCTATTATGGAAAAACCTAATACTTATACGAGGGAAGATATAGTTGAAATAAATTGTCATGGAGGTATAGTAGTTACTTCCAAAATTCTTGAACTAGTATTAAAGCAAGGAGCGAGACTAGCGGAGCCAGGAGAATTTACAAAGAGGGCTTTCTTAAACGGAAGAATTGATTTGTCTCAGGCAGAAGCGGTCATAGATATAATAAGGGCAAAAACTATGCTTGCTAATAGATATGCTCAGAAACAGTTGGTTGGATATGTTGGAAGTAAAATAAAGGAAATGAAAGATAAAATCATGGGTCTATTAGTCCATCTTTTAGCTTTAATAGATTTTCCTGAAGAAGATGTGGAAGAACTTGAGAGAAAAGAAATATTAGAAACTGCTAAGGAAATAGTAGAAGATATCGATAAACTCATTGCATCTTCTGAAAGTGGAAGGATTATAAGAGAAGGACTTAAAACTGCCATAATTGGTAAACCAAATGTGGGTAAATCTTCTCTTTTAAATGCCTTATTAAAAGAAAATAGAGCCATTGTCACAGATATACCAGGAACTACCAGAGACATTATTGAAGAATATGTTAATGTAAAAGGTATTCCAATAAAGCTTATTGATACAGCAGGAATTAGAGATACAGATGAATTGGTGGAAAAAATAGGGGTTACTAAAAGCAAAGAAGTTCTGGCTGAAGCAGATTTAATATTGTTTGTGCTGGATGCCTCAAGAGAGTTGACTAAAGAAGACTACGAAATTTTTGACATTTTAACAGGTAAAAACATCATATTTGTGTTGAATAAGATAGATCTACCTAAAAAAATTGATGAAAAAGAATTAAAAGATCTTACCAAAGATGGTATAATAATAGAGGTTTCGACTGTTGAAAAAATTGGATTAGAAGAATTAGAAAACACTATTTATAATTTGGTGTTTAGAGGAGACATAAGTTTGAGGGAAGATGAAATAGTCATAAATTCGCGGCACAAAGAAGCGCTCATTAATGCTAAAAAGTATATGGAAAGCTGTGTTGAAGCTATTGAAGGGGGGTATAGTGAAGACCTAATTACAATTGATTTAAATGCGGCTCTTGACCAATTAGGTAAAATTACTGGAGAGACGGCAACTGAGGATTTAATAAATGAAATTTTTGAGAGATTTTGTGTGGGAAAGTAGGTGAAAGTATGAATTTTATTGCTGGTGAATACGATGTTGCAGTTGTTGGGTTGGGACATGCGGGCAGTGAGGCTGCTCTCGCTTGTGCAAGGTTGGGACTTAAAACAGTGGGTTTTGCTGTCAACTTAGATTCTATTGCTTTGATGGCTTGCAATCCTTCTATTGGAGGCCCTGCCAAGGCTCAGTTGGTGAGAGAGATTGACGCTTTAGGTGGGGAAATGGCTATAAATACAGACAAATCTTTATTACAAATTCGTACTTTGAATACCAGTAAAGGCCCTGCTGTAAGGTCTTTGAGAGCACAAGTTGACAAAAAACTTTACCAGATGAACATGAAGTACACTTTAGAAAGACAAGAAAACCTTGATATAAAACAGGCGGAAATTGTAGACATTTTGGTAGAAGACAACAAAGTTACAGGGGTTGTAACAAAATTAGGTGCGATATATAAATGTAAAGCTTGTATTATTACTACAGGTACCTTCTTAAAAGGAAGAGTTATAATTGGTGATGTAAGTTTTGACAGTGGACCTAGCGGACTTTTTCCAGCTAATCAGCTTTCTGAGACTTTGAAAAGATTAGGTTTTAAATTGATGAGATTTAAAACAGGTACTCCTGCGAGAGTTGATAAAAGAAGTATTGATTTTTCCAAAATGGAAATACAGCCGGGGGATGAAGTCATTACTCCTTTTTCCTATATGCATGATAAAATCGAAATAGAACAGTTGCCCTGTTGGCTCACTTATACGAATAAAAGAACTCATGAAATAATAATGGCAAATATTCACCGTTCTCCTCTTTTTAGTGGTGAAATAACAGGGGTAGGAGTAAGATACTGTCCTTCTATTGAAGATAAAGTTGTAAAGTTTCCTCACAAAGAAAGACATCAAATTTTTATTGAACCAGAAGGATTAAATACTTATGAAATGTATGTACAAGGTATGTCTTCTAGTTTGCCTGAAGATGTGCAACTGGAATTTTTGAGGACTGTTCCTGGCCTTGAAAATGTAAGAGTGATGAGGCCAGCTTATGCTATTGAATATGACTGTATAGACCCAACGCAATTAAAAGCTACTTTAGAATCTAAAAAAATTGAAGGGTTGTACTTTGCAGGACAAGTCAATGGTACATCTGGATATGAAGAAGCGGCTGCTCAAGGTTTGATGGCGGGAATAAATGCTGCTATGAAGCTTTTAAACAAACCTTCTGTGATTTTGGATAGGTCTCAAGCTTATATAGGAGTGTTGATTGATGATTTAGTTACAAAAGGTACAAATGAGCCTTATAGGATGCTTACTTCGAGAGCTGAATATAGACTTTTATTAAGACAAGATAATGCAGATTTTAGATTGACAGAACTAGGGTATAAAATCGGCCTTGTAACAGAAGAAAGATATCAAAAATTTTTAAAGAAGAAGATCCAGTTAGAAAAAGAAATGCGAAGACTTCTTGGCGTTATGATAAAACCTTCTGAGGAAGTCAACAATTTTCTCATATCTAAAGGAAGTACTCCTTTAGTTACAGGAGTTGACCTTTATACTTTGCTAAAGCGACCTGAAATTGATTATAAGTCTACTAAATTTTTGGATAAAAACAGGCCCGATGATATTTTAGACAGTGTTGCTGAACAAATAGACATAAATATTAAATATGAAGGATATATAATGAAACAACTAAGGCAAGTTGAACACTTTAAAGCATTAGAAAACAAAAAGATTCCAGAAGATATTGATTATTATCAAATTCATGGTTTAAGCAATGAAGCAAAAGAAAAATTGACAAAAATAAGACCTACTTCAATTGGACAGGCTTCTCGTATTTCAGGAGTTTCGCCTGCTGATATTTCTGTGCTTTTAATTTACATGCAGCAGTTAAGGAGAAATAAAGAAGATGAAGAACAAATCGGTTGAAATGCTAATTGAGGGCGCTAAAGAGTGGGGTATATTTTTGGAAATGTTCCATGTGGAACATTTCCAAAAATATTATGCTCTTTTATTGGAATGGAATCAGAAGATGAATTTAACGGCAATTACAGAAGAAAGTGAAGTTGTGATTAAGCATTTCTTAGATAGCTTATCTGTGGTTAAGAGTGGAAAAATAAAAGAGGAAGAAAAAATTATAGATGTTGGTACAGGTGCTGGTTTTCCTTGTATTCCTTTAAAAATTGTGTTCCCTAAATTAAAAGCTACTCTTTTAGACTCTTCTAAAAAAAGAATTACTTTTTTAGAAGAGGTTATAAATAAATTGGGTATAAATGAAATAGAATTAATTCACGGAAGAGCAGAAGATATAGGAAAAGACATAAAATATAGAGAACAATTTGATTTATCCGTGGCAAGAGCTGTTGCACCTTTAAATATTTTGTTGGAGTACACTCTTCCTTTTGTAAAAGTAGATGGTTATTTTATTGCTTTAAAAGGAAGAGAGATTGAAGAGGAAATAGAAAATAGTCAAAGAGCTTTGAAGGAATTAAAGGGGGAAATCGAGGAAGTAAAGGAAATTAAACTTCCTTATAGTGATATAGTTCATCATTTGGTGATTATTAAAAAAATAGACAATTGCCCTACAAAGTATCCTAGAAGGGCAAATGCTATACAAAGATCTCCTTTATAAACTTAAAGGAGAAAATTTCGGCGACTAAACATAAGCTTCCCCTCGGACTCCGGCAGGGTTCCGGGCACATTCGGCGTCCTTGCCTTAGTGCCCGCCTTCGCCCTCCTTGGCTTCGGCCCTGCCTCCGTTCCTCGGTCTCGCTAAGTTTAGTTGTTGCTTTGTAACAAGTCGCTTCACAAATGCAAAATGCTTCTTTTATATGAAAAAAGGTTTGTCTACAGTCTGGCAGTCTAAAATTACTTTTAGACTGTTTTTTTTATTTTTATAAAATTTTTTGTGGTATAATTTTAATATAAATATCCTAAATAACTTACCAATCTTGGAATGAGGGAAGAAAAAATGTTAAAATTTAGAGCGAGCTTTTTAGTTGCGAGAGTGGTCATTGTTGAAGAAGGAAAAGTTCTCTTAGTAAAACATCAAGATGGGGAGGAAATAGCATGGGTTTTTCCTGGAGGCAGAGTAGAAGAAAATGAGTCAGTAGCAGCAGCTGCTATAAGAGAATGTAAAGAAGAGACAGGCTATGACATTAAACTTAAAGGTGTCTGTTATATTCAGGAATATGATATTTACTATGTGACGTATTTTTATTCTTCTATTATTGGGGGAAATTTGACCTTAGGGAGTGACCCTGAATTTCCTAAAGAGAAACAGATTTTAAAAGAGGTAAAATGGATTGACCTTAAGGATTTGAAAAACTATCAAGTTTATCCCCAAAAATTGGCAGAGCTTATACAGCAAAAAAATTTTTTTAATAACCTTATTCCAATTCCCGAAACTTTTTTATAATTTTTAACAATATATTTGAATTTAAGGAGGAATTTTACATTATTTGTCGAATATATATTGTAGAAAAATTTTTTAATTGTTTTAAGAGCGGGGTGTGTAAAAGTGGTATCGAGTAAAACACAAGAAATTTGTTATTTGCCTATTGATTCAATAAGGCCTAATCCATATCAGCCGCGAAAGAACTTTGATATAAAGAATTTACAAGAATTAGCAGAGTCCATTAAAGCTTATGGGGTATTGCAACCTATTACTGTAAGAATGGTGTACAATAATTTTTATGAGTTAGTAGCGGGGGAAAGGCGGTTAAGGGCTTCTAAATTGGCAGGTCTTGCGGAGATACCAGCGATAATTATAAACGCGCAAGATGAAGACTCGGCTGTTTTAGCTTTAATTGAAAATTTACAAAGAGAAAATCTCAATTTTATTGAAGAGGCGGAAGCATATTACAATTTAATAAACGACCACCATTTAACACAGGAACAATTAGCAAGGATTTTGGGTAAAAGCCAATCAACTATTGCTAACAAATTAAGGATTTTGAAGCTTAGCAAAGAGATAAAAGAACAGCTATTGGAAAATGATTTAACGGAGCGGCATGCCAGGGCACTTTTGAGACTTCCTGATGAAGAGCTACAAAAAAAGGCACTAGAAATAATTATAAAGAAAAAATTAAACGTGAGTCAAACAGAAAAATTGATACAAGACATGATAGACAAAATAACAAAGCAACAGGAACAAGTTAAAAAAGAAAACAAAAAAATGATGAAATTTTATAAGGACATAAGAATTTTTGTAAATACAGTGAAACAAGCTGTAGATTTGATGAAAAAATCTGGTGTGCCGGCAGAGTATATTGAAAATGATAAGGAAGAGTATATAGAGTTTGTAATCAAAATTTCAAAAAAGTAAAAGTTTTTTCACCCCCCTTGATAATGTTCCATGTGGAACATTGATATAAACAATGATATAATAAACATATAAATTGATAACTCTTAAACCGGTATTTGCATGCAAAAGGGGGTGAAAAAATGGGCAAAGTTATTGCCATCGCAAATCAAAAAGGTGGAGTTGGTAAAACCACCACAACTATAAACTTAGGATATTCTTTAGCAACACAAGGGAAAAAAGTTTTATGTATAGATATAGATCCTCAAAGTAATATGACGAGTGGCTTTGGGATAAACCCGGCTTCTTTAAAGCACACTACATATACGGTACTGATTGAAGATGAAGACATAAGAAATGCAATAATACCTTTAAAGGATTTAAAAGTTTCAATTGTTCCATCTAGTATTCAATTGGCAGGGGCAGAGATTGAATTGGTCCCTATGCTTTCACGAGAATATAAATTAAAAAATGCTGTAAATCAAATTAAAGATGAATTTGATTATATATTAATAGATTGTCCTCCATCACTTGGACTTTTGACTATAAATGCTCTTACTGCTGCTGATTCAGTAATTGTTCCAATTCAGTGTGAATATTATGCTTTAGAAGGACTTACCCAGCTTATGAATACAATCAATCTTGTAAAAAAGAGTCTGAACCCTGAATTGGAAATAGAGGGTGTAGTTCTTACTATGTTTAACGCTCGGACAAACTTATCTATACAAGTGGTAGATGAGGTGAAAAAATTTTTTAAAGACAAAGTTTATGGAACAATTATTCCACGAAATATTCGCTTGGGGGAAGCACCAAGTTTTGGAAAACCAATTTCTATATATGACCCTAATTCTAAAGGAGCAGAGGCTTATGATGAATTGGCATTAGAAGTGATAGAAAGGGCAGGGATATGAAAAATTTACAAAGGTGGTGATGAAATGGCTGGTAAAAAGGGGTTAGGTAGAGGATTGCAGGCTCTTATACCGGAATATCGAACAGAGGAACCCCAAGGGGTAGAAACGATAAATATAGCCTATATTCATCCCAATCAATACCAACCGAGAAAACAGTTTGATGAAGATAGTTTAAAAGAATTATCAGAATCTATTAAACAACATGGGGTTATTCAGCCAATTATAGTAAGAAAGGTAGATTCTGGATATCAAATAGTAGCAGGGGAAAGACGTTGGAGAGCTGCTAAAATTGCGGGACTTTCTGAAATACCAGCAATTGTGAAGGATTTTGATGATTTACAGGTTATGGAAATAGCTTTGATTGAGAATTTGCAAAGGGAAGATTTAAATCCCATCGAGGAAGCTAAAGCATATAAAGCATTGATAGAACAATTTAATCTTACACAAGAAGAGATATCTAAAAAAATTGGCAAGAGCCGTTCAGTAATTGCAAATAGCATAAGGCTTCTAAATCTTGACGATAGAGTACAAGAAATGTTAGTGAAAGGTGATATAACAATAGGCCATGCAAAAGTTATACTTTCTTTGCCAAATAAAAATTTACAGTACGAGGCAGCAAAAAAAGTTGTTACAGAAAATTTAAACGTAAGAGAAACAGAAGATTTAGTAAAGAATCTATTGCGTAAAAATGAAAAAATCACGAAAAAGCTAAAGTCGAACAAGATAGATGTGCATGTTAAGGAAATAGAAGATAATTTATGCAGTTTTTTAGGAACAAAAGTAAAAATATCTCAAAAAAGTAAAGATAGGGGAATTATACAAATAGAATATTACAGTGAGGAAGATTTGACAAGAATTATTGAAATCATTTATGGAAAGGGCTAAAAAGTCTCCTATTTTTATGGAGGCTTTTAATTTTATCCAATTTTGCAGTAATTTTACCATTTTTAAAGCAAAACGAGAGATTTAATTAGGTACGTGTAAAATTTCAGTAGGTAATGTTGCTGACATTTTGCACAAGAGAAGCGACTTGACAGAGCAGAAGCTAAACTTAGCGAGACTGAGAGAGGTCGGCGGGGCCGGAGCCTTGTGAGGGCGGAGGCGGGCACTAATACAAGGATGTCGAATGTGCCCGGAACCCTGCCGGAGTCCGAGGTCGAGCGTTAGTTTAGCCTGCGATGTCACTGGAGCAAACTGTGCAAAATGTCAGCATATTATTTACCTATTAACTTTTGACACACACTTTAATTAGTTTTTTGTTGCTAATGAGAAAAAATAAATATAAAATATAGTTAAGAACCCTAAAAGGAGGTTTGCATATATTATAATATCGGGAGATTTAATTTAAAGGAGATAGGACTATGATTTATTTTGATAATGCTGCTACTTCTTGGCCTAAACCCGATGGAGTGTATAGGGAAGTAGAGAAAGTTTTAAGAAACTGCGGAAACCCTGGAAGAGGCGGACACAAAATGGCACTTGTATCAGGAAGGGTTATTTTTGAAGCCAGGCAAGAGATATGCAGCATTTTCAATATTAAAGACCCTATGAGAGTGGTATTTACATCTAATACAACAGAAGCTTTGAATATTGCGTTAAAAGGCCTTTTGAAAGAAGGAGATCATGTAATAACTTCTAGTATGGAGCACAATTCTATGATAAGACCCCTTATGGCGTTGAAAGAAAAGGGGATAGAAGTTACAATCGTGAAAGCAAATGAGGAAGGAAAGATTGACCCTGAGGATATAAGGAAAGCAATTACAACAAAAACAAAAATGATTGCCATAACCCATGCTTCCAATGTGACAGGTACAATAATGCCTATTGAGGAAATAGGAAATATTGCCCGGGAAATGAATTTAATTTTCTTGGTGGATGCAGCCCAGACGGCTGGAATATTGCCTATAGATGTAGAAAAACAAAACATCGACCTTTTAGCTTTTCCTGGCCACAAAGGATTGTACGGCCCTCAAGGTACAGGAGGATTATATGTAAGAGAAGGTATAGATGTATTGCCTCTTGAAGAAGGGGGAACGGGAAGTAAGTCAGAATCAATGTATCAACCTGATTTGATGCCAGACAAGTTAGAAAGTGGTACTCCTAATACTCCAGGGATTGCAGGACTAAAGGAAGGAGTGAAATTTGTAAAAAACATAGGTGTAAATGCTATATATCAACATGAAAGAAAGCTTACTAAAATGTTGATAGAAGGATTGGAGCAAATAAAAGAAGTTAAAATATATGGTCCACACGAAATAGAAGAAAGAGTTGGAGTAGTTTCAATAACATTAAAAGATAGAGATGTAGGAGAAATAAGTTATATTTTGGATAGAGACTTTGATATAGCCACTCGAGCGGGATTACACTGCGCTCCATTAGCCCATTCAACAATTGGCACATTAAAGACTGGTACTTTAAGATTTGGAATTGGATATTTTAACACTGAAGAAGAAGTAGAAAAAGCTATAAAAGCTATTGAAATAATTTCGCAAAAAGCATTCTGACGAATTGGAGGAGAAACTTATGCAAAATTTTTTAGATATTATTTCTCAAAATGCTACGCTGATTATTTTGTTTTTATCAGTTTTATCAATTATAGAATTAATTTTCATACTTATAATTAATGGGAAATTTTTAAGATTAAACAGGACTTATAATAAGATAATTAAAACATTGGAAAAAGGAGATGTCTTTGATATTTTTTCTAGAATCCTTACAGAGAATGAAGAGATAAAAAACAAACTAGATAAGTTAAGAATGGATTTAAATTCTTTAGATAAAGAAACAAAAACAGCAATTAAAAAAGTGGGAATAGTGCGGTATAATGCTTTTTCTGATGTTGGTTCTGATTTAAGCTTTTCTATTGCCTTATTAGATAGCAATGACAATGGTATTGTTTTGTCGGGAATATACGGCAGGAATGAGACGGCTACTTTTGCAAAGCCTATTGAAAGAGGGCAATCTAAATATCCTCTTTCTGCTGAAGAAGTACAAGCTATAGAAAGAGCCAAAAGAAAAGCTTTATAAAAAACAGGGAGTGATAACCATGATTGCGTTTATTGTGAACCCGGTGGCAGGTGGAGGAAGGGCCTATCGGAAGATTCCAGAAATTAGAAGAATTATGAAAAAGAAATTAATCAATTACAAAATTTTTATAACAAAATATGCAGGAGAAGGGAAAATATTAGCAAGAAAAGCAGCTCTTAGTGGATTTAAAGTTGTGGCGGCAGTAGGAGGAGATGGTACTGTACTTGAAGTAGTAAATGGAATAAAAGGTACACAGGCTGCACTGGGAATTATTCCTGTAGGGACAGGAAACGACTTTGCGAGATTTTTCCACATACCTAGAAAGTTAGAAAAGGCTATTGATGTGCTTATAATGGGTAATATTAAAATTATAGACGGAGCTGTGATAAACGATATATTAACTTTTGGAAATATTACAAGCACAGGCATCGCTTCTGAAACAGCGGTAATGGCTGTGCGGTTCAAAAAATTTTTATCAGGGATATGGGTATATTTGACTGCCCTTTTAAATGTCCTCTTTAAATACAAGCCCTATTCTGTAAAAATAAAAATGGATGATAAAGAGTTAAATAGAGAAATAACAATTTTTGCAGCGGGAGTTTTAAGCTATTATGGAGGCGGATTAAAGCTTTTGCCGGGTGCTGATCCTAATGATGGCTATTTAGATGTCATGATTGTTGACAAAATAAGTAAGATTAAATTATTGGTTTTATTGCCCTTAGTTCTTTTTGGAACCCATACTAAACTTAAAATTGTAGAAGTTTATAGAGCAAAAAAAGTAGAAATAGAGGCAGATCGAGAAGTACCGGTTACTGTCGATGGTGAAATATTATATAGCAAAAATCTGGAAATAAAAGTGGAAAAAGATGCAATAAAATTATGCACTCTGTAAATTTAATAGAGTATATTGCGTTAAACTCTCAGGAATAATAAATTATGAAACCTGAGAGTTTATTATTTTTTGGAGGCGGATAAATGGCGGAGGAAGTAAAAGGAAAGTTGGTTATCATAGGAGGAGCAGAAGACAAAGAGGACAAGTGCGAAATACTGAAAGAGGTTGTAAATTTAGCCGGAGGGAGAGAAAGTAAAATAGTAATAATGACAACAGCCACAGAAAAACCAGTGGAAGTCGGCAACTTGTATATTTCTATTTTTAAAAAATTGGGGGCAAATGATGTAAAAGTTGTAAATATAAATTCAAGGGAAGACAAAGAAATAAACTATGCAAGGGATGTACTTAAAGATTGCAGTTGCGTTTTTTTTACAGGTGGTGACCAATTGAGGATAACCAGTATTTTAGGAGGAAGTGGCATAGATAAATTGTTAAAACAATTGTATAAAGAAGGAACTTTAATTGTAGGTACAAGTGCAGGAGCTTCGGTGATGTCACAAACTATGATTGTGGAAGGAAATGATGAAGATTCTCCCAGGAAATGCACTATCAAAATGGCTCCTGGATTAGGTTTATTAAAAGACGTAATAATTGACCAACATTTTGCACAAAGAGGGCGCATTGGAAGGCTTCTTGCAGCAATTGCTCAAAACCCAAACAATCTCGGAATAGGGATTGATGAAGATACAGCTATAGTTGTGGAGAAAAATAGTTTTAGAGTAATAGGTTCAAATGCTGTGACAGTAGTGGAGGGAAGAAAGCTAAAACACTCTAATGTTTCTGAATCAAGTCCTAATGAAATTTTAGCCCTCACCAATATTATACTTCACATATTACCTCCCGGTTATGGTTATGATTTAGAAAATTGGGTACCCAAAGTCAAATTCAAGGAGGATAAAGTATGATTATTAAAGATATAAGGGTATATCGAGGGAGAAATATATACAGCCATAGACCTGTAATAAAAATGGTAGTAGATATAGAGAGATTGGATATTCCTACAAAAGATATACCCAACTTTAATGAGAAATTGATAAAATGGCTTCCTGGCCTGTCAAAACATAGTTGTTCTTACGGATATGAAGGGGGGTTTCTAAAAAGATTAGAGGAAGGCACCTATTTACCCCATGTGACAGAGCATATAATTTTGGAACTACAAAATATGTTAGGATATGATATAAAATTTGGAAGAGCGAGAAATATAGAAGGGGACCTGTATTATATAATTTATGAATATGGATTAGAAGAGTGTGGCATAAGAGTAGGGAAATTAGCGGTTGAAATGGTAAATAAATTTATACAAGGGGAAGAATTTGATTTAGAAGAGAGATTAGAAAAAATACGTAATATAATTGCTGAAATAGAACTAGGGCCTAGTACAATGGCCATAAAGAACGAAGCTTTAAAAGCAAGAATCCCAGTTACGAGGGTAGGAAATGGAAGTATTTTGCGGTTAGGTTATGGGAAATATCAAAAAATGATTGAAGGCACAATTTCACAAAATACCAGTTGCATTGCAGTAGACATAGCATCAGATAAAATCTTGACAAAACAGATTCTAAAAGACCATGGATTTCCTGTGCCGGAGGGAGATGTTGCTTACAATGAAGAAGAAGCAATTGCTATTGCAGAAGAAATTGGATATCCTGTCGCTATAAAACCTTACAACGGAAATCAAGGCAAAGGAGTTCATTTAAACATAACCAATAGAGAAGAAGTAAGTATAGCCTACAGAAACGCCAAAAGCTATAGTGACCTTGTTATTGTAGAAAAACATATACAGGGAAAACATTACAGAGTATTAGTTGTAGGTGAAAAAGTAGTAGCGGTAGCCGAAAAAATTCCTGCCCATGTAATAGGTGATGGAATTCACACTATTGAAGAATTAGTAGAAATGGAAAATAAAAATCCTTTAAGAGGAAAAGGCCATGAAAAACCCCTCACAAAACTCACAATAGATACTATTTCTAAAATGACCCTTAAAAAACAAGGATTTGACCTAGAAAATATCCCTAAAAAAGGGGAAAAAGTGTTTTTAAGGGAAAGCGCAAACTTAAGTACAGGAGGAATTGCAATAGACAAAACAGATGACATTCATCCATATAACATAGAAATTGCTGTAAGAGCGGCAAAAGCCATTGGCCTTGATATAGCTGGTATAGACATTACAATGGAGGACATAAAAAAGCCTCTAATTAAAGAAAATGGAGCAATAATTGAAATAAATGCATCTCCGGGCATAAGGATGCACCATTATCCTAGCAAAGGTAAACCTAGAAATGTAGCAAAGGCGATTGTAGATATGCTTTTCCCTAAAGGAAGCAAAGCTACTATACCTATTATATCTATTACAGGCACAAACGGGAAAACTACAGTCACCAGGATGACAGCTCATATTTTAAAAACTTATGGCTATACTGTAGGAATGACTTGTACTGACGGCATTTATATCGACGACACCTGTGTTTACAAAGGTGACAATACTGGCCCTAAAAGTGCAAAAACTTGTCTTGCTGATAAAAACATAGATGCTGCAGTGTTAGAAACAGCAAGAGGAGGTATTATAAGGGAAGGCTTAGGCTATGATTTGGCAGATGTGGGTGTAATAACCAATATTTCAGAAGACCATCTTGGCATTGATGGGATAGAGACTTTAGAAGACTTGGCTTTTGTTAAGGCTTTGGTGGTGGAAGCGGTAAAGGAAGACGGTTATAGTGTTTTAAATGCTGATGACCCGATGACCCCTTATTTGGCCCAAAGGGCAAAAGGGAAAATAATATATTTTTCAATGTATGATAATAACCTCACTGTAAAAAAACATATAGAAAAAGGCGGAATCGCAGTATATGTTAAAGACGGTGTCATCGTTATAGCGAATGGGCAAATAATTCCTGTTGTAAAGATAGAGGAGATTCCTGCAGCTTTGTCAGGGAAAGTTTTGTACAACGTGGAAAATGCTCTTGCAGCTATCGCTGCTTCTTATGGAGTAAAAGTGCCTATAAATATCATTGCAAAAGGTATAAAGACATTTTATTGCGATACTACACACAATCCTGGGAGGTTTAACTTATTTAATGTAGGTAATTTCCGTGTATTAGTAGATTATGGCCACAACATAGCTGGAATAAAAAGTGTAATAGAAGCAGCACAAAAACTTGATGCGAACAGGCTCATCGGTGTGATAGGAGTTCCAGGAGATAGAATAAATTCCAGCATATTAAAAGTAGGAGAAATTTGTGGTCAAGGATTTGACTTTATATATATAAAAGAAGATTTAGATTTAAGAGGTAGAAAACCGGGAGAAGTAGCTAAATTATTAGAACAAGGTGCAATAAAAGGGGGTATAGATAGGAAAAAAATAAAGACTATTTTAAAAGAGACAGAAGCATTAAGGGCGGCTATGTACAATGCTGAAGCAGGAGATTTAATAGTAGTCTTTTATGAAAAATATCAGCCAATTATAGAGGTGATAGAGGAGTTTATCAAAAACAAAGATTTGAAAAATATTGAAATAAAATTAGAAAGGGCTTGAGTTTAAGCCCTCAGTTTGTTGACAAAGTTAAAAAATATTCAAAGGAGATATTTTGCATCGTCGCTCCGATGTTCCAAAGCGACAAAACTAAAGCTCGACCTTCGGGCTCCGGCAGGGTACCGGGCACAATCGGCATCCATGCCTTAAGGTGCCCGCCTCCGCCATCCATGGCTTCGGCCCTGACTCCACCCTCGGTCTTGCTAAGTTTTGTTACCGCTTTGTAACAAGTCGCTCCTTATGCAAAATATCTCCTTTACGAAAGTTTGTCTACAGTCTGAGAGTTTAAAACTAAGCCCTCAGTTTGTTGACAAAGTATTATTATTTATTGGCATTTTTGCACAGTTTGCTCAGGGTGATAAAGTAGACTAAACTAAAACTCGACCTCGGACTCAGGCGGGGTTCCAGGCACATACGACTTCCCTGTCTCAGGTGCCCGCCTCCGCCGTCCTTGGCTGCGGCCTCGCCTTCGTCTGTCGGTCTCGCTAAGTTTAGTAACTACTTTATCACAGTCGCTTCACTTGTGCAAAACGCTAACAACCACATTTTATTCATAAAAAGGTTTGTCTATAATCTGAAGGGGCTTAAAACTGAGCCCTTACTTTGCTTTTTTCATATATTTCATTTATTGTCTTGTATATTCCCACAGAAATTATATCTGCCATTTTCATTACAGTTCTAAGTCTTGTATTTTGAAGCACCATGTATTCCATAAAACCAGAGATATTGACAATTCCTGTAACAAACATATCTCCTACAGGAGGCAGGTCTTTAGAAACCCCCGCTCCAGGCTTTATAGGTCCTTTTCCAACAGAGATATGACCTACGTGGTTTAAAGAACCCAAACAAGCGTCTATCGCTATCATAAAAGGACGTCCATAATTTAAATTTATGTACTTTAAAACCTGATGTATGTTTTTTGCATGTAGTGGTTCTTCTAAAGTACCAAAGACATGGGCTTTTCCTTTAAGAAGAGGCTTTAGTTTATGACCAATTAAAGGTCCTAAGCTATCCCCTGTGGACCTATCAGTCCCTATACACAGCAAAACTATTTCTTTTCGATAATCATATAGCTCTGTCAAGTAGCTAGAGAAAAATTTATAAAAATGTCCTACAGCACTTTTGTCTTCTATATTTATAAGCTCCATATGCTTCTCCTTTCTTGAGTTGATAAGCCTTACAAATATATTTTTGTCAACTATGTAAAATTAAATACAGGTAATTTACGGTTTTAATTGTTGAAAAACCTTTTTTACTTGTGTAATATAAAAATATAAAGAAAATAAAGTGGGTGATGGAATGGAGGCAATAGATCAACTATACCAAAAATTTTTAAATCTATATGATATAAAAATATTAAAAGTAACTTTCGATATCATAAAAATTTTAGTTATAGCTTTTATAGGTATAAAAATAGGGGACATACTTATATCAAGGTTTTACAAATTACACACAAAAGGAAAAATACAGCTTCCTGAAAGAAAGATAGGCACTTTAATGTCCCTTACCAAAAATATATTGAGATATGTCATTTATTTCATTGCGGTTGCTTCAATACTAAAAATTTTCAACATAGAAATGACATCAATATTGGCAGTTGCCGGAATTGGCAGTTTGGCTATAGGTTTTGGTGCTCAAAATCTAGTCAAAGACGTGATTTCTGGGTTTTTCATAATATTTGAAGATCAGTTTGGAGTTGGGGATTATATAACGATAAATAATTTTTCGGGTCTTGTTGAAGAAGTAGGACTTAGAATAAGCAAAATAAGGGATTTTTCAGGCGATTTACATATAATACCAAATGGAGAAATAAAGACTGTAACAAACCATACACGAGGCAGTATGAGAGCGCTTGTAAATGTAGGTATTCCTTATGAGGAAGACGTTGATAGAATAATAAATGTGCTCACTCAAATTTGTGAAGATATAAAAAAATCCAGGAATGATGTGATAGAGGGCCCTACAGTTTTGGGAATTACGGATTTTCAGGACTCGCAAGTTTTAATAACGATTATTGCGAAAACAGAGCCTATGAAACAATGGGAAGTTGAAAGGGATATAAGATACAGGATAAAAAAAGTATTTGATAGAGAAAAGATTACATTCCCGTATCCGCATACAGATGTTACAATAACAAATATTGACACATAACTTGGTTAGTAATGTGTGAAAATCAAAGCACCTTTTCGGTTGATTTATTAAGTTCATAGATTGGTTAGAGGTGATTGCTTTGCCAAAAGAACTCCATGTAGGAGATATTGTAAAGATGAAAAAAAAGCATCCTTGTGGTTCTGATGAATGGGAAATTTTAAGAGTGGGTATGGATATTCGAATAAAATGTTTGAAATGCGGAAGAATGGTTTTGATGCCAAGAGCTAAATTTGAAAAGAGCATCAAAAAAATTTTAAAAACAGTTGAAAATCCCTCTGGACAATGATAGAATATGGATATGGATTGCCGCCTTGCCCTTTTTGGGGCCGTTTAGTCCAAAAGGAGGTGAAAAGATGAGGTCATACGAGACAATGTACATTCTCTCTCCAGATTTAAGTGAAGAGGAAAGAAAAGGCTTAATAGAAAGATTTAAAAACCTCATCATTGAAAATGGTGGAGAAATAACCAATTTTGATGAATGGGGTAAGAGAAAATTAGCCTATCTAATTGACAAAAAGCCTGAGGGATATTATGTACTGATGAACTTTAACAGCGACTCAAAGGTTTCTCAGGAATTGGAGAGAGTTTATAAGATCACAGATGGCGTTTTGAGATATTTAATAATAAGAACTGACGAATGATCATTTATTAATATAAAAAGGTGGGTTAAAAATGTTAAATAAGGTTATTTTAATAGGCCGTCTTACAAAAGACCCTGTGATGAGGTATAGTGCTAACATGGTTCCTGTTACCACATTTACATTAGCGGTTAACAGGAATTATGTTACTCAAAGCGGGGAAAGGCCTACAGATTTCATACCCATCGTAACTTGGAGAAAACTTGCAGAAATTTGCGCTAACAATTTAAAAAAAGGCAGGTTAATAGCGGTAACTGGAAGCATTCAAACCCGAACATGGGATGATAATAGCGGCAATCGACATTGGGTTACTGAAGTAGTAGCAGATGACGTGAGATTTTTAGAGCCGAAATCTGGTTTTGGCAGCAGTGGCAATGCTGAAGAAAATAGAGATTTTGATGAAGACTTTGACAGTGTATTTGAAGATATACCGGAAGAGTTTGAGGGTTTTACACCTATAGAGAGTGAAGATGATTTACCTTTTTAAAAAGGAGGTTGGAGAATGACAACAGCTAATACTACTGCAAAAGATAACGCAGCTACCAAAAAAAGAGGCAGAAAAGCGAAAAAGCGCGTTTGTGCTTTTTGCACAGATAATATAGACAAAATTGATTACAAAGATGTAGCAAGGTTGCGCAAGTACATCACAGAAAGAGGAAAAATTCTGCCGAGAAGAATTACAGGAAACTGTGCAAGGCATCAAAGGCAGCTTACAAAAGCTATTAAAAGAGCAAGACAGATTGCACTACTACCATATACAGTAGAATAATGATATAATTATAAGAGGGCGATGCCCTCTTTTAGTTTACTATTTAAAATAGCTGTCAAAAATAAAGGTGGAATAAAAGTATGAAAAATAATCTTGAGATTGCCAAAAATATTATGAGCATTGAAAATTTAAAAATAAACCTTTTAGGGAAAGTATATTCTCTCTTTAAAGCTTTTAACGAAGATGAAGATGGAGAAGTATTAATAGATAATCTTTGTGATATTTTAATTTTTGCCTATTTATTAGGAGAGAAATTAGGTTATGACTTTGAAGAAATAGATGAAGCGCTTCAAAAAAAACTCAAGCTTCAAATTATTGATAAAAACTTTGAAGGAGAATATAATTTTTCTGAGCTAGAAAGATACATAAAGGGTAGAAAACGGGAGTGATTTAATGGATTTACGAAAACTTACCAATGCGTCAATGATGACAGCAATGGCTGTAGTAATGACATTAATAGGCGTGTATATTCCACCCCTATTTGTGCTATTTTTTTTAGTACCAGCTCCCATTGCTATAACTTGTATAAGAAGTTCTGAATCTTATGCTATTGCATCATCTTTTGCTGTATTTATTGTAAATGTAATTTTTACAGACATAGGTACAGCTTTTACAAGTTTATTTTTTGCTTTACAAGGATTTGTTATGGGGTATTTAATATCGCAAAAACGTAAAGCTAGTGAGACACTTATAGATACTTCTATTGTGTCAATATTTGGTGTAGTTGTAATATTTTATTTCATAAAAGCGGCCTTCAAAATAAATGTAGTCGATCAGTTTTTTAAGGCAATTGATATGAGCACAAAAGAAGTATTATCTATTTATCAGGGACTTCCAAACTTTTCGGTTATAAAAAGCAATTTATTAGCGGTTCAAGAAATATTAAAGATGATTTTACCTGCATCCATACTAGTTACAGTTGTGGCTGTCATTTTAATTAATTATATAATTATATACAAAATCTTGAAAACTCAAAGGGTTTATATAGATGCACTTCCCTCTTTTGAAGAATGGAAAATGCCTTATGTCACAGGATGGATTTTTATTGGAGTGTTGTTATATCAATATTTTCTAAAGCAGCCTGAAGCAATAACTACTAATATAATAGTATTGCTTTCTCTAGGTTTTACGTTAGGAGGCTTGGCAGTAGTAAGATATTATTTAATTCATAGATTGAAGATGAAATCAATGGCTGCTAACTTAATCCTTGTATTTTTATTTCTTTTTCCTCTTACCTCTTGGCTACTTACCGTAATAGGTATTGTGGATACTAGCATGGATTTAAGAAAATACATGAGTTAGAAAACGAGAGGTGTTTTTGTGGATAAGAAATTTTATAAAATAATTTCTTCTGTCAATGTGATAAATATTTTGCTATCAGCTCTATTAATAGCTTTAATGTTTTACTACAACGAGATAATTGCTTCTATTTCATTAATCATCTTTCTTTATGTGCTTTTAAGTGAATACTACGGCGTAAAGAAAAAACGGTTAGAGTTAGATAAATATATAGAAGATATATTTTTCAATGTTGACAAGGCATCAAAAAGCGTTTTAGCAAAAATGCCAATTCCCGCCGTTATTTTAAATGATAACGGAGAAATCCTGTGGTATAACTTAAGCTATTCTCAGGTTTTTAATGAAAATGAAGAGATAAAGAAATTGATAAAAAAATATGCTGGAAACAAAATAGATGACAAAAAAAACCAAATAGAGTTCAATGGTCGGTACTATTCCACGTTAAAAGTAGATTCTCAAGCAAAAAGAAAAAAAGGGAAGGATCTAAGCTGTACTCTTTTATTCCTTGATAACACTGAATACATTCAGCTTAAGAAATCTTTAGCTTTCGATAGACCGGTGGTAGGGCATATAATAATTGACAACTACGAAGAAGCGATGATGGCAATAGAAGACATTAAAAAAGCGGTGGTTTCTTCAGAAATAGAAAAAAACTTTCAGAATGGGCTTCCTCAATAAAAGCTTTTATGAAAAAATATGATGATGATAAATACTTTGTCGTATTTAAAGAGGAAGGATTAAAAAGCTTAGAAGAAAATAAATTTGAAATATTGGATAAAGTAAGAGAAATTGGAGAAGAGATAAAAATCCCTTTGACTTTAAGCATAGGAATTGGAGCAGATGCCAATGACTTTTTAACCTTAAATGAATACGCCTCTAGCGCTTTAGATTTAGCATTAGGGCGAGGCGGAGACCAAGCAGTAATAAAAAGAGGAGATAAAATTTCATTTTATGGAGGAAGGACACAAGCTGTTGAAAAGAGGACAAAAGTAAAGGCGAGAGTAATTGCCCACGCTATAAAAGAGCTCATAAAAGAATCCTCTACCATTTTCATAATGGGTCATAACTTTATGGACTTTGATTCATTAGGTGCTGCAATTGGCATGTATAGAGCTTGCATGTCTTTAGGCAAAAAAGCCTATATAATCTTAGATAAGTCTAATGTAGCGATAGATGAATTGGTAAAGAAAATACAAAATACAAAAGGCTATGAAGATTTATTTATAAAAAGCAGTGAAGTTAAAAACAAGGTGGACCAAAACAGCCTTTTAATAGTGGTTGATACCCATAGACCAAGTTATCTTACTTATCCCGAAATTGTAGATATTATAGATAGAATAGTTGTAATAGACCACCATAGAAGAGGGAAAGAGTTTATTGACAAAGCCTTGTTTGTCTATTTAGAGCCTTATGCTTCTTCTGCTAGCGAATTAGTCACAGAAATTTTGCAGTATATAGTAGACAAGATTGACATAAAACCTATAGAAGCTGAGGCTTTAATGGCAGGAATATCAGTGGATACAAAAAATTTCACTTTCAGGACAGGTTCCAGGACTTTTGAAGCAGCCTCTTTTTTAAGAAGAAAAGGCGCAGATACAACATCTGTTAAGCAGCTTTTCCAAAATGACTTAGACTCTTATATTATAAAGGCTTCAATAGTGAAAAATGCCGAAATACTGGATAACGGCATTGCAATAGCAGTTAGCCCTCCAAATGCCAACAATCTCATCATAGCCCAGGCTGCTGATGAGCTCCTTACAATAAAGGGAGTACAAGCCTCTTTTGTCCTTTTAAAAAGAGAAGAAGATGTAGCCATAAGCGGACGCTCTCTTGGAGACATAAATGTTCAAGTTATCCTTGAAAAGCTCGGTGGAGGAGGACATTTAACTGTTGCAGGAGCTCAGGTCAAAAAACCTATAGAGGAAGTACTGCAAGACTTAAAAAATGCTATTAAAGAATATTTTGAGGAGGAAGGTGAAGGCAAGTGAAAGTTATATTAGTAAAAGATGTTAAAAATGTAGGAAAAGCAGGAGAAATTGTAAATGTCAGTGACGGCTATGGGAGAAATTATCTCCTTCCAAGAGGACTTGCCATAGAGGCTACAGAATCTAACGTAAAAGCACTTAATGAAAAGAAAAAGGCAGAAGAGAAAAAGAGACAGCAAGAATTAGAGGAAGCAAAAGAAATGGCACAAAAGCTTTCAAATTTAAGCTTAGTTTTAAAAGTAAAAGCAGGAGAAAATGGTAAACTTTTCGGCTCTGTCACTTCAAAAGACGTGGAAGAGGCTTTAAAGGAAAAAGGCTTTGACATTGATAAGAAGAAAATAGTCTTTAATGAAAATGTCAAGACTACAGGGACATATTATGTAGACATAAAACTTTATCAAGGGGTTACTGCAAAAGTGAAGGTAGATGTTGTGGCAGAGTAATTTAAATCAAGGGGGAATAAGGATGGAGTGGAGCAAAATCCCTCCACAAAACATAGAAGCTGAACAATCCGTCTTAGGGTCAATGCTTTTATCTAGAGATGCTATAATAGATGTGTCTGAAATAATAAAAGCTGATGACTTTTATAAAGAATCCCACAAAAAATTATTTGACGTAATGATGGAGATGTTTGAAAAAGACATCCCCGTTGACCTTGTGACAGTGGTTGATGAACTCAGAAAGCGCAACATGCTGGAGGCTGTTGGCGGAATCGATTATATAGCAAGTTTGTCTTCCAATGTCATCACCACTGCTAATGTATCTTACTATGCAAAGCTAATAAAGGAAAAAGCTACATTGAGAAGACTCATTGAGGCTTCTTCAGAGATTATGGAGTTAAGTTACGAAGGGGATGATGTAGAGACTGTCCTTGACATAGCAGAACAAAAAATATTTGATATAGCTCAAGGAAGAAACACTACTAATTTTTCACCTATAAAAGATGTCTTAATGAATACATTTTATAAAATAGAAGAACTTTACAAAAACAAAGGCCAGCTTACGGGAATTCCCTCTGGCTTTCCTGACCTTGACTTAAAAACTGCTGGCTTTCAGCCCTCTGACTTTATATTAGTCGCAGCAAGACCTTCAATGGGAAAAACCTCTTTTGCTTTAAATATTGCTCAAAATGCAGCTCTTTTGACAGGCCTTCCTGTTGCCATATTTAGCTTAGAGATGTCAAAAGAGCAGTTGGTAAACAGGCTTATCTGTTCTACTGCCAATATAGATAGCCAAAAGCTTAGGACAGGAAACCTTGATGAAGATGACTGGATGAAACTGGCAGCCGCGATGACTCCTCTTTCTAAAGCTCCTATCTATATTGATGATACCCCTGGAATTGGCGTAATGGACATAAGGGCGAAGTGCCGGCGCCTTAAACTAGAAAAAGGATTGGGCTTGGTGATGATAGATTATCTGCAGCTTATGCAGGGAAGAGGAAGGGCAGAAAACAGGCAACAAGAAATTTCAGAAATATCGAGGTCTCTTAAAAGTTTAGCAAGAGAACTCAATGTTCCTGTAATTACCCTTTCACAGTTGTCTCGCGCACCTGAGTCTAGGTCAGACCACAGACCTATTTTGAGCGATTTGAGAGAATCTGGAGCAATAGAGCAGGACGCTGACATAGTAATGTTTTTGTACAGAGATGATTACTATCATAAAGATTCTGAAAAGAAAAACATAGCAGAAGTTATAATTGCAAAACACAGAAATGGACCCACAGGTACAGTGGAACTTTTGTGGCTTGCACAGTATACAAAATTTGTAAGTCTTGATAAATATAGAATGGAATAATCTTTAGTTTACTCTTATGAAGGGATGAAAGTTATTATGGGCAATTTCGATTATCTTAAAAAAGTCCCTTATTTTAATGAACTGGAGGACAAATCCCTTGAAGAGATACATAAGATTTTAATCATAAAATCTTTTAAAAAAGGCTCTATTATTTTCATGGAGGGGGAAAAGGGAGAAGCCATATATTTTGTAAAATCCGGCAAAGTTAAAATATCAAAAACCTCTTCTGTCGGGAAAGAACACATTATTAAAATCATGGAAGAAGGGGACATATTTGCTGAATCTGTTCTATTTGTCGGTGGAGAATATCCTGCAACTGCAGAGGCTATAGAGGACTCCGAAGTGATTATGCTTAAAAACCAAGACATAGAAAACTTGATACTAAAAAACAGCAAAATAGCCTTAAGCATTATTAAACTTATGGCAAAAAGGCTAAAAAATGTAGCTGTCATAATAGAAAATCTTGCTTTAAGAGATTCCATTGGCAGAACGGCTTCTGTCCTTCTCACTTTTGCAAAAGAGAGAGGAATAAACACAAAAGAAGGAATTTTATTAAACTTAAATCTCAATAGACAAGACCTTGCCAACATAGTCGGCACATCAAGAGAAAACGTCACAAGGATTTTAAGCCAAATGGACAAAGAGGGGATAATACATCTTGATAGGCAGAAAATAATAATTAAAGATATAGAAAGGCTTAAAGAGATGTTGTAGTGATATTTTTCCTTCCAATCACTAAAAAAATAACCTACAGGCACTTCAAGTTTTTCAGCTATATAAATAAGTTGCTCTAAAGAAGGCAATGTTTTGCCATTTTCAATTCTGCTTAAGACAACCCTATTCATAAATATCACCACATAAAGTTCATTTCAAGACTTTTTTGAGGATTTTCTGTTTTTTTGAGTATCAAAGAGATATTCATTAAAATTCTAACTTCCATATCACTGTAAACAAAATCAGCGTAATTGGAAAGAGCAGGGATAGTAACTTTCATTGCTTCTTCAAGCTTTTTCATAGCCTTTTCATAATCTTTATTGACAGTTTTTTCAAAAACAGATTCGGCGAGAAATAAAAGTTGTTTTTTCAATTTTTCTAAGAGTATCCCTATTAATAAAACTATACTCAGAAACATCAATTTGAGAAAGGCCTAAAGATTTTCTTATATTTTTCAATTCTTCCCCAAAGCCTTCCAGGTCATAATAAAACCCATCCATTTTTTAACACCCCATGCAGATTCAAATCGGCTTGTAATTGTTTCTTTTACCACGTATTATATAAATAAGGAAAGAAAAAGTAAAGGGAAGTGAGGATGGAATGAAAAAGAATAGGAGATAGAAGGGTAGTACCATTAGGAGAAGAGGATGCAATAGACTTGCATTATGTAATTCCAAGGGGAGTGACGTAAGTTTACACTAAAATTTAATTTTTAGGGCATTGATCATAAAATAGAAAAGACAAGAGATTAAAGATTCGATAAAAAGAATGGAAGGTGTCATATGAGAGTGAATTGTTACTTAAAGCTTAGTTTTCTTGGATAAAAGTTTTAAAAAAATGTAATTATAGTTTTACTGATTAGTATTAATATTATTCCAAGTTTTGCTGCTTTTACCCAGAATTATATACGTCATTATGCATGGTCAAGCGATTGGGGCATGAAAATTTTCTTTTTTACGTAAATTACAGTGCTTCTAATTACATTGATTACCCCATGAAGTCTATTGATGATCATTATGTTGCTGCTTTTAACAACTTGCCAAATCATCCTGAAATAGGTAATGGCAATTGTCACTTGGTAGGTGTTGATGTTGTTGATGCTAGTTCTGGAGTTTTAATTGGTACAATAGATACTTCAAAATTCGTAAAAAATCCGAATGGTTCGATTTGGAATCCAAATACATTAATATATTTTGATTTGTATAGTTCTTATACAATCAATTATTATTCTACGACAACAAAAACTGTTAATTCTACTGCAAAGACCCTTTTCCAATTAGATCCTAGTTGGATACCGAGTAGTTGGACTGACTATACGACTTTAACATTTAGCTTTTGAGGAGGTGAATTGAAGTGAAAAAAGGAAAAACTTTAATTTTAGTTAGTTTGAGTGTTTTTCTGATATTTATTTTAGCTATTGTTGCTTTTTCATTTTCAGCAGCAAATCCGCAAGAAAAAGCAAATGAATTACAATTTAATAATGTTGTGAAAAAAGTATCTGCTTTTTTTAAAAACAACAAGGATAAATTGCAGATTGGTGAAGGTGACATAATTGCAGAAGTTAATGGTGTACCGATATACAAAAATGAATTTGAATTGAGGAAGGGATTAGCATTAGCCTCTGGAGTGCAAGCAGATAATATAGACGATTATATATTGCAAAAATTGATTAGAGAAAAAGTACAAGAATATCTGGCAAGTAAATACAATATAAAAGTTTCGCAAAATGAGATAAATGCATATATAGAAAAAGAAAAGAAGGAATTTAACGAGTATCCCGAAGCAAAGAAAAAATTAAATGAATTGATTGCTGCAAGTGGAATGACAGAAGATGAATATTGGAATACTTATGAAAAATACAATGCAAGAAGGATATTGTTGTTTAACAAATTGTACGATTCTATTATAGAAGAAGGGATAAAGAGCGGGAAATTGAAAAAAGCCGAAGATATGACAAACGACGTACAAAATGAATACAAAAGGTATGTGGACAGTATAATAGATGAATATCTAAAAAGTGCTAAAATATCAATTAACAATAAATATAAAGATATGTTTAAAGACTTTTGAGAACATTGCCCAGACGCTGGGGAGGGTTCCTTATGTATGAAGACAAAAATTCCTCCTTAAAATAGGGTACTTCCTTATGTTGCCTATTAGAAAACTGTAATCCACACAGTTCACGTTGAGAAAGCTTCTTTTGAAGCCTTAAAGACTTTATTTTAGTGCCAATAGGAATATTCATAAATATTACCACATAAAGTTTAAATTTTCAGATAATTTATTTCAAAAAATTTCCTTTATTCTTTTTAAACTATTGATTTTACTATTCTTGAGGTTTTTTCTGAAATTTCTGTCATGCAACTTAAAGTTACAGTTTATCATTTTTTCAATGGCGATATATGAAAATGTTTAAAAAATCAAAGATGAGAGAGGTAAATTTATGTAACCGGCTGTAAAAGATTCTTATCAATATTTTCTAATATTATATCACTTTTACTTGAAAGTATAAAAATGTTATTATGAAAGTAGAGGAAATGTATGGGGGTGAGAAAAACTGAGAAAAATTATAGCATTGTTGAGTTTAGTGGTGCTACTTACAGGTGTGTTTAGTTATTTTAAGGTAAATATAAGTCCTGTGCACAATAACACATCCTACAAATATTTTATCGCAAATGAGAAAGAGCCAAGAGTTCATGGAAAAGAAAGAAGTGATTAGTAATTAAGTAGAAGAGAATTATAAGTAAAGGAGGGTACCCATATAAAAGATGTAAAAACGGTACAAAAATATTTGGTAGCGGAAGAAAGAGAACCAACAGAGAGGATAAAGTATTAGAGTATTTTCAATTATTTGTAATGATTTTTATCTCTGGGATGGGTTGTGAAAATAAATCAATAAATTAGGTTGCTTTCTTAAGGAGTAGTAAAAATATTTGCAGAAAAAATAGGTATAAGGGAACAATAGGAGAAAATGTAATCCAGTTACTTAGGTGAATGTTAAGCCAATGATGGAAAAAATGAGAACTTCATATTTTGTTGAGGTATTTATTGTTTCTGCAAAACATTGTATCCGAAAGGATTGAAGTCCTGAACCTTTATTAAGTTTATAAATTGAACCGTAATGAGAGGAGGATAGTAAATGAAAAAATTTTTAGTTGTAATTACCATTCTGTGCTTAATATTAGGGATGGTTACAACTTTAGGAGCACAAGAAAGTAATAAAGAACAGAATTTTATTGTTGTAACATCCGATAGAATTCGTTACGAACCAAATGCAGATTCTTGGAATCTAGGATTTTCTTTGCTTACGGTTTCAGATTTAAAATCTAAGCCAATTTTAAAATCTATATCTGTAAATGGTGTAGATATAAAAGAATCCCTAGCAGTTGTACCGTCTGAATTTCCGATAAACAAATTTAAAGGATTAACCACGAGCCAGCTAAAGCGTTGGAATGAACTTCGTAAGGCCTACCATAAAGGAACATTAAATAAAGATGGATTAACTGAGTTCAGGTCATTAAATCAGGCTTTGAAAGGAGCTGTAGAGAAAGCCGAAGGAATTGTTGAACTTAAAATAAATCCTACAAAGTTACCTTTTTCTATGGAGAAAGGGGAAATCTATCCCTTACAAGTTGAGATTCAATATGGACAGGAGGTTCAAACATTTACAACCGAGGTATTTATCCAATCCATACCTTCTGATAGCAGCTGGATACCGGCCCAGCTTCATGTTCACTCAAACTTTTCTGATGGTAAAAAGACTCCACAAGAAATAGTAAATATCTACAAGGGGATGGGTTATAAAGTTGTTTATATAACCGATCACACAGATCTTATACCACAACATGGAGGGTGGTCAAGTTACAGTGAGGCAATGGCTAATGCTTCTAGTGCATCTGGGATTCCAGTATATCCAGGAGCAGAAATGACCGTTGTTTCTTCTACTGGAGAAGTACAAGGGGATCTTTTAGCTTACGGCATAGTAAGTCTTAATGGTTTAGAAAATAAAACTTATAGTCCTCAAAGAGGCATTGATAATATATGGGGAAATTCAAGCTTATCTTCTGCAGCTATTGCTCATCCTACAGGGAATCCTCCGTGGACTGACTGGTCTGTTGTCAGATACTCGGGTATCGAACTGATGTCGGGATATTTGCAGCTCAAATTTGATGATGGGGCAAGCCCAATGGTTAGATGGCGTTCGGAACTCACGAGGCTTTTGCCTGATGCCTTTAATTATATCTATCGCCCTTCTGCTCGCACTGGAGACGATTGGCATGCGGAATTCTATGAGCCCAATCCAGAGGGTTATGTGACTTTTATTAATACCTCAGGTTCAACTAGCAAGTTCGCGGTAGATTCAGCATTGCTCAGAGGTAAAACCGTGGCAAGCCGAGATGGAGGGCTTGGCTATTTCTACTTTGAAAGAAATGGGACAACAAAGCATATCGGTGAAACACTTACTGGAGTTCCTGCTAATTCAAGAATTAATATATATTTGACATTCAAACCTGTTAATTCTGGAAGTTACACCATAAAAATTTATAAAGATAACAAAATCTCTGAGATTTTTAGCCAAACAGGTTCGTATTCTAGTGGTGTTACCTATAATATGTCTGGTTCCTTTATATTTGATGGCGGGCAACACTATTATTACCTTTATATCTCTGGACCAGATTATATATATTCAACACCAATTTATGTGTCGAATTAGACTTAATTTATTAAAAAAATAATTTAATATAAGAGAAGAAGGTGTTAATCCACCTTCTTCTCTTGTGTGCGCTCATTATGGGCGATAACTATGCGGTGAAAGTGCACTATGGGCTTGGTAGTGTGAACCATTAGCCAAAGGCAAGGGCGTCCATCGTGAGGTGGAATCTGAAGGAAGTCGGCAGCAGAATTCCGGGCTGATGAACAAAAACCACATATGAGGTTGACTTGGAGTGGACGAATTTGTACATCAAAACGAAATCCAACACTGCTTGAGCTCCGAGCATTAAAAGTGGCGGGTATATGGGAGGAAAGTTATCGTTTTTACCTAGGGGGGTCTCAAGGAAAAGTCAGGAAAGAAGACTCTGAAATGACAACCCATGCAGTGATGTATGGCTGAACCTTGAGAAATCAGCAGAGGTTTTCAAAGAAGGATTTGACATTATCACAAATATCTGCAAGTGATAATTGCTTAGTTTTGATTTTCAAAAAGTTTCCTTCGGTTTGTTTTGAAGTCTAATCCTCTATATAAAAATTTGACGACCAAAAACAGCGAAATTCAGTTGAAAATATATAGCGGAACCCATGAATTTTTAAGGCTTTTGAGGCTCTGAAAGGCCCTAATCTTTTTACAGAAAGGAGAGATGAAGGTTGAAGTATAAGAAAATAATATTTTTAATAGGTTTGCTATGGGGATTAATATCTTTTGGGCTTATCGAAGTCGCTGGAAGAAGGGGACAATTTTCTATGGGAAATTATTTAATGGATTCTAAACCTTTTATTGCTGTAGTTGATATAATTAGAGCCGACAATTTAGTATGGCTGCTTAAGCTTCTTCTTTTACCGTATGCTGTTGGATTAGATTTATCTATATGGACTATTGGATTCATAGGATGTATTTTTAAATATGGCAATTCGTCTTTTCAAGCATTGGGTAAAGTGTTTGTGAATTATCCGATTGTAGAATGGTTTATACTAATTATTTACACTATATTAGGAGGAGTTATACTTGTAATACTGCCTTATTATTTGATAAGCTATGCGGTTGCAAAATTGCTAAAAATATAAATTTCTATAAAAACAGGTATTTTTAAAAAGTCTAATGAAAGTTTAAAGTGAATTATCGTACATCAGAGAGAGACAAAGAGGACAAGGGGGACGGTTCCGTGCGCTTAGAAAAGCTCATGCGTTAGAACAGGTGCGAATCCTGCCCGGTAAAGCCTAGCCAGCAACGGAATAGCAATGCTTTCTCGGGGTCATAGGCCTTGACATGTTATACAATATTAACGCATAGGGAACTCAGGAGGTCTTGTAACTCCCAGAAAGAGTACGATAAACAAGTGTAAAATACAAGGATATCGGAAGGTTAGCAGGAAGTCGGATTACGGCATAGTACTGATAATCTCCATACTGCTCTAAACATATGAAGTGTAATTATGGGGTATGGGATCATGTAGCAATGTCATGCCCAGACGCTGGGGGCGGTTCCTCACGTATGAAGATAAAAATCCTCCATAAGATGGGGATTTTTATTATGCTGCCTATTAGAAAACTGTAATCCACACAGTTCACGTTGAGAAAGCTTCTTTTGAAGCCTTAAAGACTTTATTTTAGTGCCAATAGGAATATTCATAAATATTACCACATAAAGTTTAAATTTTCAGATAATTTATTTCAAAAAATTTCCTTTATTCTTTTTAAACTATTGATTTTACTATTCTTGAGGTTTTTTCTGAAATTTCTGTCATGCAACTTAAAGTTACAGTGTATCATTTTTTCAATGACGATATATGAAAAAAGGAGAAAAAGAAAGAAAAAGTGAATAACTTTGCCAAAACGAAATATTGGGATAGTTCTTCAACAATTTTGCCATTTTACTGGAAGAGGCAAGAATGGTAGGATAAAATTGAAAAAGGTATAGCTTTATTGACAAGAGTAACTTTTCTGCTTGGATACTGACATATGTTAACGTAAAGCTCGCCTATATAAATGATAAAAAAGTAATGCAACCGTATTATTATCTACAGTGATAATAATTAGGCGTGGACATAATTATCCAAAACAATTAAATTTTAAAAGACAAGGGGTTGGAAGAATGAAAGAAAAAGAGCAAAAATTTAAACAAGTCTTGTCTTTATTTATAATCTTTGTATTAACTTTTATAATGACCTGTGGTTGTTCCACTGAGGAGAAAAAAGAGAAGGTAAAATTGAATGGAAGTCCTTTTGCAATTCTTGAGGAGGAAGAAGAGGAAGTAAAAGCGAAGCTTTATTATTGGGACCTTGAACACAAGAAAATAAAAGATGAATCAAAAATCATGCATACCATTCTAAAGAAAGAGGTACCAAAAGAAATTTACAAGAAGTCTCCAATTTCATGGGATGGAAAAGGACATTTGGTAATTCCATCATATGCACAAGTTTCTCAAGAGTATCAAGGAAATGTCGAGAAAGTAGAAATTCCTTTGCAAGAAAGAATAATTTGGGGGAAAGATGTAAAACTGGTCAGTAAAGAAAAGGACAAATACATTTTGGTTTTTACTGAGAATAGTAAGGATAAAGAAATAGAGTTGGTTATTCCTCCACACTTTTTTAAAGGGAATGACGGTAAAGAGTACAGAATAGGAGAAACAGGCACTGTAGCAGGAATTATCAAAAAGGGAGATGAGGTATTTATACTGTATTCCTGCTTTATACCGGGTGCAGGGGAAATCTATGCAAAACTTTTCATAGCAAAATATGATCTTAAGGCAGAAAAAATAGAATGGGGAGAAGTAGAGATTCCAGAAAATGCAGAATTATCACCGGCGTTACCCCCTTTACCAGACAATACAACTTCTATTGAGAAAAGCTTCTTTATACCTACTCTTACAGTTCCTGCAGAAGTAGATATTGATAGTATGAAACTTAAGCCAATCAACAATATCATAGAGTATCAGAAGAAATATGCTTCAGAAACATTGAAATCAGCCATGCCGGTTAATATAGAAATTTTGGGGAGCTATGAAGATATTTTATTTGTAGGTATTCAAATGGTGAAGCCCACCGAGCCTCCAGAACTCTATGTTTTTGCGCTAAAAGATGGGCAAATGATGGGACTTTTGCGAAGGACAGAGAAAGGGATAGAGCTAATAGACCAAGAAAATAAGGTAGTGGAAACATACGACATACCTAGAAGCAGTAGTTTTGGCGGAGAAAGGGATATCATTTTCCCAAATACAAGCGGGACAAATAGTATGATGGAGTAAAAATTAAAGTTGTAGGGTTGGAGGGGGATTTTATTAATTTTTTAATTTCTTAATTGCAATTACAGCCGTTTTTTGTGATTGGCCTTTTAATCTTTGATATAGCAGATAAAAACGCTATAGGAATGTATTAGAAAGAGGTGAGGCTTTGTGGAGGAATTTCAAATGCTTAAAGAATCAAAATTCACAACTCTTTCATCACGACCATACCATTTTCTTTGGTAATT
Organism: Thermoanaerobacter sp. X514; assembly: GCF_000019065.1. Classification (NCBI taxonomy): domain Bacteria; kingdom Bacillati; phylum Bacillota; class Clostridia; order Thermoanaerobacterales; family Thermoanaerobacteraceae; genus Thermoanaerobacter; species Thermoanaerobacter sp. X514. The sequence continues at coordinate 2,423,302 of NC_010320.1, read as the reverse complement.
TCCAACTTATAAAGTTTTTTACAGGACCCTATGGTTATTTTTTTAAGCCTCTCCTGACCAGTTATTTCAAATATATGTATAGATTTAATGAGGGAATCTTTGTACACTTCTTTGTCAAGGTTTAGTTCTGCAATTGCTTTTCTGAAGAGTAAAAGCCCTAAACCGCTTAGGGTATTATTTTTTACACAGGTTTCTATACCTAGATTGGCGTAGTAGAGAGACTTTTCGTAAATGGATAGAAGGTGATAGCGATAAGAAATATTGTAATAGACTTTTATTTTTGTTTCCCAATCTTGTGGTGAGAGAGCTTCTAAGCAAAAGAGAAGCAGCTCAAGACTTTTTTGAGTTGATTCTTTTTTTTCAATTATCAATGCCATATTCATCAATATTCTGACTTCCATATCGCTAGTAATTGTTTCTTTTACCATGTATTATATAAATAAGGAAAGAAAAAGTAAAGGGAAGTGAGGATGGAATGAAAAAGAATAGGAGATAGAAAGGTGGTACCATTAGGAGAAGAGGATGCAATAGACTTACATTGTATAGTTTTTCATAATACAAAATAACTCCATGAAATAGATCAAATTAAAAAAATTAGATATTAATATAAGAATCTAGTAATTTTTGAAAATTTCATATAATTTTGTTGGATATATACACAAAAGAAAAGGATTAAAAAGCCATAGACCAAATAAAAAATTGTGATAAATGTGTATAACTCATAATTTGAATTCGACATTAGTTCATTAAAGCCCCCCTTGAATTTTATAATATTTCAGAAGGAGATGAATGTGATGAACAAGAAAATAATAAGCCTATTTGTAATTCTTTTGATAGTTACTTTTACTACTTCTGCATATGCGGCAATTACTACCATTGTATATCAGTCAGGTCCAAATCTAGTTAAGTCTACGGAGTACTATCAATACAAATACGTTGGTTACATTCAGTTGAGCTCTGCTTATAATGATAATGGTTGGAGTAGACTACGAGGCTATATAAGGTATTATATTCCTAATACAGATAAAGATACTGGTAGATGTTATACTGACTGGTCACTAAATGGGGAACTCGTCAGTAAAGAGATTACTTTTTATGATACCTTAAATCCCTTTGCTGAAAAAGTACGGTTTGAATATGGATTTGACTCTGTACCATATGGTAGCGGAATTTTACCATTTACTATATCTACACCAATGGTGGAAGTTTTTGAAATAAAAATTGGTAAATAAGACAAACCACTTGTTTATTACACTTGGCAGATAAGAGTGTTTTAAAAGGGGGGCTTTTTATAGGGCTTTCCGGTTCGGAGAAGACAACATTGTATATGTTGTAGTTCATATAATGAGAGGAGAATTAAAAAATGAAAAACAAATTTATACTTTTCACACTGACTTTTATTTTTTCTGTAGCATTTATCATTTTTTCTTTGTTTACATATTTCAGAGCAGATACGACTTTAAAAAATCCTTTGGGGCTTAGTGAGAATTTTGTCGAACTTCAAATTTCTCCTCCTTTTGACCCTCAACTGGCCTTAGACGTTGAAATAGCCCATAAAGTCAAAGAGGAAATGTATAAAATTGTTAAAAATAAAAATATCGTAATGGTATATTGGGACATAGAGGATGTTGGACTTGGTTTATATGATCCAATAAACTTTTACAAATCAAACTTATTAAAAGAAGGGGACATGTTTTCTGCTGTGTCTGTTAAAGACATAATCATAAAAGAAGATTCTTATTCTTATGATTACAATGTAAAAAGATTAGGTAGAAATTATATTGAGGACATGATAGAAGGCAAAAAACTAAACATATTAGGAGTATACGACTCAAGACATCCCCTGTATGACAAAACTCATGAGTATATATACAACTATTTTAGCAAGGCTAATAATATTTTTGGGTTTTATTATTTTGATTCTAATTCAAAAGAAGAAGTAAATCAAATTGTTAGTGATATTCAAAAAATGCTGCAAAAATACGGGTATTTATATGACATTACTGATAAAGGGTTTTACAGGGGCAATCTTAAAAATATTATCTCTTCAATGCTGCTTTCTAAAATTTATTTGCCTGTGTTTATAGCCTTTATTTTCGTATGCGTAAATTTGTATTTTTTCTATTATATACTTTTACGTAATCAGAAAAAAGTTATGATTATACATTCAATATTTGGAGCAACAAATGTAAAGCTTTTGGCAAGGTATACAAGAGAAATATTGAAGTACTTATTTTTAAGCTCTGTGCTAGTTGCAATTTTTTACAAACTATTTTTTGCCAGTACTGTTTATGATGTTTCGATCAAAACACTATCAATTGTCGTATTGGCAAATGTCTTATTGGGATATGCAATATGGTTTTTGGCTTTTTTAACTGTTGGCTACAGGTTAAACCGAAAGGATGGAGTATATGATTACGCAATTTAAATTGGCTTTTAAAGATGTTAGGAAAAACAAGTGGAAAATTCTTTTATTTATTTTCCAAATGACAATTTTTTTGTTTTTTACAATTATAATTTTAGAGCAGTCTGTACAGTTAAGTCACTACAGCAAGATGCTAAAGATTATAAAAAATAACAATATAATCTTTTTTAAAGATTACTTAAACAACTGGGAACCTCCTTTTATTGACAAGGAGATATATTATTTTTTTGAAAATTTCTTTGATAGGAGTGGTAATGCGTACTCCGTAATGGAAAATGCAGGTACTGTAGAATTTTCACAAGAACATCCCGATGCAAAAATAGTTATAGGGGTGGGGAATTTTGATAAAATTTTTGGAATTGATAAATACAAAGATACAGAAAAACCCTCATACGTTTTTATAGGGTCTGATGTAAAAAGCCTCGAGATTGGAGATGAAATTAAATTGGGAATTTTTAATAGGCAAACGTACAAGGTTGATGGCAGATTAGAAAAGGGAGAGGGTTATGTAAATAAAGGCAGATATAGAAGTTTAGACGACAAAGTGCTTGTTTTGACTTCATCAAGAGAAGTAGCAACATTGTACCAAGTAGGAGGGTTTCTTGAGTTAATACAAAATATTCATATTACAAAATCGGAGGAAGGCGAGATTGATAAAATTGTAGAAATGGCAAATAAGACCAAAAAAATTACTTTAATTCCTGAAAAATTAAATTTGAGAAATATAGTTGAAAAGGGCTATAATGAGGATTTCATAAATTTTATATTTTTTTCAAGCTTTCTTATAAGCATGGGGATATTCATAATAGTTGGATTGGTTTCTTTCCTTTATATAATGATAGATCGCAACTTTACAGAATATGTTGTTCATCAAATATACGGAGCTACTAAAAAAGATTTGTATTTGCGCATAACTATTTTTGTGGTTTTGGTTGTCATTTTGCCATTAGCTATGTTTTTAGCTATACCTAATATCCTTTTATTGCCAAGCACTAAGTGGGTATGGTGGTTTGTCTTTACGTTTTATTTTATAACAATATTATTTGTATCCATTTTGTCTGTTGGGAGATTGAACAAAAAGGATTTGACAGCATTTTTTAGGAGGGACAATTAAATATGCTTATAAAAATAGAAAATGTAAAAAAAGAATACATAAGTGGAAAGAAAAAGAATCTGGTTTTAAAGGGAGTAAACTTAGAAATAAATGAGGGAGAAAAGATTGCTATAGTAGGACCTTCAGGCTCTGGCAAAACAACACTTCTTAATATAATAGGATTATTACTTCCTGTAACAGAAGGGGAGGTTTACTTAGCTGGGAAAAGAGCATCAAGTTTAAAGGAAAAAGAGAGGGCAAAACTAAGAAATAAATTTTTTGGGTATGTATTCCAGGAATTTCTCTTAGTAGAAGAAGATACAGTATTTCAAAATATAGAAATACCTCTTTTGTACTCTTTGACAAAGAAGACAAAATCAGAGAAAAGAAAAATGGTTGAAAAAGTTTTGGAAAAAGTGGGTTTGGAAGTTAAAATAAACGAAAAGGTCAGGAACTTATCAGGAGGAGAAAGGCAAAGGGTGGCAATAGCAAGAGCTATAATAAATGACCCTGAGGTAATACTTGCAGATGAACCGACAGGTTCGTTAGATGCAGAAAACGGGGAAAAAATCGTGGACATTTTGGAAAGTTTGGTAGATAAGGGTAAAACTTTATTGATTGTAACACATAATGAAGCTATTGCAAAAAGATGTGACAGGATATTCAGAATAAAGGATGGATATGTGGAGATAGAAGAGTAATACAGCTTTGATTATTTTTAACACCCCGTGCCGATTCAAATCGGCTTGAATTTTTTTACCATGTATTATATAATTAAGGAAGAAATATGTAAAGGGAGGGGAGGATAAAAAAGCAACCTAAATAATAATTTTTTGGTGTTTATTATTTTGATGCCCTCATAGTACTTTAACATGGTAAGTAGTGATAAGATAGTACCTGGGGAGAGGATGATTTAACCAGAAATGCAATCAAAAGCTAAGGTAGAAACTTTTACACGAGTAAATGATATTAGTCCTTTAGTAGTAGATCCTGGAACTGGAACAGTAAGATGTGGGACGGGGTATTGCAGTTATACACATGTTAAAGTAAGCGATGTGGGTATGCTTGTGGCTGCAGAATTTTATGCGGATTTTGTAATAGTAAATGGAGGTTATGATTATATCAGTGCTTCTTAAGCTTTTGCTTGAGCGATTCAAAAAATAATTATAAAATTTCGGCCCTGGTAAAGCCTAACTAGCATCCATTACTTAGCCTTGGGTTTATTATGGCAACATATAAGTTGAGTGAAATAAGGGAAGTGAGGATGGAATGAAAAAGAATAGGAGATAGAAAGGTAGTACCATTAGGAGAAGAGGATGCGATAGACTTACATTATGTAATTCTAAGGGGGTGACATAAGCTTACACTGAAATTTAATTTTTAGGGCACAGATAATAAAATAGATAGAATTAGAGATTACAGAGGAGATGTTGTATTAGCATTAAAGGTTATTATTTGAGAAAATATTAGTAAGCAACTTGAATTTAGTGGAAAATATGATTGCAAAAGCCTAATTGAACTAAGTCCAAGTTTTTGGTTTCTGAAATAAAAAAACTTGATCATTTCGAAAATACCGAAAGGGAATTGTCATATGAAGAGAAATCGTTGCTTAAAGCTTAGTTCCCCTGGATAAAGTTTTAAAAAATTTAAACGAATAGAGGGGGGAGAAGAGTGATGGTGAATAGTAAAGTGTTTAGAATTATTTCAGTTGTTCTGGTATTTACACTGTTTTTTACCTTCTCTACAACGTTCGCTTATGTAGAATTAGACAAAGGATACCAAAAAGTATATTCAGATTGGCAAAACCCAGATGATTGGCTTATAGTAGAAAGTGCGGCGGATAGTGTTGGCGATTCAAGAAATTATGCTGTTGGAACCGAGATGGTTAGACGCGCTCATACCTTTACTTTAACATACGATAGTTATAGACAATCATGGGGAACAACTTTTATGCCCAGTTCTAGATATCACCAAATAAGAACCGAAGTTCCTGACTATCATACAAATCCAAGCACTATAAGATACAGTGACCCTTTTGGTTATGATAATTCCCAAGATGCTTCCATTCCTCCAATTGTTGATTATGCGCTTGATATTTTATGGAATTATGCTACAGACGTTCTCAAATTACCATTACCCTCACCATGGGGGCTTGTAAAGAAAGATACTGGAATTACTATTACCAGAGATTCGGATTTAATGGGTGTAACATTTAGATATAATAGTGATCCTAAACTTCAGGGTTGCGATTACTTAATATATATTGATAAAGTAAATGGACAAGTACCTAATGGCGATTATTGGATAGATGTTTATGCAAAAGCAGAAGCCGGCCTTTTAGTTTCAACACCATATTCTTATTATACTACTAACTCTATAAAAGAAAATATAAATTCAATAAAATTGCCAAATACGGAAATAGAAAATATACTTATTAATGGTCCTAGAGGTTTGTATAAGCAAGAAAATATCAAGCATATACCTCTTACTCAATATGCAAAAGAACTTAATGCTCAAAAGTCTGATGAGATAAGGACTATGAGTATATCATGGATAAAAGAAGGGGATATAAATATATGGCTTGTAGGAGATTTTAAAATTGGTCAATAAAAAACAGTAACCGGGAGATGAAATTTATGGCAAAGAATTTTCAGAACCCTTATAAGAGATATTTTTCTCTTATAAGCATTTTTTTTATTTTAATATTAATACTGCCAAGTTGTAATATTCACAAAAATAATGATGAGCCAGAAATTGCAAACAGTATAAAAACGAAAATAGGCAATAATCCTCCAAAATTTGATTTTATTAATAAAGTAGTTATGGCTGAAAACAATAGCGATATGATACAAAAAGCAAAAAAAGATTATCTACAAGCATTGAATCTTCTTAAAAGAGTGGGTAATGATAAAAAACTTCTTTATTTAACCGATCAAAATAAAAATTTAGAGCTAGTTGCGCAGAAAATGAAGGATGCTGCAGAAGAAAATGATAACTGGATTGAAACTTGGGAGTATGCAAAAGAAGTGTTGGTTGATGGGTATTATGTCTTGCCATTTAGTTTGTCGGACAATGACTTACCTAGCCTATATGGTGAGGCTTTGGATATTTACAAGACACTCACATATGAAGTAGAAAAGTTGTCTCAAAAAACATTAGAGTATGAAAATAATAACAAAATAAATTTTGAGAGCTGGCTCAATCTATCGTATGTAGAAAATACTATTGAAGATGTTAGAACTAATTTGTTTAAACAGGTAGAACAACTTTTATCAGAATATGTAAAATTAAGTCGAGAAAGTGGTACAGATGAAAAGACACAAGTACAAAGGGCTAGAGCTTTAGGTTCAACGCTTTCGGTTCTTCAAATGGCAAAAAATCAAATTGAATGCAGTCAGATAATTATTGATACCATAAAGATAGGACAACATTCTGAAGAAGATAAAAGAGAAATTTTGGACTTATACAGAGAAAGAGCAGGAAAAGTAGTAGAAGCTATATCGGCCAAAATAAAAAGCAAGTCATGGGGTGAAGAACTTTATAAATATTCTGTAGGAAATTATAACACTGCAAAAAAATTAGAAAAAAATAATTTTTATTCATTGGCTCTTATTAAATACCAACTTGCCTATATATTTGCGACACTTTCAAAAAATTGGATGGAATACCCAGATATAATACATTATGGAGACTTAAAAGCTAATGATGTTTCTGTAGAAAATATAATTAGAAGCTGGAATGATAGCGTAAAAGAATTTGAGGAGATTGATAAAAAACTTGATCAATATGAAAAAGAAGGGAAGGTCTTTTTAAATATAAGACTAGTGACCAACATTTTTTATAAGAGTTGGTTTAATGTTGGCGATGGTTTTCTTAGGAGATTTATAGAAACACAAAGTAACTGGAAGGAAGTAGGTAATATTGCTTATATGAATATAGGACCTGTTCCTTTTGCTTTGAAAATAATTGAAGAGGATTTAGAAAATTTATCAAAAGTGTTTGATTAAGAGGCCATTGACAACTTTCCTTGTTCATGATAATATACTAAAAGAAGCGAAAGTGAATAAAGTTGGCCTTTAAACTGGTCCTGTGAGGCTAGTAAGGCGAAGAGGGATTTACGTAAAGAAGAGAGAAAGCCTTTCTCCGCCTGATGGGAAAGGCTTTTTTGATGAGGAAAAGCCTCTGCTACTCACAGCAGAGGCTTAATTTTTGAGAGGAGGAAAATTATGAAAGTACTTACTGTAGGTACAAAAGAATTGTCAGGTCCGATAAAGGAGGGAGACAAAATTTCTCTGCTACAGCTTCTTATTCTAGGATTACAACATACTTTTACGATGTTCGGTGCCACAGTATTGGTGCCACTGCTTACCGGGCTTGATGTGGGAGTAGCTCTTTTTACTGCGGGGATTGGGACTCTCTGGTTTCACTTGGTTACAAAAAGAAAAGTTCCCATTTTTCTAGGTTCTTCCTTTGCTTTCATTGCACCAGTGGCACTAGTGGTAAAACAGTGGGGAGTTCCGGCGGCCCAGGGGGGCATCATTGTGGCCGGCTTGCTTTACGGGTTGATGGCGGTGCTGGTTTACTTTCTGGGGCGCGAATTCATGGAAAACCTTCTGCCACCGGTGGTGACCGGTCCGATAATAATGGTCATAGGTCTCAACCTGGCACCGGTAGCAATCAAAAGCGCCTCTCAAAACTGGATGGTTGCCTTGATAGTGCTTACTACGGTAATACTTGTCAGCATGTATGGCAGGGGATTTTTCAAACTGGTACCGGTGCTCGTGGGATTAATTGTAGGTTATGGGGTGAGTTTGATTTTCGGAATCGTGGACTTGAAACCTGTGCAGGAGGCGGCGTTGTTTGCCGTGCCGGCCTTTACCAAACCCGAATTCAACCCGGCGGCCATTGGCCTTATTGCGCCTGTGGCGGTGGCTACTATAGTGGAACACGTGGGCGATGTGCTTGCTGTGGGAGCTACGGTGCAGAAGGACTTTGTAAAAGACCCAGGCCTTCATAGGACTCTAATAGGCGATGGTATAGCCACATCCTTGGCGGGTCTATTTGGAGGCCCGGCCAACACCACCTATTCTGAAAACACTGGCGTTTTAGCGTTGACTGGAGTCTGGAAACCCGAGGTGATGAGGGTGGCAGCAGTCATGGCTATGATACTTTCTACCTGTCAGAAACTTACTGCCCTAATAAGGACAGTGCCAGAGCCAGTCATAGGCGGCATATCTATAATCCTGTTTGGCATGATAGCCAGCATCGGCATCAGGACCGTTGTGGAGAACGCCGTAGATTTCAAAAAGTCAAGAAACCTTATAATATCTAGCGCTATTCTAGTCTTTGGCATAGGTGGTGCTGTAGTGAACCTGTGGGGTGGCATTCAGTTGGGAGGTGTAGGTCTGGCTGCTATTATCGGCATAATATTAAACCAGGTGCTGCCAAAAGAATAATTTGAGCGGGGATTATATTTCCCTGCTTTTTTATTTACTATGTTATATCCACTAAGTTGTGAAATTATCGTTTTATTTTTGCTTATTTATTCATTGTTTTGACTTTTTTTTATCAATATTGTATAATACGTATGTGTAAAGGCATAATATTAAAGCAATATATTACACTTTTAACGCAAATAGGATTTAACATTGCTTGCATTCTTGTAAAGAAAATTTTTTCTTACCGTGGAGGTGACGGATGGGTGAAAGAAATCCTGGAGGATATCAAAAATGCAGAAAATAGCGCCAGGGCAATGGTAGAGGAAGCCGAACGAGAAGCAAGGTCTATATTTGCTGAAGCTAACCGCGAAGCCGAGGAATTGATTTCTCAAACTCGCAAAAAAGGGGAAGAAATTGCTAAAAATATTATAGAAGATGCAAAAAAAGAAGCGCAAAAAGAATCGATGGCTTTAAAGGAACAGTATGAAAACGAAATTAAAAAACTTCGTGAAAAGGCGGAAGGCCGTATCCAAAAAGCTGTAGACTTAATTGTGGAGAGGATAGTGACTTTCCATGGCAATAGTTAAGATGAAAAAAATGTATCTCTTTGGTCTGAACGAGGAGCGGGACAAAATAGTTGGTGTCCTGCAGAAATTGGGAGCAGCTGAAATTGCAGATTTGAAAGAAGAAGATATTGATATAGACATTACAGAACATAAATTTCCAGAGCAAGTGGGTAACGAGCTATCGAAGCTCGAATTAAAGCTTAGTAGACTAAAATATGCTATTGATTTTTTGAAACCTTATGGCAAGGAGTTAAATCCATTAATCTACGGTAGACCCAAGATAAGCAGGGAGAAATTGCAAGATCTCCTTAATCGGGAGAGGGAAGTTTTTGATCTAATAGACTCACTTTCTGGCCTTGACCAGAAACTTTCTAGGCTCAAAACGGAAGAATCCAGAATAAGAAACCAGGTTGAATTAATTAAACCTTGGGAGCGATTGGATATCCCTGTAGAGGAACTAGGTGAAACCGGTAGTGTGGAAGCACGAGCTGTGGTAGTTTCAAAAAAGAATTTTAAAGCATTCAGGGATAAAATGGCTGAAAAAGAACTAGCCGTGGAGATAATCCCGGTAGAGGAAGGTCGGGAAGAGGGCTTTTTATTAATAGTCTATCACGTTTCGGCAAAATCGGATATTCAAGAAGTATTTAAGGAATTTTCCGTTGATACAGAGAGATTTGAGGGATTTACAGGGACTCCGGCGAAGATACTTGCCGAGCTTCAGGAAAGGTTAAAAGCCATCGAAACCGAAAGGCAAAGAATAAAGGCAGAAATCTCTACGCTAGTGAATCGGCTACTAGACATAAAGGCTCTTTACGATTACTGGTTTGTGGAAAGACAGAAAAAAGAGAACTTCATGAAAATGGCAGGTACTGAAAAAGTCTTCCTGATGAAAGCCTGGGTTCCCGAGCCTTCGGTGGGAGCTGTAAAAGAGGCGATCACCTCCGTCACCAGTGCTGCTCACATAATTTTTACAGAACCGTCAGAAGAGGACGACATACCAGTGGTTTTGTCAAACCCGAGGTTAGTACAGCCTTTTGAGATAATAACCGAGCTCTACAGTCTTCCCAATCCCAGGGAAATAGATCCCAACGTGTTTATGGCACCTTTCTATTTTGTATTTTTTGGTATGATGGTCAGTGACGCCGCTTACGGACTGGTATTATCCTTGCTATCAGGACTTGCCCTCTGGAAGCTCAAACTAAAGGGGATGGGTAAAAAACTAGTTGAACTTTTGTTCCTGGGAGGAATATCAACTTTTATCTGGGGGATGATTTTTGGCAGCTGGTTTGGTGACCTTATTAAGGTTAAACCGCTTTGGTTGAATCCCCTTGACAATCCGTTGGCTGTTTTGTTTTTGAGTTTTGGATTAGGGCTGATACAGATATATACAGGTATAATTCTAAGTGCCTATAAAAATATAAGAAAAGGGAAGATTGTCGATGCCTTTATGGATGAAGGACTGTGGCTGGTGTTGCTGACGGGACTTGTGATGATGGCTTTTCCGAATTTTGCAGGAATAGCAAAATATATGGCTATTGCTGGTGCTGTGGGTCTTGTGCTGACGCAGGGGAGGTCCCAAAAGAACATTTTAAAAAAGTTTACGTCGGGACTTTTAAGCCTCTACAATGTTACTAGTTATTTAAGTGACGTGCTCTCTTACTCTCGTCTGCTGGCGTTGGGCCTTGCAACAGGCGTTATAGCCACCGTTATCAATACCATGGCGAGAATGTTAGGAGTAAATATATTCGGATATATTGCGATGCTGCTGGTGTTGATAGGAGGTCACCTTTTCAACGTGGCAGTAAATGCCTTAGGTGCTTATGTCCATAGTAGTCGACTGCAGTATATTGAATTTTTCGGTAAGTTCTACGAGGGCGGAGGCAAACCCTTCCAACCCCTGAGAATAGAAACAAAATATGTGGATTTGGAAGATAGGTAAAATTAATTTAAAAAATCAAACTTTTGAAGGAGGAGTTTATATGGATATCACACTTGGTCAAGTTTTTGCATTGTTAGGAGCAGCTATGGCGGTTTTTCTGCCAGGGATTGGTTCAGCCAAAGGAGTCGGTATGGTAGGTGAAGCTGCTGCGGGAGTAGTTACCGAAGACCCCAGTAAATTTAGCCAGACCCTCATATTACAGGCATTACCTGGAACCCAAGGAATTTATGGTTTGCTCACCGGTTTTGTGGTAATGCAAAGGATAGGAATCTTGGGAGGAAATTTGTTGCCTCTTACTACCTATCAGGGACTGTTAGTTTTTGCGGCCTGCCTTCCTATAGCTATAGTAGGATTGCTTTCAGCTATCTCTCAGGCTAGAGCTGCGGCTGCTGGGGTAGGAATAGTTGCAAAAAGACCTGAAGAACTGGCTAAAGGTATAACCTATGCTGCTATGGTTGAAACTTACGCGGTGCTGGCACTGCTCGCTTCGATATTAATGCTTTTTGGTTTAAAGCTGGCATAAGGAGTGCTTATAATGCAGGGTATTGCAAAGATTAAAGAAAAAATTTTTGAAGAGGCCACAGAGCAAAAAAATCGGATAATCGAAAAAGCAAAAAAAGAAGCAGCTGAAATCCTGGAAAAGGCGAGGAAACAAGCTGTACAACTAGAAGCCGAAGCCGAGAAAAAGGCCAAGAAGGTGGCCAGAGAGGAAAAGAGGAAAATCCTGTCTATTGCCGAACTGGAAGAGAGAAAGCGCTATTTGGAAGCGAAACAGGCTTTGATAAACGAAGCATTCGTCAGTGCGGAAAAAAAACTTTTAAATCTAGAGTCTGAAAAGTACAGGGACCTGGTTTACCGCATGATTTTGGCCGCTGCCGTTGACGGTAATGAGGAAATTATTGTTTCCGAGGCTGATAAGGAAAAGATAACTCCTGAATTACTTGAGAGAGTTAACGAAGCCCTGAAAAAGCAAGGGAAAGCAGGCAATATTAGGTTTTCGGGAGAAAAAAGAGCCATAAAAGGCGGATTCATATTAAAATCGGCGACGGTCGAGATAAACTGTACCTTTGATTATCTGCTCAAGGTTCAAAGGGAAGAACTAGAGACTGAAGTGGCCCGAATACTTTTTGAGGAGTGATTGCGATGGTTGTAGAACAGGACTTTTTATATGCATCGGGCAGAATAAGGTCTCTGGAAAACAAGCTGTTGAGCAGGGCCATTGTCGAGAGGATTCTTGAGGTAGAGGACATGGATGCAGTCATCAGGGTCCTCAGCGAGACAGATTATGCTTCAGATTTTGAAGAATTGGAAAATATATATGATTTCGAAAAGGCTTTAGAAAATAGCATGAAAAAAACTTTGGAGATGATAAAAGGCTCTTTGAAAGACCATAGGGCCGTAAGGTTTTTTACCTTAAAGTACGACTATCATAATCTAAAAGTCCTTTTAAAAAGTAGAATACTCGGCATTGATGTGCCGAAAAATCTTTCGACCTTGGGAGAAGTCCCTGTCGATGAGCTTTTAAGGTTGAATAAAGGAGAGAAGGATGTAGCCCTCCCGAAGTTGATGCGGGCCGCTTTTGAGAGGGCTGCCGAAGTTTACGAAGAAACCCTGGACCCGCAACAGGTGGACCTCATACTGGACAGGGCTTTATATGAAGAACTCAATCTTTTGGTCCAAGACATAAGCCACGATTTTCTTAAAAGTTATTTGGCCGCGATGGTAGATCTCACAAATATAAAAACGATGGTCAGGTTGAAATATATGGAGGCCGATTTAAGGGCCCTGGAGAAATCTCTCCTGCCCGGTGGCAGTATTGATCCAGAGTTTTTCGAGAAAATGTTTCAAGAACCAGTGCCAGTGCTAATTGAGGTACTGGCATCTTCCAAGTATTTTATGGTTGTTAAAGAAGGCTTGGAAAACTGGATGTCAACAGGTAGTCCAGCGGCCTACGAGAAGTTGGCCGACGATTTCCTACTTGATATGCTCAGAAGGGGGCTATATAAGCCTTTTGGTTTAGAAACCGTTGTGGGTTATCTTGGGGCCAAAGAGAACGAACTCAAAATATTGAGGGTTTTAATTGTGGGGAAAATTAATGGAATTTCTCAAGACATGATAAGGGAAAGGCTGAGGGATGTCTATGTATAAAATAGGAGTAATTGGAGACCACGATACAGTGCTTTCGTTTAAGTCAACGGGTATTGATACTTTCCGGGCCATTGATGAGGTAGAAGCATCGGATACACTCATGAAACTAGCTCGGGAGAATTACGCCGTTATCTTCATAACTGAACATCTAGCAGAAAAGATAAGGGATAAAATAGACTTTTTCAGGAATAAAATCTTGCCAATCATTACTTTGATTCCCAGCAACCGAGGTACTCTGGGAATCGGTATAAATGACGTGAGAAAATCTGTGGAAAAAGCTATTGGAGCAGATATCATTTTTGAAAGAGAGGGAAGGGAATGAGCCAGGGTATAATAACCAAAGTTTCCGGCCCCCTTGTGGTAGCTGAGGGACTTCCTGAAGCCAAGATGTTCGACGTGGTAAAGGTGGGTAATCAGGGTCTTATAGGTGAAATCATTGAAATACGCGGAGAGAGGGTATCAATTCAGGTATACGAAGAAACTTCTGGACTGGGCCCTGGGGACCCTGTGGTGTCCACAGGGGAACCCCTCAGCGTCGAACTGGGACCGGGAATGCTGGAAGGCATTTTTGACGGAATCCAGAGACCTCTTGACGTTATAGAAAAAAAAGTCGGCAGCTTTATAACAAGAGGCATAGATGTGCCTTCTCTGAACCGCGAGAAAAAGTGGAAATTTACGCCTAAAGTTAAGTCTGGCGACAAGGTCAGTGGTGGCGATATTATCGGCACAGTGCAGGAGACAGTTATAGTTGAACATCGCATAATGGTTCCTCCTGCTATTTCAGGTATTGTCGAAGACATCAGGGAAGGAGAATATACAGTAACCGAGCCTATTGCCAGAATAAAAACCGATTCTGGACAGATAGTGGAAATCACGATGATGCAGAAATGGCCGGTTCGAAAGGCTAGGCCATACAAAGAGAAGCTGCCCCCCGAAATTCCGATGCCCACTGGACAAAGGGTCATTGACACCCTTTTTCCGGTTACTAAGGGAGGTACGGCGTGCATACCTGGACCTTTTGGTAGCGGCAAAACTGTGGTTCAGCACCAGCTAGCCAAGTGGGCCGATGCTGAAATAGTGGTATATATCGGCTGCGGTGAGCGGGGCAACGAGATGACCGACGTACTCCTTGAATTCCCAGAACTTAAGGACCCCAAAACAGAGGAACCTCTCATGAAACGAACAGTGCTTATTGCCAACACTTCTAACATGCCTGTGGCAGCGCGCGAAGCGTCTATATACACTGGCATAACCATCGCCGAATACTTCAGGGACATGGGCTACAGCGTGGCTTTGATGGCAGACTCAACGTCCCGCTGGGCCGAGGCATTGCGTGAAATGTCCGGAAGGCTTGAAGAAATGCCGGGGGAAGAAGGTTATCCAGCATACCTTGCAAGGAGGCTTGCGGAGTTTTATGAGAGAGCTGGCAGAGTCATATGCCTGGGCAGTGACAATCGGGAGGGAGCTTTGACGGTAGTAGGTGCTGTATCCCCACCAGGGGGCGACCTGTCAGAGCCGGTTACTCAAGCAACCCTTCGCGTGGTGAAGGTGTTCTGGGCACTGGATTCGGAGCTGGCCTATGCGCGCCATTTCCCGGCTATTAACTGGTTGACGAGCTATTCGTTGTATTCCGATGTTGTGGAAGACTACATGAACAAAAACGTGAGCAGTGACTGGGGAGAGCTGCGCAGTGAGGCTATGAGGCTACTACAGGAAGAGGCAAGCCTCCAGGAAATCGTAAGATTAGTGGGTATCGACGTTCTTTCCACCAGAGATCGCCTAGTGCTAGAAGTTGCCAGATCCATCAGGGAAGATTTCTTACACCAGAACGCTTTTCACGAGGTGGACACATACTCGTCAATGGAAAAGCAGTACAGAATGCTTAAGCTTATAATGATATTCTACCAAGAAGCGCAGAAAGCTCTTGAAAAAGGTGTCCCGTTTTCGGAAATAGAGAAGCACCCAGTACGCGAGAAAATTGCCCGTGCTAAATATGTTGAAGAGTCGAAGTTGACTGTTTTCGACGAAATAGAGAAGGAGATAAAAAAGGCTATGCAAGGCCTCATCGAGGGAGGTGCAGCCGATGCTTAGAGAATATAAAACCGTTAGAGAAATTGTCGGCCCGTTAATGCTGGTTGAAAAAGTGGAAGGTGTCAAATACAATGAGCTGGTGGAAATTGAGACCGGCTCGGGGGAAATCCGTAGGGGACAGGTGCTTGAGGTCAACGGGGATAAAGCACTTGTTCAGCTGTTTGAAGGTTCTACGGGGCTTAATATAAACGACTGTAAAGTAAGGTTTGTCGGAAAAAGCATCGAGCTCGGGGTTTCTATCGATATGTTGGGCAGGGTTTTCGATGGTTTGGGTCGTCCAAGGGACAAAGGACCAATGATCATACCAGAAAAGCGGCTGGATATTAACGGTAATCCTATTAATCCGACGGCCCGAGATTATCCTTCTGAGTTCATCCAGACAGGGATATCTGCCATCGATGGGCTGAATACTTTGGTAAGAGGACAGAAACTTCCGATCTTTTCGGGTTCAGGTCTGCCTCATGCCCAGCTAGCAGCGCAGATAGCAAGACAGGCTAAGGTACTTGGTACTGACAGTAAGTTCGCGGTAGTATTTGCGGCAATGGGCATAACATTTGAGGAAGCTGACTACTTTATATCAGATTTTAGGCGTACCGGGGCTATAGATCGCACTGTACTGTTTATCAACCTGGCTAACGACCCGGCTATCGAACGTATAGCTACTCCTCGTATGGCGTTGACTTGCGCGGAATTCTTGGCATACGAAAAAGAGATGCACGTGCTTGTTATCATGACTGATATGACCAATTACTGCGAGGCTTTGCGAGAAGTGTCGGCTGCAAGGAAAGAAGTTCCTGGTCGAAGAGGCTATCCCGGTTACCTATATACCGACCTTGCAACGATATACGAGAGGGCAGGCCGAATAAAGGGGAGAAAAGGGTCTATTACTCAGATACCCATTTTGACCATGCCTGAAGACGACAAGACCCACCCGATACCCGACCTCACCGGGTATATTACTGAAGGTCAGATAATCTTAAGTCGCGATCTCTACAGGAAGGGTATCTATCCGCCGATAGATGTGCTTCCGTCTCTGTCAAGACTTAAGGATAAAGGTATTGGCCAAGGCAAGACTCGGGAAGACCATGCTGACCTTATGAACCAGCTATTTGCCTCCTATGCACGTGGGAAGCAGGCGAAGGAGCTGGCGGTAATCCTGGGTGAGGCCGCTCTTTCCGATACCGATAAGCTTTATGCAAAATTCGCCGATGAGTTTGAGGCCAGGTACGTGGCCCAGAGAGAAGACGAGGATAGGAGTATTGAGGAGACTCTGGCGATAGGGTGGGATCTATTGACGATATTGCCGAGAGCCGAGCTTAAAAGAGTAAGAGATGAATATATTGACAAATATCTTCCTGAAAAAGGAGAATAATGACAATGATACATGTAAATCCTACCCGAATGGAACTTACCAGCTTGAAAAAAAGGCTTGTGACCGCAAAGCGTGGCCACAAGCTTTTGAAAGACAAGCAGGATGAGCTTGTGAAGAAATTTTTGGACATGGTAAAACAGAATAGAGCTCTGCGGGAGGAGGTTGAGGCTGAACTCATCGGTGCTTTTAAAAGTTTCACCATGGCAAGAAGCCAAATGTCCGCCAACGTTGTTGAAGAGAGTCTCATGATTCCCTCTGCTAAGGTCAGTATAAACGTCAAAAAGGAGAACATCATGAGCGTCAACGTACCAAAGTTAGAGATATTACAGGAGGAGAGTAAAAATCTCTACCCTTACGGTTTTGCGAACACGTCAGCGGAAATGGACGCAGCCATACGTACTTTGGCGACCATGCTTCCAAAGATGCTAAAATTGGCTGAGCTTGAAAAGGCTTGTCAACTCATGGCCGATGAGATTGAAAAAACTCGCCGCAGGGTAAACGCCCTAGAATATGTCTTAATACCGCAGCTTGAAAATACTATAAAGTACATCACAATGAAGTTGGACGAAAACGAACGTTCAAGCCGCACAAGACTTATGAAGATAAAGGAAATGGTGATGAAGGGATAAAGTGCATGTTTCTTTTGTTAAAAGTTAGGGTGGGTATTTTTTGAATGCCCGCCCTTTATTTTAATTTTTCATACTTTCCTTGGTTTTCAAATTTTATAATTAACACTTATACTGATATATACTGATACTCTTTTTTATATTAAGTATACCATCTGGTAAGGTAAAAAATCGTGATATAATTGATTGAAAGAGAAATTATAAAAAGGGACGTGATATCCATTGAATGGGAAAATAAAAAAGCTGGAGCCGAGGGAACTTTTGCTCATGTTTTGGGCTTTTTTTAAAATCGGCGCTTTTACTCTAGGCGGTGGGTTTGCCATGATACCCCTTATGAAGGTAGAAATGGTGGATAAGCAGAAATGGATAAAGGAAGAGGAATTTTTGGATATAATTGCTGTGACCCAGTCGGCCCCGGGGGCAGTGGCCATAAATACTTCCATATACATAGGCTATAAACTGTACGGGTTTTTGGGCTCCTGCATAGCCGTCCTGGGGACCATACTTCCGTCGTTTCTGATAATACTATTTGTAGCTTTGTTCTACGACGACATTAAATCCAGCATCTACGTGAAAAAAGCCTTCAAGGGGATATACCCGGGCATAGTGGTGCTCATACTGGCGTCTGCTTTTAACCTTCGCAAAGCCGCTTTTAAAACTCCTGTGGGCGTAATAATAGCAGTCCTTTCTCTGGCAGCCCTCCTGATTTTTGACCTTCATCCTATAATAGTGATCCTAGTATCAGGAATATCCGGAATGTTCTTGCAAAACAGACTTCGGGATCCGGAGGAGCGTGGAGATAAATGATATATTTAAGCCTTTTCTGGGCGTTTTTTAAAGTGGGAGCCTTCAGCTTCGGCGGTGGTTACGCGATGATTCCCCTCATTAAAAAAGAGATTATAGACATCCACCACTGGCTCTCGGTGGACCAATTCCTAGATATAATAGCCATTTCGCAGATGACCCCCGGTCCCATAGCCATAAATGCGGCTACCTTTGTGGGGTATAAAGTAGGAGGATTCTGGGGATCGGCGGCGGCCACCATTGGAGTTACGGCCCCCTCTTTCCTGATTATAATCATCCTTGCCCTCTTGATAATTAGGTACCGTCACTTACCTTGGCTAGATGCCTTTTTTAAGGGAGTCAGGCCGGCGGTTATCGCCCTTATCGTCCAGGCGGCTTATTCCGTGGGAAAGAGCTCTTTTACCGGCATTAAAGATATGCTGGTGGCGGCGGTGGTCTTTGTTGGGCTGTACCTGTTGAAAATAAATCCGCTCATAATAATAGTTATGGCTGCGATTCTAGGTATTGTCATCTACTAACACCTCACAACCCGAATTAATTCGGGTTGAATTTGTTTTATTTACCATGAGTAAAGAATAAATAAAACTGTATATGGTAAAAACTCCTTAACACTTTAGAGTGTTACCTGATTAGGAGGTTTTATTGCAATAGTTTTGTAAGAATATTATAATTTGTTTAGATGTAAAAAAAATATTAGAAGGGGGAAATTTTGTTGAGTACGCAATTGTTAGAAAGAAAAGACGTAGATGTAAGGTTGACGTGGGATTTGTCGGGAATTTTTAAAACGGAAAAGGAATATGAGGAGGCAGTAGAGGAGGCTCAAAAAC
Organism: Thermoanaerobacter sp. X514; assembly: GCF_000019065.1. Lineage (NCBI taxonomy): Bacteria > Bacillati > Bacillota > Clostridia > Thermoanaerobacterales > Thermoanaerobacteraceae > Thermoanaerobacter > Thermoanaerobacter sp. X514. The sequence goes on along the minus strand of NC_010320.1, from coordinate 2,403,973 downwards.
TCGCAAAAGAGTTGGAAGAAGAGTTTAAAGGAAAGCTTGATGCTCCTCAAATGATTAACAACTGCTTGGATAAGCTAAAAAAGTTAGCACAACTAATGATTCTTGCAGGTTCTTATGCACATCTTGCTGTTTCAGTTGACCAGACTAATACAGAAAATTTACAAAGACGGACAATACTTTCAAACATAGCCTCTGATATTGAAAGCAGGATAAGTTTTATAGAATCAGAAATTATAGAATTAGATGAAGAAATAATAAATCAAGCTATAGAAGAATCAAAGGAGAATGCCAATTACCTCAGAAAAATAATCAGAAAGAAAAAACATGCTCTTCTTCCAGAAGTAGAAAAAACTTTATCTGCTCTTTCGAGTGTTTTAGAAGCACCTTATCATATCTACAATATGGCAAAATTAGCGGATATGGATTTTGGCACCTTTACAGTTGACGGAAAAGATTATCCCTTAAGTTTTGCACTATTTGAAGGTAAATGGGAGTATGAAAACGATACAAAAGTTAGGAGAGCGGCTTTTGAGGCTTTTTCTAAAAAATTAAGAGAATATCAGCATACTATAGCTGCGGTTTACCAGACACAAGTGCAAAAGGAGAAGACAATAGCGACTTTGAGAAAATTTGATTCTGTAATTGACAGCCTTTTATTTCATCAAGAAGTAGATAGGGAATTATATGATAGGCAGATTGATTTGATAATGGAACATTTGGCACCTCATATGAGAAAGTTTGCAAAACTTTTGCAGAAAATACACGGATTAGAGGAAATGACTTTTGCAGATTTAAAATTAGAGGTAGACCCTGAGTTTGAACCGGAAATAACGATTGAAGAGGCGAAAAAGTACATAGAAGAAGGACTATCGGTTTTTGGAGAAGATTATAGAGAAATGGTAAGAAGGGCCTTCGAGGAAAGGTGGATAGATTTTCCTCAAAACAAAGGCAAATCTACAGGGGCCTTTTGTTCTACTCCCTATGGAGCTCATCCTTTTATATTGATTAATTGGACTGATAGAATGAGAGAAGTATTTGTACTGTCTCACGAATTAGGGCATGCAGGGCATTTTTATTTAGCTCATCAGTACCAAAATATATTTGATTCAAGGCCTTCTCTCTATTTCATAGAAGCCCCTTCTACTATGAACGAATTGCTTATGGCTAATTATCTAATGAAAAATACACAAGATAAAAGGATGAGAAGATGGGTGCTTTTTACTTTGATATCTCGTACCTATTACCATAATTTTGTAACTCACTTATTAGAAGCAGCCTATCAGAGAGAGGTATACAGAATAATCGACAAAGGTGGCTCTGTTCAAGCTCCTACTTTAAATAAAATAAAAAGAGAGGTATTAGAAAAATTCTGGGGAGACGCAGTAAAAATTAATGAAGGAGCAGAGCTTACTTGGATGAGACAGCCTCATTATTACATGGGTTTGTATCCTTACACTTACAGCGCAGGGCTTACTATAGCCACTCAAGTAAATAAGAGATTTTTGCAGGAAGGGCAAAAGGCATTGGAGGACTGGAAAGAGGTATTAAAAGCAGGTGGAACTAAGACACCAGTTGAACTGGCTAAAATGGCGGGTGTAGACATAACTACAGAAAAGCCATTATTGGATACAATTGAGTATATTGGCAGTGTAATAGATGAAATAATTGAATTAACAGAGGAGTTAGGAAAGTAGCCGATTAAGATTAATAAAATTTATGCTGTAATCCATCTCAATTCCTCCTCATAAGTTATTACTTACAACTACTTATTCTTGATAGTTAAAATAAAAGGGTAGGGGAACCTGCCACAGCAGTAGTGGGGTTGGATACCCCAGTTGCGTACGATGGGACTTTCAACATGGTTATATCGGGACCACTAAGCTTGCCAATTTATTGGCGATATAGTTCACAATTTTAAAGAGTTTGAAAAAATATAAGGTATGAGAGTATAATAAAGATGTGGACATAAGTACATAAAAGGAGGGAAACCATGGCAAAACGATATGTAATTGTGGGCGGCGATGCTGCTGGAATGAGTGCTGCCTCACAAATTAGAAGACAAGACCCGGAAGGGGAAATCATTGTTTTTGAAAAAGAAGGAGTTATTTCCTATGCCCAATGTGGACTTCCTTATTTTGTAGGGGGAGTAGTAGCTGAGAAAAAGAAGCTTATCGCTCGTACTGCTGAGGATTTTCATTCTCGCTACAATATTGATGTGCGGTTGTATCATGAGGTTTTGCAGTTTAAGCCACAAGACAAACAAGTTCGTGTATATCGTAGGCAAGAAAAAGAAGAGATTATAGTTCCCTATGATGTTCTCCTTATTGGGACCGGAAGTGCAGCAATTGTTCCACCTTGGGAAGGGCGCGATTTGCCTGGAGTTTTCACATTGAAAACTATGGGAGATGCAGAAAAGCTTTTAGCTTGGCTTGAAGAGCATACTCCTACAAAAGCAGTAGTCATTGGTGGAGGATATATTGGTTTAGAAACAGCTGAAGCATTACATACAAGGGGATTTAAAGTTACAGTTTTGGATTTAGCTCCTCAGCTTATTCCGACTTTTGATGCTCCTATTGCTGAAATTGTACAGGATACTCTTAAGCGACACGGCGTGGAAGTGTACTTAAATGAAGAAGTTGTAGGTTTAGAAGGGGATGAAAAGGGAGTACGGGCAGTTGTGACAAAAAATGGTTCTTTCCCAGCCGATTTAGTCATTATTTCTATAGGAGTTCGCCCAGTTAGTGAGCTTGCCAGAGAAGCTGGTATAGAGTTAGGCCCTCGAAATGCGATTCTTGTAAATGAACGCCTACAAACAAATATTCCAGATATTTTTGCCGCAGGGGATTGCGCTACTCATTTTCATCGCATAAAAAATGCGCCAGATTATGTGCCATTAGGTACTACGGCTAATAAGCAAGGGCGTATTGCCGGTGTGAACATGGCGGGTGGATATGCAAGATTTGCAGGCATTGTCGGTACGGCTATTGTAAAAGTTTTTGATCGCACAATAGCTAGAAGTGGTTTAAGTGAAAAGGAATGCGATGCTTTAGGTGTGCCATATCAGACTGTTTCTATTAAAGCACGACCTATAAGCCATTATTATCCTTGGGAAGATGAAGTTTTGACTCTTCGCCTTCACTTCCATAGAGATAATCGCAAGCTTTTGGGAGGTCAGATTGCAGGGGGTGGCGGTGTAGACAAAAGAATTGATGTTCTTGCTACAGCTCTTTTCCACGGTATGACTATTGATGACCTTCAAGCTTTGGACCTTGCCTATGCACCTCCATATAACTCAGTGTGGGATCCTCTCCAGCAAGCTGCAACAGTAGTACAAAGAGGGAAAGAATGATAGCACCAAGGCCTTACAATAAACGGTAAGGCCTTTTTATTATATCATATTATTTTCACTAAAAAAGTGATTAGACGTCTGACAAATAACAAAAAATTGTGATATAATATAAAATTGGTTAAAGTAAATAATAAAAATACCGATAAAAATAAAGTGAGGTGTTAATGTGAAAGAAACATTGTTAGCATTAGTTACTGGAATGATTGTAGGGTTAATTTTTTCATCTTTGAAATTGCCACTTCCTGCTCCAAATGTATTACCAGGAATAGCTGGCATTATAGGAATTTACCTTGGAGGAGTATTGTTTGAATACATCCTTAAATTGATTGGTAGGTGAGGTGTAAAGTAGCAGGGTGGTGGGGTGAAAATATAATCTATAAAGGGGGGAACACATATGAGAAGCATATTTTGGCGGCTTGCTATTTCATTTCTTATAGTAGCGACCATACCGGTGGGGGCTATTTATTATTTTGCGGTTGACGATAAAGTTATGCATGTCTTTGTTACAGTAGCAAGTGTTAGTTTTGCTTTGTCATTAATTTTATCAGTAATTATTTCATTAAATATTACAAGACCTATTAAAAAATTAATTGAAGAACTTAAAAAAGCACAAGAAGGAGATTTTACAGCTAAGGTAGATTTAATGAGAAAAGATGAGATTGGTACATTACTAACGACTTTTAATAGGACGATGGAAAATGTAAGAGCAATTTTACAAGACGTCTCTACTTTTGCTCAAAGCACTAAAGATACAGCAAATGCTCTTTTTAAGTCTATTGAACAAGGGAATATGACTTTTGAACAAATTTCTCAGGCAGTGGAAGAGATTGCAAATGGAGCTTCTGAACAAGCAAAAGATACTTCTAATGCAGCCGATATGGTGCAGAATATTGGGAATAGTATTGATAATTCCGCTAAATTTTTCAAAGCCGTAGAAGAGTCTACTATAAATGCTGATAAGCTTAGTCAAAATGGCATGCACACAGTAAATTCTTTGAAAGAAAAAACTGATGTTACAAAAGAGTCAATTGATGAAGTTGTTAGTGCGATAAATGAATTGCAAGCAAATTCTCACCATATTGAAAAGATTATAGAAGTGATAACGGGAATTGCAGACCAGACCAATTTGCTTGCCTTAAATGCTGCTATTGAGGCAGCAAGAGCTGGTGAGGCAGGTCGTGGGTTTGCAGTTGTTGCAGAAGAAGTTCGAAATTTAGCAGAACAATCAAGACAAGCTGCCAGTGAAATAGCCAAGATTATAAGTGAAATAGAGCAAAAGACAGACAAGACAGTTGAAAAAGCAAATTTGGTAAAGGAAATTGCGGAGGACCAAGCACATCATGTGGAAACTACATATGCTGCTTTTAATGAGATCAAGAGTTCAATAGATACTATTACGGAAAATATACATATGTTAAATAATGCGATGATGGAACTTTCAGGGTATAAAGATGAAATAATAGGATCTATAGCAAATATTACAGCAGTGTCAGAAGAGACTGCTGCGTCCACTGAAGAAGTTGCCGCATCTACAGAAGAGCACATGAAGTTTATAAATGAGATAAAGGAAAGTTCGGAAAATCTATTAAAGTCAGTTACTGCTCTTGAAAACATATTGTCAAAATTTGTTGTCTCATTATAAAAATGAAATTAAGACAGAGCTAAAAAAGCCTGTCTTTTTATTTTTTATTGTTTACAAAATATATAAAAATTTTTGTGGACAAAGGCGAACTTTTAATATAATTTTAAAAATAAAATTCGCATTTTAATTGATTTGTGCTTTTTTTTCTGGTAATATATATTACGGGCTTTTGTTTTTCATATACTAAGTAAAAGGGGTTATCTTTATGAGAGTGTACGACGTCATTATCATTGGAGGAGGTCCTGCGGGACTTTTCACTGCCTTAGAACTAATCGATAAAAAAGATGGATTAAATATATTGCTGTTAGAAAAAGGGAAAGATATACAAAAAAGAATTTGCCCTATTAATGTCTATGGCTCAAAGTGTGCTAATTGTAAACCCTGCGCTATTACTTCTGGAATAGGGGGCGCAGGGGCATTTAGTGATGGGAAACTGACTTTGACATCAGAGTTTGGTGGGGTTTTAGATGAATACATGTCTAAGTCGCAGCTTAACGACCTTATAAATTATGTCGACAGGATATACGTAAAATTTGGAGGGACAACAGAAGTTCACGGTACAGATAGAGAAAAAATCAGAGAAATAGAAAAAAGAGCTCAAGCTGCAGATTTAAAATTGATTCCTGCAGTGATAAAACATTTAGGTACAGAAAAATGCTTTGACATTATAAAAAACATGAGAGATTATATTGGGCAAAAGGTGGAGATTAAAACAGAGACACCTGTTGCTGAGATAATTGTAGAAAATGGCAAGGCAAAAGGGGTAGTTACAGAAAAAGGAGAAAAATATTACGGGGAATATATAGTTGTTGTACCTGGAAGAGAAGGTGCTGAATGGTTCAAAAGAGAAGCTGACAGAATCGGATTGGAAACAAAAAATAACGCTGTTGATATAGGAGTGAGAGTAGAAATTCCTGCTGTTGTCATGGAAGATATAACAAAGGAAATATACGAATCGAAATTTATATATTATTCTAAGTCTTTTGATGACAGGGTAAGGACTTTTTGTATGAATCCTTATGGTAAAGTTGTGATAGAAAATAATAATGGAATTAAAACAGTAAATGGACATAGCTACAAAGATATAAAAACAGACAATACAAATTTTGCAATACTTGTTAGCAAAGAATTTACCCATCCTTTTAATAGACCCATAGAATATGGTCGTTATATAGCAGAACTTGCCAATATGTTAGGAGATGGAGTGATTGTGCAAAGATTAGGGGACTTACTAGCGGGAAGGCGTTCTACTCCAGAAAGGATTAAGAGAGGCCTTGTGGAACCAACTTTAAAAGATGCAACGCCAGGAGATTTAAGCTTGGTGTTACCTTATAGATTTTTGCAGTCAATTATTGAGATGTTGCAAGCTTTGGACAAAGTATCTCCAGGGGTATATTCTAAACATACACTTTTATACGGTGTTGAGGTAAAGTTTTATTCCTCACGAGTAAAGCTTACTGACAAATTTGAAACGCAAATTCAAAATCTATTTGCGGCGGGAGATGGAGCAGGCATTACACGGGGACTGGCACAAGCCTCTGTATCTGGCGTTGTAGTTGCAAGAGAAATATTGGAAAGAGTTAAATAAGGAAGGAGAATAATTATGTCAACATTAGTTATAGTTGGTACCCAATGGGGAGATGAAGGGAAAGGGAAAATTACTGATTATCTTGCGGAAAAGGCAGATGTAGTCGTAAGATACCAAGGAGGGAACAACGCAGGGCATACTGTTGAAAAAGAAGGTGTCCAGTATAAACTTCATTTAATTCCTTCTGGAATATTGTACTCCGAAAAAATTTGCATAATAGGTAATGGGGTAGTGGTTGACCCTGCTTCTTTGATTGAGGAAATAGAAAATTTACAAAAACAAGGAATTAGCGTGGATAATTTAAAGATAAGCGATAGAGCCCATATCGTTTTTCCTTATCACATAAAGCAAGATGAACTTGAAGAGATTTCAAAAGGGAAAAACGACTTAGGGACAACAAAAAGAGGAATTGGTCCTTGTTACATGGATAAGTCAGAAAGAATAGGGATAAGGGTTTGTGACCTTCTAAAACCCAAAGTTTTTGAAGAAAAACTTAGAAGAAATGTGGAAAAGAAAAACAAACTTTTTAAGGAGCTATATGGAGCAGAAGGATTTGACTTTGAAGAAATGTACCAAAAATACTTGGAGTATGCTGAAAAAATAAAACCCTTTGTTACTGATACAACAGTGCTTTTATACGATTTAATTAAAAGTGGCAAAAAAGTTTTATTTGAAGGAGCACAGGGGACACTTCTTGATTTAGATTTGGGTACCTATCCTTATGTTACTGCTTCCCATCCTATAGCAGGCGGTGTTACAGTGGGGGCTGGCATAGGACCCACGATGATTGATGAAGTTATGGGAGTTGTGAAGGCGTATACTACGAGGGTTGGAAAAGGCCCATTTCCTACAGAGCTTTTTGATGAAAATGGTGAATTTTTAAGAGAAAAAGGCCATGAATACGGTACTACAACGGGAAGAGCCAGAAGATGTGGCTGGCTAGATGCTGTGATTCTTAAATACTCTGTAAGAGTATCCGGCATAACACATTTTGCTTTGACAAAACTTGATACCCTGACAGGGCTTAAAAAAATAAAAATTTGTACAGGATATAAATTTAATGGCAGAATAATAACAGATTTTCCCGCAAGTCTTGAGGATTTGGCTCAATGTGAACCTGTATATGAAGAATTTGACGGGTGGGAAGAAGATATACAAGGAGCAAAAACTTTTGACGACTTACCTTATAATGCTCAAAAATATATAAGAAGAATTGAAGAATTGATAGGCATTAAAGCAGCAATAATATCTGTAGGACCAGAAAGAAATCAGACTATTGTTTTAAGGGATTTTTGATGAAGTTTCATCAAAATCCCTTTTTGTTTGTTGACTGTAACAACCTTAAATGGTATATTTTAAATATAAAGGTTTAACTAAAAGGGGGATTGCAAATTGTTTGAGTTTAAAAAGCCTACTGCTAAGGAATATTTGGGGGCATACATAATTCAAGCTTTTGAGGTTTCGCCCGACGATTCTAAGCTTGTAATGAGTGCCAATTTAAACGGTGCTTTTAATTTGTGGGCTATTGACCTTGAAACTTCCTATTATCCGTATCCATTAACGAGCATCGGGCAAAGCACTTCCTTTATTAAATTTGACCCAAAAGGGAGATATATACTTGCGGGATTTGATAAAGATGGGGATGAAAACTACAAAATATACGCATTGCCTTTAATAGGGGGAGAACTTACGCCTTTGTTTGAGGAATCTAAAGATCAGGACAAATACTATTTTTCACATTTAAATGAAAAAGGAAAACTTTTGTATTACGTTTCAAGCAAGGAAAATCCTACTTATTTGAATGGATATGTATACGATATTGAAAAAAAGCAAGAAAGAAGATTGTACGAAGGATCAGAAGGGGCTACATACCTTGCTGCAGTGTCTGACGACGACACCCGATTTGTGATAATAAAAGGTTTTGCCAACACCTATGCTGTAGCAATGGTGATGACTGAGACAGAAACTTTGCCACTTGTTCCTGATCCACAAAAAATTCACATAACCAGAAGTCCTCTTTTTGTAGACAAGGACACAATATATTTTTTGACAGACTATGAGTCTGATTTTACATATCTTGCGATGTTTTCAATAAAAGACAAAGCTTTTCGCAAAATTTTAGAAATACCCGATGTCTCTTTTGTGGAAGCAAAGTTTCACAGAGAAAGTAGCAGTATCATACTTCAAGCAGAAAAAGGTGTTGAAGACCTTTTGTATCGCTTTTATTTAGATGACCAAAGGTTAGAAAAAATACCCTTGCCAGTTTCGGTAATAGACCAATTGGAGGTTTCTAAAAAAGGCACGATATACGTATTAGGCCGAAGTGCCACAACCATTCACAACATATACAGACTGGTAGAAGGTAGAGAGTGGGAACCTATTACCCAAAATAGGTTGCCCGGTATCCCAAAAGAATTATTGGTGGAGCCAGAAGTTTTAGAATATACAAGTTTTGATGGCAAAAGGATACAGGCATTGTTTTTTAAACCTCTAGCTGATATAGACAATGGATACACAGTTCTTTGGCCACATGGTGGACCGCAAGCTGCTGAAAGAAAGTTTTTCCGCCCATTTTTCCAACTCTTATTAGCTTATGGGTATCGCATATTTGCTCCAAATTTCAGAGGGAGCACAGGATATGGTAAAACCTTTACTCAACTAGTAGAAAGAGATTGGGGAGAAGGACCACGAAAGGATATAATTGCAGGGATAGATTGGCTTATTGAGACAGGGAAAATTGACAAAGATAAAATATTTGTAGTTGGGGGAAGTTATGGAGGGTATATGACCCTTCTGTTACACGGAAGGCATGCAGACAAATTTAAAGCCTTTGTTGACATTTTTGGAGTCAGCAATTTAATTACCTTCGCAGAATCTGTGCCACCCCATTGGAAGCCTATGATGGAAAGATGGTTGGGAGACCCTGTAAAAGACAAAGAACGTTTAATTAAAGATTCCCCCATCACTTATTTAGAAAACATGACAAAACCTATGTTAGTGGTGCAGGGGGCTAATGACCCTCGTGTAGTGAAAGCAGAGTCAGACCAAATTGTAGAAGCTTTAAGGTCAAAGGGTAGGGATGTAGAGTACATTGTACTACCAGATGAAGGCCATGGCTTTTCCAAAAAAGCTAATGAAATAAAGGTGTACACAGCTATTTTGGATTTTCTCGATCGCCATAAGTAAAGGGCAAAAAAATTTTTTAAAAAGCTTGACATATACTGTTGCTCTAAGTATAATATATAAATGTCAGGACAATTGGATAGCTAATAAAGGTGCTGGCGTAGCTCAATAGGCAGAGCAGCTGACTTGTAATCAGCAGGTTGAAGGTTCAAGTCCTTTCGCCAGCTCCATTTTTTTGTCAAAAGTCAAGGTTTTTAAGTACCTTGCTTTTTTATTTTAGTGTTGGTGACAACAAAATGACAACATCTGATCTTTTCGATCTGTGAAGAGCTTATTTGGTTTTTCAGCTGCTTCTCTTTGTATTTGATTTAGTATCATTTTCGGTGTTTTGGTATCTGGTGCTTCAAATATAGCTCTTACCTTCCATGTATTTTATCTTGACACTATCGGTTTGATGCTTAATAATACTAAAGGTAAATCAATTGTGGTAAGTCTTGTCACCCATAGGCACTAAAATAATTGATAGTACCAATGCTAGTGATAGGAACAGACTAAGTATTCGCTTGTTTCTAAAATTCATTCGATGGAGTAGTAACCGATGGCCTTAAACCTTAACTGGAAATTTTATATACAATGATATTATACGAGAGGTGATAATAATGCCTAAAAAAAATGAAATTTGTGTTATAGATAGATTTGAAGGAGATTGGGCGGTCATAGAATGGAAAGATAAGATTTTTAATTTCCCTCGGGAATTACTTCCTAAGGAGGTAAATGAAGGAGACGTACTGATATTTAATGTGGATGTAGATAAAAGCGAAACAGAAAAGCGCAAAAAGGCTATTGAAGATTTGGCGAAGGACCTATTTAAAGATGAATAAAGATGGATAAATGTTAAAAAGGTGCATAATTTGAAGGAGAGGTTTTAGCTATGTACAAGAAGAGATTACTGTTGCCCTTTATATTAATACTATTTGCATTTATATTGACAAATTATACAATATTTGACAATACCCTTACTCATGAAGTTCAACAGGTTTTACAGGATGAAGGAATAAAAAAACAGCACGAAGCAGTTAAAAAATCCGCAACAGACAGTTTAACAGTAAATTATATAGACGTAGGACAAGGAGACAGTATATTTATACAAACTCCATCAGGCAAGACGATGTTAATAGATGCAGGAACACCTGAAATGGGTAGCAAAGTTATAAAGTACATAAAAAGCCAGGGAATTAATAAAATTGACGTACTTATAGGTACCCATCCTCATAATGACCACATAGGAGGTATAGTGGAGATTATAAAAACCTTCAAAATAGGAAAGTTTTATATGCCTAAAGTAACCACTACAACGAGGACATTTGAAGAAGTTCTAAAGGCAGCAAAATCAAAAGGACTTTCGATAAACGTTGCAAAAACAGGAGTAGTAATTGACCTTGGAGATGGTATAATTGCAAAAATGCTTGCGCCAAATAGTTCCCATTACGAGGACTTAAATAATTATAGTGCGGTAATAAAAATTACGTATGGTAATACATCTTTTTTGTTTACAGGAGATGCTAGTGAACAATCTGAAAAGGAAATGCTAAGTAAAGGATATAATTTAAAAGCCGACGTCTTAAAAATTGGACATCATGGCAGTTCTTCATCTTCTACTTGGGCATTTTTAAAGGCAGTACATCCTAAATATGCTGTTATATCTTGCGGTAAATACAATGACTATGGTCATCCCCACAAAGAAACAATGAAAAAGCTTAGGTCATTAGGAATAATAGTATATAGAACAGATGAATGTGGGACTGTAATTGCAGTAAGTGATGGCAAAACTATAAATTTTAATGTAGAACCAGGTGATAATTTGTCGGGAAGTGAGATTAAAAGATAATTTACGATCATCCGCCGAGAACGCTTTCCAATTTACTGAGAGATGAAAGGCGGTAAAAAATGTGATAAAATAAAGTAGAGTTAAAACAGGAAGGAGGTGAGAAAAATGGAAGTAACAAGAGTTATAGTATTTCAACTTTCTCACTGCAGCAGAGAACACAGAATAATATTGAGACATTTAACATACTCAGCATCAAAACTGTGGAACGTCGCAAACTACGCTGTTCAGAACAGAGAAATATCAGTAAATCAGTTAGAAAAGTGCTTAAAGGATAATTTCTGGTATAAAAACTTGCATTCACAATCTGCACAAGCAATACTGCAAAAACTACAGATAGCTTGGAAGAATTTTTTTGATGGATATACTAAAAAGCCGAAGTATCAACCCAAAAACGGGCATATCCCTGTAAGATGGAAGAAAAATGGCATAAAAATAATTAATAGCAAAATCAGACTATCATTGTCCACACAAACAAAGCAATATTTAAAAGAAAAGTACGGTATTGAGTCCAAATATCTATGGATAGATTTACCGAAAAATCTATCGCTCAATACTGTACAGGAAATTGAAATTGTTCCAAAAACTTTGTATGGACATACTACATATTTTGTTCATATCGTTTATAAAAAAGATATACCAGAAGTCGAACCTGCAGATAAAAAAATGATGGGAATAGATTTTGGAATAAAGAATTTTGCAGCAATAGTTATAGAAGAAAATCCAGAAACATTTATTATTGATGGCGGTTATCTTATCTCAAGATTAAGATTATTAGCCAAGGAAAAAGCGAGAATCCAATCTGTAATTTCAAAACAAGGATACAAAACATCGTATAAGCTTCACAATTTAATAATCAAAGAGAAGAACTTTGTAAAAGACTACATACATAAAGTTTCAAGGTATATAATAGAACTGGCGAGGCAGAACGGAATAAGCAAAATAATAATAGGTGGAATGAGTGACGGAATGAGAGATATGGATATAGGACATAAGAATAACGAGAAACTGCACAAAATACCATTTGGTAGATTGTTTGATATGATAAAATACAAAGCTAGAGAATATGGGATAGAGGCAAAAAAAGTAGAAGAAGCATATACTTCTCAAACATGTTCTGTATGCGGTATAGTGGAGAAGAATAATCGCATATACAGAGGATTATATGTTTGCAGTAGGTGTAGGACAGTAATGAATGCCGATATAAACGGTGCAGTGAACATATTAAAGAGAGTAACCCTGAATCCGAGATTGGATAGGGGTAGAGGGTTTGGCAACCCAAAGCGAATAAGGGTAGCATAGACTATCAATCTTCGCTTAAAGAACCTCTCCACTTTAGTGGAGAGAGTGTGTCAGTTTAATACATTGCATTTATAAAGTGATATGATATAATAAAAGCATTGAAATCAGTTGAAATAAATTTTTAGGAGGATTATTATGGCTACAGTAAAACCCTTTAAGGCAATAAGGCCTGTACCAGGATTGGCAGATAAAATAGCGTCCTTGCCTTATGACGTCGTAAATACCGAAGAAGCGAGGAATTTGGCGAAAGATAATCCTTATTCATTTCTTCATGTGGATAGAGCAGAAATAGATTTAGCTCCATCTATAAATCCTTACGATGAAATAGTTTATGAAAAAGCGAGAGAAAATTTTGACAGAATGCTTAAAAAAGGACTGTTAATAAAAGATAATGAGGAGAACTGTTACATCTATAGAGAAATAATGAACGGCAGGAGTCAAGTGGGATTGGTAGCGACTGTTTCGATTGATGAGTATTTAGAAGGAATAATTAAAAAGCATGAGCTTACTCTGCCGGAGAAAGAACAGGATAGAATAAATCACATGGATTACTGTGATGCTCACACAAGTCCAGTTTTTTTAACGTACAAAGCCAATCAAGAGCTTAAAAAGTTGTTAAATAGCTGGATGGAGAGCAAAAATCCTATATATGATTTTACATCAGAGGATGAAATAAGACATACAGTATGGATTATAGATGACAAATCCTTAATAAATAAAATTACTTCTGTTTTTAAGGTAATAGACTATCTTTACATTGCAGATGGACATCATCGGGCTGCTGCTTCTGTAAAAGTAGGCTTAAAGAGGCGAGAACAAAATCCTGATTATAAAGGAGATGAGGAGTTTAACTATTTTTTAGCAGTGTTAGTGCCCCATGATGAAGCTTATATCATGCCTTATAATAGGGTGGTAAAAGATTTAAACGGCTATTCTGAAAGTGAATTTATTGAGAAGATAAAAGAGAAATTTGAAGTAGAGAAATGTAATGAAGGCCAGCCTTTCAATCCTTCGCAAAAGCACACTTTTGGCATGTATCTATCAGGGAAGTGGTACAAACTTACTGCCAAAGAAGGTACTTTTAACCCATCGGATCCGATAGAAAGTTTGGATGTGTCCATCTTACAAAAAAATCTGTTAGATCCTATTTTGGGGATAAAAGATCCGAGAACTGATAAAAGGATTGATTTTGTAGGAGGAATTAGAGGCTTAGAAGAATTAGAAAGAAGAGTTAAGGAAGACATGAAAGTGGCTTTTTCTATGCATCCGACAACAGTTGAAGATTTAATTGCTGTTGCCGATGCGAGAATGATAATGCCTCCTAAGTCTACCTGGTTTGAGCCTAAACTAAGAAGCGGATTATTTATTCATGAATTGAGATAAAAGCACCTTTTCTTTTTTAAGGTGCTTTTTATTTTTTAAGTGAAAAAGTTCTATTATTTAAAAATTTGTACTAATATATATTGAAGGATAATTTAGGGGAGCTGGTTATATGAAAATAAAACAAAAAGCACTACTAGGTTTAGTTATAATTGTAATTATCGGCTTAGTGCTTTATCTTTTGCCTGAAGAGACTCAACTTACATCTTACACAATTGAAGCAAAATATGATGACCAAAATAAAATAATTTACGCTACTCAAACAGTAAAATACATAAATACCAATGATATCCCCTTAAAAGAAATATACTTTCATCTATATCCAAATGCTTTCAAGACACAAGAGAATTTGCCTTTTACGAAGGAAGAACTCCCTTTTGCCTATCCTAATGGTTTTCAGCCGGGATTTATAGAGATTGAAAAAGTTACTTTTGATAAAGACATTCCAGCTACTTACGAATTGGAAGAACCTAATGAGGAAATTTTAAAAATAAATTTGCCTAAAGAATTAAAAAAAGGAGAAACAATAGAAATCAATATGACCTACAAAGTACAAATTCCACCTTGTAGAAGTAGATTTGGCTATGGGAACAATACTGTACAGATAGGAAATTGGTATCCTATACTCTCTGTATATGATAAAAATGGCTGGAATAATGACCCCTACTACATTTTTGGAGATCCTTTTTATAGTGATATAGCAAATTACAAAGTGAAATTGTCAGTACCTAAAAAAATGATAGTTGCCTCTACTGGAGAGATAAAACAAGAGAAAAACTATGGAGATTCCAAAGAATTAGTTATTGAAGCACAAAAAGTAAGAGATTTTGCTATGGTTTTAAGCACGAAATTTAAGATAGCAGAGCAGCAGGTAGATGGCATAAAAGTTAAATCCTATTATTTTACAGAAGGGTATGGGGATAAAGCTCTTAAATTTGCTGTAGATGCAATTAAGTTTTACAATGATTATATTGGCAAGTATCCTTATAAACAATATTCTGTTGTACAGACTGATTTTTACATGGGAGGCATGGAATATCCTAATCTTGTAATGATATCAAAGGATTTGTATACAAAAGCTAATTTGTTTCATTTAGAATATGTAATTGCTCACGAGACTGCTCATCAGTGGTGGTATGGTGTTGTGGGGAATAATCAAATAAAAGAATCTTGGCTGGATGAGGGATTGACGGAGTACACTACAATTATGTATATAGAAAGGTATTATGGTAAGGCAACAGCTGATGAGATTTATAGACTTGTTATAGAGGGAGAATTTAATAAATTTCTAAATACCAATTCAGATATTTCGTTAGCTAAGACTTTGGCAGATTTTAAAGAGTGGAAGGAGTACACTAATATAGCTTATAACAAAGGAGCAATGGTTTTTTATAATCTGAGGAATCTGATAGGTGACGAAGAATTCAAAAAGGTGCTTCAAAATTATTATGATAAATACAAATATAAAATTGCCACTACGCAAGACCTAATTGACGTAGTGGACAGTGTTACAGGCAAAGATACAGGTGGATTTTTCCAAGAGTGGTTTTATTAAATTATCATTTTTCGCTTTAGCCTTATATCTTCACCGTAGAAATTGAGCAATTTAAAATGGCCAAATATTCGTGAATAAATTCTTTCAGGATAAATTGCCATTATTTCTGATAAAAGTAAATTTGTAGAAATAATAAATTTTTTGCCAAGTAACAATCTTGTATTTAAAATATTAAAAAATTCCTGCAAACTAAAAGCAGTTATAGATTCTGTTCCCAAATCGTCGATTATAAGGAGGTCACATTCTTTTAATAATTCCAAATATTCATTATAGCTACTGCTATCAGCATTAAGCTTGTTTATTCTCAAACCTTCAATTAAATCTGGTGCTGTGCGATATATCACACTTTTACCTCTATCTAATAATTCCTTTGCTATACAATTAGCAAGAAAGGTTTTACCAAGACCTGAGTCACCATAGAAAAAAAGGCTTTCAGCGGTAGTATCAAAATTTTTTATAAAATTAAGAGAAAACTCTACAATATTTTTCATGTTGCTTCTTGGGGAAGGCTTATCACCATAGGGTTTGTCTGAATAATATTCGAAATTAAAATTAGAGAAATTTTCTTTTTTAAGTATTTCGGCTATACTTGATTGTTTATAATAAATATTTATAAGTTTTTGGTCAAAACATTTACATCGCTTTCTATTTACATATCCTGTATCTTTGCATATGTTGCATTCGTATTTAGGTTCTAGATAATCTTCAGGGTATCCATTAGATTCTAAGAGATAAGCCTTCTTCTTTTTTAAATTATTTAACCTCTCTTTTAAAAGATTTAAAAGTTCTCTTCCATTTTCAGGTTCTTTAAAAATTGATTGAGTTATTTCGATTCCTACCTTCTTAATCTCTTCGTCAATTTTTTCAAGTTCAGGAATTTCTTTATAAAGTTTGTTTTTACGATTGAGGGCATCTTTTAAAGCCTTATCTCTTTTCATTTCATATTCTTTAAGGATTTCATGGATGATGTTTTCATTCATTTAATTCACCCCTTGAATGGGCTAAAAGCTTTTTCTCCAAATCTTCTATGTCGTAACTTCTCTGAGAGTAGCTGTTGAAGTAGTTTTTAGGAGCTTTAAAACCTGAGGTAACAGGAGTTTTTTTCTTTGTAGAGGACTTTTTATTTTCTAAATCTTCTACTGTTCTTATACCTTCATTAAACCAGTTGATCAATATTTTATTTATATAAGGGAAACTGGGTTCATTCAATTTAAGAGTACATTCGTTGCAAGCTTTTATTATCACATCTACATCAAAACCTAAATCGTCCATCCAGCGGTCCATCATCTCTTTGTGGGATTCCATTAATTCATCCTCTTTAAGACCCAAAGCATTTAAAATCCTTCTATAATTTTGCCATCTTTTGTTTTCTGCTTTTAAGTATTCTTCTACATCTAATGCGGTTTTAAGACCTGCGTCATGCCAGGCTATTGCTACCTTTTCCATATATCTTAAAGAAGTTTTGTTTTTAGAAGCGCAATAACTTACTAACATCGTTATTATTTCCAAGGAAAAGCCGTATTCATCTATCCAGCTTAAATATGTTTCCATTTCTGTAGAGGTTAAAGGCCTTCCCAAAGTCAATTCAATTGCTTCAAACATTTGTTTTACTTGAGGGTCCTGTAAGGACACGCTGTGATTTAAGGTTGGTTGTGGGATAACTGGGAGATATTCAACTGTGTATTCACCATCTATGTATTTTAATTTAACTAGGCCTGATTTTTCCCAATACTTCAAAGCTCTGTCAATTTCTATATCTGACATAAATAATTTATCTGCCAGAGTTTTTAAAGATATTTCGTTGCCATAATAGCAATATTTCAATCCCAAAATATATACTTTGACATATTCGCCTGGGGCATCCAACATGAAATGATTTATAAAATAATTGCTGATGGGAGTACTTCCCCAATCGTCATTTTCGTTTAAAAATCTAAAAACGCTCATCCTCCCCACCTCGAATATATTATAACACAGCGAAATAGCCTCTTCAATTGAAAAGAATTTAACATAATTATCGGAATATTTGAGTATATTGTTAAATTAAATAAGTATATATAGGAATATTAGTTTGAAGTATAACATACAATATAGAAAGATGCTAAAAATTTCATTAATTAAAATTTGGTTTTACAAAAAAGTATGGTATAATTAAAAAAGATTAACAGAAGAAAGGAGAATACTATGGGGAAGGTGGGGGATAAAAGCTATAAGTTTTTTCTTGGTTTATTAAAGACTTACAAGAACAATATTATAGCTTTTGTGGTAGCACTGTCCATAGGTCTTTCTTTTATTGTATATGAAGAAGGATTTGCCTACAAGATAACAGTAGATGGTGAAACTATTGGAATTACCAAGAATATAGATGAGGTAAAAAGTTTTATAGAAGAATTACATAAAAAAGAAAAGCAAAAGACAGGAACGGATATAGTTTTAAATCAGCAAATAAAATTTGAAAGGGTAAGAGTATCAAATAAAGAGTTGACAGATGTACATAAAATTTATGCTAATTTGGAAAATGCTATGAGTTTTAGCTGCAAAGCTGCTGCCATAATAGTAGATGGCAAGTTTGTGACTGCGTTAAAAAATGAAGAAGAGGCAAATAAGGTTCTTGAAATGTTAAAGAATAAATACGCAAGGGATTCTGATAGAACATATTTTAAAGAGGATGTCAAAATTGAAGAAAAGTACATACCTCCAAAATATTTAGTAAGCTTTGAGGAAGCGTTAAAAATATTGCAACAACCTGTAAAAAAAGCTGTTACATACACTGTAAAAGAAAACGATAGTTTGTGGTCTATTGCAAGAGCTCACGACATGTACATTGATGATATTTTAAAATTAAATCCTGGCCTTACAGAAAATTTAAAACCAGGACAAGTAATATATTTATCTTCTGCTGTACCTAATGTCACGGTTGTTACTGAAAAGAGAATAGTTTACAAAGAGAAAATACCTTTTGAGACAAAGCTTACTAAAGATGACAAATTGTATACCAATCAGTCTAAAGTGTTAGTAGAAGGTAAAAAAGGCTTGAAAGAGGTAACTGCTGTTGTTGTAAGTTACAATGGCGTTGAGGTTTCAAAAGAGGTAAAGAGTGAAAATATACTTGAAAAGCCTATCAACAAAATAGTTGCAGTAGGTTCCAGAAGAATATCTTATGTTGCTACAGGGTCTTTTAATTATCCTGCGAGAGGTACAATAACCTCAAGATTTGGACAAAGGTGGGGAAGGTTTCACACAGGAGTTGATATAGCGGCACCACAAGGTTCGCCTATTTATGCTGCGGATGGAGGTACTGTTATATTTTCAGGTTGGGAGAGTGGATATGGCTATTTAGTCAAAATTGACCATCACAATGGTTATGTTACTTATTACGGACATGCTAGTAAGCTCCTTGTTAAGAAAGGCGATAAAGTGGCGAAAGGACAAAAAATTGCTTTGGTAGGTTCGACAGGTCGTGCTACAGGTCCCCATTTACATTTTGAGGTTAGGAAAAATGGAGTGCCTATTGATCCTATGCCCTTTTTAAATAGAAGATAATTTCGGTAAAAAGCCCAGAATGGGCTTTTTAATTTTTATGGGATTGATATAAAAAAAGATAAGTGTTATAATACTGTTGTTGTTTGCTTTACATAAACCTGTATCACTTCATACATATTGAATCACTAACATATACATACATAAAGAATTTTTTGAATATGTGTGAGGTGATACATTATGAAAAGGAAATTATTTATTTTTATTTTTGTTATTATTTTATTTGTTGGGTTTTATTTTAGTAATAAAATTGAGACAGTGTCTTATACTTTTATAAAAAGTGCAAAAGAGAACATTTTAAAAAATAATGTAAGTAGTTATAAAACCGCTGAGAGTGAGCATTTTATATTAAAATATAGTCCTGAAGACCAAAAATATGTTTCTCTTGTTTTGAAAATTGCAGAAAAACATTATAAAGGAGTAACCAAGGATTTAGGTTATGAACCTAAAAATAAAAGCCTTATTATAATGTATCACGACCCCGAAAAAATGAATAAAGATTTTTCACTTGCTAAAGGAGAAAGCGCAATGGGACTTTATTTAAATGGAGTTATAAGTATACAATCTCCTGAATTATGGATTAGTCCTGGACAAGATTTAGAAAAAGTTTTTGAACACGATGGGCCCATTGTTCATGAGTTTACGCATCTAATTGTAGACAATGTAGCAAAAGGCAATTATCCTGTATGGTTTACTGAAGGAATAGCTCTTCTTGAGGAATATAGAGAAAATGGGTTTATATGGGGAGAAGGTATTGAAGAGGATAAACCTTATTCTTTAGAAGAGCTGACTTATAAGTTTAATCAGTTAGATGAGGTTTTGGCCTATAAAAGATCTTTTGAAATAGTAAAAGCTATTTCTGATAAATATGGAATGCAAAGTATAAGAGATATTTTGAAATACTTGGGTAATGGATTAAGCCTTGAAAATAGTTTCTACAAAGTTACAGGTGAAGATTTGAATCATTTTGTGAATTCATTACAGTAAATCGGGGGAAGGTATATAATACCATCTCCTTTTCTTTCTTTTTAATTGCAAAATACTTGTAAAATATTTTAAATTGTATTAAAGTATATATTGTGATGATATTTGATTTATTTTAATTTAATTTGATTTGAAGGGAAGATTAAAAATGGAAAAGTTTGTAATCAAAGGAGGAAAGCCTCTTAGAGGAAGTGTACAGATAAGTGGTGCTAAAAATTCTGCTGTTGCAATTCTTCCCGCAGCGTTATTGGCTGATACTCCGAGTGTGATAGATAATTTACCTGATATAAAAGATATAGAACTATTAGCCCAGATGATACGCAATCTGGGAGGGAAAATAGAAAAGAAAAAACACGAAGTAGTAATTGACCCCATAGGCTTAAATTCCTTTTACCCTCCTCGGGATTTGGCGAGCCAAATGAGGGCTTCTTATTATCTTATCGGAGCACTTTTAAGTAAGTTTAATGAAGCAGTAATTGCGATGCCTGGGGGATGTAATATTGGCGTAAGACCTATTGACCAGCATATCAAGGGTTTTGAAGCTTTAGGGGCAAAAACTACCATAGAGCATGGACTTATAAGGATTAAAGCTGATAAGTTGGTAGGGAATCATATATATTTTGATGTAGTAAGCGTAGGTGCTACTATAAATTTGATGTTGGCATCGGTTAAAGCCGAAGGGGTAACAATATTAGAAAACTGTGCAAAAGAGCCCCATGTAGTTGATGTAGCAAACTTTTTAAATGCCATGGGAGCGAATATTAAAGGTGCTGGTACAGATACTATAAAGATAACAGGGGTAGACAAGCTTCACGGATGTCACTATACTATTATTCCTGACCAAATAGAAGCAGGAACTTACATGGTGGCAGCTGCCGCAACAAAAGGTGATGTGTATATAAAAGGAATAATTCCAAATCACTTAGAAGCAATTATTGCAAAACTTGTAGAAATGGGTGTCATTGTTGAGGAATACGATGATGTGATAAGAGTAAGAAGAGAAGGGCCTTTGAAACATGTTGATATAAGGACTTTACCTTATCCTGGTTTTCCAACAGATATGCAACAGCCCTTTGCGGTGCTTTTGGCTTTGGCTGATGGCATAAGTGTCATTACTGAAAATATCTATGAAAATAGATTTAAATATTTAAATGAGTTAGAGAAAATGGGAGCGAAAGTAAGAATAGAAGGAAGAAATGCAATATTTGAAGGTGTAGAGAAGTTGACAGGTGCACCTCTTTACGCGACAGACTTAAGAGCAGGCGCAGCGATGGTTATAGCAGGGCTTACTGCTGAGGGTACGACGGAGGTTATGGAGGTTTATCATATAGATAGGGGTTATGAAGCGATGGAAGTAAAGCTTCAACAATTAGGTGCTGATATAGTAAGGGTAAAAGAGTAAAAAGCTATAAAATTTTGCGTATAATGTGCTGCATAATATCTCATCCTATTTAGTGAGGTGATATTATGCAGCGTCAATTAAAGAGTTTTTTTGCTGTTGCAATTATAACTACTTTGGTTAGCTCTTTGGTATTTGTATATATTGCACCAAAGTATTTATGGGGTAAAGTTATTCCTATACCTTATCCTCCTTCTTCAGGAATAAGAACAGAAATAGTGATACCAACAAAAGAATCTCCTACAATAGCGGAAGTAGTGGCAAAAAAAGACACTCCTGCTGTTGTGGGAATTACTACTGTAGAATTTCAAAGAGAATATTATTTTATAGAAAAAGCTGTAGAAGGTGTAGGTTCAGGTTTTATTGTTAATCCAAATGGCTATATTATAACAAACAATCATGTTGCTAATGAAAAATCCAAAAATATAAAGGTATATTTAAGCAATGGTAGTATATTACCAGGCAAAGTTTTGTGGACTGACCCTGTTTTAGACCTTTCTATATTAAAAATTGAAGCAAAAGATTTGCCAGTTATACCTTTGGGAGATTCTGACAAGATATCGGTAGGGCAAACTGCAATAGCAATTGGAAATCCTTTAGGTCTTAGGTTTCAAAGGACGGTTACTTCTGGAATAATAAGTGCTTTAAATAGAAGTCTTCCTATTACTGAGGATGGAAAACCGCGAATCATGGAAGACTTGATACAGACAGATGCTTCTATAAATCCAGGAAATAGCGGAGGACCTTTAGTGGATTCTCGAGGCTACGCAATTGGAATAAATACTGCGAAGGTGACAACCGCTGAAGGATTGGGCTTTGCTATACCTATAAATATTGTAAAGCCTATACTTAAGAAAGTGATAGAAACTGGTACATTTAAAGCACCTTATATTGGCATAGTTGCCTATGATAAAGAAATTGCCAGCTACATTTCCGCAGATGTTTACATATATGAGGGGATATATGTGGCAGATATTGACCCTAAAGGTCCTGCTTATAAAGCTGGCATTAGAAAAGGTGATATTATTTTGCAGGTAGACGGAAAACCTGTAAATACTATGACAAGTTTAAAATGTATTATTTATGAAAAAAATCCAGGAGACAAAATAAAAGTCAAGTACAAAACCGTAACAGGAAAGACAGGATATACTACTATAACTCTCGGGGAATAGGAGAGGTTTTATGTTTGTTGTGTGTGAAAAGCATTTAGAAGATGCCATCGAAGAGTTTGTTGAAGTGTACGAGCAGCCACCGGATATTTACAAATTAGATGAAGTTTCTTTTACTGATTGGCTAGTACCTCATAAATGTGATTTTTGTGATGATGTGCCTAAATATCTTGTAGTTTAAAAATGAGGGACTTAATAATGAAAATACATATAATAGCTGTTGGAAAAATAAAGGAGAACTATATAAATAATGGGATAAATTTTTATTTAAAAAAATTGCGACCTTATTGTGAAATAGAAATTAGAGAAGTAGAGGAAGAAAAAGCTCCTCAAAATTTAAGTGAAAAAGAAAAAGAGGAGATTTTGCGTAAAGAAGGAGAGAGAATTCTTTCTAAAATAAAAAAAGGAAGCTTTGTTGTTTCTCTTGCTATAGAAGGAAAAGAAATAGACTCATATAAATTTTCCCAATTTATAAAGGCTACTTTTCAATCTGGTTATAGAGAAATGACCTTTGTAATAGGTGGCTCGTTGGGATTGTGGGAAAATATAAAGAAACAATCTCACTTAAATCTTTCTTTTTCTAAAATGACATTTCCTCATCAATTGATGCGGCTCATACTTTTAGAACAGCTTTATTTAGCATTTGATGGTAAAAATCACTTGTGATAAGGTTCATTGTTTAAAATTTTATAAGCGCGATACAACTGTTCAAAAAGAATAGTAGATGCAAGGCCTAAACTCATTTCCATAGGACTTATGCTAATGCTTTCATTTAAGGGAATTTCCTCATTTCCTATGACTATTAATATATCTGTCTTTGCTGAAAGTTCAAGCTCTTTTATTTTTTCTGCTAATTCTTCAGAAGACAGCGATTTTCCTGAAGGTAATATTCCGATTTTATAATATTTGTCTATTTGTTGCTTGGGCAACTGTTGAGGATTTTTGTAGTTTGTAAAGGAAATATTACAAAAGCGGTTTAACCTCTTTTGATATTCTTTTATTGCATCAGAATAAAACTTTTCTATTTTATTACCTGTAGCATAGACTTTATAATTCATCCTATCACTTCTCTTTGTATTTTGTTGATAGTCAATATTATAAAGTGATAAAATTATATTGTCAAAAATATTTGAAAATATGCTTTTCATTTGATACAATATACAAAAATAAAAGCAATGGAGGTATTATCGTGTCTGTACTTGATGTTTTACAAGAAAGAGGATATATTCAGCAAATGACTCATGAAGAGGAAATAAGAGAGCTTTTAGAGAAGGAAAAAATCACATTTTACATAGGTTTTGACCCTACTGCAGACAGTTTGCATGTAGGACATTTTCTTCAAATTATGGTAATGTCTCACATGCAAAAAGCAGGCCACAGGCCTATTGTGTTAATAGGCGGCGGCACAGCCATGGTAGGAGACCCAAGCGGCAGGACTGATATGAGGAAGATATTAACTAGAGAGGAAATAAATAGAAATGCTGAAGCTTTTAAAAAGCAAATGCAAAGGCTTATCGATTTCTCTGATGGCAAAGCCATCATGGCCAATAATGCTGATTGGCTTTTAAACTTAAATTATATTGAATTTTTGCGAGATATAGGGGTTCACTTCTCTGTAAATAGAATGCTTACAGCAGAATGCTTTAAGTCCCGATTAGAAAGAGGTCTTTCCTTTTTAGAATTTAACTACATGCTGATGCAAGCTTATGATTTTCTTGAATTAAATAAAAGATACAATTGTGTAATGCAAATGGGCGGAGACGATCAATGGTCTAATATTATTGCTGGAATAGAGCTTATACGAAAAAAAGAAGGCAAACAGGCTTATGGCATGACATTTACTTTACTTACCACCAGCGAAGGGAAGAAAATGGGAAAAACAGAAAAAGGAGCAGTGTGGCTTGATCCGAATAAGACTTCTCCTTATGAATTCTATCAATATTGGAGGAATATAGCTGATGCGGATGTGGAAAAGGCTCTGGCACTTCTCACTTTCTTGCCTATGGATGAAGTAAGAAGATTAGGCGCATTGAAAGATAAAGAGATAAACGAGGCGAAAAAAGTATTGGCATATGAGGTTACAAAACTTATACACGGAGAGGAAGAGGCTATAAAAGCTCAAAAGGCGGCAGAGGCTTTATTTGAAAGCGGTGGAGATTTAGATAATGTGCCTTCTGTTACTGTCTCTTCTGATGTTTTAGGTAAAAAAATTTTAGATGTTCTCTTTGAAGCAAAGATAATACCTTCAAAGAGCGAAGGAAGAAGGCTTATTCAACAAGGCGGGCTATATATAAACAATGAAAAAGTTGAAAGTGTTGATGAATATATAAAAGATAATATGATAAAAGATGATAGCATTTTAATAAGAAAAGGCAAAAAAGAGTATCACAGGCTTGTTATTAAAGAATAAAGGGGGAGCTTTTTGTGTCAAGAGAATTTCTCTTGGCACAAATTTTATATGTTCTTGAAAGAGGTGCTAAGATGGTCTTTATCGCAACCGCTTTATATATTGAGGCAAAACCTCTAATTGAATATTTTGACTTAAAAAAAGACGTAGAAAATCGATATTTTCAAGTTTTTAGAAATGAAGAAATAACATTGGTAGTAACAGGAGTGGGCAAAATAAATAGCAGTATAGCTGTTTCTCATGCGGTTACTAAATATTTGTGTGATTCAGAAAGCTTTATAATAAACCTTGGTGTATGTGGTTCGAAAGATATTGATGAAAAGATAGGGAACATATACCTTATTAACAAAATTGTAGACAATGAAACTCAGAAAAATTATATACCTGATATCTTGGTAAACCATCCTTTTGAAGAAAGCGATATAGAGACTTTTAACTATATAGTAAAAGATAAAGGGTTAATGACAGCAAGGCTTTGTGATATGGAAACCAGCGGCTTTTATCAAGCAGCCTCTAAATTTTTTGAGACCCACAGAATTTATATTTTAAAAATTGTCTCTGATAGTACAGATTTCGAGGGGGTGTCTAAAGATAAAATTTATGAGTTAATAAAAAACAAGTTAAAGGAAATAGAGGAATTTATTAAAATATTGAAAAATAGTTTTAAAACTGGAGAAATATTTTCCTTTTATGAAAAAGAAATTATAAATTTTCTTTCACAAAAGCTAAAACTTACCGCCAGTCAAAGGCAAATTTTTTATAAAGCTTGCCTACATTATAAGATTAGAAAAAATGAAGGTATAGATTTTTTAAAAAACTTTTATGATTTACAGGTAAATAATAAAGAAGAAAGGAAGAAGGCCTTTGAAAAAATTCTCTCACATTTACATTGAGAAGGAGGTATTGGACAATCTTACAACGCAAAATATTTTAAAGAAATTTCCTAAAAGTAAAGTAATCCTTATTGACAGGTATAGTGAGGTTTTCAATAGACCTAATCAAAACTACCTTATCCAAAAAGAGAGGCAAAATCTGATATTGGCCAAAAAAAGATATGATTTTATATATAAAGGTTCTAAGCTTTGTGAAGACTTTGGAAATATCAATTTTTACCATACATCAATTATATTCAATTGTGTGTATGATTGTGATTATTGCTATTTACAGGGTATGTACCCTTCAGGACATCTTGTTATTTTTGTGAATATTGAGGACTATTTTAAAGAAGTAGACAAACTGACACAGGATCATAAAGTTTATCTAAGCATATCTTATGAGACAGATTTACTTACTCTAGAATATCTTACAGGTTTTACTAAACAGTGGATCGAATATGCCAAAGGAAATAAAAACCTTGTAATAGAAATACGAACAAAAAGTGCTAATTTTTATTCTGTAGAATTTATCGACATACCCTCTAATGTAATTTTCGCATGGACATTGTTGCCCCAACCGGTCATTGATAAATATGAAAAACTAACACCTTCTCTCAGTAAAAGGATAGAAAGCATAAAAAGAGCGATATCAAAGGGTTTAAAAGTCAGAATTTCTATTGAGCCTGTGATGTATATAGAAGGATTTGAAAAGATATATAAAGGTTTTGTGGAATATGTTTTTTCCAAAATACCTAAAGAAGGCATACAAGATGTCAATATTGGAGCTTTTAGAATGGTAAAGGAGCAAGCTAAAAAAATAGAAAAATTAAAAGAATATTCTCCAATATTTTGCTATGATACGGTTTTGAGAGATGGAATATTTACCTATAAAGAGGCAGAATATTTTGAGGAATTTGTTTATAGAGAAGTAATAAAATATATTGAAAAGGAAAAAGTGTATGTATTAAACAAACTCCCCTCTAACTAAGGGGGGTCAGACTGTAGACAAACTTTCGTAAAGGAGATATTTTGCATAAGGAGCGACTTGTTACAAAGCGGCCCGGCACTCAAGTAAGTATGCTTGTTTTTTCTATTTTTGCTTTATAAACTTTCTTACTTGAGTGCCGGGAAACTTAGCAAGACCGAGGGTGGAGGCAGGGCCGAAGCCATGGATGGCGGAGGCGGGCACCTTAAGGCATGGATGCCGATTGTGCCCGGTACCCTGCCGGAGCCCGAAGGTCGAGCTTTAGTTTTGTCGCTTTGGAACATCGGAGCGACGATGCAAAATATCTCCTTTGAATATTTTTTAACTTTGTCAACAAACAAACTCCCCTCTAACTAAGGGGAGTTTTCATCTGTCATTCTAAAAGCAGGGTGGCTTTTACTCAATTCAATAAGGAGGATTGTTAAAAATATCTTGATTTTTAAAATAGTTTTCCTTATAATATAAATTGCGACCCAATACTTATGGGGGGTAGCCGTAGTTTATAACGGTTTGTAATAAAAAGGAATTGCAATTTTGCTTATATAAATTTTTGATTTTGGATAACATAAATATTTAAAGAGGTGATTTGATGTTAGAGTTTATAAAGGATACTCAGCACTTTGAAGAAGTAAAAAATAAAGAAGAATTTTTTATGCTAATGTTTTATTCTAATTCTTCACAAAAGAGTCTTGAAGCTTTAGAGGTCATGAAGAAATTCAGTGAAGACAATCCTAAAGTGCCCGTTTATGTAGTAAATGCTTCTGAGATAAGAGATATTCATCCACAATATGGAATCAAAGTAGTGCCTTCAGTGATACTTTTCAAGGATAAAGAGCCATGGCAGTTTGTATTTGGACTTCAAAGCAAAGAATATTATGAAAAACTTTTAGTTGTCGCTCCTTCAAAAGCTTCTGATGGGAAAGGTCTAAAGGCTCACAGAGTGACAATTTACACTACTCCCTCTTGTCCCTGGTGTAATGCTACAAAGGCATATTTAAGACAGCATAACATACCTTTTAGAGAGATAGACGTGAGCAAAAATCCAAGTGCGGCAGCAGAATTAGTAAGGCGGAGTGGCCAAAGAGGGGTGCCACAGACGGATATTGATGGTACAATTGTAGTAGGGTTTGATAAAGCTAAGCTTAATAGATTGCTTGGAATTACTGAACAATAAGTTTTTATCCTTGTACCTTTTCTTATAAGTGAGGTATAATAAATAATGTAATAATAGCGGTAAAAAATAATAAAAGAAAGGAGAAGGAGTTATGACAAAAATACAACCTATAAATGGCCATGCACTTATTAAATTGGAAAAAGAGCCTGAAGAGAAAAAGATAGGCGGAGTAATAATTCCCAAGACTGCTGAAGAAAAATTAAATCAGGGAGTAATTGAAGCTCTTGCAGCAGGTGCCTCCGATGAGCTTGCTGTAGGGGATAGGGTTATATATAAAGAGTTTTCAGGTACCAAGATAAAACACGAGGGAGAGGAATATCTCATAATTCCAGTAGATGACATACTGGCTAAGTTTGTGGAAGTTGACGAAATATAAGAAGTCGGGGAAATTGAAGTCCCGACTTCTTATATTTTTATAGATAATTATTGACATATGTTTATTAAATGAAAATAATTATCAATTTTGTGTCTTTTTCTATTGATTTGGTTGTTTAGGTGGTGTATAATAGTATTGCTTGAGTATTCCTATTAAAATAGTCGGAATTAAAAAGGAGTTGTGAAAGATGAGAGAAACATTGTTAGAAATAAAGGATTTGCATGTAGAAGTTGAGGACAAATATATCCTTAAAGGGCTTAATTTAACAATAAAAAAAGGAGAAATACATGCAATTATGGGACCCAATGGTGGTGGTAAAAGCACATTGTGCAATTCCATCATGGGGAATCCTAAATATAAAGTGACTTCAGGACAGATTTTATTTGAAGGAGAAGATATAACAAATCTAAAAGTCAATGAAAGGGCAAAAAAGGGCATCTTTTTGTCTTTTCAGTACCCTGAAGAAATACCCGGAATAACAGTGGATAATTTTATAAGGACCTCTGTTAATATTGTGACAGGCCAAAATGTGTCGATGCTTCAATTTGCAAAAGACATGAAAAACACATTAGAGCTTTTAGACATGAAATCCGAGTACAGAAGTAGGTATTTAAATGTAGGTTTTTCTGGAGGGGAAAAGAAAAAAACTGAGATACTCCAGATGGCTTTTCTAAAGCCTAAACTTGTAATGCTTGACGAAATTGACTCTGGTCTTGATATAGATGCCTTAAAAGTTGTCGCGGAAGCGGTCAAAAAGCTAAAGACTGAAGAGATGTCTATCTTAATAGTCACCCACTACAACAGGATATTGGATTACCTTGAGCCAGATGTAATATCTGTTTTAATGGATGGAAAGATTGTAAAAAGTGGTGACAGGGACCTTGCAAAGATTCTTGAAGAAAAGGGTTATGACTTTGTGAGAAATGGCGTGTAACCCATAGGAGGCGAAAATAATGAAAAAACCAGATATAAAGGAAATAGATTTTAGCATATACGACGTCAAAGACAACGTAAAGTATGAGTATCAGACAGGTAAAGGACTTTCTAAAGAAGTTGTTTTAGAAATATCTGAGCAAAAGAATGAACCTTCCTGGATGAGGGATTTTCGATTAAAAGCCTTGGAGATATATCAAAAAATGCCTATGCCCACATGGGGTGTTGATTTAAGTCAACTTGACATAGATTCTATTATTGCCTATATACGCCCAAGTGCAAAAATGCAAAGGTCGTGGGATGAAGTTCCAGAAGAGATAAGGCGTACTTTTGAAAGGTTGGGGATTCCTGAGGCGGAAAGAAAAGCATTGGCGGGAGTAGGTGCTCAATACGACTCTGAAGTTGTATATCACAATATTAAAGAAAGCCTTACTCAACAGGGTGTCATATTTGAGGACATGGACACTGCAATAAAAAAATATCCTGACATAATAAAAGAGTACTTTATGACAAAAAACGTGACGCCTTATGATCACAAATTTGCAGCCCTTCACGCTGCAATATGGAGCGGAGGCACATTTGTTTATGTTCCAGAAGGGGTCAAAGTGGAGGTTCCACTTCAGGCTTATTTTAGAATGAATGCACCAGGAAGCGGACAGTTTGAGCACACTCTCATAATTGCTGACAAAGGCAGTGAAGTACATTTTATAGAAGGCTGTTCTGCACCACAGTATTCTGTTTCAAACTTACATGCAGGTTGCGTAGAACTTTTTGTAAATGAAGGGGCTCGCATAATTTATTCTACTATAGAAAACTGGAGTAAAAATACCTATAATCTAAATACAAAAAGGGCAATTGTTGAGAAAGATGGCATTATAGAGTGGATATCCGGCTCTTTTGGAAGCCACAAGACAATGCTTTATCCTGCTTCTATATTAAAAGGAGAAGGAGCAAAGGCGGAATACACCGGTGTGACTTTTGCTGCAAAAGGGCAGCATTTAGATACAGGTTCAAAAATGATACACTTAGCTCCTCATACTTCTTCAAAGGTTTTAGCAAAGAGTATATCAAAAGATGGTGGAATATCAAGCTATAGAGGACTTCTCAAAATAGGACCTAATGCGGAAGGTGCAAAGGCTTCTGTCCAGTGTGAA
The DNA here is from genome assembly GCF_000019065.1 of Thermoanaerobacter sp. X514. NCBI lineage: Bacteria > Bacillati > Bacillota > Clostridia > Thermoanaerobacterales > Thermoanaerobacteraceae > Thermoanaerobacter > Thermoanaerobacter sp. X514. The sequence goes on along the minus strand of NC_010320.1, from coordinate 2,373,153 downwards.
GGCTTGATGTTGGACGATATTTCAAGGTCTGACACAATGCCAGTAATAGAAATAGAAAATGACAATGTGGACATTGGTCATGAGGCGAAAGTGGGAAGAATAAGCGATGAACAGATATTTTACCTCATGTCCAGAGGTTTAAGCGAAGACGATGCAAGGGCTATGATTGTAAGAGGTTTTGTTGAGCCTATAGCTAAAGCTTTGCCATTGGAATATGCAGTGGAGATGAATAGGCTCATTAAACTTGAGCTGGAAGGCGCAATAGGATAGGAGTGAAAATATGTGGAAGAGAGTTAGTATGGAGGAAATACAACAGCCTTCTTATAAAGAATACACTTCAGCAGTAATAAAAGATTTGTCTCATGATACAGTAAAAATAAAAGAGACAAAGAAATTAGCTGGATTGCCGACAGAGATATTGGCTTTAAGGGATAAAGCTTTTGGCATAGAAGGCAAATTTATAAATATGGTAAAAGATTTTTACAATGCAGGTTTTCACATTGAGATTTCTCAAAACAGTAATGTTGAAAAACCTATAGTGATTGATTATATAACAAATGAACAAAATGACACATTGATTGATTATAACATAATTGAAGCGGAAGCTAATTCGCAAGTTACAATCGTTTTTGACTATAATTCAGGTACAAAAGGCTTTCACAATGGCATAACGCAGGTGATTGCAAAAGAAGGTTCTACTGTAAATATAGTAAAAATACAAAGATTGGGAGACGAATTCAACGACTTTGACAATAACCTTGTAATTGTAGGGAAAAATGCTATGGTCAACTGGTCAAATGTTGTGATAGGCTCGAAAGTAAGCGCTTTTGATGTGGCGGTATATCTTGATGAGGTAGGAGGTACCTTTACTTCCAAATCCATTTTTTTAGGTGTGGATAGTCAAAAATATGACATGGCTTATAAAGTATACCACCAAGCTCCTAAAACTACCAGCAGTGTGGACTTAAAAGGAGCCTTAAAAGGAAGTGCAAAGGCTACCTTTATAGGAAATATTGACATTAAAAAAGGTGCAAAAAAGGCAAAAGCTGAAGAAAATGAAACAGTACTTTTATTAGACAAAACTGTAAAATCCGTTGCAATTCCTGCTCTTTACTGCGGAGAAGATGATGTACAGGCAAACCACTCAGCCAGTGCAGGGCAAATAGATGAAGACAAACTCTATTATGTGATGAGCAGAGGCTTTAGTTTAGAAGAGGCAAGGCTTTTAATGGTTCAAGCCATATTAAATCCTGTTATAGACTTGATTCCTTATGACCCTGTAAGAGAAATCATCATAAAGGGTCATATAGGAAGGAGGATTATAAAGTGAAAAATATCGATATTGAAAGAATAAAAAAAGACTTTCCTATATTGAGTGTTAAGCCCCATGGAAAAAGGCTTGTATATCTTGACAATGCCGCTACAACACAAAAGCCAATTGAAGTAATAAAGGCTATGGATAAATATTATGAAGAGCTAAATGCCAATGTGTACAGAAGCCCCCATTATTTAAGTGTACTTTCAACACAAGCCTATGAAGAGGCAAGAGAAAGGGTAAAAAAATTTATAAACGCAAAAAGAGGAGAGTCTATAGTTTTCACAAGAAATACAACAGAGTCTATAAACTTTATAGCCTACACTTGGGGTATGAAGCATATAAACGAAGGAGACGAAATACTACTTACCATAGCTGAACACCACAGTAATATACTCCCATGGCAGATGGTAGCAGAAGCTAAAGGGGCAAAGCTTAAATATGTCTATCTTGATGAAAATTTTAGGCTTTCTATGAAAGATTTCAAAGAAAAAATGTCTGAAAAAGTAAAATTAGTTGCTGTGCAACACATGTCGAATGTTTTGGGAATAATAAATCCTGTGGAGGAGATTACACATATTGCCCACAAATACGGGGCAAAAGTGTTAATAGATGGAGCACAAAGTGTACCTCATATGCCTGTTGATGTACAAAAGATAGATTGTGACTTTTTTGCCTTCTCTGGTCACAAGATGTTAGGACCTATGGGGATTGGGGTTTTATATATAAAAGAAGATTTACTTAAAGAGGTACCGCCATTTTTAAGAGGAGGAGAAATGATAGACGAGGTTTACGAGGACCATTCCACATTTGCACCTTCCCCTCTTAAATTTGAAGCAGGTACTCCTAATATAGAGGGAGCGTATGTGCTTATTTCTGCCATAGATTATATAGAAAAAATTGGGCTTACCAATATATATAAACACGAAGGCGAGCTTTTGGAGTATGGTCTTCAAAAAATGAAAGAATTAGACTTTGTAAAATTGTATGGCCCCAAAGACGCGAAGGAAAGAGGAGGAATAATTTCCTTCAATGTAGAAGGAGTTCATCCTCACGATGTTGCTACAATTCTCGATGAAGAAGGAGTTGCTGTAAGAAGTGGGCATCACTGTTGCCAGCCCTTAATGAGATACTTAGGCGTTCCTGCAACTGTAAGAGCAAGCTTTTATCTCTACAACGATTTTGAGGATATTGATGCCCTTGTGGAAGGACTAAAAAAAGTCAGGAAGTGGTTTAAATGAGCGATTTAAATCAGCTTTATTCTGAAGTTATAATGGAACACTATGAAAACTCCCCTCATAGGAGAGAGCTTAAAGATGCTACTCACAAAGAAAGGGGGCACAATCCTCTTTGCGGTGACGACATTACCCTTTATCTAAAAATGAATGGTGACATTATAGAAGACGCATCTTTTACAGGTCATGGATGTGCTATAAGCCAAGCTTCAACCTCTATGATGATAGACCTTATAAAAGGGAAAGACAAAAAAGAGGCCTTAAGGCTTGTTCAAGAATTTATAGACATGATACACAAAAAAGACGTAAACTTAGATGAATTAGGTGATGCCCAAGTACTGCATGGAGTATCTGACTTTCCTGCCCGTGTAAAATGTGCTCTACTGGCTTGGAAGACACTTCAGGAAATTTTATAAAGAGAGAAAAGCTCAAAATGGGCTTTTCTTTTTTGTTTTATGGTTTACTATTTATTAAATAAATTTAGACAAAATCATTAAAAATTTTTTAAAAGTTAAGAAGGAAAAATGGGAATTAATGTAGAATTATATACACGTAAAACCAATATATCCATATCTTCACTGGAATAAATTTATGAGGTGTTATTATGAGAATTACTTTGGAATTTGTGGGAGAAAAAAATTTAGTATTGCCAATTCATTATAATTATATAGTTCAAGGCTTTTTGTATGACCTCATGGGGGACAGTGAGTTTGCAGCTTTTTTACATGATGAAGGGTTTCAATATGAAAAAAGAAAATTTAAATTATTTACTTTTTCAAGAATTGAAGGGGAGTTCAAGATTTTAACAGATTCCAAAGGGCAGAAAAAAATAAGCATAAAACCTCCTTTTAAATTTACTGTTGCCTCTCCTTTAGATGAATTTATATTTGATATTTCAAAAAATGCGTTAAAAAAGGAGTATTGCCATTTTAATGGTCAAAAATTTATTTTGAATTCACTCAATATAGACAATCCTCCTGTTTTTAAAAATAAAGCAAGGATAAAATTTATTTCTCCAGTTGTGATGTATACTACTTTAAAGGATGGTGATATAAAATATACTTATTATTATTCCCCTTGGGATGAAAAATTTTCTCCTCTTTTACTTAATAATCTGCTTAAAAAGTATGAATTAGTATACAAAATAAAAGCGGAAGATCCATATTTTAAGCTTTATCCCTTATCAGAAAAGGAAGATAGGAGATATTCAAAGATGATTAAATACAAAAATGTTTATGTGAAGGGATGGATGGGTATATACGACGTAGAAAGCAGTCCTGAATTATTAGAACTTGCTTACTATACAGGTTTGGGTGCAAAAAACTCCCAAGGATTTGGGTGTTTTGAGATAATTGGGTGAAAGAAAGGAGGTAAGGGAAGTAAAATATATTTTGTTCATCTAAAGTAATAGGGGGTGATAAAAATTATTGAGGGAATAGTTCAAATAGGAGATATAGTAAGAGAAAATGACCCTGTAAAGAACATTATAGTCGAACTTCCTTATAAAAAAGGTGATAATGCACTGCATGTTTTAAAATTCAATTTTCTACCAGAAGAAAACAAATTAGAAATAGATGTCAACGAAGAAATGGATGAGGGTACTGTATTCAAATATTTATATGTAGGGAAGATACTTGGCAATAGTCCATTATGGTACGCTTCAAGTACTTCAAGTGATTATATTTTGACGGAAACAATTTACAATTTGACAAAAATGGATTTTGGTGAAGAGTTAAATAAAAAACTAAAAGATATTTTTGAAAAGTTTTATGTATCTATAGAAGAGTTAGAACCCAAATACCGTTATGTGTTGGATTTAAGTAAATCAGGTTATAAGGAGAAATCAGTACAAGATTTATTCAAAGAAATAAAAGAAGATAAAAAGAATGAAAACTTGTCTCCTAACGAAATTGGAAAAAAATTCAGAAAGAAAGTAAGCAAATATTTTGAGGGGTATTTAAAAAAAGAAAAAAATATAGAACCAGAAGAAATCGGTTTATATACTGTTTTTATTGAGGGGAAACCTCTATCAAGTTACAAAGAATACGTAGACGCCGTAATAGAATCAAAAAAACCAAAAACACAAAAAACTAAGAAAGCTGGGATTAGCAGAGGGGTTTGTAGTATATGTGGTAGTCAAGATGCAATTGCTTTTGATTCCTCAAAAGTGAAATTTAAATTTTTTACTACGAATCAAATTATCTTTGCAAGTAGCTTATCAAAAAACAATTATTATAAAAATATGCAGATGTGTTCTGAATGTTTTTCAAAATATCAAGCAGGAGAAAATTACATTTCAAATAAATTGTCAACTAAACTTACAGCATTTGATGTACTTATAATTCCGCAGTTTATTCACGGCAAACCGATTAGTAAGTATGATTTAGAGATTGCTACTGACAAAATAATAGATTCATTTAATACAGTGAAATCTTATGAAGGCATTGAGAGATTAAGAGAAGAAATAGGAACATCTTTAGACCTTACGGATGAAAAGAGCTATTTTCTTTTAAATTTTATCTTCTATGAGATTGATAGCCAAGCTACAAAAATTTTAAGACTTATAAAAGATGTAGACCCTTCAATTTTTGAAAGAGTGAGAATAGCTTTAGAAAATGCCAATAAAGATGTCAAGGAAATTTTAGGTGAAAAATACAAAGGGACAATTACATTAAGTACAGTATATTATATTAACCCGATAAGAATTAAAGATGGAAAAGCGGTCAAGTATAGAGATATACTTGAAATATATGATGCTATACTTACAGGTAAGAACCTTAGTAAAAAGCACATAATAAATAATTTAGTAGATGGAGTAAGAATAATCAAGTTTAAAAAAGGCGGTTACAATATAATTCCAGAAAAAAGATACATAGAATTTTATCTTTTAGAAGCAAGTATGTACGTTAAATTTTTAGAATATATGGGTTGTTTAAAGGAGGGAGAAAGATTGGATGTATCTCAATTAAAAATTGATGAAAATATAAAAACCTTTATTAGTAACATGAATTATAATGAACAAGAGACAGCAATGTTTTTATTGGGCTATTTGATAGGACAAATTGGAAATGTACAGTACAAAAAGGCGCAAAAAGGTATTCAAGACGAAGGTACGCCGAATAAGCCTATACTTAATAAAATTAATTTCAATGGTTTGGATAAACAAAAGATTATTAGACTTACAAAGGATGTTTTTAACAAATTAAATCAAGAAAAAATATTACACTACAACGAGGTAACTTTTTATGACATGAAAAGATTAATAGATTCAAACATCAGAAATTGGAAGCTTAATAAGGATGAAAGCCTATTTTATGTACTTTCAGGATATTCTTATGCGACTGCAATACCTATTTTAAAAGAAAAGAAGGAGGTTGGTTCAAATGTCAGTGAATAATAATGAAATTTTATATATTTATGACGCAAAACTTACCAATCCTAATGGGGATCCTGATGAGGAAAATAGACCTAGAATGGATTATGAAAGAGAAATTAATTTAGTTTCCGATTTAAGACTTAAAAGATATATAAGAGATTATTTGATGTTAAAAGGATATGACATATTTGTACGATTAGTGGATGACAAGCCCGTTACAGCAGATAAAAGAGTAAAAGACCTGGAAGATTCATCAAATGAATGGATTTTGGAAAATTGGATTGATGTGAGAATGTTTGGTGCAACTATGACAGTGCAAAAAGACACTAAGACTTTTATAGGACCTATCCAGTTTAATTGGGGCTATTCACTAAATAAAGTTGAGCTTTTAGAAGCAAGTATAACTTCCCATTTTTCATCTAGTGAAACATTTGCCCAAGGTACAATAGGAAAAGACTTTAGAGTTAAATACTCATTAATAGCTTTTTCAGGGGTTGTAAGTGGTCATAGAGCAGAAAAAACAAAACTTAAAGAAGATGACCTTTATCTACTAGATGAAGCTTTAAAACATGCGATACCAAACTTAGTAACAAGAAGTAAAATAGGTCAGTACCCAAGGATTTATATGAGAGTGGAATATGTTGATAAGGTGACAATCTTAGGTGATTTTAGGGATTATATTGAGTTAAAAACAACTACAGATAGTATAAGAGATATTAATGAATGCTCGTTAGAAATGGTCAAATTAGTTAATTTACTTAATGAGAATAAAAATAAAATAAAAAATGTTTATTATTTTGTTGATGAAAGGTTAGAATTAAACATTAATGGCGAGAAAGTTACTTTTGAGGAGGCATTTAAAGAGTTACCACTAAAAAAGGTAGATTAGGATGGTGACTTCCAATGGTCATATTCGATTTATGGGGTAAATTTGCTCATTTCAGGAAATTTTATACAAATTCATCTTCTTTAACTTATTCTGTTCCACCCAGGACTACAGTAGAAGGAATGATAGCTGCTTTGTTAGGTTATGAAAGAGATACTTATTATGAAAAATTAAATGCAGAAAATTTGTATGTAGCTGTTAGAAAGATGAGCAAAACAAAGAAAATAATGCAATCTGTTAATTATATCAAAGCAACTACTCTTGGAGAACTACATTTTCCTAAACAGCATACGCAAATACCTTTTGAATTATTGATTAGTGATAGTAAAATACGTTACAGATTCTATATTATACATAAAGATGAAAATATTTTTAGAGAAATAAAAGAGCGACTCTTCAAAAAGGCTCCTGTTTTTCCGCTCTACTTTGGAAGTGCGCCTTTTAGTTGCTATATAGATTATGTTGAGGAAGTAACTTGGGATTGGGCAACAAGTGAAGATTTTCAAGATATTTATAGTGTTATGCCAAGTGACAAAATTAAAGAAATAGATATCAAAAATATGAAAGGATATTTACTTAAAGAGAGAATGCCGAGGGATTTTGGGATAGATAGAACAATAAAAGAAGTAACTACATATGTGTATGAGGATGTAGGACATCCAATTCGAGTGAAAGTTAATGGGGAATTTATCAAACTTTCAAACGGTGAGAATATAGTGTTTATGTAAGAAGGTGGTGTATTATGAAATACTATTCTCACTATGATGAAGAGATGAAATATGAGAAACTGTTATATGAGCACTTGATAGAAGTAAAAAATCTATCAATTAATCAAATACCTGAAGAATATAAAAAAGCATATGAGATTATAGCATTATGCCATGATTTTGGGAAATATACATCTTATTTTCAAGAATATTTAAAAACTAAAAAGAAAACTTCCTTGTCAAATCACAGCTTTATTTCTGCAGTATTTGGGGGATATGTTGCAATTCAATATTATGGGGAAGAGAACATTCTTCCCCTTATCGTTTATAATACCATACTTCATCACCATGGAAATTTAGAAAGTTTTTCAGTCAATCTTCCAAGTAAATTTAAAGATGTTTCAAGAAAAGATTTCCCTTTAAATGTATCAGAAAAAATAGATATTTCTTATAAACAACTAAAAGACATGAGACAAAATTTATCTTTCATAATACCTGATTTTGAGAGACTAGGTTTAGCAAAAGAATTCAAACAGTTTGTTGAGGAAGAAAATGTTATAAAAGATACGTTAGCTATTCTTAAAAAATTGGAAGCCTTATCCATTAGGAGGCTAAAATCAGATGAAAATTATTTTATACATCAAATGCTTTATTCCGCATTAATTTCAGCTGATAAAATAAGTGCATCGAATACATATTTACCAGAAGAGTTATATGTAGATTACAAAACGTTGAATAAAATTAGAGAAAACCAATTTGAAATCTCTGAAAAGGACATAGATAAAATAAGAACAGAGATATTTAAAGTTGTTATAGAGAATCTAGAGAAAAATTATAATAAATCAAAAATATTTTCTATCACTGCTCCTACAGGTACAGGAAAAACAGTTACAGGTTTTTTTGCGGCTTTAAAATTGAAAGAATTATTAGGAGGTAATCGAAAAATAATTTATTCATTACCCTTTACCTCAATTATAGAACAAAACTATGGTGTTCTGTTTGAACTCTTGGAAAAACTCGACAAGTTTAAGGGAAATAGTAGTAGATATATAATAAAGCATCATAATCTAGCAATGATAGAATATGAAAGTGAATACAGAGACTATAAAAAAACTGAAGCGGAATTGTTAATAGAAAATTGGCAGAGCGGAATAATTATTACAACTTTTGTACAACTTTTGGAAACTCTTGTAGGAGCAAGAAATAGAATGTTGAAAAAATTTAATGCTTTAAAAGGTTCGATTATAATACTTGATGAAATTCAGGCTATCAATATAAAGTATTTCCAGTTAGTAGATTATATTTTAAATAAGGCTTCTGAATACTTAGATTTAAGAATAATAATAATGACAGCTACTAAACCGATGATTTTAAATGATGCAGTTGAATTACTTGATAATAATGAAAAATATTTTAGTATATTTAAAAGAACAAGGTTAATGCCTCAAATGGAAAAATTAACAATAGAATCTTTTATAGAAAAATTCAAAGAAAACTTAGAAGATAAATCCTACTTGATAGTCTGCAATACAATTATGCAGTCCTTAGAAATTTATAAGAGGTTAGTAGAATTAGGTCTTAATAGGGAAATATTTTATTTATCGACTAATATACTTCCTTTACATCGACGGGAAAGAATAAATAAAATAAAGGAGAAATTAGAGAAAGAAGAAAAAATAATACTTGTTTCAACACAGGTAGTTGAAGCAGGAGTTGACTTTGATTTTGATGTTGTTATAAGAGATTTAGGACCTATTGATTCAATTATTCAGTCAGCGGGAAGATGTAATAGGAATGGTAAAAAAGAGATTGGAGATGTGTATGTTTATAAGATGATTGATGAAGAAGAAAACCTGTTTGGCAAATATGTTTATGGAAATACATTAATGAATATTTCAGAAAATATACTAAAAAGATATGATACAATTATGGAAGAAAAATATTTTCAATTAATAAACGAATATTTTAGCATGGTGATGCAAAACAAATCTTCACAAGTTTCACGTGAGTTTATAAAGTCAATTGAAAACTTAGATTTTTCAGAAGGAGAATATGCCATAGATAGTTTTTCTTTAATAGAAAACAATCCAGGGTATTTTGAAGCTTTCTTTATATATGACGATGTAGCAGAAGACATTTTTAAAAAATATTTAAAACTGTCAAATATTAAGGATTTTAATGCTAGAAGAGAGGCATATTTAGAAATTCAGAAAAATATAAAAGATTATATACTTTCTCTTCCCAAAAAATATATTAATAATTTTCAACTGGATAAAGGTATTCCTTACTTACCTAAAGAAGGTATAAAGGACATATATGATTTTAAAACAGGATTTAAAAGAGATATAGATGATAAATATATGATATTTTAAATAAATGTCGTCGATGTCCAATAGTGCAAAAACGCCTGGAGATCGACGACATTTTTATTTTTCTGATTTTCATAAAGTAATTGATTTTATTGGACAATATGTTATAATAAAGTCAAGATACTTAACAGAAATTAAAAAATTGTAAGGTGTATAATGTGCTATTTATGCATGTTAGAATGAGTTTTTAGCCTACCTATAAGGAATTGAAACAAATACAGCTCAATAAGCTCTTTATACGATTTTAAAGTTTTTAGCCTACCTATAAGGAATTGAAACTAAGTATTGAACATTTTTTCTACCTCTGTACCTAATGGTTTTTAGCCTACCTATAAGGAATTGAAACAAGAAAGCCAGCCCTTCCGCACTTGTGAGGTCCTTCATCGTTTTTAGCCTACCTATAAGGAATTGAAACTTTATATAGGAATGACTTAAACCAGCTTTTTTTGCAGTTTTTAGCCTACCTATAAGGAATTGAAACGTAGCACGAAATAAAGAAACACCCAAAACACGTATGTGGTTTTTAGCCTACCTATAAGGAATTGAAACGAGTGCTGTTAGAAGAAGTAAAAGAACTGTCTTTAGAGTTTTTAGCCTACCTATAAGGAATTGAAACTCTTCTCTAAAAAATCTTGCGTCACTGGATACATGTTTTTAGCCTACCTATAAGGAATTGAAACTCCAAAAGCTTGTAAAGGAAAAAGAAGTGGCAGAAGGTTTTTAGCCTACCTATAAGGAATTGAAACTCCATGCCGTTTACCCGAATCAAAATATATTTACTTTGTTTTTAGCCTACCTATAAGGAATTGAAACCCTGCTGCCAACATTGTTGGCAAAATAACGGCAAGCCGTTTTTAGCCTACCTATAAGGAATTGAAACTTGATGGGTATACGATATATTCTCCGATAATTGCTGGTTTTTAGCCTACCTATAAGGAATTGAAACGTGAAATACTAAATATTGACATTAAAGAAATTTTTTGTTTTTAGCCTACCTATAAGGAATTGAAACAAGGAACAACCTTTTTATTTGATAAGTTTGCAATTTGTTTTTAGCCTACCTATAAGGAATTGAAACCTTCCTTTCCATATAAGTTGAAGTGTGAGGAAATTGGGTTTTTAGCCTACCTATAAGGAATTGAAACGAAGAAAGGTATTACAGCAAAAGAACTTAAAGTCATGTTTTTAGCCTACATATAAGGAATTGAAACACCGCTTCCTGAAAGAATATAAATCTTCATCTTTCGTTTTTAGCCTACCTATAAGGAATTGAAACGTTTCTTGCTTTGTTCAAATAAATCACTGCTTTCAGGGTTTTTAGCCTACCTATAAGGAATTGAAACCTTCCAACAAAGGTTTTACCAAGCCCCATATCCAGGGTTTTTAGCCTACCTATAAGGAATTGAAACTTTATGAATTTTCATTACCAATTGCATCTAATTTCTGTTTTTAGCCTACCTATAAGGAATTGAAACTATATGAACTGTCAATCCTGAACCTCTTTCTATTATTGTTTTTAGCCTACCTATAAGGAATTGAAACTGATGAACAAAATGATAGATATATTGTTGTGGATGGTTTTTAGCCTACCTATAAGGAATTGAAACTGACTTAATGTACATGCAAGGGAAATCTATTCATGAAAGTTTTTAGCCTACCTATAAGGAATTGAAACCTGCTCCTACTGCTCCCCAAAGAGGATTGAGTAATACCGTTTTTAGCCTACCTATAAGGAATTGAAACAAAGGAGCAATTAATTTTATATCAAACAATCTAAAAGAGTTTTTAGCCTACCTATAAGGAATTGAAACTATTGATTTTTTGTTTGATTGAATGACAAGCTTTTGGTTTTTAGCCTACCTATAAGGAATTGAAACTCCAATTTATGATTGGAAAACAGAAGATATATGGAGTTTTTAGCCTACCTATAAGGAATTGAAACCCAGTATGCGTAACAACGCCATGGGTTAGTTTTGATGGTTTTTAGCCTACCTATAAGGAATTGAAACATAAAGATTGAAAATTGGAACGGGCATCAAATTCGGTTTTTAGCCTACCTATAAGGAATTGAAACACTTTTTCTTTTGCTTTTTTGTCCATGTTCATTAATCGTTTTTAGCCTACCTATAAGGAATTGAAACAGTCTACTTCCTCAATGATTGAAGCTTCTCTTAAAAGTTTTTAGCCTACCTATAAGGAATTGAAACATGAATATGGAATCTATGAAGCAATTACACAAAGCAGGTTTTTAGCCTACCTATAAGGAATTGAAACTGTACATTGAGGGGTATGGATGGGGGATAGCCGAAGAGTTTTTAGCCTACCTATAAGGAATTGAAACCCATCCTACTTCATTATATCAGAACGCTAAGTGATTGTTTTTAGCCTACCTATAAGGAATTGAAACATTCTTACGAACGGTGCCAGCAGGGTATCCACACTGTGTTTTTAGCCTACCTATAAGGAATTGAAACCCCATATGACTGGCTATGCACCTGCCAACTTTCCACGTTTTTAGCCTACCTATAAGGAATTGAAACTTAAAATTTTTTCAGCACCGGGCTTCAGTAAGGTTGGTGTTTTTAGCCTACCTATAAGGAATTGAAACCTGTACTATCCCTCCTTCTAATCGCTGTTCTATTGAGTTTTTAGCCTACCTATAAGGAATTGAAACAAGAAACTGCACAGGTTTTAGGTATATCAGAAAGTGCGTTTTTAGCCTACCTATAAGGAATTGAAACATGTATATTTCAATTTCATCATCTTTACGTAAATGTAGTTTTTAGCCTACCTATAAGGAATTGAAACCATTGTATTTTTAACATGATTTAAGTCCACTTCTTGTTTTTAGCCTACCTATAAGGAATTGAAACTTTTGTATCATCCCTTCATGTAGTGCTTCTTTTACGTTTTTAGCCTACCTATAAGGAATTGAAACTATAGATAAATTTGCAGACGAATACATTTTAACCATAGTTTTTAGCCTACCTATAAGGAATTGAAACCGTTGAACATATAAACTATGATAAAGAATTTGCTGGTTTTTAGCCTACCTATAAGGAATTGAAACCAAGAAGAGTAGCGTCTATTAAAGCCCGCTTTTTTGGTTTTTAGCCTACCTATAAGGAATTGAAACCAGGGATTTCTTTCTTGGAAATACAGCCTGGACGTATGTTTTTAGCCTACCTATAAGGAATTGAAACCTGGGATAAGTATCTTACCTTTTCTTTTCCTACCTCGTTTTTAGCCTACCTATAAGGAATTGAAACACATAACCTGGGCAATATTCCCCAATAAATTCTTTATGTTTTTAGCCTACCTATAAGGAATTGAAACATTTCAAGTAATCAGCAGGTGCATATAGAGGGACAAGTTTTTAGCCTACCTATAAGGAATTGAAACACGTTAGTAAATTGGCACTTGCTTTTAACGTATCTGGTTTTTAGCCTACCTATAAGGAATTGAAACAATCGCTACGCAACTCCGCTTTTTCTTGCTTTTTTCTCGTTTTTAGCCTACCTATAAGGAATTGAAACAAAAGACAGAAAGAATGGGAAGAATGGGAAGAATGGGTTTTTAGCCTACCTATAAGGAATTGAAACCGAGATATTTTTGCTATTTCGTTCTGCCTGTTTTCATGTTTTTAGCCTACCTATAAGGAATTGAAACATTCCTGCCCCGCATTTACAAGGCGACGTATTTTTGTGTTTTTAGCCTACCTATAAGGAATTGAAACACCGTTTGTTTTCTTCTACAAGTTTCTCATTCTCCTCGTTTTTAGCCTACCTATAAGGAATTGAAACCCTCCCTTATTGTACAATTTTTATGTCATTTAGCATTTGTTTTTAGCCTACCTATAAGGAATTGAAACCCAATTTTCTTTCACAAACTTTCTAATCTCATCATGTTTTTAGCCTACCTATAAGGAATTGAAACTAATAATTCTCTTCTTGTCTGCGTCGTGTGTGACGCAAGTTTTTAGCCTACCTATAAGGAATTGAAACTTTTCATCAAACATCAATCCTTCCGCTATAACACATGGTTTTTAGCCTACCTATAAGGAATTGAAACTTTTGTCCATTGTTATGCCTCCTTCCAATTCTTTTACTGTTTTTAGCCTACCTATAAGGAATTGAAACACAGCTTCTATTAGCAAGGCAACCATCCTTGACGTGTTTTTAGCCTACCTATAAGGAATTGAAACTATTAACTATCCTCCTTCTTTTCACTATCAATCTGAGTTTTTAGCCTACCTATAAGGAATTGAAACTTTGGTATATCCAGAGTATAAGGAGGTAATATAGGTGGTTTTTAGCCTACCTATAAGGAATTGAAACTTTGGAATGAAAAAGCTGAAGAGATAGGTGCCAAAGTTTTTAGCCTACCTATAAGGAATTGAAACATCCAAGTCTCCATCACACTTGCCTTCCTGCCTTCGTTTTTAGCCTACCTATAAGGAATTGAAACTTGAGTCTTCAGAAACAACCACCTGGACAGGTAGGGGTTTTTAGCCTACCTATAAGGAATTGAAACTTGAAATAACTGGAGCAATCAGTGGACAGGTAAGTAGTTTTTAGCCTACCTATAAGGAATTGAAACTGTTTTTCTATGGTCATATAAGGCTTGAGAGTCTCAGTTTTTAGCCTACCTATAAGGAATTGAAACCCTGTAGAAGCAGTGAGGAACACCGTGCGTATAGCCAGTTTTTAGCCTACCTATAAGGAATTGAAACACTTCTCCCTGTCCTTCCACGGTAGGCACAGACATGTTTTTAGCCTACCTATAAGGAATTGAAACTTCATTTAGCTCACTCACCTCTCTTATTCCTGCTGGTTTTTAGCCTACCTATAAGGAATTGAAACCTACAGAAGGCGGTACCCCAGTCTCAGCCGGGGACGTGTTTTTAGCCTACCTATAAGGAATTGAAACACAGGTCTAATATTCCCGTTCTCGTCCATCTTCACTGAGTTTTTAGCCTACCTATAAGGAATTGAAACTTGCAGAAATTGAAGGCAACATGTTCATTGAACCTTCCGTTTTTAGCCTACCTATAAGGAATTGAAACTAATAGCCAGCTTCTTTTTTAGGAACTTTTGGTGGTTGTTTTTAGCCTACCTATAAGGAATTGAAACCCATGTTCGGTGATAGCTATAGCCTTATGCCCCAACGTTTTTAGCCTACCTATAAGGAATTGAAACTAGGAGACACCAGAACAGGTAAGTCAGAGACAGCACGTTTTTAGCCTACCTATAAGGAATTGAAACAGCAGATTTTCAACAAGGCACTTGAAGCAATCAAGAAGTTTTTAGCCTACCTATAAGGAATTGAAACGCCCATTGCACCATGTCTGCAACCACCAGGAAATAGGTTTTTAGCCTACCTATAAGGAATTGAAACTCATCTCAAAGCCGTATTCTTGCATTTCCTTAACCGTTTTTAGCCTACCTATAAGGAATTGAAACCTCTACAACCTGGGTTATACTGGATAGGGTTCCACAGTTTTTAGCCTACCTATAAGGAATTGAAACCTAACCCTCCTTCCCCTTGTGCAAACTCTGGGTGGTAGTTTTTAGCCTACCTATAAGGAATTGAAACTTGAGATACATGATGGAGACCTTCCCAAACATCAAGTTTTTAGCCTACCTATAAGGAATTGAAACCAGTAATGCCTATGGAATTCCTCGTGGTTGAAATCAGTTTTTAGCCTACCTATAAGGAATTGAAACGGGTTTACATTCAGCACTTATGCCTATAAGGTTATGAGGTTTTTAGCCTACCTATAAGGAATTGAAACCCTCCCTTTAACCATGTTAACGACAAGCAAAATCAGGGTTTTTAGCCTACCTATAAGGAATTGAAACTTTGCTAGTGTTTCTTATGCTTTCGATCCTGTTGCGTTTTTAGCCTACCTATAAGGAATTGAAACACAGTTCTAACAGTATTACAAACAATACAAAACCTAGTTTTTAGCCTACCTATAAGGAATTGAAACGGAAGATTTCTGCTGTTCCTGATAGGTTTGTTGTGGCGTTTTTAGCCTACCTATAAGGAATTGAAACCAATATAATTAGAAAGTTACAGAAAGGAGATTTTAGAAGTTTTTAGCCTACCTATAAGGAATTGAAACACAGCTTCTATTAGCAAGGCAACCATCCTTGACGTGTTTTTAGCCTACCTATAAGGAATTGAAACTATTAACTATCCTCCTTCTTTTCACTATCAATCTGAGTTTTTAGCCTACCTATAAGGAATTGAAACCATTGACAAGAAGATATGCATGGATGTAATGGTATCGTTTTTAGCCTACCTATAAGGAATTGAAACTGGTCAATGACTCACTAACATTACCACTCTTTACACCGTTTTTAGCCTACCTATAAGGAATTGAAACTAGTTCTGGCAAACAATGAAACCGTATATTATGGCAGTTTTTAGCCTACCTATAAGGAATTGAAACGAAGGAAGTAGGTGAAGGCAGATGACGGTAAGGTACGTTTTTAGCCTACCTATAAGGAATTGAAACGAGATATCCACCGAGGAGTTGGCTACCAGACTGTATCCGTTTTTAGCCTACCTATAAGGAATTGAAACCCGACCCAAGACATCAGTATGTAACCCACCTGATATCGTTTTTAGCCTACCTATAAGGAATTGAAACGAGAAATGCCAATGACCTTTGGTCAAATTGGAACAAGTTTTTAGCCTACCTATAAGGAATTGAAACTAGGTAATGCTGCATATGGCAGACGTTGGGCAATTCATGTTTTTAGCCTACCTATAAGGAATTGAAACTTGAAATTCTCCAGGCTATAATCTTCCAGCTTGCCAAGTTTTTAGCCTACCTATAAGGAATTGAAACAGAACTTCAGCACACTGTCTTTAGCCTTCATTGCAGGTTTTTAGCCTACCTATAAGGAATTGAAACAAATGACACCTGACAAGCACGAGCGACTAAAGATATTCGTTTTTAGCCTACCTATAAGGAATTGAAACACTTTGTTCGTATGTCTCTCAGATTGCTCATCTATAGTTTTTAGCCTACCTATAAGGAATTGAAACTATGTTACTCCTGTTGAATCGTCTTTCGTTAATTTAGGTTTTTAGCCTACCTATAAGGAATTGAAACATCAATTTCACAAATGCATTTGCCAACGCAACTTTTCGTTTTTAGCCTACCTATAAGGAATTGAAACTTAGAAGCAAAACATGGCATAGTAGGTTTTGCATTATGTTTTTAGCCTACCTATAAGGAATTGAAACACCTCTGTACAACATCGTATGTTAAAAAAGTAGCAAGTTTTTAGCCTACCTATAAGGAATTGAAACTTTTGTTGTGTCGGCTACTTGTAATATGTGTGGTGCGTTTTTAGCCTACCTATAAGGAATTGAAACGCTTGTTAGGTTACTTCTTGAAAAAGAGGTCAGAAAGTTTTTAGCCTACCTATAAGGAATTGAAACCAGGGAGAGATAAACTCTCCTTTTTTGCTGCTCTTGTTTTTAGCCTACCTATAAGGAATTGAAACTTTGATTAATGCTAATTTTGAGGGTTCTGATAATGAAGTTTTTAGCCTACCTATAAGGAATTGAAACAAAGCAGCAGAAGATATGTATATGTTTTTTGAAAAGGTTTTTAGCCTACCTATAAGGAATTGAAACAAGTTAGCGGGCGGGCATTTAGCCCGCTCTCTTAATGTTTTTAGCCTACCTATAAGGAATTGAAACAGCGGTATATAATCTGCCTTTGCATCCAGAGCAGCTAGTTTTTAGCCTACCTATAAGGAATTGAAACTCTAAATCTTCTAATTGGTATTTCTCCATAAATTTTTGTTTTTAGCCTACCTATAAGGAATTGAAACGGGCATAGACGAATGAAAGAATATATAATTTTCGAGGTTTTTAGCCTACCTATAAGGAATTGAAACGCTTCTGGAAATATGCGTTTTACTAACGCCATACTTCGTTTTTAGCCTACCTATAAGGAATTGAAACAATAGTGCCATAATTATACCCCCATTTCAAAAATATGTTTTTAGCCTACCTATAAGGAATTGAAACTAAATAATGCAAAACCTACTATGCCATGTTTTGCTTCGTTTTTAGCCTACCTATAAGGAATTGAAACTTCCATATTGCGCTAATTCTGCTCCTGGCATATATCATCGTTTTTAGCCTACCTATAAGGAATTGAAACACTTTTGTCTTCTTAATACTAGCAAGGGCCCATAATGTTTTTAGCCTACCTATAAGGAATTGAAACTATTTTATGTGTTCTCAGATTATTTATACAGGGTGGGTTTTTAGCCTACCTATAAGGAATTGAAACTATAATTCCATCTACATTATATCATGAAAAAGTGTGGTTTTTAGCCTACCTATAAGGAATTGAAACATTGTACCAAGACCGGGATTAGCCTTTTGCCACATTGTTTTTAGCCTACCTATAAGGAATTGAAACTTTCAATGGCTTTTTCTAAATCTATTCCATATTTACGTTTTTAGCCTACCTATAAGGAATTGAAACGCAGTCGGCACGGCAGTGGGCAGCAAGATTTCGTGGCGTTTTTAGCCTACCTATAAGGAATTGAAACCATATTCCATGCTGATAAATAAAATAAGCCTGGCGAGTTTTTAGCCTACCTATAAGGAATTGAAACATGAGTTAATAAACGGCGGTGTTGAGGAAACTTGCGGTTTTTAGCCTACCTATAAGGAATTGAAACTAAATAATAAGGCGGAAAGGCCTGTCGAGGGAAACCCGTTTTTAGCCTACCTATAAGGAATTGAAACTTTTATTTGTGTTATAATTGTCTTAAAGACATTTAAAGTTTTTAGCCTACCTATAAGGAATTGAAACTAAATTTAGTTCCGTCGGGCACTGCCCGACGTGTGTGGTTTTTAGCCTACCTATAAGGAATTGAAACGTATGTGTATACTAAGCAATACGCTCCCACAGCGTATGTTTTTAGCCTACCTATAAGGAATTGAAACGAGTTGCCGCAAGAACTTCTACAAAAACTTTTAAAAATGTTTTTAGCCTACCTATAAGGAATTGAAACCATAGATAATAGCCATCACATCCACATCCTTTCTCAGTTTTTAGCCTACCTATAAGGAATTGAAACCCATATTTCCCTGATAGAATATGCCAATGGGCAATTCGTTTTTAGCCTACCTATAAGGAATTGAAACGCACATACTTCATCAATGACTCTATCGCGTCCAATGGTTTTTAGCCTACCTATAAGGAATTGAAACGTAGTATGTCCAGTGAATTCGGCTGTTGCACTTCCAGTTTTTAGCCTACCTATAAGGAATTGAAACTACAAAAAGATTTATGATTTAGATAATTTAAGGCTTGCGTTTTTAGCCTACCTATAAGGAATTGAAACTTGTGCCATCTCTGAAGCCTTCGCCAACCGCCACAGGGTTTTTAGCCTACCTATAAGGAATTGAAACCTTGGTTCAAAGTGCAATCCTGCATTTTCATATTCCGTTTTTAGCCTACCTATAAGGAATTGAAACAATTTCAAAAGTGCTTGATATGGAAGCAATAACTTTGTTTTTAGCCTACCTATAAGGAATTGAAACTAATACATAACTGTTAATTGATTAGATTCTTTTTTCGTTTTTAGCCTACCTATAAGGAATTGAAACTGATATAAACCGCTTCTTGATGTATCCTGAACACCGTTTTTAGCCTACCTATAAGGAATTGAAACTAAGGAACTGTTGCAGCTTCTTTTCCAAAAATTATTGGTTTTTAGCCTACCTATAAGGAATTGAAACATTTGCCTATGCATCTTTCCAAATCTACTTTCAATACGTTTTTAGCCTACCTATAAGGAATTGAAACTGGGCAGTACTTAGAACAAATAGAATTTCATAAATAAGTTTTTAGCCTACCTATAAGGAATTGAAACTATTTTCTTTATAAGTGAGGGTAATAAACAATTCATGTTTTTAGCCTACCTATAAGGAATTGAAACACAATTTTTCTATGCTAATATATTCATCTTTGTTTTGTTTTTAGCCTACCTATAAGGAATTGAAACATATCCAAGTGGAACCAATTTTGAAGAATTGACCAGGTTTTTAGCCTACCTATAAGGAATTGAAACACGGTTTCTTCAATTTCTTCAGGTGTAAGTTTTCTAGTTTTTAGCCTACCTATAAGGAATTGAAACCCGGTAGGTGATTACTTCTATCAAAACCACAATTACGTTTTTAGCCTACCTATAAGGAATTGAAACGGCTTGAACTTGAACTTACAAAAGAAGAAAAACAATTGTTTTTAGCCTACCTATAAGGAATTGAAACGGGGAACAGTTTTTAAGAGATATGAAGAATGGGAAGGGTTTTTAGCCTACCTATAAGGAATTGAAACAATACAACAGCAGATTGAAGTTCTGTATGGAAACCAGGTTTTTAGCCTACCTATAAGGAATTGAAACCTACTTCACCTCCAAAAAACCCGGCTTCTTTTGCGTTTTTAGCCTACCTATAAGGAATTGAAACTGTTCATGTGATTGTACCTCCTTCCCATTCTTCATAGTTTTTAGCCTACCTATAAGGAATTGAAACCACAAGAACAAATGGCAAAAATGCTGGGATATAAAGGTTTTTAGCCTACCTATAAGGAATTGAAACTTTTGAACAGCGGTGCCAAATTCCATTGTGCTATCAGTTTTTAGCCTACCTATAAGGAATTGAAACTAACAAAAGAAGAATTAGCAAATATAGTAGCGGAATGTTTTTAGCCTACCTATAAGGAATTGAAACTCGTTGAGCGGTATATCCTCGATGACATAATTTGTGAGTTTTTAGCCTACCTATAAGGAATTGAAACCGTAACCGAGATTGAGCGTAAAACCAACATGGTAAAGTTTTTAGCCTACCTATAAGGAATTGAAACCTGCGGATACAGATTTTGTCTGCTGTGCCTGTACGCGTTTTTAGCCTACCTATAAGGAATTGAAACCCCTCCCGGGCACATCTGCAACCGATGCAGCAGCAGGTTTTTAGCCTACCTATAAGGAATTGAAACTGCCACCTGTGGCCATATTCGGCTGCGCATTGGGCGTTTTTAGCCTACCTATAAGGAATTGAAACTCAGGCTTGAAATTTACCGTAACACCGCCAACTGTAGTTTTTAGCCTACCTATAAGGAATTGAAACCCCGGCACCATTAGCGTATTCGCGCCTTCTACTTCAGTTTTTAGCCTACCTATAAGGAATTGAAACAAATGAAAAAACAAATAAAAGTTGATTCGGTAGAAAGTTTTTAGCCTACCTATAAGGAATTGAAACTGCAGTTAGATTGGGCTACTTTGTTTTCTGGTGTACGTTTTTAGCCTACCTATAAGGAATTGAAACCAGCTAAGGGAAGCACAGCTTGAATAGCATTTATTGCGTTTTTAGCCTACCTATAAGGAATTGAAACTCTTCAACGTTGTATATTCATCCACCGGCAGCGGTGTTTTTAGCCTACCTATAAGGAATTGAAACATGGAATTGTAATATGTTTTAAGGCTTCCACTTGACAGTTTTTAGCCTACCTATAAGGAATTGAAACAGAGGACATATAGACGGTTTAGCTATACCAATAGCTAAGTTTTTAGCCTACCTATAAGGAATTGAAACTGGGGTTCCACAGGAATTCATGATTGGATTCCTGAAGGTTTTTAGCCTACCTATAAGGAATTGAAACTCTTTCCAGCCAATTTTTATAAGCGCCGATGGGTCGTGTTTTTAGCCTACCTATAAGGAATTGAAACGATATGTTTACCCCTGGCTTCCATTCATGAATAATCGTTTTTAGCCTACCTATAAGGAATTGAAACTCTTTCCAGCCAATTTTTATAAGCGCCGATGGGTCGTGTTTTTAGCCTACCTATAAGGAATTGAAACGATATGTTTACCCCTGGCTTCCATTCATGAATAATCGTTTTTAGCCTACCTATAAGGAATTGAAACTCTTTCCAGCCAATTTTTATAAGCGCCGATGGGTCGTGTTTTTAGCCTACCTATAAGGAATTGAAACGATATGTTTACCCCTGGCTTCCATTCATGAATAATCGTTTTTAGCCTACCTATAAGGAATTGAAACGGTTGATGTAGTCACCAGCCTGTAATGCAGGGTCGCGTTTTTAGCCTACCTATAAGGAATTGAAACATTTGTATCATTGCCATGCTATCTACCTCCCGTTACGTTTTTAGCCTACCTATAAGGAATTGAAACCCCCAGCCAACAGTTACCTCTGTCAAGCTGCGTCTTGTTTTTAGCCTACCTATAAGGAATTGAAACACCGATTTTCCGCTCGAAACACCTTATGATGATGCAGGTTTTTAGCCTACCTATAAGGAATTGAAACATTTGCCTATGCATCTTTCCAAATCTACTTTCAATAGTTTTTAGCCTACCTATAAGGAATTGAAACACCCAACGACAGGTCGAAGTATTCGGCCTAATTCATCAGTTTTTAGCCTACCTATAAGGAATTGAAACGAAAAGAAAGTAATTGAGTTTGTCAAAACAAACATTTGTTTTTAGCCTACCTATAAGGAATTGAAACAGTAAGGGCTTGGTACTACTTCTGCTTTGTTTATGCGTTTTTAGCCTACCTATAAGGAATTGAAACGGCTTGAACTTGAACTTACAAAAGAAGAAAAACAATTGTTTTTAGCCTACCTATAAGGAATTGAAACGAAAGACGAGTTTGCAGAATACGGAGATTTCATACCTGGTTTTTAGCCTACCTATAAGGAATTGAAACTTGCAACCTTTGTAATTTTTACGTAGGAATCCGATAGTTTTTAGCCTACCTATAAGGAATTGAAACCCATTTAGAGTGCAAAGGAAGATAACTTGATAATTTGTTTTTAGCCTACCTATAAGGAATTGAAACACCAATGTAAAGCTGATATTGGGTTGAATGTGAGAAGTTTTTAGCCTACCTATAAGGAATTGAAACCACTAAAAAGTACAAAGTCACTAAAAAAGATTTACTCCGTTTTTAGCCTACCTATAAGGAATTGAAACATTTATTAGAGGATTTAATAAATCCCCAAAATTGGGAGTTTTTAGCCTACCTATAAGGAATTGAAACTATCGCTGCCTCCTCTCTTTGTGCTAATTCACAGTAGGTTTTTAGCCTACCTATAAGGAATTGAAACAGTGATATTGAGAATGGGCGCAGTAATCCTTCATTAGGTTTTTAGCCTACCTATAAGGAATTGAAACTATATAGCCTTTTGCAAAGCTAATAACGGCGACTTCGTTTTTAGCCTACCTATAAGGAATTGAAACCACCACCACCAACCCTGTAGTGTACTTTAAAACCTAGTTTTTAGCCTACCTATAAGGAATTGAAACTATATAGCCTTTTGCAAAGCTAATAACGGCGACTTCGTTTTTAGCCTACCTATAAGGAATTGAAACCACCACCACCAACCCTGTAGTGTACTTTAAAACCTAGTTTTTAGCCTACCTATAAGGAATTGAAACAGCTCATAAGCATACCTCCTTTCGTTTCAATTTGTGTTTTTAGCCTACCTATAAGGAATTGAAACGTATTTGCAGCACAAAAGATATTGGTGCGGATACTTAGTTTTTAGCCTACCTATAAGGAATTGAAACTTGCAGAAGCTAAAAAGTTTCAAAAAGAAGAGCAGCGTTTTTAGCCTACCTATAAGGAATTGAAACGGTTGCTGGTGCTGGCGGCGACATATACGTCTACATGTTTTTAGCCTACCTATAAGGAATTGAAACCCTGTTGGTTTGGTGGGTGAAGGTATTGAACTCGGGTTTTTAGCCTACCTATAAGGAATTGAAACTTTTTCTTCACCAATATCCTCCGGCAGTTTCACAACGTTTTTAGCCTACCTATAAGGAATTGAAACACGTATCTGCTATAGCAGTTATGGCACGTCGGAGCAGTTTTTAGCCTACCTATAAGGAATTGAAACAGCCTAATTTGTTGTAGCATCTCAAACAGCTCTTTATTGGTTTTTAGCCTACCTATAAGGAATTGAAACTCCTTTCTGCGCAAAAATAAAAGCCCTACTGGGCTTGTGTTTTTAGCCTACCTATAAGGAATTGAAACTTGGCAAATGGTGGTTTTGAGTCTGAAATAGGCACAGTTTTTAGCCTACCTATAAGGAATTGAAACTATCGTGGAACAATCTCACCTGTTGGTTTGGTGGGTGTTTTTAGCCTACCTATAAGGAATTGAAACTTGCAATCTGCCGCACGCAAGCATAGACATAGACGTTGGTTTTTAGCCTACCTATAAGGAATTGAAACAAGAGAAATGAAAAGAAGAGCCCCTGAACGTGGCAAGTTTTTAGCCTACCTATAAGGAATTGAAACCCATCCACATCTGCTAAAATGTAAATACGCTTTGAAGTTTTTAGCCTACCTATAAGGAATTGAAACTCGTCTATTTTAATAACCGTGCCATCTTTCAATGTGGTTTTTAGCCTACCTATAAGGAATTGAAACGAGTGAGGAGTTTCAACAGAGATTAGCTGAGGCTAAGTTTTTAGCCTACCTATAAGGAATTGAAACAAGACGTGCTTGATAGGCTTGACATAAAACCTGCTGAGTTTTTAGCCTACCTATAAGGAATTGAAACTGATGTAGCACAAGATGTAATAATGCAGTAGAATCGTTTTTAGCCTACCTATAAGGAATTGAAACCAGAACAGCCACATAGGTTTTTGGTGGTCAGAAAAGGTTTTTAGCCTACCTATCCTGAAAATAGTGTCTCTCAAAAAGGCAACAAAAAACTAAACCCATACCGATGTAAAAATATGGGATAAATAAATGGTTAATAAAGTTAAATTAAAAGTTAAGACACTGCAGATTCGACCGTGACCTTAAGGCCTAAAGACTCTAGCTTTTTTAAAGATTGACGAATAATCATATTACGCTTTTTCTCTTCATAATAAGTAGGACCTAATTCAATATATGGTTGCTTTTGCTTGAGAATATGATAAACTATAATTAAAATGCTATGTGCCACTGCAACTGCTGCACGGTTTGCTCCTCTTCGAGCAGCGATGCGGTGGTACTGACTTGAGAGATAAGTATCTTTTGCCCTTGAGGCAGCTCTGGCAGCTTCAATAAGAGAGCTTCGCAATTTTTGGTTACCTTTTCGAGTTCTTGCAGACTTTTGTTTACCAGCACTTTCATTATGACCTGGACACAACCCTGCCCAAGAACACAAATGGGCAGCAGAGGGGAACTGTTCCATATTCGTGCCGATTTCGGCTATTATTTGTTCTGCAGTTCTTCTTCCGACTCCAGGGATTGTATCCAGCAGTGCCAGGTCTTTTTCAAAAGGGAGCATTCGATTTTTAATTTCTTCGTCTAATTTTGCTATTTCTTCATCAAGGTAATCAATATGTCTAAGCTGTATTTCCAGAAGCATCCTTTGGTGATGATTGATCAAGCCTTTTAAAGCGCGTTTTAGTTCATCCATTTTATTTTTTAGCTTGCCTTGAGAAAGCTCAGCCAGGGTTTCGGGATTTTCTTCACCATTTATAATAGCCTCAAGTATAGAACGACTGGATGCCCCGTTGATATCAGAGACTACCGAAGACAGTTTGATATTAGCTCCTTCTAAAACCTTTTGTATGCGATTAAGTTCTCTTGATTTTTCTTCAATGAGGCTTTTTCTATAGCGTACAAGCTCGCGAAGTTCTCTTTGTTCACGATCTGGCACAAAGCTGCCTTGCAAAAGGCCATGTTGTAAGAGACTTGCTATCCACTCAGCATCTTTTACATCGGTTTTTCTACCAGGGACATTTTTAATATGCTTAGCATTGACGAGTAGGATTTTAATGCTCTCAAGCTCAAGTAGATTGTAAATAGGTTTCCAATAAGAGCCGGTACTTTCCATAGCAACAACAGAACAACCTTTAGCTTTAATAAATTCTTTTAATGCAATAAGGTCATCGGTCATAGTTGAAAAAGTGCGGATTTCTTTACCTTCTGGTGTTATTATACAAGCTACGACATTCTTTTTATGGACATCTAATCCGCAAACATGAGAATAAACTAAATCCATGAAAGAACCAACTCCTTTTTTAAAATTTGAACGATAGCGACTGTAAAATTGAAGAGCTGGTGCAACAACCATAAGGGGTTATTCTATCCTGCGTGCTTCCCGTAAAGGGAGCAACAATCTGTGGTGCACCTGGTCGTTGGAGTCTGTCTATGAGTCGGGCTCAAAGCACCAAGGTAAGAACGACCTTTCTTCACCAGCCGCTGTACTGATTATATCATCAAAAAAGGACATTTTCATCCTCTGCTGGTGCTGCATTTGCGGCATGGGAGTCTATAAGGAATTGAAACTAAACTTGAAAAATGCAGCTTTTTTCAAGTTTGGTTGTTTTTAGCCTACCTATAAGGAATTGAAACTATGCCCAGCAGGATAGCAATAACTATGCTGAAATAGTTTTTAGCCTACCTATAAGGAATTGAAACACTATAGAAACAGCGAAGGAGGGAAGTTAAATGAACGTTTTTAGCCTACCTATAAGGAATTGAAACTTGATTGCTTGTATCGGTGGTCTTGGGAGATACACTTTGTTTTTAGCCTACCTATAAGGAATTGAAACGACTATTTTCTTCGGTTCCGTCCACTCTTAGATGTAGGTTTTTAGCCTACCTATAAGGAATTGAAACAATAAAATTTCTACAACAGAAATAAAAAGCTGGCTAAGTTTTTAGCCTACCTATAAGGAATTGAAACATAGAAAGTCCTTTTAAAGCTCCTTGCTTTAAAAGTGGTTTTTAGCCTACCTATAAGGAATTGAAACTCTGATACGCATTCCTTAAGTGGTATACCATTGTCGTTTTTAGCCTACCTATAAGGAATTGAAACCCAAAAGGGACTTTATTTTCTTTATGATTAGCTTGCAAGTTTTTAGCCTACCTATAAGGAATTGAAACTGTGAAACCCTATATCCCCCAAATCCCGTTTAATGCGTTTTTAGCCTACCTATAAGGAATTGAAACAAGAGTAATCCTCCTTTACTTCTTCAAAAACTACGGTTTTTAGCCTACCTATAAGGAATTGAAACTTGCTATGGTGTACTGCCTGTCTGGGTTATCTACGCCGTTTTTAGCCTACCTATAAGGAATTGAAACAGGCAAAGTGCTAAAAGAGTGGCTGACGGCAGATGAGTTTTTAGCCTACCTATAAGGAATTGAAACCACGGTTGGAGATGCGGAGGTCGTCGATGAGAGAGTGTTTTTAGCCTACCTATAAGGAATTGAAACCTTTGATTTTGTTTTAGACGTATAAACTATTGCCTAGTTTTTAGCCTACCTATAAGGAATTGAAACTCTATTTTGTGATATATACTGCTTTGTAAAATGGATGGGTTTTTAGCCTACCTATAAGGAATTGAAACCTCTAATAACTGGCCCTGTTGGGATAGTCATAGCAGCGTTTTTAGCCTACCTATAAGGAATTGAAACCGTCGAACTTAAAACCCTTTTGTTCCATACTATGTCGTTTTTAGCCTACCTATAAGGAATTGAAACTGCGGATAGCGTACAAGAACAGTTCCAGAACGTTTTAAGTTTTTAGCCTACCTATAAGGAATTGAAACCGCTGAATTTAGCCGGTTTTAGTGCATCCGTGATGGGTTTTTAGCCTACCTATAAGGAATTGAAACTCGAGTTCGAAGTAATGGAGTCCTTTCCAAGACTCCGTTTTTAGCCTACCTATAAGGAATTGAAACTTTGAAGTTAAAACTTGTAATTGTAAACTACTACGCGTTTTTAGCCTACCTATAAGGAATTGAAACTGCCTTCTGGATTGTCCACATAGCCCAGGCAACCTTCGTTTTTAGCCTACCTATAAGGAATTGAAACGAGTAAAAGTACCTTGTAAGAGTGTCCAAGCCTGCGTTTTTAGCCTACCTATAAGGAATTGAAACAAGTATTCCGCATCTGGAGCATGGGTAACATGGGACTAGTTTTTAGCCTACCTATAAGGAATTGAAACCGCTCAATCTCGGTTACGTAGAAATACCCAAGGGGGGTTTTTAGCCTACCTATAAGGAATTGAAACTATTCCTGCACAGGTTCATTAAAGACTTCCCCAGGTTTTTAGCCTACCTATAAGGAATTGAAACTTGAATATAACACCAAAAGAAGTAGTTGAGCTTTATAAGTTTTTAGCCTACCTATAAGGAATTGAAACAGTCTTCAAGAACTTTGACGTATTCGGTATCTATGAGTTTTTAGCCTACCTATAAGGAATTGAAACTTCTGAATTCATCTCCTCCTTTTCAAGCTCTTCTTTGTTTTTAGCCTACCTATAAGGAATTGAAACTATTCAGCTCGCCATGCGTACAGGAGCATATAAATAGTTTTTAGCCTACCTATAAGGAATTGAAACTAGAGATGTGCTACTAACATCAATATGGCCTGCCGGTTTTTAGCCTACCTATAAGGAATTGAAACGACTATCATCATCGTTTCCGTCTACTCTCATGTGTTGGTTTTTAGCCTACCTATAAGGAATTGAAACAAAACAAACATGGTTGACGTGTATCCACAGAGTTGGTTTTTAGCCTACCTATAAGGAATTGAAACAGATTTAAGGATGATAGACAGGCAAATAAGGAGTATGTTTTTAGCCTACCTATAAGGAATTGAAACTGTCTTTTTAATGCTTGCAAAATCATTTTATTAGCCGTTTTTAGCCTACCTATAAGGAATTGAAACTCGGCTGGCGCCGATGTGTGTGTATTCATCCCGGCGTTTTTAGCCTACCTATAAGGAATTGAAACCAGGCTGGAGCTACTTCTTTGCGGGGAACTGTATGGTTTTTAGCCTACCTATAAGGAATTGAAACTTTGCACCGCCTGCTCGTCTTCTTGGCGCTCCTCACGTTTTTAGCCTACCTATAAGGAATTGAAACCCCGCACTGAATACGGAATAAATTGACTCACGCTGGGTTTTTAGCCTACCTATAAGGAATTGAAACTTTCTTCCACCCATTCTTTTGCACTTACAGGTGGACGCGTTTTTAGCCTACCTATAAGGAATTGAAACATAGGTTCTTGTTGTTGCTCCCCTTGCGCTTTTTGGTTTTTAGCCTACCTATAAGGAATTGAAACAGAGAAGCACTACCAGAGGAATTTCAGGGCCTATATGTTTTTAGCCTACCTATAAGGAATTGAAACTGTAGTGTTAATCATAAACTTTTTAAAGCACAACCCGTTTTTAGCCTACCTATAAGGAATTGAAACACCCTTTGACTCGTGAATTTCAAATTCAAAAAATGTTTTTAGCCTACCTATAAGGAATTGAAACCCGCAACGATTGTAAGAGATACAAACTACACTTTAGGTTTTTAGCCTACCTATAAGGAATTGAAACTACATTTAGGAGTGATTTTAATGGCAAGAAAAAGGAGTTTTTAGCCTACCTATAAGGAATTGAAACTAGATATCGGTATATGCTCCATGTACATCTTGTTCGTTTTTAGCCTACCTATAAGGAATTGAAACGGTGCATCATACCAGTTGGTTTTGCCGGTGATTGCTTGTTTTTAGCCTACCTATAAGGAATTGAAACTTTTGTGATACGGCAGGAAATCGAGTATGATGGCGCTGTTTTTAGCCTACCTATAAGGAATTGAAACAAAATTCATGACAGAAAATGACTGTTATAAGCAGAGAAGTTTTTAGCCTACCTATAAGGAATTGAAACTCAGAGAAGAAAATTGAAGAAGGTGAATGCAAAATGTTTTTAGCCTACCTATAAGGAATTGAAACCCTACAATGCAAAACGTAATTTTGGTTTTAGGCGCTGGTTTTTAGCCTACCTATAAGGAATTGAAACTTTCCTTCGCCCGCATAATTGCAAGCATAGAAATGGGTTTTTAGCCTACCTATAAGGAATTGAAACTATCTCCACCTCCATGACAATATACCATCCACATTACGTTTTTAGCCTACCTATAAGGAATTGAAACCCGTGTTAGAGCTGCAAGTAGAAGGGCAACATTGTAGTTTTTAGCCTACCTATAAGGAATTGAAACCAATGAGGCAGAAGCTTTAAAAAGCATGTCACCACAGGTTTTTAGCCTACCTATAAGGAATTGAAACTGTTTCCTGTTTGTGGTGTACTACCTGTTGCCTTGAGAGTTTTTAGCCTACCTATAAGGAATTGAAACCTGTTTTAAGTGCCATGCTGTGAAAATCTTCTTTCGTTTTTAGCCTACCTATAAGGAATTGAAACCAAACCACTAACAATCTATAAAAGAAAACTTCTTCGTTTTTAGCCTACCTATAAGGAATTGAAACTGAAGGGATACTGTGGATGTTGAAGAATAGCTAATCTTGTTTTTAGCCTACCTATAAGGAATTGAAACAGTTATCGGAGCGGGTGTGGGAATGTCCTGTATGTGGTTTTTAGCCTACCTATAAGGAATTGAAACGCCAAAATCTTTACTGTTGAAGATTTGAATTTCATTGTTTTTAGCTTACCTATCCTGAAAATAGTGTCTCTCAAAAAGGCAACAAAAAACTAAACCCATACCGATGTAAAAATATGGGATAAATAAATGGTTAATAAAGTTAAATTAAAAGTTAAGACACTGCAGATTCGACCGTGACCTTAAGGCCTAAAGACTCTAGCTTTTTTAAAGATTGACGAATAATCATATTACGCTTTTTCTCTTCATAATAAGTAGGACCTAATTCAATATATGGTTGCTTTTGCTTGAGAATATGATAAACTATAATTAAAATGCTATGTGCCACTGCAACTGCTGCACGGTTTGCTCCTCTTCGAGCAGCGATGCGGTGGTACTGACTTGAGAGATAAGTATCTTTTGCCCTTGAGGCAGCTCTGGCAGCTTCAATAAGAGAGCTTCGCAATTTTTGGTTACCTTTTCGAGTTCTTGCAGACTTTTGTTTACCAGCACTTTCATTATGACCTGGACACAACCCTGCCCAAGAACACAAATGGGCAGCAGAGGGGAACTGTTCCATATTCGTGCCGATTTCGGCTATTATTTGTTCTGCAGTTCTTCTTCCGACTCCAGGGATTGTATCCAGCAGTGCCAGGTCTTTTTCAAAAGGGAGCATTCGATTTTTAATTTCTTCGTCTAATTTTGCTATTTCTTCATCAAGGTAATCAATATGTCTAAGCTGTATTTCCAGAAGCATCCTTTGGTGATGATTGATCAAGCCTTTTAAAGCGCGTTTTAGTTCATCCATTTTATTTTTTAGCTTGCCTTGAGAAAGCTCAGCCAGGGTTTCGGGATTTTCTTCACCATTTATAATAGCCTCAAGTATAGAACGACTGGATGCCCCGTTGATATCAGAGACTACCGAAGACAGTTTGATATTAGCTCCTTCTAAAACCTTTTGTATGCGATTAAGTTCTCTTGATTTTTCTTCAATGAGGCTTTTTCTATAGCGTACAAGCTCGCGAAGTTCTCTTTGTTCACGATCTGGCACAAAGCTGCCTTGCAAAAGGCCATGTTGTAAGAGACTTGCTATCCACTCAGCATCTTTTACATCGGTTTTTCTACCAGGGACATTTTTAATATGCTTAGCATTGACGAGTAGGATTTTAATGCTCTCAAGCTCAAGTAGATTGTAAATAGGTTTCCAATAAGAGCCGGTACTTTCCATAGCAACAACAGAACAACCTTTAGCTTTAATAAATTCTTTTAATGCAATAAGGTCATCGGTCATAGTTGAAAAAGTGCGGATTTCTTTACCTTCTGGTGTTATTATACAAGCTACGACATTCTTTTTATGGACATCTAATCCGCAAACATGAGAATAAACTAAATCCATGAAAGAACCAACTCCTTTTTTAAAATTTGAACGATAGCGACTGTAAAATTGAAGAGCTGGTGCAACAACCATAAGGGGTTATTCTATCCTGCGTGCTTCCCGTAAAGGGAGCAACAATCTGTGGTGCACCTGGTCGTTGGAGTCTGTCTATGAGTCGGGCTCAAAGCACCAAGGTAAGAACGACCTTTCTTCACCAGCCGCTGTACTGATTATATCATCAAAAAAGGACATTTTCATCCTCTGCTGGTGCTGCATTTGCGGCATGGGAGTCTATAAGGAATTGAAACTTTTTTTATCTCCCCGCATCGGCTGCGGGTTAGTTTTCGTTTTTAGCCTACCTATAAGGAATTGAAACGAGAATAACAGGCTTGGGGTGATAGGAACATGAAGAGTTTTTAGCCTACCTATAAGGAATTGAAACCCTTTTAAAGGTTTTTTACCGTTGGTGTAAATGTATCGTTTTTAGCCTACCTATAAGGAATTGAAACTTGCAAAAACGCCTTTACCTGTTCAGCCCGAAACCAAGTTTTTAGCCTACCTATAAGGAATTGAAACTTAGATTGCTTGATAATAGTGGAGTTGCAACTTATACAGGTTTTTAGCCTACCTATAAGGAATTGAAACGGTGTTTTTGTGTCCCTAATCGTAAATTGTGTCCCCAGTTTTTAGCCTACCTATAAGGAATTGAAACAAATTACAACCGTTCCACTTCCCTGACCGGCCCGATGTTTTTAGCCTACCTATAAGGAATTGAAACTCAGCAAAATAAAACTTAACGTATATTGTTTGGCTTGGTTTTTAGCCTACCTATAAGGAATTGAAACTTCTCTATTGCGCAAAATAAGCATAATTTTTGATACCTTGTTTTTAGCCTACCTATAAGGAATTGAAACTTTACAGAAGTTATCATTTTTATCTTCCTCCTTTAAGTTTTTAGCCTACCTATAAGGAATTGAAACTTTCAAAAACTTGCCATGCCGCTTTTACCCTCTCTAGTTTTTAGCCTACCTATCCTGAAAATAGTGTCTCTCAAAAAGGCAACAAAAAACTAAACCCATACCGATGTAAAAATATGGGATAAATAAATGGTTAATAAAGTTAAATTAAAAGTTAAGACACTGCAGATTCGACCGTGACCTTAAGGCCTAAAGACTCTAGCTTTTTTAAAGATTGACGAATAATCATATTACGCTTTTTCTCTTCATAATAAGTAGGACCTAATTCAATATATGGTTGCTTTTGCTTGAGAATATGATAAACTATAATTAAAATGCTATGTGCCACTGCAACTGCTGCACGGTTTGCTCCTCTTCGAGCAGCGATGCGGTGGTACTGACATGAGAGATAAGTATCTTTTGCTCTTGAGGCAGCTCTGGCAGCTTCAATAAGAGAGCTTCGCAATTTTTGGTTACCTTTTCGAGTTCTGGCAGACTTTTGTTTACCAGCACTTTCATTATGACCTGGACACAGCCCTGCCCAAGAACACAAATGGGCAGCAGAGGGGAACTGTTCCATATTCGTGCCGATTTCGGCTATTATTTGTTCTGCAGTTCTTCTTCCGACTCCAGGGATTGTATCCAGCAGTGCCAGGTCTTTTTCAAAAGGGAGCATTCGATTTTTAATTTCTTCGTCTAATTTTGCTATTTCTTCATCAAGGTAATCAATATGTCTAAGCTGTATTTCCAGAAGCATCCTTTGGTGATGATTGATCAAGCCTTTTAAAGCGCGTTTTAGTTCATCCATTTTATTTTTTAGCTTGCCTTGAGAAAGCTCAGCCAGGGTTTCGGGATTTTCTTCACCATTTATAATAGCCTCAAGTATAGAACGACTGGATGCCCCGTTGATATCAGAGACTACCGAAGACAGTTTGATATTAGCTCCTTCTAAAACCTTTTGTATGCGATTAAATTCTCTTGATTTTTCTTCAATGAGGCTTTTTCTATAGCGGACAAGTTCGCGAAGCTCTCTTTGTTCTCTGTCTGGGACAAAGCTGCCTTGCAAAAGGCCATGTTGCAAAAGACTTGCTATCCACTCAGCATCTTTACATCAGTTTTTCTGCCGGGAACATTTTTAATATGCTTAGCATTGACGAGTAGAATTTTAATATTCTCAAGCTCCAGGAGGTTGTAGATAGGTTTCCAGTAAGAACCGGTACTTTCCATAGCAACAACAGAACAACCTTTAGCTTTAATAAATTCTTTTAATGCAATAAGGTCATCGGTCATAGTTGAAAAAGTGCGGATTTCTTTACCTTCTGGTGTTATTATACAAGCTACGACATTCTTTTTATGGACATCTAATCCGCAAACATGAGAATAAACTAAATCCATGAAAGAACCAACTCCTTTTTTAAAATTTGAACGATAGCGACTGTAAAATTGAAGAGCTGGTGCAACAACCATAAGGGGTTATCTGATTTAATGGTTTTAGGTCCTGTGATCTAATTCATTTATAAACGGGGTGAGGATATGAAAAAGGTAGTTGCCATAGGAGGAGGAGAGATTTCAAAATTTGAAACTTTTAAGATAGATGAAGAAATAGTCAAACTAACTGACAAGGCTAAGCCAAAAGCCCTTTTTGTACCAACGGCAAGTGGCGAACCTGAAGCGTATTGTGATAATTTTGACTTTGTCTATGGTAAAATGCTTGGATGTGAGACAGATATTTTATTCTTGATAAAAGATGATCCTGATAGTTCACAGATAGAGAAGAAGATCTCATGGGCAGATTTGATTTATGTCGGTGGTGGTAACACAAAAAGGATGATGGAGATCTGGAGATCGAAAGGTGTCGATAAGATGCTTATCGATGCTTATCAAAGAGGAACGGTACTTTCAGGGTTGAGTGCGGGAGCCATATGCTGGTTCAAATATGGATTCAGCGATTCACAGAGATTTGAAAATCAAGAAAACTGGCATTACACTAAAGTTGAAGGATTAGGGCTTTTCGATGCAATACTATGTCCTCATCTTAACGAGGAAAATAGAAGGGAACTTTTTGAGAAATTCATGATAGATTTCGAAGGAGTGGGTATAGGACTAGAAAATGGTTGCGCAATTGAAATCGTAGACGATACTTTTAAAATCATAAATTCTTTTGAAAATGCACATGCCTATGTGTTCAGAAGAAGTGAAAATAAATTGTTTGTGGATGAGATAAGGCATCGTGATTATATTCCATTCAATTTGCTGATTTAAATATAACAGGTTTTTAGCCTACATATAAGGAATTGAAATTAGGTAAAGGCATATAAAACATGAAGAAGAGACTATAGTTTTAAACTTTTATTAAAATTTCAAACAAAATAGAAAATTAATAGCTGATAAGTTTATGTATTCCGGTTTTGATGAGGATTGAAAATAGTTTAATTAAAAAATATAAAAAACTTTTATAGGTGATACTATGGAATTTGAGGTTACAGGGGCATTGATGCAAAGCTATACCATTTGTAAAAGGCAAGTTTGGCTTATGGCACATCAGATAGTGCCTGACCAAGAACATCCTTATATTGAAATAGGTAGGCTTATTGATGAAAATTCTTATCAAAGGGATAGAAAAAAGATTCATTTTGAAAATGTGGTATTAGACCTTGTGAGAATGGAAAAAGATAATATTTTAATTGGCGAGGTAAAGAAAAGTTCAAAAGCGGAAGATAGTGCTAAAATGCAACTTTTATTTTATCTCTACAAGTTAAAGCAAAGCGGAATAACTGCAAAAGGGCAACTTTTTTTTCCAGAAGAAAGGAAGAGGGAAGTAGTAGAACTTACACCAGAATTTGAAAGAGAAGTTATAAAGGCAATTGAAGAAATTAAAGATATAGTATATAAAGAAAAGCCACCTGCTTTTATAAAAATTCCATATTGTAAAAATTGTGGGTATAAGGAGTTTTGTATGTCATGAAAAAAACGATTTATATTTTTTCAGATGGGGAATTAAAAAGAAAAGATAATACTCTATTTTTTGAAGGAGAAAATGGAAGAAAATTTATACCAGTAGAAAATACTTCTGAAATAATGGTTTTTGGAGAAGTAAGCCTTAACAAAAGACTTCTTGAGTTTTTAACACAATCAGAGATTATACTTCATTTTTTCAATCATTATGGATATTATGTAGGGTCTTATTATCCAAGAGAACATTTAAACTCAGGCTATATGATATTAAGACAAGCTGAGCACTATAATGATGGAAGTAAAAGGCTTTATCTTGCTCAAAAATTTGTCGAAGGAGCTTATAAGAATATAAGGCAAGTTTTGAAATATTATTCAAATAGAGGCAAAGATTTGGAAGATGTCATTTATTCCATAGAAAAATTAGGGGAGAGCGTTGATTCAACTTCTACAATAAATGAATTAATGGCAATAGAAGGTAATATTAGGGAATATTATTATAAGGCTTTTGATGAGATAATTCAAAACCCAGATTTTAAGTTTGACTTTAGAAGCAAAAGACCACCTCAGAATTTTTTGAATACATTGATAAGCTTTGGAAATTCTTTGATGTATACGACAACTTTAAGTGAAATATACAAAACCCACTTAGACCCGAGAATAGGTTTTTTGCATGCGACCAATTTTAGACGTTTTTCTTTAAATCTTGATGTTTCAGAGATTTTTAAGCCTATCATTGTAGATAGGACTATATTTACCTTGCTTAGCAAAAAAATGGTTACTAAAGAAGACTTTGAAGAAGATGCAGAAGGATTATTACTTAAAGAAAAAGGGAAAAAAGTATTTGTGCAGGAATTTGAAGATAAGCTTGCTACAACCATTAAACACAGGACTCTTTCTAACAATGTTTCTTATAGAAGACTTATAAGATTAGAGTTGTATAAATTGGAAAAACACTTGATTGAAGAAGAACAGTACAAGCCTTTTATTGCACAATGGTAAATTTAGGTGATAAGATATGTTTTTAATTTTAGTATACGATGTGAATGAAAAAAGGGTCAATAAAGTCTTAAAAACTTGCAGAAAATACCTTCACTGGGTTCAAAATTCTGTTTTAGAAGGCGAAATATCAGAAGCCAATCTTAAAAAACTAAAAATAGAGCTTTCAAGAATAATAGACAAAGATGAGGATTCAGTTATTTTTTATATTTTACGGACTACCAAATATTCTGAAAGAGAAATCCTTGGGCTTAGAAAAGGTGGAGAAGACATAATTATATAAAATTTACATTTCAAAGCAAATAAAGACAAAAATTTAACAAAGCAGGAATTGACTATTTTATGTCGAATTTAATAATTATGAACATTATTTTAAAATACACTGCACTAAAGGAGTGATATAATGGAGCTTACAAAGCCAATAAAAATAGGTAATTTAAATTTAAAAAATCGGGTAGTAATGGCGCCTGTTAAAACTGGTTATGCTACATCAGAGGGACAGGTTACAGAGGACCTAATTCAATATTATGTCAATAGAGCAAAAGGGGGAGTAGGTTTAATTGTTTTAGAATCAGCATATGTAGACCTTTCAGGGAAAGAAATTCCGCGTCAATTAGGTATTTATGATGATTCAATGGTAGAGGGGCTTCGCCGCCTTATTACCCCCCCTACAGGAGGCTGGTAGCAAAGTCGCAGTTTATATTAATCATGCAGGGCGGATAGCAAATCCAATGGTAACTAAATTACCCCTTATCGCACCTTCTTCAATAGCTTGTCCAACTATTGGAGTTGAACCACAAGGAATACCTCATGAGGACATAAAGAAATGGCAAAATACTTACGTAAAAGCTGCTGTCAGAGCTTATGAAGCTGGTGCAGATGCATTGGAAATTCAATTTGGACATGGTTATCTCATTCACCAGTTTTTGTCACCTCATACTAACAAGAGAGAGGATGAATATGGTGGCAGTTTTGAGAATAGAATTCGCTTTGGGATGGAAATATTAGATGAAATAAAGAAAGAGATAGGTGCTGATTTTCCAATTATTGTACGCATTAGTGCTGATGAATTTGTGCCAGGGGGCTGGACATTAGAGGATGCAATCCGTCTGGCTAAAATATTAGAAGATAAAGGTGTTGCTGCTATTGATGCTTCTTTAGGAAGTAGCTGTGAGTCTGGTGCTATTACATTGCAAACTTTGGGAACGCAAAAAGGATTGGCATGGGAATTTGCTTCAAAAATAAAAAAACAGGTCAATATTCCTGTTATCGCTGTTGGGCGAATCAATACGCCAGAATTGGCAGAAGAAATATTGGTATCAGGCAAAGCTGATTTAGTTGCTCTTGGACGTCCTTTGGTGGCTGATCCGCTATTTGTAGAAAAAGCTACCTCAGGACGCAGCAAGGAAATACGCCGTTGTGCTGCTTGTCACCAAGGCTGTTTAGATGAATTAAGAGCAGGACGCCGTTTTGGTTGTAATTTCAACCCATCAGTTGGCAAGGAGGAGGAAATCGAAATACAAAAAGCACCTCAACCTGGAAAGAATGTATTTATCATTGGTGCTGGAGTTGCAGGCTTGGAAGCAGCTTATACTGCTGCTGCAAGAGGACATAAAGTATACATTTATGAGGAAAAAGGAGAGATAGGAGGTCAAGTTTTGCCCGGTTCTGTTCCTCCTCACAAAGAAGAATTGAAAGGCATCGTGGAATACTATAAAGAGGTACTTCCAAAGGTTGGTGTCAATTTAAATCTTAATCATAAAGTTACAGCAGAAGAAATAGCAAAATGGGAGGCTGACGAAGTCGTCTTTGCGACAGGAGGACAGCCAATTGTACCACCTATTCCCGGACTTAAAGAATACGGCTTTTTGACAGCTGTGGAAGTATTAAGAGGAAAAAAACAAGCAGGCGATAAAGTTGCTATAATTGGTGGCGGCTTAATAGGCATGGAAACTGCTGATTATCTCTCAGAACAAGGCAAAGAAGTTATAGTTATTGAGCTTTTGGAGGAAGTAGCAAGAGACATGGGAGTTTTTGAGAAGAATCTCATTATGAAACGCTTAAAAGAACGAGGTGTTGAAATTTATGTAAAA
This sequence comes from Thermoanaerobacter sp. X514, assembly GCF_000019065.1. NCBI lineage: Bacteria > Bacillati > Bacillota > Clostridia > Thermoanaerobacterales > Thermoanaerobacteraceae > Thermoanaerobacter > Thermoanaerobacter sp. X514. Next base: position 2,334,449 of record NC_010320.1, on the reverse strand, counting down.
ACTCGTTTGAAGGAAGTAGGAAAGGCGCTTTTGGTGGAGACACCTGAAGGGGAAAAAGAGCTGCCACTTCCCGATACTATAGTTTTAGCTGTGGGTTTAAAACCAGATCCTTCTCTTTACGAAGAGGTCAGTAAGGTTTTACCACAAGAAAAGCTTCATGTTATAGGAGATGCTAAAGAAGTAAGAAAGATTGTCCACGCTATTTCTGAGGGACGTAATTTAGGTTTTTCCCTATAAGAGGGGTTATTCCCCTCTTATATTTTTAAATTATCAACTTATCCACAAATGTATGTGAATATGTTGATAATTTGATGTTAAAAATCTTTCGGTTAAAATATGAGAAGTTTTTGAGCTATGAAAAATTTGCACACAGATTGGATGTGAATAATTTCTTTTCCTTTAAAAGGAAAATTTCTTCACTTGCCTTAGGAAAATTGTTATAATTAATTGTGAAAGCAAAAGAAAGGGGGATACCCGCAATGCGGGTATATTGGCTATGAAGTTTTGTTCCTTGAGGTCAGGAAGTAGTGGAAACGCTATTTACATAAATCATAAAGATGTACATATTCTAATTGATGCAGGTTTAAGTGGCAGAACAATTGAAAAAGCATTATTCAATATAGGGGTAACCCCTAAAAGCCTATCTGCCATTCTCATAACTCATGAGCACAAAGATCATATTATCGGAGCCGGGGTACTTTCAAGGAGATACAATATACCTATATATGCCAATAAAGCTACATGGGAGGTAATGGAGAAAGACATAAAAGAAATTTCCGAAAAAAACAAACTCTATTTTACCACAGGTGAAGAATTTGAAATTGGGGATGTAAAAATAATGCCCTTCAAAAAACCCCATGATGCCGTAGAGCCAGTAGGTTTTTCCTTTAAATGCGGAGACAAAAAAATTTCCATTGCTACTGATTTAGGGTACATGACAAGAGGTGTTGCAAATCACCTTATAGGTTCTGATGTAGTACTTTTAGAAGCAAACCATGATATAGAAATGCTTATCAATGGTTCATATCCTTGGCCTCTTAAAAAAAGGATTTTGTCTAATTTAGGTCATCTTTCTAATGATGCAGCTGCAGATGCTCTCATGAAACTGTTTAAAATGAAAGCGATAGGAATAGCTTTTTTAGGCCATTTAAGCCAAAATAATAACAGACCAGAACTTGCTTTTGCTACTGTAACGAATATGCTTAAAAAATCAGGAGTTAAATTTGAAGTGCGTATGGCGCTGAGAAATATTGAAAGTGATGTGGTGGAAATATAAAAAATATAAAAATGCGGCAAAGTTTCATGCTTTGCCGCATTTTTACTATTATTGCTGTCCATGGTACACCTGGAGCTTTAAATTTTCAATATTAGTTTTTTGTTTAGTAAACGTAAACCGCTATTGATTTTTATAATTTAATGTGATAAAATGTATTCCATATATGGAGTAATGTTTATACAACAAAAACAGTGGAGGTGAAATCCATGGGAGAAGATGGAAAACTCTATATAATAAGAGAAGAAATCCTTTCGGACTCTCTTAAAAAGACTTTAAAAGTGAAAGAATTATTAGAATCGGGCAAAGTGAAAACCATCAATGAAGCAGTAAAACAAGTAGGTATATCTCGCAGTGCTTTTTACAAGTATAGAGATTATGTTTTTCCTTTTTCTAAGTTTAGCAAAGGAAAAATCATAACTTTATCTATGGTGTTAGACCATATGCCAGGAGTGCTTTCTTCTATTTTGGACGTGGTAGCAAATGCGAGGGGGAATGTTGTCACCATAAATCAAAGTATGCCTTCTATGGGGGTTGCCAGCGTAACTATTTCTATTGATACCCAGTACATGGAAATGAGTTTGGAAAATTTCCTTGAGAAATTATCCAGTCAAAACGGAGTTAGGAAAATAGAAATTTTAGGAGAATGAGAGGGATTGAGAATGAAGATAGGACTAATGGGCCTTGGCACAGTTGGAACAGGTGTAGTTCATTTAATCAACCAAAACGGTAAAAACATTGAAAAAAAGATAGGTGAAAAGATTGAGATAAAGAAGATACTTGTGAAAGACCCCAATAAAAAGAGGACACCTCTTGCAGAGGGAAAAATAACTTTTGATGCAAATGATATTTTAGAAGATGAAGAAATAGATGTAGTGGTAGAAGTGATGGGGAAAGAACATCCTGCTTTAGAATATATCATAAAAGCTCTCAAAAAAGGTAAGCATGTTGTCACTGCAAACAAAGAAGTCATAGCAGTTCACGGTAAAGAGCTAATAAAACTTGCGACAGAAAATAAAGTAAGTCTTCTCTATGAAGCATCAGTTGGTGGTGGTATTCCCATCATCAGGCCATTAAAACAATGTCTTGCGGCAAATAAAATATACGAAATCAAAGGAATATTAAACGGAACTACAAATTATATATTAACAGAAATGAAAGAAAAAGGTTTTGACTTTGAAGAAGTCTTAAAGGAGGCTCAGCAAAAGGGTTACGCAGAAGCAGACCCGACAGATGACGTGGAAGGTTTTGATGCGGCAAGAAAACTTGCTATACTGTCCACTTTAGCTTTTAACAAATTCATTTTGCCTGAAAAAATTTACACAAAAGGTATAAAGTCTATTTCTAAAGCTGACATAAAATATGCGGAAGAATTGGGGTACAATGTAAAACTCATTGCTTACGCAAAAATTGATGAAGAAGACCGTTTAGAAGCGTGGGTACATCCTGTCATGATAAAGAAAGATAATCCTTTAAACGGTGTAAATGGGGTTTTTAACGCTATTTTAGTTGATGGAAATGCAGTAGGGGAAGTCATGTTTTATGGTCAAGGTGCAGGTATGATGCCTACTGCCAGCGCAGTTGTTGCGGACATAATGGATGTAAAAAACCATATTGTAATTCAAAATGGGTGCGAAGATGGAGACCTTCTCCCTATTGTGGATACTGTATCCAAATATTATATAAGACTCATAGCCTTTGATAAACCTGGCGTAATGAGCAAAATTACTGGCATATTAGGAGATAAGGGAATAAGTCTTTTGTCTGTGGTGCAGAAAGGGGTTTTGGGAGATACTGCGGAGATTGTTTTGATCACTCATATTGCGAATACAGGGAAGGTATTTGAAGCCTTAGAGGAAATACAAAATCTGAAGGAAGTAGAATGTATAGAAAGTGTCATAAGAGTAGAGGGGGAATAATTAATGGGATGGGAAGGTCTAATAAAAGCTTATAGAGAATTTATGCCTAAAATAAAAGAGGAAAACATAGTTACATTAAAAGAAGGCAATACACCTCTTTATGAGGCTGTAAATCTTCAAAAGCTTTTTCCAGGCATAAAAATATATCTGAAATACGAAGGATTAAACCCAACAGGTTCTTTTAAAGACAGGGGGATGACTGTAGCAGTGTCGCAGGCAAAAGAAGAAGGTTCTAATGCAGTTGTGTGTGCTTCAACAGGAAACACTTCTGCTTCTGCAGCTGCCTATGCAGCAAAGGCAGGACTTAAGAGCATTGTACTTATACCCGGCGGCAAAATTGCTTTAGGAAAGCTTGCTCAAGCCATTGCTTATGGTGCTAAAGTCATTGCTATAGATGGAAACTTTGATGATGCTTTAAGATTAGTCAGAGAAATTTCACAAAAATTCCCTATAACGCTGGTTAATTCCATAAATCCATATAGGTTGGAAGGACAAAAGACAGCTTCTTTTGAAATATGTGACGAACTTAAAGATGCTCCTTCTTATGTTGCGCTTCCTGTGGGAAATGCGGGGAATATAACAGCCTATTGGATGGGATTTAAAGAATATTATAATGCAAAAAGAATAACGAGGCTTCCTAAAATGTTAGGTTTTCAGGCAGCTGGAGCTGCACCTATAGTTGAAAACAGAGTAATTGAAAAACCTGAGACTATTGCAACAGCGATACGAATAGGTAATCCAGCCAGCTGGGAAAAGGCAGTTGCTGCAAGAGATGAGTCAGGTGGACTCATTGACAAAGTCACAGATGAAGAAATACTGGAGGCTTATGCGCTTTTAGCTAAGAGCGAAGGAATTTTTGCAGAGCCTGCTTCAGCAGCTTCTATTGCAGGAGTTATTAAAAAATACAAGGAAGGATTTTTTAAAGAAGGAGAATCTGTTGTTTGTGTCTTGACGGGAAATGGATTAAAAGATCCAGATACTGCTGTTAAATTAGGTGGCGAGATAAAAACGATAGAGGCGAATCTAAAAGCATTGGAGGAAGTTTTATATGGAGAGTGACATGGTAAAGGTAAAAGTTCCAGCCTCTTCTGCAAACTTAGGGCCCGGTTTTGACTCTATAGGAGTAGCACTAAATTTGTATACAGAAATTTCTATGGGATTTATAGAAGAAGGGCTCTTGATAGAGGTTTCAGGAGAGGACTATAAAGAAATTGAAACAACTGAGAATAATCTTGTCTATAAAGCGGCTAAAAAAGTTTTTGAAAAAACTGAGACACAATATGAAGGATTAAAAATAGAAATAAGAAATGGTATTCCTGTGGGTGCTGGTCTTGGAAGTAGTGCGGCAGCAATAATTGGAGGAATGTTGGCAGCAAATGAACTTGCAGGGGGTATTTTAACACATAAAGAAATTTTAGACCTTGCGGCTTCTATGGAAGGGCATGCCGATAATGTAGCTCCTGCTCTAAATGGAGGACTGAATGTAACGGTTTTTGACGGTAATACTACTTATTATGTAAAAAAAGAATTAGAAGAAGAATTAAAATTTATTGCCTTTACTCCCAAAAAACTTTTAAAAACAGAGATTGCAAGAAATATATTGCCCCAAAAAATAGATTTTAAAGATGCTGTATTCAATACAGGTAGGTCTTCTCTTTTAACAGCAGCTTTGTTTAGTGGAAGGTACGATTTGTTAAAGATTGCTTCTCAAGATATGCTACATCAAAAATATCGCTCTAAACTTATACCTGAAATGTATGCCTGTTTTGAAAAAGCTTTAGAAGCAGGTGCTTATTCTGTTTTTTTAAGTGGAGCAGGCCCCACAATTATGGCTATTTGTCCAGAGGAAAAGGTAAAAAGAGTAGTTTATGAAGTAAGCAAGGTATATATTGACCGGGGAATAGACTATAGAGTGTATAAACTTCACTGCGAAAATAACGGTGCCCAAGTTTTGAAGGCTTCTCTATCAATATAGAGGAGCTTTTTTTAATTATAATATTTATTTTTTTAAAATAAGTGTATGATAGGTTTAAAAAATAATAGAAAATGTTTCTTTACTTATTACTGGGATGAAAAACAGAGACAAAAAGTATTTACCAAAATAATAAAAACAGATAATAAATACTTAAATTTTAAAGTATTTTAGTTATATATAGGTCATATGTAGTATATGTGGAAACTTTTTGGTTTTAGTGAAAATGAATAAATTCTTGCAATATTATAATTTTATAAATAAAAAAAATTAGTATCCTCAAGAAGGAAAAAAATGATTTATATAGAATAATATTGAATAGAATGTTCATAATGCATTAAGGGCTTGTTCCCTTAGAAATAGATAGTTTATAGAATGGGGGGATGAAAGGGGAAAAGGATAGATTTTTGTCGAAACAAATACAAAAGGGGTTGCAAGGGGGTTAAGATTTTATGGCCAAAAAGTTTCTTGTTTTTCTTGTTGTTTTTACTTTAGTATTTAGTGCTTTTGGTACTTTTGGCTATTCACAACAAATACCTACATCAGAGTATTCGAAACTTATAATTGATTTCTTAAAGGTCGATTACAATCTTTTAAAGCAAATTGCTCAGGATAACTTTAAACAAAATTTTCAACCTTATCAGAGTAAATCAAAAATTGCAGAGCGTCTGGGAAAAGAAATACAAAATTTAGGAGAGGACGCTCAGCAAGAAATTGAAAAATATTCTCCCGATGAGACAGTAAGAGTTATTATAGAATTACAACAAGACAGCGTTGCATCTTATGCTTTAAAAGCTAACAAAACTCTTAAAACTTTAGCAGAAACTGAAAAAGCAAATATATTAAATAAAATTGCTCAACAGCAAAATCAAGTAAAAAATGAATTAACTAAAAATTTTAACTTTAAGGTAAGACATATTTATAAAACAGCAATAAATGGCATAAGCGGCGAAGTAAAAGTCAAAGATATAGAAAAAATTAAGCTATTACCAGGAGTAAAGGATGTAAGAATTGCAAATGAGTATTTCCTTGATATGACATCGGCAGTTTATTCAACAAATGCTCCTACTGTGTGGAATGAATTAGGGTATAAAGGGGAAGGAATGGTTGTAGCAGTTATAGATACAGGAATAGATTATAGACATCAGGATATGAAAGTTGCAGACCCAAATCGGGTGAAATTGACTAAGGAAAAAGTGCAGCAAATAGCAGCTCAGACAGGCCTTCCTTATAAATATTTCACAGAAAAAGTGCCAGTTGGTTGGAACTGGGCAGACAACAATGATGAAATTATAGACATAGGTGCTACACAGTCAATGCATGGACAACACGTTGCGGGAATTATTGCAGCAAATGGTAATATTAAAGGTGTTGCACCTGAAGCGCAGCTCATAGTAGAAAAGGTATTTACAAACAATCCCAATTTCCCATCAGCTTTTTCAGACGATATAGTAGCAGGTATTGACCATGCAGTTGCCTTTGGAGCAGATGTCATAAACATGAGCCTTGGTTCAACAGCGGGTTTTGTGCGTCCTGATGATCCTGAGCATGTTGCAATAAAAAATGCAGTTGACAATGGCGTGATAGTTGTCGTTTCAGCTGGTAACTCCAGTTATTCGACGAGCGCAGAATTTTATCCATATGCAATGGATCCAGATATAGGAACTGTCGGTTCGCCTGGATTGTGGCTTGATGCTATTCAAGTAGCTGCTTCTATAAATCCTGGACTTACAGGAAAAAGCTTTTCTGTAAATCCTGCACCACAAGGATTTGACAAAGTAGTATACTCTGTAGGAAGTCCTTCAGACCATGACCCTATTGACCCTGCAGATGTATTAAAAGGGGAATATGAGGTAGTATACTGCGGATTAGGTAAGCCTGAGGATTTCCAAGGCAAAGATGTATCAGGCAAAGTTGCTCTTATTTCAAGAGGCTCTATTACATTTAACGCAAAGACAATAAATGCACAAAATGCTGGCGCAGTAGCTGCAATAATTTACAACAACACTACAGGGACAATATCAATGGCTTTAGGAGAAGGTACAAAAATTCCTTCTGTGTCTATTTTAAAAGATGCAGGTCTTGCAATTAAAGCCTTGTTAGATCAAGGGCAAAAAGTTACAGTAAAATTTGATGGTGCTATAGCGACTAATAATTTAGGAACTCCTCCTGGAGACAATGTAACAGACTTTTCTTCATGGGGTGTCACACCAAGCTTTGACTTTAAACCAGAAATAATGGCACCTGGCGGCGGAATATATTCAACACTTAACAAAGATTCTTATGGCTTAATGAGCGGTACTTCTATGTCATCTCCTCATGTGGCAGGTGCGATGGCGTTAATTGCAGAAGTTCTTAAAGAGAGGGTTGCTAAAGGCGAATTGAAATTTGAAAATGGCAGAGATTTTGTTGAAATGGCTAAAATAATGGCAATGAATACAGCTAAAGTTATAATTGATACAAACGACAATGCTGCTCCTTATACAGGTAAAATCTTAAGAAGTCCTAAGCCTTATTCACCGAGACAACAAGGAGCAGGTATGATTCAAATAGATAAGGCAATTGAGACACCTGTTACAATTACAGATGCAAATGGAAAAGCCGGTATTGCCCTTGGCAGTATTGGAAATAGTGTAACATTTACATTGATTCTTAAAAATCACAGCAATAGCGATGTTACGTATAACTTGAAAGATGAGTATGGAGTTTTGACAGATTATGTTCTTTGGGGATTTAACTTTGCCGAAACAACAACCCTTACAGGGGCGACGGTTAAATTTGACAAAGATACTGTGACAGTGCCTGCAAACGGACAAGCGACTGTAAATGTCACACTGATAATTCCACAAAATGCGCTACAAAATATTTTTGCAGAAGGATTTTTAAGCTTTATTCCCCAGGACAGCAGCCTTCCAAAGTTAAGTGTACCTTATACAGCTTTTTATGGCAGTTGGGATGAGCCGAGAATTATAGATTCACCTCTTTATGAGGATGACACTTATTATGGACTTACAGGTATGGCAGGAGTTATAAACAATGAATTATATTTCTTAGGAAATCTTGGTAGTAAAACACCTGATCCATCTACAATTGCTATATCTCCTAATGGCGATGGTGTATTTGACTTTGTACAACCAGTGCTTTCCTTCTTAAGAAATGCAAGAGAATTTAAAGTAAGTGTTGTAGATGAGAATGGAAATGTAATAAGAGAGATAACTCAAGAAGAGTATATAAGAAAGAATGTAGCAGCAACTTCTATGGCGAGAATTTCTGATTCTTGGATATGGGATGGTACAGCATTTAACCCCGCAACGGGAGAATTTGAAGTAGCCCCTGATGGGCAGTATTATATGTGCTTTGAATCAAAGATAGATTATCCAAATGCTAAGACACAACTTCTTGAAATGCCTGTTAAAGTTGATACAATAGCTCCTGAGGTTATGATAAATAAAGACTACATTGATAAATATGGCTACTTGAAAGACATATATATTTCTAATGGGAAGGCTACAATTGAATGGGGAGGTCAGGATGAAGGTTCAGGAATAGATTCTTATATTATACTTACTGGTAAGATTGATCCTATAACAGGAAATGTTACAAATGTGGAAGCAAAAGCATTACCAAGTGATGCAAATGTAGCAGACGTTTCAATTCCATATCGCTATACATTTATTGCTGTAGTGGGAGTAGATTATGCAGGAAATGTTTCTGAAACCACAATAGGGCAAAATGGATGCATTGCATTTAATATCGACATAAAAGATAATTTTGGACCTGTAATCAATGTAGTTGAACCACAGGTAGGAGAAATATTTAATACGAGAGATATTGTTGTTTCAGGGAATATACAAGATGAGACAACGTTTATGGGTAAACTTTATATTAATGGTGAATTAGTGCCAGTTGACGAAAACAACAATTTCAAGACAACAGTACACTTTGACAGTGATGGAAGACAAAAGATACAATTCCTTGCAATTGATCATTTATATAATGAAAATGATCCATCAACTCATGAGCACAAAACAGAATTTGAAGTACCAATTTATATAGACACTACAACTCCTGAAATTACTTTAGATACAAAGAATCTTAAAGGTTATATTTCGCCGAATGATATAAGCCTTATTATTAGTGGAAATGTACATGATACAGGATTTGGGTATAAACTTTATATAAATGGCAACATGAAGAGCAACAAAGAGGCAGACGATTATACGACTTTTGACGATACTTTTGCGGAAAAAATATCTCTTAGCAGAGAAGGCGATACTTTTGTTTTGATAAAAGCAATAGATGAAGCAATGAATACTGCAGAAGTTAAAATAACTGCAAGGGTATATACTTCTGAAGTAGAAAATTACGCTATGCTAACTTATGAAGGAAATCAGATTAAAGTGCCTCTTGAAAATGTAGATTTAGTTTCGGTTGCTGCTGAGCCAAATCAAATTGAAATACCAGCAGGTAAAACAGCAAAAGTAGCTATTACTGCTGAGTTTAAAGATAGGACAGTAGATGTGACAAATAAAGTAAGATTTGAATCAGCAGATGAAAGCATTGCAAAAGTAGAAGCTGATGGAACTGTAAAAGGTATAAAACAAGGTGAAACGACAGTAACTGCAATGTATCAAAATAAAACTGTGGAAATAAAAGTTAAAGTTGTAGCTCCAGTACAAGAGGGAATAGAAGTACAACCATCTTCTATAGAAGTTCCAGCAGGTTTGACGTCAGCTATTAAAGTTTACAGTATTCTTTCAAACGGTGAAAAAATAGAGGTGACACAATCTGCAAAATATACAGTAGCAGATAAAACTATTGCTGAATACAACAATGGAGTTGTTAAAGGACTTGCGAAAGGTAATACAATACTTAAAGTTGAATATTCAGGTAGCTCTTTTGAGGTTCCAATTAAAGTTACTGAAGCTGTACTTAGAGATATAATAGTTCAGCCATTGTTAATAGAAGTACAAATAGATGGAACTTACCAGATGAAAGTTACAGGAATATATTCTGATGGTACAGAGAAAGATATAACAAAAGATGCCAATTATACCTCTAAAGACACAAGTATTGCTACAGTAGATAAAGGGCTTGTGAAGGGGGTCAAAAAAGGTACTACTGTAATTAATATAAATTATGGTGGGAAAACAATATCTGTAAATGTAACAGTAAAAGAGAAACCGCAACTTCAAGGCGTTGTAAAAGCATTAGCTCTCAATGTAAGAGAAGGAGCAAGTACTTCCACAAAGGTGATAGGAGTGCTTCCTCGTGGTACAGTAGTAACACTGCTCGAGGAAGTGAATGGATGGTATAAGATAAATTACAATGGCAAGACAGGGTATATATATGGAGTATATGTTACTGTAATGCCAAGCTCTTCTGAAGTAAAGACTGGAAGGGTTACAGCTTCGGTTCTTAACGTAAGAGAGGAAGCGAGCACTTCAACAAAAGTTATAGGAACACTTTCTAAAGGTACAGTAGTAACACTGCTCGAGGAAGTGAATGGATGGTATAAGATAAATTACAATGGCAAGATAGGGTATATATATGGAAAATATGTTGATGTGATATCAAGTTCATCTGATGTAACTATCATAAAAACTGTAAAAGTCACTGCTAAAAGTGGACTGAATGTGAGAGTTAGCAATTCTACAAGCGCAGCAAAATTAGGAGTAGTTCCTTATGGGGCAGAACTGAAAGTAGTTGGAGAATACAATGGTTGGTATAAGATATTGTATAAGGGTGGATTCGGATACGTATATGCCAAATATACAAAATGAATGAGAAGATAGCAAAGCCGAGTTAGCGGCTTTGCTATTTTTTTAAAACAGAGGAATCTAAAAATTTTGATGTTTGCCTATAAGGAATCGTTATTTTTCTAACAATGTCTTTACATAATAGACAAATGTATTTTTTGCTATTGCATTTTTCACTTTATTGATTTATCATATTAAATATACATCTAGTAACAAGGAGTGAGAAAATGAAAGAGATGATATTAATGACACCAGGTCCGACAATGGTGCCGAAGGAGGTAAAAAAAGTCGCGGGTGAGCAACCTTTACACCATAGAACGGAAGAATTTTATGAATTATTTTCTAATCTTAATAAAAATTTAAAAGAAATATTTAAAACTAAAAATGAAGTTATTACTTTGACCTCATCAGGAACAGGTGGAATGGAAGCTGTCATTGCAAATCTTTTTTCTACCGGTGATAAAGTATTAGTCGCCAGTATAGGTTACTTTGGAGAGAGGTTTTATGATATAGCGAAAGCTTATGGGCTTGATGCGGAACTTCATGACTTTGGTTGGGGAAATGCAGTAGACCTTAACGTATTGGAAGACAAATTAAAAAAAGGCAATTACAAAGCACTTTTAGTCACTCACAATGAAACTTCTACAGGAGTTACAAATAACGTAAAAGAAATTGCCCAAATTGCTAATAGGTACGGTGTGGTAGTCATCGTTGATGCTGTAAGCTCTTTAGGCGGTATACCTCTTGAAATGGACGAATGGGGTATTGATGCAGTAATAACCTGTTCTCAAAAATGCCTTATGTCGCCTCCTGGACTTAGCTTTGTCGCTTTAAGTGAAAGAGCATGGAAAATGGCGGAGACTTCTAATCTTCCAAAATATTATTTCAACTTAAAAAAAGCAAGAGAAGGCGTTTTAAAACCCAATCCTGATACTCCTGCTACTCCTGCTGTGTCTACAATAATGGCTGTAGCAAAAGCGACAGATATGCTTTTGGAATTTGGGTTGGATAATGTATACAAAAGGCAAGCCTCATATGGGAAAAGAGTGAGAGAATACGTAAAGAGCTTGGGATTAGAACTGCTGCCGGAAGAAGACATAGCTTCTGATTTAATAACTGCTATAAAAGTTCCTGAAAAGTACAAAGCATCAGAGATCATAAATCACATGAAAGAAAAACATGGGGTATTGATAACAGGAGGACAAGGACCTTTAAAAGGGAAAATTATAAGAATAGGTCACATGGGTTATGTGACTGAAGAAATGCTTACTGAAACTCTTGAGGCGTTGAAAGACGCAATAAAGGGGTAAGGAGGGATATAATTTGAAGATAATTGTCACAGAGAAAATATCAGAAAATGGCATTGAATATCTAAAAAAACACGCTGACGTAGACGTGAAAACTAATATTTCAAGAGATGAGCTTTTAGAAATTATTAAAGATTATGACGCTATTATTGTTAGAAGTGCTACAAAAGTAGATAGAGAACTTATCGAAAAAGGTGAAAGATTAAAAGTCATAGGTCGTGCGGGAAATGGTGTTGACAACATTGATGTGTCATCAGCTACTGAAAAAGGAATCCTTGTTGTAAATACTCCTGCTGGAAATATCGTTGCTGCCGCGGAATTGACCATTGGTCTTATGCTGGCTATAGCCAGAAATATACCGCAGGCATATCATGCTGGTCTTAATGGAGACTTTAGAAGGGATAAATTCAAAGGCGTTGAATTGAACGGAAAAACTGTCGGCGTAATAGGATTAGGAAGAATTGGTTCTCTTGTGGCGTCTAGACTTGCAGCATTTAATATGAGAGTAATTGCATATGATCCCTATATGCCAGATGAACGTTTTGAAAAATACGGTGTGGAAAAAGTTACTTTAGATGAATTGCTTCAGCAATCAGACTTTATAACAATTCACCTCCCAAAAACGGAAGAGACCAAAAAAATGCTCAGCGAAAAAGAGTTCAAAAAAATGAAAAAGGGAGTTAGAATAGTAAATGCCGCACGAGGAGGCATCATTGATGAAAAAGCCCTTTACAATGCTATTAAAGAGGGCATTGTAGCGGCAGCAGGGTTAGACGTTCTTGAAGTAGAACCTAAATATAATGTAGAACGACAAGATTTTCACAATCCTCTTCTTGAACTGCCAAATGTTGTTTTTACTCTTCACATTGGAGCTTCAACTTATGAAGCGCAAGAAAACATAGGCATATCCATTGCTCAAGAAGTAATCTCGGCTTTAAACGGTAATCTCTACGGAAATATAGTAAATTTACCCGGGGTAAAATCCGACGAATTTTCACAGCTTAAACCTTATATGAAATTGGCTGAAGCCATGGGAGCACTTTATTATCAAATAAATGATACTCCTGTTAGATTAGTTGAAGTGATATATAGAGGAGAGATTTCTAGAACTAATACAGATATTGTTACTCTCTATGCTCTTAAAGGCTTTTTAAAGCCTGTATTGGAGGAGGATGTAAGTGTTGTAAATGCTAGATTAAGGGCAAAAGAAATGGGAATAGAAGTTGTAGAGGGGAAAATCGAAGAAATAAACCACTATTCAAGCCTTATTATTCTCAAAATTACAGATACCAATGGCAAAACGACACAATTTGCAGGAACCACATATGGAGAAGAAATAAGAATTGTAGAGTATATGGGACATAAAGTAAATTTTGAACCTACGGAGTACATGCTATTTGTCAAGAATAAAGACGTGCCAGGGGTTATAGGTCACATAGGAAATGTATTAGGAGACTTTGGCATAAACATTTCCACTATGCAAGTAAGCCCCAATAAAAATGATGGAACAGCATTAATGATTGTAAGTACGGACAGAGAAATTCCTGATGAAGCGGTAGAGTCTCTAAATAAATTAAATAGCATAATAAAAGCAAGAGCGGTAAGGGGTTAATATAAAAAAAGGAGCAAGTTTTTTCTTGCTCCTTTAAATATTATAAGGTTAAATATTATAAGGTGTTCTTTTTCTCCCTTCAAAATAATAAAGAGTATTTATCCCGTATGATTTTACATAAGCATAAGCCTTGTCAAAATCTCGTGCCACATCGTAAGGATTATGGGCATCAGAATTTATCACAACAGGTATGTTGTATTCTTTAACCATTTCCATTATTTCTTTTGAAGGATAAATCTCTCCTACTGGTTTTCTAAAGCCTGCAGTAGAAACCTCAATTACAATCCCTGTTTTTGAGATTTGTTCGATGTTTCGCTTTATTTTATCAAAGGTATAAGGCTTTGCCCTAAATCCAAAAATTTTTACAAGGTCAATGTGTCCTATAATATCAAATAAGCCTGTTTTGGCCATCTTTTCAACTATGTTAAAATACTCAAGATAAACCGAATCAACATCGCATAGTTTCCATTCTTCTATAGATTCCTCAAGGTCTATCCCCCAATCTTCAATCCAATGTACAGACCCTATCACATAATCCCATGGATAAGGTTCAATAAATTCTTTTATTTCTTTTTCTTTTCCTGGGAAGTAGTCCGCTTCAATGCCCAATTTTACAGGCAAACCCATTGCTTTTGCTTCAGTAATTAATTCAACATACTCAGAAATGTTTTGGTTCATGTAGTTTTTTATCCATTCGCTTCTAAAACCGTCACTTTTATACGCATTGTACCCTTCTTTAAATCTATGTCCGTGTTCAGAAATGCCAATCTCAGTTAAACCTTTTTGTAGTGCTACATCAATGAACTTCTTAAGCCATTCTATTGTATAAGGCCCATTTTCTATGTGGACGTGATAATCTGCAGCCATAATTTTTCCTCCTTAAACAACTCAAAATCCTCGTTTTTCTCTTTAGCATCTTAAAACATTATAATATTTTGCAAAAACTAATGCAACTTGTGTTATAATAATTACAATAGGTGTTTTATTTTGTGAAGTGAGGGGTTCCATCCTCTTTACAATCACCTAAAAATACTATATAATAAATGAGTATTTATTTTTACGAGGTGTTTTTTTATGTACTGGCGGTATTGTAAAAAAACAAAAAAATCCATTTAAATCTAAAAGGGATACGAGTCTCTATTTTTCCAAAATAGAGATTTTTTTATGGGTTAAAAATACTTAAAAATTAATCATAAAAAACGATAATACACTTAAGAGGTGAGATAATGACAAAATATATTTTTGTAACAGGAGGAGTTGTATCCTCTCTTGGGAAAGGCATAACTGCTGCATCATTGGGAAGGCTTTTAAAAAGCCGCGGCATATCAGTTGCAGTACAAAAATTTGACCCTTATATAAACATAGACCCTGGTACAATGAGTCCATACCAACATGGTGAAGTTTTTGTCACTGAGGATGGTGCAGAGACAGATTTAGACCTCGGCCATTATGAAAGATTTATAGACATTAATCTTACAAAAAATAGCAATGTAACAGCAGGTAAAGTGTACTGGTCTGTCATTACAAAAGAGAGAAAAGGGGATTATCTTGGTATCACAGTACAAGTAATACCTCATATAACAAACGAAATTAAAGAAAGAGTATACAGAGTTGCAAAAGAAAAGAATGTGGATGTAGTAATAACCGAAATTGGTGGTACAGTAGGAGACATAGAAAGTCTTCCTTTCCTTGAAGCTATAAGACAAGTAGCAATTGAACAAGGAAGAGAAAATGTAATGTTTATTCATGTCACATTAGTACCTCATCTTGGAAAGACAGGGGAATTAAAAACAAAACCTACTCAACATAGCGTAAAAGAACTGCGCTCTATAGGTATTCAACCGGATATGATTGTATGTAGAACAGAACTTTCTTTAACACAGGACTTAAAAGAAAAGATTGCTCTTTTTTGCAATGTAAGTGTAGAAGCTGTTATAGAAAATAGGGATGTAGAATCAATTTATGAAGTACCATTAGAATTAGAAAGACAAAAAGTAGATGAATATGTGTTAAAAAGATTAAATTTGCCACTTGGCCAATCGGATTTAAAAGAGTGGAGAGAATATGTAGAAAGAGAAAAAAATCCCATAAAAGAGGTAGAAGTAGCGTTAGTAGGTAAGTATGTAGACCTTCATGATGCATATATAAGTGTGGTAGAGGCATTAAAACACGCAGGGGTTTATCATAGCGCTGCTGTGAATATAAGATGGGTAAATGCAGAGCATGTGAATGATGAGACAGTAGAAACACTTTTAAAAGGTGCAGACGGCATATTAGTGCCTGGAGGATTTGGCGATAGAGGCATTGAAGGGAAGATAAGAGCTATACAATATGCAAGGGAAAACAAAATCCCTTATCTTGGATTGTGTCTTGGTATGCAATGCGCTGTAATAGAATTTGCAAGAAATGTAGCAGGACTAAAAGGAGCTAATTCTACAGAATTTGACCCAAATACTTCCTATCCTGTAATAGACCTTATGCCTGAACAAAAAGATATAGATGAAAAAGGCGGTACCATGAGATTAGGAGTGTATCCTTGCAAAGTGATTGAAGGTACAAAAGCTTATCAGGCTTATCAAGACGAATTAGTATATGAAAGGCATAGACATAGGTACGAATTTAATAACCAATACAGAGAACTTTTAACTTCAAAAGGCCTTGTACTTTCAGGACTTTCTCCTGATGAACGGTTGGTGGAAATAATAGAATTAAAGGACCATCCTTATTTTGTAGCATCCCAGTTTCATCCAGAGTTTAAATCAAGGCCTTTAAAACCTCATCCTCTGTTTAGGGATTTTATAGGGGCTATATTAAAGATTAAAGGGTAATTTTTGTGGGGGTAAGATGATTGTACCCCATAATTTATATGTGAAATAGGTATTTAAACAATTAGCTAATAAATCCGAAAATATATATATAAAAGTAAATAAAATACAACTGATGAGTTGAAAAATTTATTTGCAAATTATAAATAAAAAAAGGGGTGGTTAGTTGTATAATTAAATGCAACAGATAAAAAAATAGAAACCATAGTGAAAATCGTGTATGATATAGGTGTCAACTAAACATCATACAAGGAGGATTTTCACTATGGTTCATAATAATTGTACCACAAAAAAGCGTTCTTTTAAACATTTAAGTAGCTATGAACGAGGAGAAATCTATGCATTACTCAAGGAAGGAAGGAGCATTCGGTATATTGCTAAAAAACTTAATCGATCTCCAAGTACTATAAGCCGTGAAATTAAACGTGGAACTACTACACAACTTAGAAGTGATTTGTCTTCTTATACAAGCTATTTTCCTGAAACTGGTCAGGCTGTCTACGAAAAAAATCGTTCAAATTGTGGAGCTAAATTTAAAGCAGCTAAAGCAGAAGATTTTTTGAAATATGCTGAAAATAAAATATTAAATGAAAAATGGTCACCAGACGCAGTTGTAGGTTATTGTAAGAAGGACCCAAGTTGGAATAATAAAACCATTGTTTGTACTAAAACACTCTACAACTATATAGATAGAGGATTATTAAAAGTTAAAAACATTGATTTACCTTTAAAACTACGTTTAAAACCAAGGAAGAAACAAAACCGTAAAAATAAACGTATTATGGGTAAAAGTATTGATTTTAGGCCTAAAGAAGTTGAAAGCCGTGAAGTTTTTGGGCATTGGGAAATAGATACGTTAATTGGCAAGAAGTCTAATGACAAGGTCCTTTTAACATTAATAGAGCGTAAGACTCGCCATGAAATAATATTACTATTGGATACAAAAGACAGTAAATCTGTTAAAGATGCACTATCAAAATTAAAAGATATGTTTGGTGACAATTTAAGCAAGGTCTTTAAAACAATAACATCTGATAATGGTACAGAGTTTAGTGATTTAGAAAGTGCTCTTTTAGAATATGGCGTAGAAGTATATTATACACATCCATATTCATCTTGGGAAAGAGGTACAAATGAACGACATAATGGTCTTATACGACGTTTTATCCCTAAAGGAAAAAGTATTAGAGATTTATCTATAGATACGATAAAGAAAGTAGAAAATTGGCTTAATAACCTTCCACGAAAATTGTTAAATTATAAAACACCTAAAGAATGCTTTTATGAGGAACTGGCAAAAATTTGTTAAGCCCATCTCTTATAAAGTATAGAGCTCGTTCGTGATTTGTCAAGGGGCAGGCTTCGCCTGACTTAAACCCTTGACAAATCACGACCTTCGCTCAATTTGTTAACTAAGATGGGCTTAAGGTTATATATGATTTGTTCCAAATCCTATATCTACATGATTTTCATTAGGTGTTGCATTTAATATTGCAATTTATATTATTTTTTTTGCATAAAATTACAACAACTTGAGTTTGATTCACCGTTTTTTTATGTTATAATATTATAAGTTTAGAAGACTTTATACGAAAGAAAGAGAATAGGAGGATTTGCTTAATGGGTGTGAGTCTTAAAAAATTAGAGAAAAGTGTTGCGACGATTGAACTTACAATACCGAGTGAAAAATTTGAAGAGGGTTTAAATTTTGCTTTTAAAAAGAATGCATCTAAATTTAATGTACCCGGCTTTAGAAGAGGAAAGGCTCCGAGAGTAATTGTAGAAAGATATTATGGTGAAGGAGTCCTTTATGAAGATGCTGTAGAGTATGTTTTTGATGAGGCGTATAAGGAAGCTCTTAAAACGTTTAATTTAGAACCTGTTGATTACCCAGATATTAACATTTTACAAATTGGGAAAGGGAAAGATTTGATTTTAGAGGCAACAGTACCTGTAATGCCTGAAGTAGAATTAGGTGAATATAAAGGCATAGAAATTGAAAAAATAGAGTATAATGTGTACGATGGGGATGTAGAATACGAATTAGAAAAATTAAGACAGCAAAATGCGAGGATTGTGCCTGTAGAAGGAAGACCGGCTGAGAGCGGAGATATTGCTGTAATAGATTTTGAAGGATTTATTGATGGTAAGCCTTTTGAAGGCGGTAAAGCTGAAAATTATGAATTAGAATTAGGTAGCAATACTTTTATTCCCGGGTTTGAGGACCAAATAATAGGCCACAATGTAAATGAGACTTTTGATGTAAATATTACTTTTCCTGAAGATTATAGAGTAGAAGAATTAAGAGGCAAATCAGCTGTTTTTAAAGTCACTCTTAAGGCTTTAAATAAAAAAGAACTGCCAGAGTTAGACGATGAATTTGCAAAAGATGTAAGTGAATTTGAAACGTTAGATGAATTAAAAGCTGATATAAGGAAGAAATTAGAAGAAAAAAATAGGGTAGAAGCAGAAAATGAAATGAAAGAGAAAGCAGTAATGAAAGTTGTAGAAAACGCAAAAGTTGATATACCAGATGTTATGGTGGAAAGGCAAATAGATATTTCTTTGAGGGATTTAGATTATAATTTGAGATATCAAGGTTTAGATTTAAATAGCTATTTATCAATTACAGGGAAGACTTTAGAAAATTTAAGAAAAGAGATGTGGGATGGAGCTTTAAATAGAGTAAAAACTCAACTTGTCATAGACAAAATTGCCAAAGTGGAAAATATTGAAGTTACAGAGGAAGAATTAGAAAATAAATTAAAAGAGATGGCAGCGAATTACAGAATAAATTTGGAAGAATTCAAGAAAAGTCTTACTGAAAGCCAGATAAACAGCATAAAAGAGGATATAGCTTATTATAAGACGATTGACTTTATTTTCAGTAAGTGTAAAATAATAAGTAAAGAGGAGTGATTATTATGAGTCTTGTACCTATTGTTGTAGAGCAGACAAATAGAGGCGAACGTTCTTACGACATATTTTCACGTTTGCTAAAAGACAGGATTGTCTTTTTAGGAGAAGAAATAAATGATACTACGGCAAGTTTAGTTATTGCACAGCTTTTGTTCTTGGAAGCTGAAGACCCTGATAAAGACATCTGGCTTTATATAAATAGTCCAGGAGGTTCAATAACAGCAGGTTTTGCCATTTATGATACTATGCAGTATATAAAACCAGATGTAGTGACTCTATGTGTCGGAATGGCGGCATCCATGGCTGCATTTTTACTGGCAGCAGGCGCGAAAGGAAAAAGATTTGCACTTCCTAATAGCGAAATAATGATACATCAGCCTTTAGGGGGCATGCAGGGTCAAGCTACTGACATTAAGATTCATGCAGAAAGGATTTTAAAATTAAGAGATAAGTTGGATAAAATACTTGCAGAAAATACGGGGCAGCCTATTGAAAAGATAAAGGCAGATACTGAGAGGGACTTTTTCATGGACGCGGAGGATGCAAAAGCGTATGGCATTATAGACGAGGTTCTCATCAGGAATAAAAGATGATGCCCCAAAAGAGGTGAAATTATGGTCAAATATGATAATCAAAAACAACTAAAGTGTTCCTTTTGCGGAAAGACACAGGACCAGGTAAAGAGGCTAGTTGCAGGGCCTGGTGTGTATATTTGTGATGAATGCATTGAACTTTGTCAAGAAATTATAAATGAAGAATTTGAAGAAGATATTGATATGGGAATTGGAGAACTTCCTAAGCCAAAGGAAATAAAAGAATTTCTTGACCAATATGTAATTGGGCAGGAAAAAGCTAAAAAAGCTTTAGCTGTTGCTGTTTACAATCATTATAAGAGAATTAACAGCAGGATAAAGCCAGACGATGTAGAACTTCAAAAGAGCAATATTTTACTTTTAGGTCCCACAGGTTCTGGTAAAACCTTATTGGCTCAGACACTGGCAAAACTTCTAAATGTTCCTTTTGCAATAGCTGATGCTACTTCTCTAACTGAGGCTGGATATGTTGGTGAAGACGTAGAGAATATACTCTTAAAGCTTATACAAGCAGCAGATTATGACATAGAAAAAGCTGAAAAAGGTATAATTTACATTGACGAAATAGATAAAATAGCGAGAAAGTCAGAAAATCCCTCTATTACTCGTGACGTCTCAGGCGAAGGCGTACAACAGGCTTTGTTAAAAATTTTAGAAGGGACCATTGCAAATGTGCCGCCACAAGGTGGAAGAAAACATCCTCATCAAGAGTTTATACAAATTGACACAACTAATATATTGTTTATATGTGGTGGCGCTTTTGAAGGCATAGAAAAAATAATAGAATCCCGAATAGGGAAAAAGAGCTTAGGATTTGGCGCAGAAGTACAGAGCAGAAAAGAAAAAGACTTAAGCGAAATTTTAAGTCATATAATGCCACAGGACCTTCTTAAATTCGGTATGATACCCGAGTTTATAGGAAGGGTGCCAATAGTAGTTACATTAGACCCATTGAGTAAGGATGACTTAGTAAGGATTTTGACAGAGCCCAAAAATGCGCTGACAAAACAATACGAAAAATTGTTTGAATTAGATGGTGTAAAGCTTGAATTTGATAAGAAAGCTTTAGGGCTCATTGCAGATATGGCTTTGGAGAGAAAGACCGGCGCAAGAGGACTGAGGGCAATCTTAGAGGAAATTATGTTGGATGTGATGTACGAAATACCATCCAGTGACAACATAGAAAAGTGTATAATTACAGAGGAGACGGTACTAAAGAAGGCTCCGCCAACATTGGTTTACTCAGATGCTCAAAAAGCCAAAAAGAAAATAAAAAAGACGGAGTCTGTTTCGTAAAAAAATAGAGAATTTTTACATCAATCCCCCTTCTCCTTCACATACTAAAATAGTGAATGGGAAGGGGGCTTGGTTATATTGCATAAAAGAGGGTGAAGATATGACAGAAAAAAAGTATATATTGCCAATGATTCCTTTAAGAGGATTAACTATTTTTCCATACATGGTGCTTCATTTTGATATAGGAAGAGAAAAGTCAATTAGGGCTTTGGAAGAAGCTTTTATGAAAAATCAGTTAATATTTGTTACAACGCAAAAAGAAGCTGAGATAGAAGACCCTTCTATTGACGACGTCTACAAAGTTGGCACTATTACAAAAGTCAAACAAATGTTAAAACTGCCAGGAGAACTTATAAGAGTTTTGGTAGAAGGGATAAGTCGTGCTGAAATTCAGCAAGTGACAAGAGATGATGAATTTTTTGAGGTAGAAGTTATAGAAAAAGAAGTGCAAAAAGAAATTGAAAAGACACCAGAGCTTGAAGCTTTAATGAGAAGTGTTATTTCTGCTTTTGAAGAATATGTAAATATGACTTCGAGACTGCCTATAGATAGTTTATACAGTGTTATAAGCATAGAAGAGCCTGGAAGACTCGCAGACATGATTGCGGCCCATATATCTTTAAATACGAGTCAAAGTCAGCAGCTTTTGGAGTGTTTTGATGCAAATAAAAGGTTAGAAACTCTTTTAGGGTTTTTAATGAAAGAATTAGAAATACTAAACATTGAAAAAGAAATAAATGCAAAGGTGAGAAGCCAAATTGACAAATTGCAGAAGGAATATTATTTAAGAGAACAGTTAAAAGCTATAAAAGCTGAATTAGGAGAGACAGATGAAGTTGACCAAGAGATTGAGGAGTATGAAAAGAAATTAAATGAAAAAGATTTACCAGAAGAAGTTAGAAAAAAGGCAAAAGAAGAATTAAAGCGCCTTTCTAAAATGGCGCCTGGTTCTGCAGAAGCTTCTGTAGTGAGGACATATTTGGATTGGATTTTGGATTTACCTTGGAATTACGAAACAGAAGATATTTTAGATTTAAAAAGAGCACAAAAAATATTGGATGAGGACCATTACGGCTTAAAGAAAGTAAAAGAGAGGATAATAGAGTTTTTAGCAGTTAGAAGTTTTTACAACAAAATTAAAAGTCCTATTTTATGCCTTGTAGGTCCTCCAGGTGTTGGTAAGACTTCATTAGGCAGGTCTATAGCGCGGGCTATGAATAGAAAATTTGTCAGATTATCTCTTGGTGGAGTGAGAGATGAAGCAGAAATAAGGGGACATAGGCGTACCTACGTCGGAGCTATACCAGGAGGTATTATAAATTCCATAAAAATAGCCGGTTCAAAAAATCCTGTGTTTTTACTGGATGAAATAGACAAAATGAGCTCAGACTTTAGAGGAGACCCTGCTTCTGCAATGCTTGAAGTTCTTGACCCAGAACAAAACTCCACTTTTAGAGACCATTACCTTGATTTGCCTTTTGACCTTTCAAAGGTATTGTTTATAACAACGGCTAATACGGTAGATACTATACCGGCGCCTCTTTTAGATAGAATGGAAGTTATATATGTTTCTGGATATACTGAAGAAGAAAAACTTCATATTGCAAAAGATTATTTAATCCCTAAGATTTTAAAAGAACATGGGGTGCCAGATAACAAGATAATAATCCAAGAATCTGCTATCAAAGGAATAATTTCGGAATATACTCGTGAAGCAGGAGTAAGAGGCTTAGAAAAGAATTTATCTCAAATTGTGAGGAAAGCTATAAAGAAGATAGTGGAAGAAAATGCACAAGTAGTAAAAGTGGGAAAAAGAAATTTACAGTCTTATTTAGACAAGCCTATTTACCGCCCTGACAAAGCGAATCAAAAAGACGAAGTAGGGATAGTTTTTGGACTTGCATGGACAAGGGTAGGAGGAGAAATTTTAACTGTAGAAGCTTCTATAATGCCAGGAAGTGGCAAGCTCAATCTTACAGGGCAATTAGGGGATGTGATGAAAGAATCTGCACAAGCTGGTTTTAGCTATATAAGGGCGAATGCCGAGAAACTGAATATAGATAAAGATTTTTACAAAAATATCGATATACATATACACGTTCCTGAAGGTGCAATTCCAAAAGATGGACCTTCTGCTGGCATAACAATGGTGACAGCAATGGTGTCTGCTCTTAAAAAAGTTCCTGTGAGAAAAGATGTAGCAATGACAGGAGAAATAACTTTGACGGGCAAAGTCCTTCCAATTGGAGGAGTAAAGGAAAAAGTTTTAGCAGCCCATAGAGCAGGAATAGGAAAAGTAATACTTCCTCAAGAAAACAAAAGGGATTTAGATGAAATTCCTCAAAGTGTAAAGCGAAAATTAGAATTCAAGTTTGTAGAAAAGATTGACGAAGTTCTTGACTTTGCACTGGTTAAGGAGGGCTTTTATGAAAATTAAAACTGTAGAATTTGCCCGTTCTGCTTTTAATGAGGAACAGTATCCTAAAGATAATCTTCCACAAATAGTAATTGTCGGGAGGTCAAACGTAGGCAAGTCTACATTGATAAATACTGTATTAAATAGAAAAAATCTTGCAAAAACAAGTTCTAGGCCAGGGAAAACTCGAGGTATAAACTTTTATTTAATAAATAACAAATTTTATTTAGTAGATTTGCCTGGATATGGTTATGCAAAAGTCTCAAAAGAGATGAAAAAACAATGGGCACATAATATAGAAACTTTTCTCAATACCTCCCAAAATTTACGCCATGGATTATTTTTAATAGACATAAGAAGAAACCCAACTGAAGATGACTTTTTAATGATAAATTGGTTTAAGCATAAAAATTTACCTTTCACTGTGGTGCTGACTAAAGCAGATAAAGTAAATAAATCAGAGAGTAGGAAAGCAGTGGAAGATATTTGTAAAATTTTTAAAATTAATAGAGAAGAGGTTATAATATTTTCTGCGTTAGAAAAAATGGGAGTATCACAAGTCTTATCAATTTTTGAGAAGTATGCTTAGTTCGGAAAGCACTATACCTGCAAACATAAAAATTCCGCCTATTATTGCTCTAAAAGACATCACTTCACCTGCAATTAGAAAAGCAGCTATTGCAGCGAAAACTGGCTCCAGTGCAAATATCAAAGCTGTATGAGTGGCAGTAGTGTAGGCTTGCATTGTGTTTTGAGCAACATATGCAAAAGCCGTAGCAAAAACACCGGTTATTACAATGGCTGACCATACATCGACAGATGTAGGTACCAAAGGCTTTTCAAATAACAAAGTTATAATGCCGCTTAAAAGTGCAACTATTCCTATTTGAATAGTAGCGAGTAAATATGTATCCAAGGTGGAGGCGTATTTTGCTATTAAAACAATCTGCATTCCAAAAGAAAAGGCACACAAAAGCGTCAAAAAATCACCTATATTAACAGTAAAATCAATGTTTGTAGTAAGCAATATAAGTCCCATAAAAGCGAGGACAATTCCTACAATTGCAGGCTTGGTTGGTTTTCTTTTAAGAAGCACTGCTTCTAAAATTGGCACTAATACTACACTAAACCCTGTTATAAACCCTGATTTAGATGCTGTAGTATATTTAAGCCCCATTGTCTGGAAGGCATAACCTAAAAAAAGCATTGTGCCAATTATTGAAGCAGCAGCCAATGTTTTATTGTCAATGTTTTTTAACTTTTTATGGAATATTATTGCCAGAAGCAAAAAAGCCAATAAAAAGCGTATAAAAAGAAAATTGTACACAGGAAGTGTCTGTATAGCGTTTTTGACTATTATAAATGTAGACCCCCACACCATAGTTACTAAGATAAGCACAATGTCGCTTTTTAATTGTTTTGACAAAATATCTCCTCCTCACAAGTTATTTAAAAATCACAGTTTAAAGTTGTGAACAATTGGCATACGCCTTCCTGTTCCAAAGGCTTTGGTGGTGATTTTGAGTCCAGGTGCTGCTTGTTTTCTTTTGTACTCTACTCTGTTGACTTTATTTATAACATCTTTTACCAATCTTTCATCATATCCTTTTTCTATTATTTCTTTTGCTGACCTGTTTTCCTCTATATACATTTTTAATATTTCATCCAAAATCTTGTAAGGAGGCAATGAGTCTTCATCTTTTTGATTAGGTCTTAATTCTGCAGAAGGAGCTTTTTCAATTATAGAAATTGGAATTATTTCTCTTTCTCTGTTTATAAACCTCGCCAGATCGTATACCATTGTCTTAGGTACATCTGCAATTGGTGCAAGGCTTCCGCTCATATCTCCGTAAAGAGTGCAATATCCCATTGCCAATTCTGATTTATTTCCTGTAGTTAAAACAATGTGCCCTTCCCTATTTGATATAAACATTAAATAATTACCTCTTATTCTTGCCTGTATGTTTTCTTCTGCCAGGTCACCTATAACGTTGTTATCCCCATTGAAAACGGATAAATAACTTTTGAACACAGGCTCTATTGGGATTACTCTAAATTCAATTCCCAAATTATCAGCCAGTATTCTTGCATCACTTTTGCTTCCTTCAGAGGAATATCTTGAAGGCATTGATACTGCAAGAACATTTTCTTTTCCTAAAGCTTCTACTGCAATGGCACAAACTACTGCAGAATCTATTCCACCGCTTAAGCCTACTACTGCCTTTTTAAAACCTGATTTTTTACAATAATCTCTTACACCAAGGACAAGAGCATTGTATACCCATGATATATCTTCTTTTATTTCGGGCAGTTTCCTAAGATTTTTCAGTTCATCTATATCGAAAACTTTAATATCTTCCTCAAAAGCTTTAAGTTGTACCACTCTTTTGCCTTCTTCATTTACTACAAAGCTAGCACCGTCAAATATCAATTCATCATTTGCACCAACTTGGTTCACGTAAACAAAAGGAATTGCGTACTTTTTTATTTTTTTCTCTATCATTTCTACTCTCATATTTTCCTTACCCAGGTAGTAAGGAGATGCTGAAATATTTATAAAAATATCAGGTTTAAGCTTAAATTGTTCTTCTAAAACATCAACAGAATAATCTACATTTGGTTCAAAAACATAATCTTTCCATATGTCTTCACATATATTAACTCCTAATTTTATCCCTTTAAAAGAAGCGACCTTTCTTAATTGTGCTGGTTTAAAATACCTTTTTTCATCAAATACATCATAGTTTGGAAGTAAAGTCTTATCAAAAATCTCGACTATTTCACCCTCATAAATAAAAAAAGCAGAATTATAAAGGTTGCCCTCTGTGTCTTGTCTTACCGTACCGAGTATTACTCCAATTTGATTAGTATTGGGCAAGACTATTTCATTTATATATTTTTCATTGGCCTCTAAAAAATCTTGCATAAACAAAAAGTCTTTAGGAGGATAACCTACAGTAGCTAGTTCAGGGAACACCACAAGGTCAGCTTTTTGGTATTTTGCTGTATTTATAAACTCTACTATCTTTTCGAAGTTTCCTTTTATATCTCCTACAACTGGATTTATTTGTGCCAATGCAATTTTCATTAGTTTTCACCCCGCATTTATAGTACTACAATACATATTTTAGCACATAAAAAGACAAAAAACACTGTTTTCTATCTCCACCTTATCAGCTTTTTTTCAAGATACACTATAAAAATGTACATCAACGCAGAAAGTATTGAGAGTATCAGGACACTTGTCATTACCAAATCCAACTTAAAAATTTGACCGCCGTAGACAATCAAATATCCCAAACCTGCTTTAGAAACTAAGAATTCTCCTGTAATTACTCCCACCCAGGAAAGTCCGATGTTTATTTTTATGGCGGAAATAATCGTTGGGACACTGGCGGGAAGAATACATTTTGTAAGTATTTGCATTTTTGTGGCACCAAAAGTCTTTAAAAGTTTTATTTTTTCTTCGTCAACTTCTTTAAAACCCGTTTGCAAGCTGATTATAGTTACTATCAATGAAATAGCAAGAGCCATTGTAATTATTGGAGCTTCTCCATTTCCCATCCAAACGATAAATATAGGACCTAATGCAATTTTAGGGAGGCTATTAAGTACTACTAAATAAGGTTCTGCTACTTTTGACAAAAAATCTGACCACCACAGAAGTATGGCGATTATCATGCCAATTATTGTGCCAAGAGTAAAACCTATTATCGTTTCACTCAAAGTAACCCATATGTGCATAAAAAGAGAACCATTCTGGCTTAAAGTTATTATAGTTTTTAACATTCTGGAGGGCTGGCTGACCAAAAAAGGGTCTACAATTTTATACATTGCGACAATTTCCCATGTAGCGAAAAAGAGGATTAATAATGCAAATTGAGTGACTCGTATTAATACATTTTTTCTTTTTACTTTTTTTAAAAATTCTCTGTGCTCTTTTGAAATATAAGGGGTTGCTGCTTCATACATGAACATCCAACTCCTTCCAAATAGAATTAAAATATTCTCTAAATTCAGGAGCTTTTCTACGACCTATGGGAGATTGGTCTTCGCAGGTTAAGACAATGTCATAAATCTTTTTTACATAGGCGGGCCTATTTGATAGAACTACAATTCTGTCACACATAGAAATTGCCTCTGAGATATCGTGAGTTACTATGATCGCAGTTTTTTGTTCATATTTAAGAATTTTATACACTTCATCGGATATGGCAAGTCTCGTTTGGTAGTCTAAAGCAGAAAAGGCTTCATCTAGTAAAAGTATGTCGGGTTTTAAAGCCAATGTCCTTATGAGAGCGGCTCTTTGTCGCATTCCCCCTGACAATTGATTAGGATAATGGTTTTTAAACTCGCCGAGACCGTATTTTACAAGCAAACCTTCTACGTATTTTTTAGATTCTTCTGTTAGACTTTTTTGTATTTCAAGTCCAAGTAGCACATTTTGCCATATATTTCGCCATTCAAAGAGGTGGTCTTTTTGAAGCATATAGCCTATTTTCCCGTTTACATCTACACTCCCTTTAGAAGGTTTTAAAAGGCCGGAAATAATCGAAAGAAGAGTAGATTTGCCACAACCAGAAGGGCCTATAATTCCCACAAATTCTCCTTCGTACACATCAAAAGAAATATTTTTTAAAGCTTGTGTTTCACCTTCTAAAGTGTGATAATTAAAGGATACATCTTTAAGACTGACCATTATTTTATTCATAAAAGCACTCCCTTCTATGTGAAGTTAATAAAAGGGGAGTTGTGCTCAATATGGGGGGCATATTGAGCACAATCCAAAACTTTACTTTTTGACCATTTTTTCAGCTTTTTCAGCAAAAGTGTTGTTGATTAGAAGGTGTGAGTCCACCTTTTCTTTTATTACACCTGCATCCAAAAGTATATTTTGTAGAAAATCAAAATCCTCAACTTTCATTTTTAGAGTGGTGCCCCAGGTGTTTTGATTTTTGTACCTTTCAATTGCTGTCGCCATAAGGTCTACATCAGTATCTGGGAAGAAAGGCTTAATTGCTTCTGCTACCTCTTTAGAAGAATGAGATTCCACCCACAGCATTCCTTTATACACTGCATTTACAAAACGCTGTATTATGTCGGGATGTTTTTCAATATAGCTTTTTTTTGCATTAAAAGTGGTATAAGGAACTTCATGACTGGAGGCACCAACTGATGCTACAATATATCCCCCTTTTTGTTTTTCAACTAGGGAAGCTGTAGGTTCAAATAACGCCACATAGTCTGCATCAGAAGACATAAAAGCTCCCGCTGCGGCTGTAAATTGAAGATTGGTGATAAGGGTCAAATCTGTCTTTGGGTTTATGCCGTGCTCTTTTAAAATGTATTCCAGTGTCATCTGAGGCATTCCACCCGGCCTTCCACCTATAACCTTTTTACCTCTTAAATTTTCCCATTTAAAGTCCGGTTCAGGCTTTTTCCCCAAGAGGAAAGACCCATCTTTTCTTGTCAATTGCCCAAAATTTACAAGATAATCATCTCTTCCTTCTTTAAGTACGTATACAGTGGTTTCGGGTCCTTGAAGTCCTATATCTGCTGTACCAGATAAAACCGCAGTTGCTGCTTTATCTGACCCTTGAGCAGTTGTAATGACAAGCTCTAGCCCCTGTTCTTTGAAAAAGCCTTGGCTTACAGCTACGTAATAGGGAGCGTAAAAAATAGAATGAACTGTTTCTACAAAATTAATTTTTGTAAGTTTTTGACTTTTATTTGTACACCCTGTAAATAAAGAAACTGTAAGGGCTAATACCAATACAAATACAATTAAGTACTTAAGCCTCATACCCATCCTCCTTTTTCTTTTTTCAATTTATTATATTCTTTCAATTAAAATGTGTGATTGAGGTGAATTGTACTCTTTTACTTTTATAGCAATAGAGACAGATTAGAAATATCATTTAAACAAAATCTAATTGATTCAATAAACAGCTTTTTAGACGAATATCAAAACATATTTAAAGACATAGAGGAAATAAAACAACATATAAAAGAGAAGCCAGATATAAAATCGATAATAAATCAGCTAATAAATGAAATAAAAAAAGTAGGGAGAAAGATGTATCTAATAATAGACGAGTATGACCATTTTGCCAATGATATAATAGCGATGGGAGACAATGAATTATTAAAACTATCTTTATTATGATAATTATTATGATATAATAAAACAAAGGAATATAGCAGATGAAGGAATTAGATATAAAAAAGGTGGTGGTGCTGGATGGATCCCTTACCTCGACAATATTATACCCTTTTTCTATCCATAAATAGCATATACGAAAAAACGGGGGTACTCCGTCGGCACCCCACATCGTCGGAGGCGCCTCCGAACTAGAGGGGGTATTATTGTGCATATCGAAAAAATGGAAGAGCTTTTTCGCCAATGGTTACAGGAAAAAAACTTTCTAGCCGTAAAAAAAGAAATGTCGAGACTTCCGGTACAGGACGTAGCGGAAATTTTGAACCATCTGGACGCTAAAAACAGCCTGCTGGCTTTCAGACTGCTGCCTAAGGATAGGGCTGCGGAAGTATTTTCATATCTGTCGGATAAAATAAGGGTAGCCTTTTCGCAGATGATCGAAGAAGACGAATTAAAAAGCCTGGTAGAAGACCTCTTTTTCGATGATAAAATAGACTTTCTGGAAGAAATGCCTGCTAATGTAGTAAAAAAAATACTCCAAACGACGCCGGAAAGCGAACGAAGGCTTATTAACCAGTTTTTAAATTATCCCGAAGATTCCGCCGGCAGCATCATGACCATCGAATTTGTAGACCTGAAAGCCGACATGACGGTGGCTCAAGCACTTACTCATATTCGCTATACCGCTCCTAAAAAGGAGACTATTTATACCTGTTACGTCATAGACCAGGAAAGACATCTTTTAGGTGTCGTTTCCCTGAAAGACCTGGTGGTGGCAGACCCTGACACCAGGATCGAAGACCTGATGGACAAACAGGTCATCGCTGTAAAAACCCACGATGACCGGGAATTCGTCTCATCATTGTTTAAAAAATACGACCTGTTAAGCATGCCTGTAGTAGACCAGGAAAATCGGCTGGTTGGCATTATAACCATAGACGACGTGATGGACGTTCTGGAAGCGGAAAACACCGAAGATATTCAGCGGATGGGTGGAATAAGCCCTACCGAAGAATCTTATATAAGTCAGAGCCCCTTTACCATGGCCAAAAACAGGCTGTTTTGGCTTATGGCTCTGATGATTTCGGCCACATTCACTGGCCGGATCATACAAAAGTTTGAAGACTTTCTCCAGAATATGGTAATCCTGGCCGCTTTTATACCTATGCTAATGGATACAGGCGGAAATGCAGGTTCCCAGTCGTCGACAATGGTAATTCGGGGCCTTGCCCTGGGCGAAATAAAAACACGGGATGTTTTTAGAGTAGTGGTAAAAGAGTTTATGGTGAGCGTTATTGTCGGCCTTTCTCTTGCTGGCTTGAACTTCTTACGGCTTGTTGTTATTGAGCAGGTGAGCACTACCATCTCTCTGGTGGTCAGTCTTACACTGGTGGTAACAGTGATTATGGCCAAGATAGTCGGCGGTTTACTGCCGCTTTTAGCAAAAATGGTTAAAATTGACCCCGCTATCATGGCCAGTCCGCTCATAACCACCATCGTAGACGCCATGGCGTTAGTGGTATATTTTTATATCGCCGGATTGTTCATTAAAATATAAAGATGCAGGCAGGTGCTTATAAGCGGCACCGTGTCTTTATATAGGCGGCGGTTCGCCTGTTACTTGGGTTGGACACCCCAGTTGCGTACCGATGGGACTTTCAACAAGGTTTCACCGATAGCACGAAGCTCGCCAATTCATTGGCGATGTAGTTCACTCTAAAGAAAAAGGAAAAATTAGGAGTGGTAAAGATGAAGAAAATACCCTATGGCATGTCCAATTTCAGAGCGATGAGAGAAGAAGGATACCTGTATGTGGATAAAACGATGTATATAGAGAAGATAGAGAACTTAAATAGCAAATACCTGTTTTTCATAAGGCCGAGGAGGTTTGGGAAAAGTCTCTTTCTTTCCACATTAGAGAACTACTATGACATAAAAAATGAGAAAGACTTTGAGAAACTATTTAGCGACTTATATATAGGGAAGAATCCTACAAAACTAAAGAACAGTTATATGATACTCAAACTGAATTTTTCAGGCCTAAACACAGAAAACAAAGACCAACTAAAAGAGTCCTTTTTGTTAAGTGTGAAAAATTCAATAAATGCCTTATTAAACAGATACGAGGGTATAATAGAAAATACGGAAGAAATAAGGAAGAAAATTGACCAAATAACTGATATAAATGCGGTTATAATGACGATAATAAATGAAGTAAAAAAAGTAGGTAAAAAGGTATACCTAATAATAGACGAATATGATCATTTTGCCAATGACATAATAGCGATGGGTGAGAGTGAATTTTACAGAGAGATAGTGAGGGCATCAGGTTTTGTAAGAGACTTTTATGAGACATTGAAGATAGGGACAGAAAGTGTAATAGACAGGATATTCATAACAGGAATATCCCCAATAATGCTAGACGACTTAACGAGTGGATTTAACATAGCATTAAACGTCACAATGGATTTAAGCTTAAATGAGATGCTGGGATTTACAGAAGAAGAAGTAGTGAAGATACTAGAAAAAGTAGGGATAGAGGAAAAAGAAAGAGAAAAATCACTAGAAGAATTAAAAGAATTATACGATGGTTATTTATTTAGTGCAGAAGCGGAGAAAAGGATATACAATCCCGACATGGTATTGTATTATCTTGACAGCATAGTAAGATACAAAAAACCGCCTAGAAATTTAATAGACGACAATGTAAAGACAGACTATGGCAGGCTAAACAGACTTACAATGAATGAAGAGAACAAGGTATTACTAGAGAGAATCATAAAAGAAGAAGGGATAGTAGCGGAGATAGTGACAAAATTTTCATTTGACAGGATGTACGATGAAGAATACTTTGTATCACTGTTATTCTATATGGGATTACTAACGATAGAGAGACAAGAAAAAACGAGATTATTTTTAAAAATACCCAATTACGTAATCAAGACAATAATGTGGGAATATATAGAAACGAATTTAAAGAAAGAATACAAAATTAATCTTGACCTAAATGAGTTAAGGAAGACCATAGAAGAGATGGCGTATGAAGGGAGAATAAAACCGTATATAGAGTATATAAGCCAGAACGTGCTAAAGGTGCTTTCGAACAGGGATATAATAAAGTTTGACGAAAAATATATCAAAGTGATATTAATTACGTATCTTGTAAACAGTAAAGCCTATAGGCCAATAAGTGAGAGGGAGACAGAGGGAGGGTATATAGACATATACTTGGAGAGGGACATAAGGATACCGGATGTAAAATACGAGTGGTTAATAGAGCTAAAATACATAAAGAAAAGTGAAAAAGACAAGGTAGACAAGATAAGAGAAGAAGGTATAAGGCAGCTTAAGAGGTATAGAGAAAGCAGAGGGCTACAAGAGAGAAAAGATGTAAAACAAGCACTGCTTATATTCATAGGCAAGGACGAATACCAAGTAATTGAAGTGTAAAAGGGAAATTAGGAGTGGTAAAGATGAAGAAAATACCCTATGGCATGTCCAATTTCAGAGCGATGAGAGAAGAAGGATACCTGTACGTAGACAAGACGATGTATATAGAGAAGATAGAGAACTTAAATAGCAAATACCTGTTTTTCATAAGGCCGAGGAGGTTTGGGAAAAGTCTCTTTCTTTCCACATTAGAGAACTACTATGACATAAAAAATGAGAAAGACTTTGAGAAACTATTTAGCGACTTATATATAGGGAAGAATCCTACAAAACTAAAGAACAGTTATATGATACTCAAACTGAATTTTTCAGGCCTAAACACAGAAAACAAAGACCAACTAAAAGAGTCCTTTTTGTTAAGTGTGAAAAATTCAATAAATGCCTTATTAAACAGATACGAGGGTATATTAGAAAATACGGAAGAAATAAGGAAGAAAATTGACCAAATAACTGATATAAATGCGGTTATAATGACGATAATAAATGAAGTAAAAAAAGTAGGTAAAAAGGTATACCTAATAATAGACGAGTATGACCATTTTGCCAATGACATAATAGCGATGGGTGAGAGTGAATTTTACAGAGAGATAGTGAGGGCATCAGGTTTTGTAAGAGACTTTTATGAGACATTGAAGATAGGGACAGAGAGTGTAATAGACAGGATATTCATAACAGGGATATCCCCGATAATGTTGGATGACTTAACGAGTGGATTTAACATAGCATTAAACGTCACAATGGATTTAAGTTTAAATGAGATGCTAGGATTTACAGAAGAAGAAGTAGTGAAGATACTAGAAGAAGTAGGGATAGAGGAAAAAGAGAATTTAATAAATAACTTAAGGGAATTATACGATGGCTATAAATTCAACAAAAATGCCAGGACAAGGGTGTACAATCCAGACATGGTACTATACTTTTTAGCACAATACAAAAACACAGGAGGATATCCAGAGTATCTAATAGACGACAATGTAAAGACAGACTATGGCAGGCTAAACAGGCTTACAATGAATGAAGAGAACAAGGCATTGTTAGAGAGGATCATAAAAGAGGAAGGGATAGTAGCGGAGATAGTAACAAAATTTTCATTTGACAGAATGTACGACGAAGAATACTTTATTTCTCTTCTATTTTATATGGGCTTATTAACAATAAAAGATTACAGGTACAATATCTTAGAACTTGGCATACCTAATTACGTAATAAAAACAATGTATTGGGAGTACTTCGGTAGAAAATTAAAGGAAGAAAACAACATAAAATATGAAATGCTGGAAATAGCAAAAGCCATATGGGAAATGGCATTTGAAGGAAAAATAAAGAACTTTGTAAAATTTATAAGTGAAAAAGTTCTAAAAGTATTATCCAATAGAGATACAATAAAATTTGATGAAAAATATATAAAAATAATACTCTTTTCATACTTGACAATGAGTAACATATACAAGCCTATAAGTGAGAAAGAAACAGAGGGAGGTTATATAGATATTTATTTAGAAAAAGACATAAGAATGCCAGATGTAAAATACGAATGGTTGATAGAGCTAAAGTATGTAAAGAAAAGTGACGAAAAATATATTGAGGAGATAATAGAAAAAGGGAAAGAACAATTAAAGAGATACCGTGAAAGTATGCAATTTAAAGATAAACAAAATTTAAAGAAAGCATTAGTGGTATTTATAGGAAAAGGAGATTACAAAATATTTGAAGAGTAATGAGAAGAAAGTTATCCAGCATCAGGAAGGAATAATATCAGACTTCAAAGGTTTACTATAATCTTTTCATGGAATATCATTCTATAAATTTATAAAAAATTTCCTTAAAAAAGAAGGAAAATAGTATTTTATGTCGAATATATATTAATTGGATTGGTTATTCATTTTTTTTGACATGATCCGATAGGACTTATGAGGCTGTTTCGGCGCCCATAAGTTTTATTGGTGGTAATATAGATTATAGATACAAAAAGCGGAGGCGGTGCTTTTTAAGCACTTGCGCCCGCATGGCGAAGCATTACCTTTTTTGTGCTTTTTCTATAAGTAGGTAATAAAATGATATAATATAGTACTAAAAAATCAACCTATTTGTTTAAACATATTAAAATTTTTAACAAAATATATTTACATCACTTTGCTGGTTGTTGCTATAATATCTATGAGGCGATATAAATATGAAAGCAAAAGAACTTTTAGAACTACTGCGGATATCAAGATCAACACTAACCAAGTATGTTAAAGAAGGCAAAATAAGAGTAACAGTTATGCCAAACGGATTTTACGATTATAATGAAGAAGATGTGTATAAAATCTTTATGAAAGAAGTTGAAAGAAAGACTTATATTTACGCTAGAGTTCAACACAAAAGCAGAAAAAGGATTTAGAAAATCAAATTGAGTTATTAAAATAGTTTTGTTTTAGCAATGGTTATAAAATACATAGAGTATTCAGTGATATAGCCAGTGAAATCAGTTTTGAAAAAAGAAAAGATTTCTTTAAAATGCTCGATGATATTCTTGCTGGCAGAGTAGAAAGAGTTGTTATAACTTATAAAGATAGATTGAACAGAGTTGTATTTGGACTTTTTAAAATTTATTTAAAAAATTTAACACTGAAATAGTAGTTATGTCAGAAGTGGGTGACGAAAAACTTGATGCTCAGGAAATATTTGAAGAAATCGTAAATTTTATTCACTATTACAACATGAAGTTATACAGCAAAAGAAAAATTAAAAAAATAAAAGAAATATTGGAGAATGGAAGATGGAAAAGGTAGTTAAAAGAGCTGAACAAATTCAGATAAATAGAAATCATGAAATGTGGAAATATTTTGATAAAATATGTTTTGCTACAAAAAACTTATACAATTATGCCAATTATATTATAAGACAAGAATTTATAAACAATAATAAGTGGATAAGATACAGGCAATTAAATAGAGAATTAAAGAACCACGAGACTTATAAAAACTTACCTGCACAAACAGCACAGCATACATTGAAACTGCTTGATAGAAATTGGAAATCATTTTTCAAAGCTATAAAAGAATGGGAAAAAGATAAAAGTAAATTTTCAGGCAGGCCCAGATTACCAAAATATAAAAAGAAAAATGGTAGAGCAATTGCTATATTTACAAATCAACAATGCAAAATTAAAAGTGGTTATTTAACTTTTCCGAAAACAAATTTAAGACTAAAAACAATGGTAGAAGGCAATTTAAAAGAGGTGAGAGTAATCCCCAAAGGAAATATTTATATTGTTGAAATAGTTTATGAAAGAGTACTAATAAATAAAACTTTCAAAAAACCTCAAAGGATAGCAGGAATAGATTTAGGACTTGATAACTTTGTAACCTTAACAAATAACATAGGTATAAAGCCTATTGTTATTAACGGCAAAGTTATCAAGTCAATAAATCAGTATTATAATAAGAAAAAAGCAGAACTTATGAGTTATGTTGGCAGTAAAGGAACAAGTAGAAGAATAGAAAAACTTACTCTAAAAAGGAATAACAAAATAAAAGACTTTATGCATAAAGCAAGTAAATTTATAGTTAATTGGTGTAAAGAACACGACATAGATACTATTGTCATTGGTTATAACAAAGGATGGAAGCAGGAAATAGAATTAGGAAAAGTAAATAATCAAAACTTTGTTGGAATTCCTTACTATCAATTTATTAACATGCTTCAGTACAAATGTGAGGAAGAAGGAATTAATTTAATTCTAGTAGAAGAAGGTTACACAAGTGGATGCAGTTTTCTTGATAGCGAAGAAGTATGTAAAGAGAACTATAATCCAAAACGCCGTATTACAAGAGGTTTATTTAAAAGCAATAAAGGCATTTTAATAAATGCTGATGTTAATGCTGCATATAATATCATGGTAAAAGTATTCCCCAACGCATTTGCAGAGGGGATAGAGGGCGTGGGGTTACATCCAGTTAGGCAAAATGTAGCCTAACAAAGAATAGTGTTTAACAAAATTTTTAATAATTTTTTATATGTTAAACACTATTCATAACCTAAATACCTACTTTCTCATAAAAAAGTATTTATTGAACTTTTAAGAAGTTTTGTCAAAAAAGATTGGGTAAGTGAAATAGACGAATCTAAAGTAATACGAATAAACAAATCCTTCATATTACAAGATTTTAAAAATAAAGAGGCTGATTTGGTTTATCAAGTAAAATTGAAGGATAAAGAAGTTTTCTTTTATATATTGTTGGAATTACAATCAAAAGTTGATTTTCAAATGCCATACAGATTGTTATTGTATATAATTGAAGTGTGGAGAGAAATTCTTAAAGATACATCATTAAACCAGCAAAAAAGGAAGGACTATAAATTACCAGCGATTATTCCTATCGTGTTGTATAATGGTGTTAATAGATGGACTGCTTCTTTGAGCTTTAAAGAAACGATAGATTCATATCAATTATTTGGAGAAAATATAATAGATTTCAAGTATATTCTAATTGACGTAAACAGATATAATGAAGAAGAACTTTTACAGCTGTCAAATTTGATAAGCAGTATATTTCTATTGGATAGAAAAATAGACAAGGAAGAGCTGACAGAAAAATGGGGGAAATTAGCAGATGTTTTAAAGGACATATCGGAAGAAGAATTCATAATACTTAGAAATTGGCTTTTCTCAGTTGTATCGAGATTTTTACCAGAGGATAAAGAAAAAGAGATAAAAGAAATTTTAGTACAAAGTGAGGGGGTGGAAGAGATGATTTCAAATTTAGAACGAAGCTTAAGAGAAGAGTTTAGGAAAACGAGAAGAGAAGGATTAAAAGAAGGACTTAAAAAAGGGAAGTTGGAAGGCTTAAAAATAGGAAAAATGGAAGGGAGAATGGAAGGCAAAATAGAAGGAATACGCATGGTAGTGTTTGAGCAACTCAAGGAAAAATTCACAGATATTCCAGCAGAATATTTGGAAGGTATTGCAAAATTGGATGATAAAACTTTACTTCAGTTAGCAAAAGACATTTTAAAGATAGAGAAATTAGAAGAGTTGAAGAAATATATATAAATTGAGATGAGTTTGAATTATTTTCTCTTACCTAAGGGAGAGAAAGCGAGAAAGAGAAACTAATTGTACGAAATCATAATTTAGTATAATTAGGTGGATGTAATCGCAATTAAGGAAAAATTAAACGGACATATGATAATAGAAGGATGGGATAGTTTTGGCAGATTTTACATTAGTTTTAGTATTTATAACTGTATTTTTTATATTTTTATTAACTTCGCTACTCATATCAAAAAAGATGCTATATAAGATTGCAGTATTAACTTCGGTTTTTCAAATTTATACTTTTTCCCTAATGGGTATTTATCCATCATTAAGTTTTTTGTTTTCACTTACCTTGTGGACATCATTTATAAGGAATTTAAAAAATATATTAGGTTTTAAGCCTATAAGAACCTACGTTTTTCTAATAATTGTTCAGATGCTGAGCATAGTTTGGTCAAGTGATATATACTTAGGTATACGAACGGTTTCTTATTTATTGCCATTTTTGTTTATATTTTTAACCACATATGAGATTTCAAAAAATAATTCAGAATTGTATTTTATAAAAATATTGGTAGTATATTCGTTTTTTTTAGTAGTAGAAGCTGTTTTAGTTATACTATTCCGTTTACAGCCCAACCTAGAAACATTATTTTTAAATTCAAATATAAGTCAAATATTTATTAAACCCAATGTAATAACTCAATTCGGTACAGTAATTCGAAATAATGTTTTAGATCCTACAAAATCAGGCGGATTTTTTTTAAACGCAAATGTGGCAGCAGCTTTTTTAGGAATAAATATGTATGTTTTATATGGAATCTATAAAGCATATAGTAGTAAAGTTTTAAAAAATATATCAATTTTTTTATGGATAGCAATTTTATTCACAGGGTCTAAAATAGGGATAATTTTAGATATATTATTTCCTTTAACTGCCTTTTTGATAGTGAATTTTAAAGTATTTAATAAAGTGACTTATAGCAATTTAGTGAAATTTCTTTTCCTAATAATTATATTAGCCATAGGTATATTCGGGATAGTATCTTATGCTGAAGGTAAATTCTTTATATATGATGCGGAACATACATTCAATGTACGATTAATGATATGGAAGCATGCATGGTTTCAATTTCAATTGCATCCGATTTTAGGACAAGGATTCGGTGGATGGGAGGCAACATATCCCCAATATGCACAAACAGTTGGTTTATCACCTTCTTATCCTCCTCATAATACATTGATTTATTTATGGTCGCAGAGCGGTATTTTAGCATTCGTTTTAGGGGTTTTGTTTATTATTGATATTATACTGTTTTTTTGGAATGGATTAAGAAATGATGATAAGCAAGTAAAGATTTTATCACTATATTTTATGTTTGCGTTTTTATGGCTTTTTATTCAAGGATTTGGTGAGAATTATGGAATAATTGGAGAAGAACATATGCAGCCTATATTGGCAGTAGCTTTGGGATTATTGTATACAAAAACACACTTTTATGAAAATGGGGGACGAAAGAATGAAGCATAATATACTCATATATCGACATCAATTATTTAAACCGTCGGAAGTTTTTATTTTGCAGCAAGCTGAGAGTTTAAAAGAGTTTAATCCAATATATGTTGGGAGACAGGTTTTTGGGAATTATAAAGAAGGTACAAAAGTAGTAACACTTGAAGACGAAAATAAATTAGATGTGATGAAGAACATTTTGTTCCGAAATCCTATACCTTATGTAAAGAAGGTTAAAAGATTTAATCCTACTTTAATTCATGCTCACTTTGGTGTTGAAGGAGTTTATGCAATGGAACTGGCAAAAGCTTTAAAGATACCTTTAGTAACAACTTTTCATGGGTTTGATGCAACAACAAGCACAAAGAATTTATTATTATCTAGAAAACCATCATGGATAAATTATGCGTTATTTCGGAAGCAATTAGCCAAAAGAGGAGATATATTTATCTGTGTTTCTAATTACATTAGAGAGCGCGTTGTAAAAATGGGGTTTCCTGAAGATCGTACAATTACGCATTATATAGGTATTGATACAGATAAATTTAAACCAATCAAAGAAAATACAAAAGTACCATACATATTACATGTTGCCCGCTTAGTAGAAAATAAAGGTACTAAATATTTAATTGAAGCTTTTTCATATGTTACAAAAAAAAATAAAGAGGTAGAATTGGTTATAATTGGAGATGGACCATTACGTACAGAATTAGAAGCTCTTTCTAAGTCACTAAATATAGAAAATAAAGTACATTTTATGGGAGCCCAGCCTCACTCTGTAGTTATGGAATGGATGAAAAAAGCAAAAATATTTTGTCTACCAAGTGTTACAGCACGTTCGGGAGCTACAGAAGGATTAGGGATGGTTTTTCTTGAAGCTGCAGCTTTGGGAGTACCAAGTGTAGCGACTAATCTTGGAGGTATACCGGAAGCTGTAATTGATGGTGAAACAGGTTATTTGGTACCAGAAAGGGCAGTTGATGAATTAGCTGAGCGATTAAATTATTTATTAGAAAATGAAACACTTCGTGATAAAATGGGTAAAGCAGCACGAATAATGGTGGAAAGGAGATTCAATTTGCAATGTCAAACACAAAAACTGGAAGAGATTTACAAAAGTCTATTATAAAGAAACCACATATTGTTTTTTTGTCGAGGATATTACCTTTTCATAGTATAGGTGGTATGCAAGCTATTGCATGGGATCTTGCACGTCAATTTGTTCGTGATGGTATAAGAGTGACTTTTCTAACAACAAAAATACCTAATAAACCAGAAAAGTTTGTAGAAGATGGAATAGAGGTTGTTACACTTAAAAATACAATTCCTGGTCGTTATTCATTTACTTGGTGGAAATATTCAAGAGAGTATTTTGAAAAGAACCTTATAGATTCTGCTACAGGAATTCTAAGCGTTAGTTCTGCTGCAAATAGTTTATTAACACTTAAAAAACATCTTAAAGAGGTACCTTTTTTACTCCAAGCTCATGGCACTTCTTTAGGTGAAATATTATCTAAATGGCGTACATTGCAACCAAAAGCGATGATAAGTTCTGTTTATAACATGGTTTGGCTGTTTAAAGATTTATCAATGTACAATAAATATGATTATGTGGTTGCAGTGGGAGAAAGGGTATATTTAGATCTTACGAAACCTCCTATATCATTTTTTCTGCCAAGAGAAAAAGTTCAACTTATAAATAATGGCATTGATACTAAACTATTTTCTTCAAATAAATCCACAAATGAAGAAATATTGCAAGAGTTAGGATTGGGGTCTGAAAACATTATAATTATTTCTTCATCTCGTTTACATAAGCAAAAAGGAATAGATCTTAGTATAAAAGGTTTTGAAAAGTATGCCAAGAAAAATCCATTAGCACGATATTTAATCATAGGTGATGGACCTGAACTACCTTCTTTAAAAAAGTTAGTAAAGACTTTGGGTATATCAGATAAAGTATTCTTTTTAGGAGCAATTGATAGGGAAAGACTTCCTAA
The DNA here is from genome assembly GCF_000019065.1 of Thermoanaerobacter sp. X514. Classification (NCBI taxonomy): domain Bacteria; kingdom Bacillati; phylum Bacillota; class Clostridia; order Thermoanaerobacterales; family Thermoanaerobacteraceae; genus Thermoanaerobacter; species Thermoanaerobacter sp. X514. The sequence goes on along the minus strand of NC_010320.1, from coordinate 2,292,412 downwards.
TTATCTTCAGTTAGGAGATGTTTTTTTATTCACAACGAAACATTCGGAAGTGGGCTTAACTTTAAATGTGTTAGAGGCTATGGCTATGGGATTGCCGGCAATTGTATCAAATCATTTAACGAGTGTTATTAAGATAAATACAAACAATATAATAGGAGTAAATCCATATGATAGTGAAAAAATAGCGGATTTATTAGCCCATGTAATTGACAATAGAGAAAAATATAAAAATAGTTTGCCATATGAATACACACTTGAATATTGTGCGAAGCAGTATTATAAGCTATTTGGTATTGTAAGTAGTTTATAAAAAATAATCCATATATGCTCTATATTTTGTTGCCTCAACAAATATTTAAATTTAAGAATAAGAAGGTGTGAACTTTGAAACAGGAAGATATAATATTACTTTCAACTGCAGATTGGGATAACCCTTTTTGGACAAATAAGCAGCATGTGGCTGTCCAATTGGCTAAACGTGGTAATAGGGTATTTTACATAGATTCTTTAGGGTTAAGAAGACCAAGTGCTACTTCACAGGATATCAACAAAATTTATAAAAAAGTTAAAAAAGCATTTCAAAAACCTCAACAAGTTAAAGAAAATTTGTGGGTATGGTCGCCTATAATATTACCTTTTCAAAGTAAGGATTTTATTAGAAAATTCAATTTTTATGTTTTAAATAAATGGTTAGATTTTTGGCTTAAAAAATTGAATTTTAAAAAAGATATTTTATGGACTTATAATCCTTTGACAGTGCAACTTATAGGGATTAACTCCTATAAAAGATTAGTATATCATTGTGTTGATGAAATTAAGGCACAACCGGGAATGCCTTCAGATATATTGACTAAATATGAACATGAGTTAGTAAAAAAATCGGATATAGTTTTTGTTACGTCTTCTAAATTATATGAAACTCGTAAACAGTGGAACCAAAATACTTATTATTTTCCTAACGTGGCAGATTACGATCATTTTTCAAAAGCATTAAATCCTGAAACGAGTATACCAGAAGATTTATTAGAAATCCCCAAACCTCGTATTGGTTTTATTGGAGCATTGAGTAGTTATAAAATAGATTTTAAATTATTAAATTATATTGCAAAAAATAGGCCAAATTGGTCTATTGTATTAATAGGAAAGATAGGAGAGGGAGATCCTAGGACTAATCCAAAGCTATTGTATGAATGTTCAAACATTTATTTATTAGGTCCACGAGAATATAAAGTTTTACCAAATTATTTGAAAGGATTTGATGTATGTATTTTGCCTAATACATTAAATGAATATACAGAGTCGATGTTTCCTATGAAATTTTTTGAATATTTATCTGCGGGGAAACCGGTAGTAAGTGTTGATTTGCCAGCAATTAAAGAATTTAGTGATATGGTATATATTGCTAAATCTTATGACGATTTTATACAAAAAATAGAACATGCATTTTATGAAAATGAAGACATTAAAATCAAACGGCTAGAAAAAGCTAAAAAATATACCTATGAATCAAGGACCAATAAAATGATGGAACTCATAGAGCAAATTGACAAATGAGGAGGAGAAAAATGGGTTTGTTGGCTGATATTTATAAAGATATTTGTGTAGTGGATAAAAATAGATTTTTATTTGTGGTTAGTAATCGCGGATTTCATGCACTTTTGATATATAGGATTTCTAACTATTTATGGAGAAAAAAGGTTCCACTGATCCCTTTACTGTTAACAATGATTACCAGATATTATATTCGATTGGTATTGACTATCGCTGTAAAATTGAAGGTGGAGTAACAATTGTGCATGGAGTTGGGTTAGTTATAGGGAAAGGTGCAGTTATAAAAAAGGTTGTAAATTATACCATGGAGTCACATTGGGAAGTAAGCATGCTACTAAAAATGTTGGATTTCCAATACTAGGAGAAAATGTATTAGTAGGGGCAGGTGCAAAATTATTAGGTCCGATAAAGATTGGAAACAATGTTATTATTGGTGCAAATGCTGTAGTTATAAATGATGTACCAGATAATTGTATAGCAGTTGGTGTTCCAGCAAAAATAATACCTAAAAATAATTTGGGGGATTAATGATTATGAAAATAGCAATAATTCATGATTGGCTTACTAATATGGGTGGAGCTGAAAGGGTTATATTGGCTTTTCATGAAATTTTTCCTGATGCTCCCATATATACGAGTGTATATAATCCTGACAAGCTACCTGAAGAGTTTAGAAAAATGGATATAAGGACTTCATTTATTCAAAAACTACCGAAGGCTAAAACAAAATATAATATATATCTTCCACTTATGCCAGTAGCTTTTGAGCAATTTGACCTATCGGAATATGATGTTGTTCTAAGTAGTAGCTCTTCGTGTGCAAAAGGAGTAATAACGAGAGCTGATACCTTACACATATGTTATTGTCATACTCCTATGCGTTATGCATGGGATTTTTATCATGAATATAAACAAAACGCACCGAAATGGCAAAGAAAATTTATTCCTTTTTTAATGAATTATATAAGGATGTGGGACAGACTGTCTGCTGATAGAGTTGATTATTTTATTGCAAATTCAAGCGCAGTTGCTAGGCGAATAAAAAAACATTATAGAAGAGATGCAGTGGTTATTAATCCACCTGTGGATACAAATTTTTATACTCCAAAAGATGAAGATGAAGATTATTTTTTGATTGTATCCAGACTTGTCGAGTATAAAAGGATTGACATTGCAATTGAGGCTTTTAATGATTTAGGATTACCTCTTATAATAATAGGTGATGGACCTGAAAGAAGCAAGTTACAAAAGATGGCAAAAAGTAATATAAGATTTTTAGGTAGATTACCGGATGAAGAAGTAAAAGAATATTATGCAAAATGTAGAGCTTTTATTTTTCCTGGAGAAGAAGATTTTGGAATAACTCCATTAGAAGCACAAGCATCCGGTAGACCTGTAATAGCTTTTGGTAAAGGTGGTGTACTTGATTCGGTTATAGATGGATTAACTGGTATATTTTTTAAAGATCAAAATAAAGAGAGTTTAAAAGAAGCGATAAAGAGGTTTGAAAAAATTGATTTTAGTAAAGAGACAATAAGAAAACACGCGGAAAAATTTGATGTGAAAATATTTAAGAAAAAAATTTATGACTTTATTATAAATAAATATAATGACTATAGGAATTCTAGTGTTTATCACTTTTAGTATATGTTACATGGATTTTTAGTTTTGATTAATGATGTAAAGTGCGAAAAGTTTTATCTACTTATAATTTTAGAAAGGAGTATTTGCAATGAATATTTCTATAGCAGGTACCGGTTATGTAGGTTTGGTTACAGGAGTATGTCTTGCAGAAATAGGACACAATGTAACTTGTGTAGATGTTGATGAGAAAAAAATAGAGATATTAAAGGCAGGAAAGTCGCCAATATATGAACCGGGACTCGAAGAGCTGATGATTAAAAATAAAGAAAGATTGACATATACGACTGATTATAGAAGTGCTTATAAAGATGCGGATGTTATTTTTATAGCTGTTGGTACTCCTGAGAAAAAGGATGGTTCGGCAAATTTAAAATATGTATATGAAGTTACAAAACAAATAGCTGAGTCGATAGAAAAGGATTGTATAGTTGTTGTAAAGTCTACTGTACCTGTTGGTACAAGTGATAAAGTTGAAAAGATGTTAAAAGAAAATTTAAAACATAATATTCATGTGGAAGTTGTTTCAAATCCTGAATTTTTATCACAAGGGACAGCAGTAAGAGATACGTTAAAAGCTCATAGGATAGTATTAGGAGTAGAATCAAAACATGCAGAGGAAGTTATGCGAAAAGTATATGATGGTTTTGGACAACCTTATGTAATTACAGATAGGAAAAGTGCAGAGATGATAAAATATGCTTCAAATGACTTTTTAGCACTGAAAATTTCTTATATCAATGAAATAGCTAATTTATGTGAAATAGTAGGGGCTAATATAGAGGATGTAGCAAAAGGAATGGGAATGGACCCACGCATAGGAGACAAATTTTTGAATGCCGGCATTGGATATGGTGGTTCGTGCTTCCCGAAAGATACAAAAGCATTACACTGGTTAGCTAATTTTTATGACTATGAGCTTAAAACAATTAAGGCTGCAATTGAGGTAAATGAAAACCAAAAAATAAAACTTATCAAAAAAGCAAGAAAATATTATGATAATTTTAATGGATTGACTGTGGCAATTCTTGGACTTACTTTTAAACCAGGTACAGACGATTTGAGGGAGGCTCCATCATTACAAAATATTCCTATACTCCTTGAAGATAGCGCCAATATTAAAGCATGGGACCCTGTAGGAATAGAGAATTGTAAAAAAATTTATCCTAATGAAATCAAGTATTGTGATACAATTGAAGAAGCGATTAAAGATGCTGATATTTGCTTTATATTTACTGAATGGCCCCAAATAAAAAATTTTGATGTATCATTATTTGCAAAATTGATGAAATATCCTTTGGTGATTGACGGAAGGAATTGTTATGATTTAGAGAAAGTTAAGGGAGTAGGCATTATTTATGAATCGATAGGAAGAAATACGGTTAATGGATTAGAATTAAACAATAAAATTTATCGAGATGAGGCTGCAGCTTCGGTAAGTAAATAATTACTTAAGTGAAGCATAAGGATTAAGAGATTTGACGAATTAATATTATCGGGGGGTGAGATGATGTGGTATAGAAGATGGAGTATTGTACTTGACATTAGTGCACTCATTTTAGCATTTGCACTTGCTTTATATATTAGGTTTGATAATTTGAGCATGTTATCAAGGTCTTGGTATGTTACTACTTTTATAATTGTGCTTACACTTGATTTTTTGATTTTATATTTTAAGGGATTATATGATAAAAAACACAAGCCTTTATTTAATCAAATAGGAATAGTGATAGATGGTCTTGTTTATTCTGTATTTATATATTTACTTATCTCTTATTTTACAAAGATGACTTATTTTTCAAGATTAACGCTTATATACATATTTATTATAGGATTAACTTTTCAGATTACATTTAAGACAATCTTATCGTATTTGCAAAAAAGAAGATACAAAAAAGGTTTGGATTTGAGCAACGCATTAGTAATAGGCGATTATACAAAGATACCAAAAGAGTTAATGGATAAACTTAAAACACGTGAATATGGAATAAATATAGTGGGGTATTTGTCTAATGATATAAATGGTAACGGTTTGAATAGATTAGGGAGTATAAAAGATTTTAGTGAAGTTGTTGATAAATACAATGTGGAGATGATATTTATAGTTTCTAAGATGGAAAATGTAGAAGAAGTTATAAATATTGGTCTGGATAAGTACATAAGTATATATTCTATAAATAACAGTATAAATCTTCCAAATTATCCTATGGAAATAGAGATTATTAATGATATGCCAATTTTGAAGTTGAAAGATGTATTTATAAGTGGATTTGAAGGGCATATGAAAAGGCTTTTGGATTTCACACTGTCACTTATTGCTTTAATCATTCTATCACCATTGTTTGTTGTAATATCGCTTTTAATAAAACTAACTTCTCCTGGGCCGGTATTTTTTGTTCAAGATAGAATAGGATTAAATGGAAAGTTGTTTAAAGCGTACAAGTTTAGGACAATGGTCATAAATGCCGAAGAGATTTTATTAAAGTGGTTAGATGAGAATCCTGAAATTAGAGAGGAATATTTGGTACATCATAAACTTAAAAACGATCCAAGAGTAACAAAAATAGGTAAATTTTTAAGAAAAACAAGTCTAGACGAGTTGCCGCAATTATTTAATGTGCTAAAAGGTGATATGAGCTTGGTAGGTCCCAGACCTTATCTTGTAAGAGAATTGAATGATACCAAGCATTATGCAAGGTTCTTATGGAGAGTCCCACCAGGAATTACAGGCTTATGGCAAATAAGTGGGCGGAATGAGGTAGATTTTGAAGGCAGATTAGAAATGGACATGCAGTATATATCCAATTGGAACTTATGGCTTGATATAAATATTCTCTTTAAGACTATTCCCGCGGTACTTAAAAGAGATGGTGCGTATTAACAAATTTAATGAGAATAAAAATAAGAATCCACAATATGGTACTGTATAATAGACCATTTAAAAGACCTTTATAAAATTTTTCGTTAAACATATACTCACATTCCTTATTTTTTATTTATATTTTGCTTTTTCATTAAATTTTATTCGTGGTTGATGGAAAGTATTAATTAAAAACTTTTGCTTGGATATTGAGTAAGTTGAGTTGAACAAATTAACTAAAAAGGATGATGCAAATGATAACAGGTGTTATTATGGCGGGTGGCAAAGGCGAAAGGTTTTGGCCTAAAAGTAGGATAAAGATGCCAAAGCAGTTTTTGAATCTTTATGGAGATAAAACAATGATTCAACAAACAGTGGATAGACTGAAGAGAATCATGCCTGTAGAGAATATTTTTGTTGTTACTAATATGGATTATGCGGGAATAATTAGTGACCAAATTCCTGATTTGCCAACAGAAAATATTTTAATAGAGCCTATGGCTAAAAATACTGCGGCATGCATTGGCCTTGCAGCACTTCACACAGAAAGGCTTGATAAAGAGTCTATAATGGTTGTTGTTCCTTCTGACCATGTCATAAAAGACGAAGAAGCATATATTGAAATATTAAAAACAGCAATAGAAAAAGCAAAAGCAGGGGACAATCTTGTCACAATAGGTATAAAACCTACACGTCCTGAGACAGGATATGGTTACATAAAATTCAAGAAGGTAACGAGAGAAATAATAAATAAAAATCCTGTACATAAAGTAGAAAGATTTGTAGAAAAACCTGATTATGATACAGCAGTAAAATATGTAGAAAGCGGAGATTATCTTTGGAATAGCGGTATGTTTATATGGAAGACATCATCAATATTAAGCGCTATATGCGAATACATGCCTGATTTACACAAAGCATTGGAAAATATAAGGAAAAACTTTGATGCAGATGATATAGAAAAAGTATTATACGATGAATACTCAAAACTTGAAAGCATATCAATAGATTACGGCATAATGGAAAAAGCCAAAAATGTATATGTCGTGCCAGGAGATTTTGGCTGGGATGATGTAGGAAGCTGGACTTCTATTGAAAGGCTTTATGAAAAAGATGATAATGGCAATGTCATAAAAGGCAATGTAGTAAGTGTAGATACAAAGAAATGCATAATAACTGGTAACGAAAGGCTTATTGCGACATTGGGTATAGAAGATGTAATAATTGTAGATACAGAGGATGCTCTTTTAATTTGTTCAAAAGATAAGGCACAGAATGTGAAAGAGGTATTGAAGGAGTTGAAAGAGAAAAAAAGTGAGTATTTATAAGGAGTTAAAATTGTACACTGATAAAATGGAGTTTTTATCTATTTTTAACCTTTCTATGGCTGTGGAGGTGAATTTGTTTAAGTAATGAAATAATAAGTGAGAAAATAGAATTAAGAGATTTAAAAAATTAGAAATCTCAGGAAATTATCGAAAATATTTTAAAAACAATTTTCTAAACGGATATGAAAGACTTATATAATAGGGAGGATAAAAATGGAAGAAGAAATTTCATTGAGAGAGCTTATTGAGGTAATTTTAAAATATAAAAAAACAATCATTATTGTAACTCTTACTGCAACTTTAGTAGCAGCAGTGCTTAGTTTTTTTGTAATAAAACCCACCTATGAAGCAACTACAACTTTATCAGTTACAGATGTAACACCTGCAACAGGCTTTTTTGGTTCAAATACTACGGTTATTCTTCCGGGAAAAGATTCAAATCTTCCGACAGTACAAAGTGACAGTATAGAAAAAGACTTATCTTTGCTGTTGTCTTCTCTTTTGAAATATCCTAATATGTCAGTAGAAGCATTTAAAGAAGAGGTTACTAATCCTATTGTTCTTATGAATACTGTAAAACAATTAGGATTAGATCCTCAAAAGTACACAATAGAAAATTTAAAAAAGCAAATTTCGGTTTCTGTGATTAACAATACAAATCTTATAACAGTTACTGTAAAGGAAAATGATCCAAAGCTTGCGGCAAAAATTGCAGATACAATAGCGCAAAATTTTCGGACTTATATAATTGAGAGAAATAACAGGCAGACAGATAAATTAATCGAAACTTTGAATAAACTTATAACTCTCCAAAATGATAAAATAAAAGAGGTAACAGCGGAACTTAATAAAATTCAAACAAATTCTCAAGACAAGCTTTTAATTGAGCAGAAACAAAAACAGTTGGATTTACTGAAAACTACAAGAGATATAATGTTAGAAAAATATAATATGCTGGAACTGGTTAAAGAATCGGAACTTGGCAATCAAAGCATTCTTATAACTAGCAAAGCTTTAATACCTGATAAACCAGTAGCACCTAAAAAATCATTGAATATAATTATAGCATTTATATTAGGTCTTATGGTCAGTATTTTTATAGTGTTTTTTATGGAATATTGGAAAAATACAGAGCCAAAAAGAGCTGTAGAGAGTAAATAATAAAAAATTATAGTTTAAGTGAAGAGGGCCATCCCTCTTTTATTTTTGTCAAAATATATCGAAACATTTTTAATGTTTGTGTTGGTTCTTGAGAAATAAAATGGTAAAATATAGATGGATAAAAATATATTTTCACTTTTAAAAGGTTTTGATTTTAAGATATTAAAGAATAGAGATATATATCTAATGAATGACATAAAAAGGGCATAGATAATGTTTTTGAAAATTATAATTCTTTAAGTAGAGAACGTAAGATAACGAGGAGTACCTTTGAAGAAAAAACTAAAGGTATTTAGAATACTCGTAGAAAAAATACTTGATTCAATATATACAACATGAGGGGAGTGTTTAATGTAGTATGGATGAAAACTACAATGTCAAATACGAGATAAAAAAGGATTGGTGGTTAATTGGCATTATCATATTGATATGGATTTTTACATTTGCCATTTTTGGACGTTTACCGGATAAAATTCCAATGCATTGGAACATTTCTGGTCAAGTAGATAGGTTTGGTTCAAAAAATGAGATATTTATTTTGCCTTCTACTATTACAATAATATATTTTGTGATGCTATTTATACCGCTTATTGACCCTAAAAGAGCTAATTATGGCAAATTTGCTGAAGCTTATAGGATAGTAAGAGCGGTTGTGGTAATTATTTTCATGGCAGTATATTTTGCTTCTACGTATTCTGCATTAGGTTATAGAATTGATATGAATAGAATAGGCAATTTTATTATTCCTTTTATGTTGATTGGGTTTGGAAGCGTTATGGGTAAACTACGCCATAATTATTTTGTGGGTATAAGGACTCCTTGGACGCTGGCAGATGAAGAGGTATGGAATGTCACACATCAGGTAGCTAGTAAAATATGGCTCATTGCAGGTATTATTGGATTATTTTTTTCTTTTTTTAAAGGCACATGGGTGATTGTTTTTATGTTTGCAATATTGATGATTGCTGTTATAGTGCCGATTGTGTATTCTTACATGATTTTTAAAAATAAAGAAAAGTAGAGGATGGATGAGGTTAGATTGGCTTTTTATGATATAGTTATGATTATAATATGACTCGGACACTTGCCCGAGAAAATGGGGATAATAGAATTTTTATAGGGATAGGTGTGATAGGCTGTGTTAATACAATGTACAAAAAAGTTGTTGGATGTGATAGAGAGAAAACCCGTTTCATATGAAGAAGAAAATTTGTTATTTTGTTGGCATGCGAATTTGATTACCTTAAATCGAAGGAAAACGATAGTCCTTGTAAATGACAAAAACAGGTATGTGGTTGTTTTATATGGACTTAAAGCAAAGGACTTTAAAAGGCTTGATGAGGCTATTTTAAATGCTATTCGCCTGACGTTATTGGATGAATGTATTGATGAAGAAATTGTGGAAGAGTATGTAAGACAATCGGAAGAAATTTTATATGGTAAAACAAAAAATAGTAGTTATGTAGGGAAAATGAATGCGGCTTGTAATGTGGTGTACTTATATGAAGATTTGCTTTTGGATAATACAGTTTATCAAACTTTTGTAAGCAAAGTGGCAAGCCGTTATTGGGTAGGCAAACAGGAAGAAGGATATATATCTCCAAGTAAAGAAATGTTTAAAGATTTAGAGGCTTTTGCAGGTAGACCCATTTTTAAATGCAAGGCAATAGAGTTAAAAGTAACACTTGAGATGGAAAATCATAATATTTGGCGCAGGCTTGTTGTTCCCATAAATAGTACATTTACACAGCTTCACAAGGTACTTCAGGCTGCTTTTGGCTGGCTAGATTATCATCTTCACGAATTTTTCATTTACGGGGATGAGATGCAGGATATCTCATTTATTAATCATCCTTCTTACAATAAAGCAGGGTATAAGCCAGTTATAAATTTGGTCAGCGATGAAGAAGCTTTTGATTACCCAAACGATGATGGTATAGAAATGAGATTTGAAAAGGGAATAAAGTTATCAGAATATATTCCGAAGTACAAAAGGTTGTTATATGTTTATGACTTTGGAGATAATTGGCGGCATTATATTGAAGTCGAGAAGGTAATAGATGATTATGATAAAAATTATGCTATTTGCGTTGATGGGGAAGGAAATGCCCCACCAGAAGATGTAGGTGGTAAGTTTGGCTATGATAAATTTTTGGAGATAATTTCTGATAAAAATAATCCAGAATATGAGGGTACGCTGGTTTGGGGCGAGTATCAAGGATATAAGGATTTTAATATTAGCGAAGTAAACAAAAATATTAAATTTGTGTATGATTCTTTTTTACTATGAAAGGTTTAATGTTATTACTAACTCTATGATAGTAATGAACTATCAAAGCTCTATAGAAAAAGTGTGCCAGAAAAGAATCACTTCAATAGTTGAATACATCTTTTAAGTCTATTACAATGTCTTCAAAGATAGAAACTTTGATTTTATCTTCTTCAGTGTATATGTTTGGCCTGCCGTATCTACCATTTTCCTGAAGCAGGAATACTGTTACCAATTTTATTTCTGGTTCTACTATCCAGTATTCTTTTACTCCATGTTTTTCGTATAAATTAAATTTTTCTACTTTATCTGTTCTTGCAGTGGAAGGAGAAGTTATTTCAACAATCAGAGCAGGAGCACCTTTGCACCCTTCATCATCTAATTTTGATTTATCGCATACTACTATAATGTCAGGTTCTACAACAGTTTTTATTTCTTTATCGCTTTTTTCATTACCTGATGGTAATCTTACTCCAAGACGAAAATAAACTTCACATTTTTTATTTTTTAGGTAATTAGAAAATTGACAGCCTATTGCTCCAGAAATTTCTTGATGTATTCTTGGTGGAAGGGTGTGTAAATAAACTTGCCCGTCAATTATTTCTATTCTCTGTTCATCTGGACAGTTTAAATAATCCTCATATGTATAAACTTTTTTTCTTTCTGGCAAAGACATAATTGACACTCCTTGTAATTTTTTAAGCAACTCAGTTTTTTGTTTTAATAGATAGATTTTTTTGATTTTATTATATTATACGCCTGTTCTATAAGCAATAAAATATATTTTGTTTTCTGGTCTATAAAGAACAATATTTTAAAATAGGGGTACTGATTTTGTCGAAATATAACGAAATTTTCTTAACATTTTGATTGGATTTTAGTTTATAAAGTGGTAAAATTAAATTAAAATAAGAAGATTTTGATAGGTTATGTTTTTAAGTGAGGGAGAGAGGATGGGGGTAAAAGATTGTAATTATTTGGAGGAATGTGATAGATATTTTGAAGATGTACTCAGCTTATCAAAAAATAGGGGAGTTTTAGGTTATATTGAACTAGATGTAGATGAGATTGAACATATGGCCGGGCTAATTTCTAAAGAATTGGTAAAACCTGATTTTAATATTTCTGAGTCACTTACTATATCGGTTTTTCTTGTATGGATAGGTATTTTATACTATCAGGAAGGAAATTTTTGGATGCCAGTGTATAAAATATTACGATTGCCTTCACAACAACCATTGTGGCAAAGACGATTGGGAGAAATTTTTTTAAAAACAGTTAAGAAATATGGACTGATAGAATTTAAAGATGAACTACGTTATATTATGCCAATTTTAGCCCATGGGTGTGTTCCTAATTTTTATCTTAATGACTACTTTTTAAATGTCATTTTTAGAATGTATAAAGAGAGGCAGGAGTTAGAATTATCCATAGCTTTGGATGAGGTAAAACACATAGTATCTACCTGGAGGAAAGAATATCAATTGTATGCGGCAAGAGAAAATAAGTTGAGAGAATTAGATAAAAAAGAGAAAGAGTTGCAAGTTGCCTTTGAAGTATTAAGAAATAAAGATAAATTGATAGAACTTAGGGAATTGCTAAAAGATCTTAAAAGAAGCCCAGAGCTAAAAGTGCTTTTATCTAAGCCGAAGGGCTGGCTGGAGGAAGCAAGGGAGGAGAGGGAAAAATTAAATACACAATTAAATGAGATTCGCAACCTCTTGGAGAAAAAAGAAATTTTCGAAAAAGAATATAAAGAAATAGAAGATCGAATAAAAGAACTTGCTTATTCTTTTTTAAGTTATTGGAATAATGATTTAGCAGAAGTTATATTAGAGCTTCCTATTGACGAGATTGAAAACAATTTAACAACCTACTGGAATTTTAAAAGAAGGTATAGAGGTTTATTTGGAGTATTAATGAGACTTTTTATGCCAGATAAATATTATAGGATGTTAAATTGTGGGAGCAGGTTGAAGGATGAGTTAAAAAAATTGCCATTGAAAGAGAATTTACTGGAAAATTATTCTTCTGAAACAATAAGGCACATAAGAGAATTACAGGAATTATTACATAGATACAAAGATTTAGTAAAAGAGGCTGGGGAAGAGGCTGCGGTAACTACCTATCTAGATGTTTCTAAGGGAGTTTTGGAAGATGTGGAGAGAAGGTTAACTGAAATTGAGAAGGAGATCAATTTATATGAACAGAATTTGAAAATAGTAGGAAAAGGTGATGTGGAGGAAGGATTAAAAGTATTAGAAGAACAAAGAGCATTGCGCTTAGAAATAAAAAAAGTTAAAAAGGACGTTACAAGCAAATATTCTTTAGAAACTTTATGGAATAATTTTGAATTAATTTGGAAGTATTCAGATAAGGAAGAAGTAAAAAATCTGCTTAGTGAAGTGCAGAACAAAAAGAAAAAATATGCCGATGTTCTTGAAGAATTGAGTAATCCTCTGTATTTTTTGAATGAATCTACCCGCCTTTTTATATTCCAAGGAGGGGAGGTTGCTGAAGATTTTATTTTTCAATCTTTAATATTTCTAGAGATGTTAGACCGTGGAGAGGAAAAAGATGTTCTTTTGCCTAAAAGGATTAAAAATGAAATGAAAAAATGGTGGGAAGAAGAAGGAAAAGAAAAGTTGACTGTAGAACGAGAAAAAAACAGGAGAGCAAAGGATGAGAATGATTTAATTTTGCGTAAACCTCTTATAAAACTTGATACTGTTGAAAGAGTTATAAAAGTGGAACTGCCAAAACAAGTATTGAGCAATGGGTACCCTTTAGTATTCAGAATTAAAGAAGATGATATAGAAGTTAAGGATATAAAAGTAGCGATTAAAAAGTTGGGTAATGAATATCATACGGAAGCAATCTCAGAAGTTTTGGAAAAGCCAAGAGAATTTTATCATTTTGAGCTTAGACAGGAAGATAAAGTAGTCGAATGGAATATAACGGGAATTTGTCTTAATAAGTGTTTGCTTTTTTCAGTTGAAAAGAAGTTGCTAGAAAGTTCATATCTTCCGGAAGAGGGAGTTTACATAGTTACCCATTATGGAAGCAAGGTCAGTCCTTCTTTAGCAGTAAGAGAAAGGGGAAGGCTAATAGGTGAATGGTCTGATTATGAATATATTTATGTTGATTTGAGCGATATTGAGATGTTTTCCGTAGAAGTAGAAGGGAAGGAGTTTGTTTTTAAAAAGCCATCTGGTTTACGGCCTCAGTTAATTGGTGGAGATATACTCGAAGGAGTAAATGTGCTGGGTAAATTTGTTTATAATGGGAAATTACCGCACTTGGTTTTACCACTGAATTCAGTAGGAGATATAGAGTTTTATGGTATAAAAGTAGAAGTTTCAGAAAAGAGCATTTTTAAGCCTTTAAAGGAAATTAGTAACGTTATAAAAGGAGAGAATATTGCAATTATTCCTTTAGATCTGCTTGCTTCAGAACTTTACGGGATGTATAAAGTGGCATTAGTTTATAAACAGGATATTATCTGGAGTAAAGAATTTGCACTTGTGCCAGATTTACAATTAGAGTTTGATAGGTATTTGTATCCGCCTGTTGAGAAATGGGAAAGAAGGTTTGGGGAAATTATATTAACCTCAAAATACGAATTTGAGGTTAGAGGAAATAAAGTTACCGAGAGTAATTTTCGTAAAAATATTATAAAATTTGATGCAAAATATGACAGTATTGAAATTGAGTTGACATATTTTTTAGAAGAAAGAGAGTTTGATATCAAACTTACAATAGCTATTCCCAAAATTTACTGGCGACTCAGGGATCAAGGAGATTGGCTGAGCGAGATAGAAGAGATTTGGTATGAAGATATAGGAGAACTGGAGGTTAAATTGCCTTACTTTTTACAGGGGATAGGAGCTAAACTTGTATTATCTTCAACTGGGACAGCTATTATGCCCAAAAAAGCAAAAGATACTATCATATTTAGTTTGAAACAGCTGAGTGATATTATCTATGATATCAGAGAAAAAGGTAAAAAAACAGTTTGGGATTTGATTTTATTCTTTGAGAATCACGATATACCATCATTTTTGTTGACAAGAATAAGAGTTCACTGGGAAGTCGTAAATGTTAGAATAAACCAAAAAAGAGAAAATGATAAAAGAAGGGTATTTGTTCAATGGGAAGATTTGGGTAAAGTCTCTGGTAGGATTGTAAGATTATGGTATCTGGGCGATGAAGTGACAGGGAGAATTGAGAGGAAGGTTTCTGATGGTGAAAATGAAGTAGAATTTATTGAGGATTTAGAAAGATTGCCGTTAGGGAAATATAGATTGGAATTTAATATTGAAGATCCATGGTTTGATAAAGAAATTTCTTTGCCAAAAGAGAGGGAGAGAAATTGCATTGATATTATGATTGGAGATAAAGAAGAGATTATTGAAGTACTGCAACAAAAAGGATTGGATATCATTGGGTTTGAAGTGATGGTGATAAAGTATTGCTTGAAAGAAATTACTGGATACAGGATATTAAGGTATATACAAATTTTGTAGAAGGGATAGAATTTGAAGGTCATGTATGCACTTTTGATAACGATGGTGAAATCATTGAGCTGGAGTATAATCCTTGCAAATTTTACTTCGGAATGAATCCGGATTATTTTAATAAATTGCCTTATTTGATAGATAAAGACAATGATGGTTTTACATATTGCAGAAGATGCAAGGTTATTTTTTCTGAAACTGAGGGGCATAGAGAATGTGGCAAAGAAGTTATACTGCCAGAGTATATACTTGTTCGAATAAGGAGATGGAAAAATGACGAGGTTAGATCCGATTAAGACTACAAATGCTGTTGTTAATAGATATTTGGACTATCTTGCTACTACTTTTTCTTTTAATGATGATAACTTAAAGGAACAGTTTAAAAAAGAGCTTGAAGAATTTGAAGGATTCGTAAAAGGCCCAATTTTGGAAGCTACACCGCCTTTTGAAAGTGGTAAATCTATAAATAGTTTGATAGAAGAAGGTATTTTATCTCGGGAATTTTATAGGCTTTCTACTGGTGAGTTACCTTTAGAGCGTAATTTATATGTGCATCAGGAAATTGCAATTAGAAAACTTGTCAGTGACAAGAGAAATTTGATTATTGCGACAGGTACAGGTAGTGGAAAGACAGAGTCGTTTTTGATTCCTATTTTAAATTATTTGTTCAGGAAAAAAGAAGAAGGGAAGTTAACTCCTGGTGTGAGAGCTTTGCTGTTGTATCCGATGAATGCTCTGGCGAATGATCAGCTTAAAAGGTTGCGGGGATTATTGAAGAATTATCCTTATATTACTTTTGGCAGTTATACGGGTGAAACGGAGTATGAAGAGAAGAAGGCTGTAGAAAGGTTTAAGAAGATGAATCCGGGCGATGAACCGCTGCCAAATGAGATACTGTCAAGAGAAAGAATGCATAAGTTTCCTCCTCATATTCTTCTTACAAATTATGCTATGCTTGAGTATTTATTGCTGCGTCCAGAAGATAATGTATTTTTTGACGGAGAATATGCTAGAGATTGGAAGTTTATTGTTATTGATGAAATACATATTTATACGGGTGCGAAGGGCATTGAGCTTGCTATTTTATTAAGAAGGTTGAAGGATAAGATAGTAAAAAGTAAAAAAGGGATTTTACAATGTATAGGTACGAGTGCTACTTTGGTTGGAAATACTGATAAAGATTTTAAAAAGGTTACGGAATTTGCTCAGAGACTTTTTGATGAAAAATTTGAGTGGGTTGAAGATGACCCTTTACGTCAGGATGTAGTAATAGGTAAAAAGAGAGGTTTGGTAATTTCGAAAAAAAGCTGGGGTAAACCTAAAGGTATTCTATATCAAAAGTGGGCCGATATTATTGATGGAGAAGAAAAAGATAAGATTTCTTTGTTAGTGAAAGAAGGGAAAAATTTAGGTATACCAAAAGAAATTTTAGAAAATGCATTAAATAATTGTGATAGCAAATGGGAAAAATTTCTGTATTTGATTCTTCAAAAAGATGAAAGACTCATAACTTTGCAAAATATGCTGGAAAATGGGCCGTGCTATTTATCGCAAGCTTCAGATGAATTGTTTGGGGAGGAAGAAAATAGAGAACAATATTTGTCTGCGCTAGTGCATTTAGCTAATAATGCTCGAATGGGAGTTAATGAGCAACCTTTACTACCTGCTAGGTATCATTTGTTTATAAGAGCTTTAGAAGGAGGATTTACTTCTTTATTTCCTAATAAGCGTATTTTTTTAAAAAGAAGAGAATGGATATCAGGGAATAAAGGGGAGCGTTATAAGGTTTTTGAGATTGCTACATGTTCTCGCTGTAATTCTATATATTTGGTCGGGGAAATAAAAGAAAAAGATGGAAAGAAATTTTTATATCAACCTGGCAGCCGTTATTACGAGAACGAAGCAAATTTGGAGTATTTTTTACTAATTGAAGACAAGGGTTTGGTACCAGATAATGAAGATGAAATTGTTTTAGCAGGAGGAGAAAACGAATTTATATTCAAAGAGGAAGAATGGGTTCTTTGCGGTAAATGTGGTGCTATTAAACCTGTTAATGAATTGGGAGACCTTTGCGGTTGTGGTGATGAGTATAAGATTAGGCTAATAAGAAGTTCCACTAAAAATGGCATGCTCCACAAGTGCCCTGCCTGTGGGGCTATTAATACTACGGGAACCGTTGCCAGACGTTTTCTTTTAGGGCATGAAGCTGCAACGAGTGTTTTAGCGACAGCTTTGTATCAACACATCCCTGATAGAAAGGAAGAAAAAGTAGAAGAGGAAGATGACGAATGGAGCACAGCCGATAATAATGAGAATTTTTCTGTAACAAATAACCGGCGAATGCTTATTTTTTCTGATAGCCGGCAGGATGCCGCTTTTTTTGCTACTTATTTACAATCCTCATATAACCAAATTTTACAGAGACGTTTGATTATAATGACTCTGGAAAGATATAAAGAGAAAGTAATTAAGAATGAATGGCGTGTAGAGGATCTGGTAGAATATGTTAAGAAAATGCTAAAAGAATTAAATCTTTTTCCTGAACTGAGTTTACAGCAGTTGGAAGAGGAAGCATGGAAGTGGGTATTGTATGAGTTTTTAGGAAGAGGCGGAGAAACAAATTTAGAGTCTTTAGGGCTTTTAGGGTTTGAACCTATATTACCTGAAAATTGGCACCCTCCAAAAGCATTAACTGAAGGGTACATAAATTTAACAGAAAGAGAAGCCACAGAACTTATTATGGTTTTGTTAGATACTATGAGAAAGAATGGTGCTGTGCTATTTCCTGATAGTGTAAGCCTGCAGGATGAATTTTTTAAGCCTTTAAATAGAGAGTTTTATTTTAAGAAGGAAGCAAAAGAGCCTAATAAATATAGTTGGGTTCCAGCTTCCAGTGGGAGAACCAATTCACGCTTGGATTTTATGATGCGACTTGCTGCTGCTAAAGGACAGGAAGTAGATGTAGAAAAGATAAAAGATTTTTTGGCAAGGATTTGGGAGAAATTGTTGATTTCAGACAAATCGCCTTTTAGAAGATATTTTTCCGGGAGTCCGCAAGAAGGATATCGTTTAAATTTGAGATACTGGAGAGTGGTTCCGGCTGTTATTGATAAATCTGTAAAGTGGTATAAATGCAGTAAGTGTAATAGGCTTTCCCTTCACAATGTGGGAGGAGTTTGTCCCAATTATCGATGTGATGGACATTTAGAGGAGTGCAATCCTGATGATGAGCTGAAAGACCATCATTACAGAAAGCTTTATCTTGATATTTTACCTTTGACATTAAAAAGTAGTGAGCACACTGCTCAGCTTACTACTGAAGAAGCAGGAAATATTCAAAAGAAATTTTATGAAGGTGAAATAAATGTTTTGAGCTGTTCTACTACTTTTGAATTAGGAGTAGATGTTGGTGAACTGGAAACAGTATTTATGCGGAATGTTCCCCCAACTCCTGCTAATTATATTCAAAGGGCGGGGCGGGCTGGCAGAAGGACAAGTTCAACTGCTTTTGTGCTTACTTTTGCACAGAGGCGTTCCCACGATTTTACGCATTTTGTTAATCCTTTAAATATTGTGAATGGGAAAATACAAACTCCGCATATTGAAATAACAAATGAGAAAATTGTAAAAAGACATGTTTATGCAGTAGCTTTGGCGTTATTCTGGAGGAATAACCAAGACTATTTTGGGAAAGTTAAAGAATTTTTCAAAAATGATACTTCAGCTTCTGAAGTTATAAAAAATTTCCTTAGCAAGCGACCGAAGGAATTAAAAGAAAGTCTTATGAGAATTGTGCCGCTAAATATGCACAAAGATATTGGGATTGAAGATTGGAGCTGGGTGGAAGGATTGGTGGGGAAAGATGGGGTTTTAAAAAAAGCAGAAAGGTGGCTTAAAAAGGATATAGAAGAGTTGGAAATGATAGAAAAACAATATAGTTATGAGAAAAAGTACAGTAAAGCGGATTTTGTAAGGCGAGTAATTAATACTTTAGAAGGACGCTATATAATAGATTTTCTTTCTCAATCTAATGTTATACCGAAGTATGGCTTTCCTGTCGATGTAGTAGAGTTAGAAGTACATCATCACGGGGAAGAAGCTAAGGGACTAGAGCTTACTAGAGACTTAAAAATAGCTTTGTCTGAGTATGCTCCTGAAAGCCAAGTAGTAGCAGGAGGCAAATTGTGGACAAGCCAGTATATTAAGAAATTGCCTGATAGAGAACCTATAAAGTATAATTATGCGATTTGTGATTATTGTGGACACTATTATAGTGATATAGCAGATAAAGAGACAAAAATTGATTTTTGTCCTTCATGTGGTAATAAAATTCGACGCAGTGGTACATTTATTACGCCTGAATTTGGATTTGTTGCTGGTCCTCCTCAAAAGCCAGGTTTAATAAGGCCAGAAAAAACTTATACTACGCGTAAATATTTTGCACAGGAAGAAAAAGTCGAAAAAATATTGTCAATAAATTTGAATGGGATAACTGTAGAAATTGAAGCTGGGAATGGTAAATTGGCTGTTGTAAATAATGGGAAAGGAGCTGGGTTTGCTGTTTGTGAAAGTTGTGGATACGCAAAAGTTTATGATGGAAAGCCTATAGGCGAGCATAAGACAAGAATGGGTAAAGTATGTAAAGGAACTTTTTCACGTTATTCTTTGGGATATGAATTTTCAACGGATATACTTTCCCTAAAATTTATAGGGTATAGTGATGAGAGAGAAGGATTCTGGGAATCATTGCTTTATGGATTGATAGAGGGAGCATGCAAAGCTCTGGAGATTGATAGGCAGGATGTTGATGGTACGTTATATTCTTATGCGGGGGATCCAAGAAGACCTGCTATAGTATTGTTTGATGACGTACCCGGTGGAGCAGGACAGGTTAAAAGAATTGCGGAAGAAGAAAATTTCATAAAAGTCCTTAAAAAAACGCTAGAAGTAGTTTCAAGTTGTGAATGCGGAGGTAAAGAAGGAGATGCAAGCTGCTATGGTTGTTTAAGAAATTATACTAATCAATACTGTCATGATATATTAAAGAGAAGATATGTAATGGAGTTTGTTTCTAAACTTTTGGAAGACTTGATGTAAGAGAGTTATAACGTGAAAGATGAGAATAAAATATGTGAAAAGGTCTTGAGAATTAGATAGTGTCAATAGCGGATTAAAGTTGACCCATTTTCAGTGGTTTTAAATTGACCCACCCTGTGTTTTTTTAATTTAGGCTTACAGTTTTAACATAATAAAGACTAGTCTTTAACCTATCCTTTAAACGGTAATTGTTACTTCTTATGTTAATTATATAGGCATGGTACGGCAATCTATCCAAAAACGCAGTTGCAAGAATTGGCTTCCCACCTTAATTTACCATATTCCTCAAATACTCTATTGCTTGTAAGTATTATGCTTCTTCTCTCATACTGTGCGTTTATCAGCTAAAAAAAGATTTACTCCAAGGTTGTCTAAAGGCAAATACCCTACTTCATCTACGACAAGAAGCCTTAGCCTTATGTACTTCCTCATCTTTCTATCAGAAATTTTTGATACTTATCCAACGCAGGCAAAGGCTTTAGGTTTTCTCTCTTCACTTTCGTTAATGCAGTGGAAATTTTTTAATACCCATTGCTAGTTTTTTGAGAAATAAAATGGTAAAATGAGGGTAGAGTGAAAAATTATTATTCAAAACTTATGATTTATGAGATATAATGATATTAAGAAGGAGCAAAATGTCATGGATGATAAAAATGTAAAGGAAGCTATTCACAATCAGCATGACAAAGGGTATAAATTTTTGTTATCCAGTAAGCGAGTGTTTATAGAGTTATTAAGAAGTTTTGTAAAGCAGGAATGGGTAAATGATATAGACGAGGCAAATGTAGTTAAAGTAGATAAGTCATTTGTATTACAAGACTTTGCAGATAAAGAAGCTGATTTGGTTTATAGAGTAAAATTAAAAGATAAAGAGGTTATATTTTATATATTGATGGAGTTACAATCAACAGTTGACTATCAAATGCCCTACAGATTACTTTTATATATGGTAGAGATATGGAGAAGCATACTAAAAGATACACCAAGAAAAGAATCAAGAAGGAAAGATTTTAAATTACCAGTTATAGTGCCGATAGTATTATACAACGGAGACCATAAATGGACAGCAAAAACAAGCTACAAAGAAACACTAAATTCCTATGAAACCTTTGGAGAATATGCAGTAGATTTCAAATATATACTAATAGATGTAAATAGGTATACAAAAGAAGAATTATTAAAGTTAGAAAACTTAATAGCTTCTGTATTTTTATTAGAACAAAAAGTAGAATTTGAAGAAATAATGAAAAGGCTTAAGGAATTATCAGAGATATTAAATAACTTGGATAAAGATGAAATATTATTATTTAAAGCATGGTTTAAAAAGATATTACTAGCTAGATTGCCGGAAGAAGAGCGAGAAAATATAGAGAGAATAATAGATGAAAACAAGGAGGTGGAAGAGATGATATCAAATCTTGAAAAGACCATATTGCAAGAGATGAAAGAGCGTGAGAAAAGGGGTATTAAAAAAGGGATAAAAAAAGGAATAGAAAAAGGAATAGAAAAAGGAATAGAAAAAGGAATAGAAAAAGGAATAGAAAAAGGCATGGAGAAGGGAATAGGAGTAACTGTTATTAAGTTATTAGAGAAGAAATTTGGGAATGTTCCTGAAGAATATGTAAAGAAAATAGATGGTGCAAACAGGGAAACGTTGATGGATATTGTTGACAATATATTTGATATAGATAAGATAGAGGATTTAGATAAGTTTTTGAAATAAGGGCACTATGAAAGGTAGTGCCTTTATTTTTTATGGAAATATAAAGGATTTTCAATAAATTTATAGAATAGATAATATAACATACATTAATGTAGTTTTAGGGGGATCTTAGGATGAAGATTGAAGATTTAAAAGGAAAATTTTTTATGGACAATTATATGGACATTGCTATTGAGGAATATTTAAAGTTCAAAGAAACTGTGGATTACGATGAAAAGTATAAAAGAGAAGTTTTAAGCGAAATAAATGATTATTTAAAAGACAAGCGTATTGCTGGGGAGAATGTTATAGAAATAATTAAGTATTTTCAAAGTAAAAATCCACAAAAGGGTGGTTTTGTTCATTGGTCGAATTTAGATGATTTATATAAATATGCAGAAGAAAAACCTTCAGAAGTAGCTGAATTGTTTAACTATCTATATGATGATTCGGCAGATTTAGAAGATAGAATACGAAGATTTGTGAATACTGGGGAAAGATATAATACTACTATTAAATTTGATACTTCTCTTTTTGGATATTTATTAGCAGGTTTTAGTTTAGAGAAGTATCCCTTGTATAGGGATCAGGCATTTAGAGAGTTTTTAAATTCTTTTGGAATTAATGAGTCTTTAACTGAAGATGTAGCAGATAAGTATTCTACCTATTATGAAGTTTGTAATATTTTGCTCGATTATTTTAAAGAGAAAAATTATATAAAAAATCCAGATATGTTGGATGCACAGGATTTCATTTATTGTCTTACCAACTACAAGGAACTGTATGTAAAAGTAAGTGTAAAGTATCTCTATGAACATGCAAAGGTATTGTATTCTTTTAGTAAGGATATAAATGCTTTTTTGGAATATTTAAAGGAATTAGATAGAGAATATTTACAAGTTTTATATGAAAGATACAAAGGTGATGAAAAAGTCAATGAAATTAGATTTAGAGTGTGTGAGATGATTTTAAATGGTGATTATGTGGATGAGAAAAATTTGGAGAGCATAAAGAATGAAGTTGCAAATAAACATGAAAAAGATATTTTAAAATCATGGAATGATTTTAAGATTTTGTTTCCATTATATTATGAAAAGTATAAGGAAAAAGTGAATATAGAAATTAGAAAAATTTACAATAGTATTAAATCGATATTTCCTAATTTTAAATTTAAAGAAAATAAATATATTAGTGATTTTTATGGACCACAGAATTTTGGAGGGAGTAGATGTTGGTTTGCAATATATCCCGAAAAGAAAAAAACACATAAAGAAGCTGCTCAGTTATTTTTTACAATTGGGGGAGATGAAACGGAAAAGTATTCTAATATTTCGTATGGTTTATATATAGGTGATGATATTAATAAAATTCTTGAAGAGAAAGGCACCAAAGAACACGATGATATAGAAACCATTGATAACCCTAATGATTTTACATATAAGAAAATGGTGAAGAAGTTTATTGAAGTTTTTGATAGGTTTAAAAAGATAAATGGTATAAATAGAGAGGACATTATTAAGGTGTCTCATGGGGAAAAGGATAAAAGCGGCGAGGAGGAGAAAGATGGCTTTCTTCATGAAATTGATTTTGAAAGAGAAATTAAAATAAATAATTTATTTTTTGAGGATGCAGAGGTTTTATCAAAGCAAATATCTACTGCTTTAAAATCAGGTAAACACATAATATTGGTAGGTCCTCCTGGAACAGGCAAGTCCAAACTAGCTAAAGAAATATGTAAAAGTTACGGAGTAGAATACGAAATGGTGACTGCCATGTCCGATTGGTCTACTTATGATACTATTGGTGGTTATAAACCTGATAGGGATGGAACTTTGTATTTTGATGAAGGCGTATTTTTACGGCTTTTTAAAAATAAGAAAAATAACAATTCCAATATCAAGTGGCTAATTATAGATGAAATAAACAGAGCTGATATTGACAAAGCTTTTGGTGTATTATTTTCTGCCTTAACAGGGGACAGGGTGACACTGAGTTTTAAGTCAAAATCTGGAGAGAATATAGTCATACGTCCGGAGGAAGATGATGAAGAAGAGGTAGAGATACAAGAACATGGGTATGTAATTCCTAAAGATTTTCGCATTATTGGGACTATGAACACTTACGACAAAACTTCTTTATATGAAATGAGCTATGCCTTTATGAGGCGATTTGCTTTTATTCCTGTTGGTGTGCCAAAAAACATTGATAAGGACCTTGTTGCGAAATATCTTAATATATGGGGGATAGAGGATAAAAGCATCAATAATGTGGATTTAAAAGAGGGACTGGCGGAGGTTTGGAATATTATTAACGAATACAGAAGAGTTGGACCTGCTATTATTGAAGACATTGCCAGATATGTTAGCGTTGAAGGGGATTACACTTCTGCTGTTATACTTTATGTCCTGCCGCAGTTCGAAGGCGTTATGGAAAATGATATTAAAAAATTTGCAGAGGAATTGTATAAAAGCAGTATAGGAGATTTTTCTAGACAAAAGGATAGATTGGATGGATTCATAAAAGACTTTTTTGGAATAAAAATGTGATTTTTAGGGGATTTGACTATGAAGACAAGTAAAGAAGTGCTTTTAGAATCTATCAAAGAGGATTTATTGGTATATTTAAAGTCTGGCAAATTATCTCCGCTACCTTTTTTGAATGAGTTAAATTTAAACATAAATAAGGTTGAAGATTTGTTGAAAATACATTTTTTATTAATGGATGAGGTTAAGGATTATATATTAAATCTTCCAATGATGATTAGGGAATTGAAGGTTTCAACTAATCTTACAAAGGAGATAAGTTATAATAAAATTAGAGGCAGCATAGATTGGAAAGAGACTATAAGACAGAGATTGAATACAAATTATAAAGATAAAACTCTTTTTTCTTATAATGAAAGGAATAAGCTTTATAATACCAAAGAAAATGTAGTCTTAAAAAAGTTTATAGAAGTTTTGTATGACATCGTTATAGGCCTTAATATGGATAGATTTACAGGTTATGATTGGTACGTAGAGGGAGAAAAAATAAATAAAATTGTAAAAGAGATATATGAAAAAAATGTTTATATGAGCAGGATAAATATTGAAGGTATAAATGTCACGGATAGGATGATTGAAGATGTTGCAAAAAACAGGAGTAAACTCTATAGTGATGCAGCTAAGCTTTTAAGAAAGTACAGACAAATTATAAATTTTATTGATTATGAAGAGATTAAAAAACTTTTTGAGAAAACTTTTATAGAAATTGCTGATGAAAATACTTTGTTTGAATTATATTGGGTTGTAAGAATTTTAAGAGATAACGCTTGTAATGAAAAAATGTATATCGTTGATGGCACGAATAATAAAATAGCGAGTTGGGAAGACGGAAATTTACTATACAATATTTATCACAACAGTACTGGTTCTGATAATCTAATATTTAAGATAGGATTTGAGGAAGTAGAAAATATTGAAAATGAATATTTTAGAAGGATGATGGCAGTAGTTAAAAAGACTCACGAGATAGCAGATAAACTTTTTGAAGATAAAGGTACTTTGGGCAATATCTTTTGGAGCGGCAGGCCGGATATAATAATAGAAATTATTGATAAAAACACAGGAAGAATAGTAAAAGTTATTTTAGGAGAAGTAAAGTATACAACAGATAGAGAATATATGATACAGGGTTTAAAGGAGCTTTTGGAGTATGTTTATTATATAAAGGAAAAGTCAATAAAAGGCATGTACGTTTTTGACAATCCACAAAGTGGCATAGAAGTGGAGGGTATTTTGTTTGTAGATAATATTGATTTTAAGCCGTTGCACAATGAGATTGTAAAGGTGTATGGGACGGATACTAAAGAGATTTTGCTATAACTTATCAGTAAGATTTGTAGGCTATTAAGTTACAACAGGTAAAACTTCAAATGGTAAAATGTATGTTAGAATTGTCGGTGCAAAAGAAGATGCCCAAAAAAAGGGCCGTGGTGATTAAGCTTGTTTATTTGCTTTTTGCGGTTTGCGTCCTGCAAAGAATTCTATTACAGCAAGAATTAGAACGATAACTCCCCAAACAGTCATGTCATGTTTAATAGAGAAAAAAGAGACAAATTTATCGAAATATATTGGAATTTTATTTATATTTATGTTGTTTTTTGGAGAATAAAATGGTAAAATTATAAATATAATAGTAAAATTGTTTTATTTTTTAGAAAAGAGGAGGGAAAAATGGAAAAGAAAACGATATTGCCAAGTGATAAAATTGAAGAGGAAATAAGAGAAAAAGTAGAAATTTGGGAGACAATACCAGCCAGAGAAGCTGAAGATTATTATTACAAAGAGATATTCCCATTGGTAATAGAAAAGTTTCAGTTAGATAATAATACTAATTTTCATGGAAGATATGAAAACCTGATTTTGTCATTAGGTTTTTCTTTTGAACCTCTCGTATTAACTATACATACTATATACAGTTTTTAGCCTACCTATAAGGGATTGAAACAATTAAAACGAAAAAGTTTTATCCATATGGTACCTTTTTTGGTAACAGATTTATATTAGAGCTTGAAGGAAGAGTTAATGGTGGTAGGCTTTGCAACAGTTTTTATTAATCTTAATTTTGCAAGTTTCCAAAAAATACGATAAAATTACAGTAAATTACCCGATTTGCAAAGCATGTGTGATGTTCTTCGTTATAAAAATAAGCTTGAAAAAGAAGTATTTAACAACGCAATTCAGCGTTATGTTAAAGAACAAGAGAAAAGTAATTTACATAAAGGATTTTCAATAACAAGTCATCTAATTTTTTACTGACATACATAAAAACGTACGTTATAATTAATTTAAAAGGAGTGATTTTTATGAAAACAATACCGGTAACAACGGTAAGACAAAATATATACAAAATTTTAGAACAAATAATGGTAAGTAATGAACCTATACAGATAACTTCTAAAAAAGGAAATGCAGTCTTAATTTCCGAAGAAGATTGGAATGCTATTCAAGAAACGCTATATTTGTTGTCAGTACCAAATTTAAGAGAAAGCATCATAGAGTCAGATAAAATTCCCTTGGAAGAGTGGAAGGATGAAAAGGACTTAGGATGGGATATAAATTAAAATTTTCTAAATACGCTCTAAAAGATGCAAAAAAATTAGAAGCGTGTGGACTTGACAAAAAAGCAAAAGAAATTTTAAAAATATTAAAAGAAAATCCGCATCAAAATCCTCCTCCATACGAAAAATTAAAAGGTGATCTCCAAGGGAAACTTTCAAGAAGAATAAATATTCAGCACAGAATAATTTATGAAATTTTAGAGGATGAACACATTATAAAGATGTATAGGATGTGGACACATTACGAATAGGAATGAATGCTGAGGAATTGGTAAGAAATGAATAATGCTATAAAATAGAGAATTTAGATAATTTCTACGGCAGGCTGGATATAATAATAGAAATTATTGATAAAAACACAGGAAGAATAGTAAAAGTTTTTTAAAAATTTTGTTTTACGGCTCAAACTTGTTAAAATAGAGTTAAATAAAAGAGAATGAGGGGAGAGAAAATGGGGGCTCTTGTCCTTCTTGTAGGGCTTCCAGGTGCAGGCAAGTCAACTTTTGCGGCAGAGCTCAAGAAAAAGCGGTACATGCAACAGAATATAACTTTGGTATCCAGTGCGTTAAAATAAGTCAGAACTTGTTGAAATTTTCTTAATATTTACATCAGCGATATTATATATTACCTTGAAAATAAGTAAGAGCAGATAAAATCCTGCTCCCTATCTAAAGTTTACAAATTCTTCTATGAAATAATCAATCGCATTTAATCGGCTCTTTATATGCAAACCAATTTTAGTCCTTTCACACAAATCAACCAATAAATGAAATAAATACTCATCTCTTACAAATATTTTCTTTGGTTTACCCATATTTAAAATATATGGAATTACCATATCAAAAACATATTGTACTTCATTATCTTCTGGAGAAAGAATATGTTGATCTATTATCATCCCTGATTTAGAATCAGCAAGAATACAAATTCTCCCTGCAATTGGTCTATCATATTCTTTATCTCTAATTATGGTATTCAAGTACGCTATATCAACTTCTATTTCGGCAGAAGTAGTTGGTTGCTTTGCCATTCTTGATAAAAGAAGCTCATCTTTTAATATAGGGATTAAATATTTTCTTTGGGGTAACAAAAGGGGTGCTGCTAAAGTAACCCATTCATTTTTTTGCTTATCGTATTTGTGAACTAGAGTTTCTCCCTCTTCGAAGTTAACTACAATATCTTCTTCAATGTAATTTTTTAGTGCTTGTAATAAATGTCTCATTATTGCTGTCTGTTTTAATACTTCTTCTTTATTCAAAATATAAGGAGCATATCCTTTCTTGAAAGATCTAAAATAGATCCAGTTATTTCTACCTCTAAACTTCAATCCCAGGGCCTTTACAATTTGCAATTCTTCTTTAAACAACTCTTCTCTATCCCCAAAATAGCATATAATTACATTATCTTCTTGAAATCGCTGAATTTGCTGTGGTGGCATATCAGTAGTCTCAATAATTTTATAAAAATTGTCCAAAGCATCAAACCCAAAATAAAAACCTATACCGTAAAATTCTCCTCCTCTTCCCATTACACTACAATATACTGGTTCTTCATTTTCTGGCAAAATTAATGTTATTATATCTACATCCCAAAAATATTTCCAAGGATTTAATTCCTTTATTTTAACAGTTACCTCATACAATTCTTTCCACTCTTCTAATGTCGCTTTTTCTTTCATTACTATTTACACCCTTCCTTATAAAATTTTCTTATGTCTTTTACATTGTAAGGCTCTTCAACCTCTTAATTCTCTCTTCAATCGGTGGATGAGTTGCAAATAACTTTTCCGCTCTTCCAAAAGGATTTGATATAAACAAATGAGCTGTTGCGTCAGAGGTAACTCTCATGGGTCTAGTATAATTACCTATTTTTTCAAGAGCTGATGCAAGACCATAGGGATCTCTTACAATATAGGCACCAGTTGCATCTGCCAAATATTCTCTTTGTCTTGAAATTGCAGACCTTATAATTAATACAATAAGAGGAGCAATAATAGAAAAAATAAGCCCAATAATGAGGAGAATTATAGCTCCATTGTCATTTTTATCTCTTCTTCTGCTTTCTCCCATTCCCCACCACATACTTCTTAGCATTACATCCCTGAGTAAAATTATAAGTCCTGCAACAACTGCAACAACCGTCATCAAAAGTATATCTCTATTTCTGATGTGAGATATTTCATGAGCTATTACTCCTTGGAGCTCTTCTCTATTCATCATTTGAAGTAGACCGGTTGTGACACAAACAGAAGCATGCTTTGGGTCTTTGCCCGTAGCAAAAGCATTAGGTTGGGATTCTTCCATTATATAAACATTGGGCTTTGGTATACCTGCTGCGAGAGCGACTTCTTCCACAATATTATGAAGAACATAATACTCCTCTGGATTTGCCGGAATGGCTCCCACCGACGCGAGAGCTATTTTATCTGACTGTTCATACGCTATCCAATTATACAGCACAATGAAAATTGCTAAAAGAACTATTCCTGTAAGTCCCCAGTTGAAATACCATACAAAAAAATAACCTATAGCAAAAAGTATAAGAGAAAATGTAACTATAAATAGATAAGTTTTCCTTACATTTTCTGCTTGAAGTTCATATAGAGTTTTTCTAGACATTACACTCACACCCTCGTTAATCAAAATTGAACATTAATAGGTCCTCTTTCACCTTCATCAACAGGATAATATTCCTTGGGTGTTAATCTCATCATATTTGCAACAATAGAAGCAGGGATTCTCTGTTGTGCTGCATTGTACTGCATGACTATATCATTATAAAACTGTCTTGCAAAAGCAATTTTATTTTCTGTATTAGTTAATTCTTCTTGGAGTTTTAAAAAATTTTCATTTGCCTTTAATTCCGGATAATTTTCTGCAACAGCAAAAATTGTCTTAAGAGCTTGTGTAATCTGATTATTAGTATCTCCTACTTCTTTTACTGATTGAGCTCCCATTGCCTTAGCCCTTAATTCTCCTAAATTTTCAAAAATCTCTTTTTCATGAGCAGCATATCCTTTTACTGTATTCACAAGGTTAGGTATAAGGTCATATCTTCTCTTTAACTGTACATCTATTTGCGCCCAAGCATTTTCTACTCTGTTTTTCAAATTAATAAAACCATTGTAAGTCACAATAAACCACAAAACTATAACTGCTACGATACCTAAAATTATCCATATCATTTGATTTCCTCCTTCATATTCATTATAAATTTCTGACCTACCATATTTGCTCCTTTAATTTTCTTACACTAAGTTTGACATTTTAATAGCTTTTATATTCTTGTTTTCTTAAATCTTTCTTAGTTTCATTATATTATATATCTATTATACATGCAACAGAATATAACTTTTGGTATCAGGTGTTCCAAAATAAGTTTAGATTATTTTTGTCATGGTATGTCGGAATTTTCTTAATATTTGTGTTGGATTTTGCTTTATAAAATGATAAAATTAAAATTAAGGTGTAGAAAGGTAGGGTGATATTTTATGAAAATTGGTGTTATAAGTGACACTCATGGAGATTATAAATCATGGGAAAAGGCGTGGGATTTTTTAAAGGATTCGGATATTATTTTACATGCAGGGGATGTTTTATATCATGGACCCCGTAATCCAATTCCTGAAGGATATGACCCTAAAAAACTTGCTGATGCAATAAATGCTTGTCCTGTTCCGCTTTTGATTGCGGAAGGGAATTGTGATGCTTATGTTGACCAAATGATGCTTGAGGTGCCTATACAAACGCCGTATGTTTTTGCTTTCATTGAAGGGAAGAGATTTATGATTAATCATGGTCACAGTATTTCTGACGAAGATATACATAAGTTGATTAAGAAGTATAAATTGGATTATTTTATAACGGGACATACGCATATTCCTTTAATAAAAAAGATTGAAAATTGTGTGGTGATTAATCCGGGTTCTACATCCCTTAGCAAACGGGAAGATAAGATTAATTCAGTAGGGTTTATTGAAGTTGAAAGTGGAAGTGTTCATATAATTGATTTGGAAAGCGGAAAAGATATTTTGTCTTTGGAATGATATGTAAGTACTATAATGATTTTAATATAGTCACCTTTATTACCTTATAATTAATCGAAGTTTGGGAATGACGTAAGACGAAAAAAGTTGATTATATTGTAACCAGAGATAAGATAGGATTTAGTGAAAAACGGTTAGAAAAATTTTCGCTGTATGTTATAATAAAAACAAAAAATTAAGAGGTGTTTTAAATGAAGTATATCAATATTGGTAATGGGGAGATAAAGGCATCGGCAATTGCATTGGGTTGTATGAGGATTGCTGATAAGTCTGTAAAAGAAGTGGCGGAACTTATAAATACGGCTTTAGAAGAAGGTATAAATTTTTTTGACCATGCTGATATATATGGCGGTGGCAAATCTGAAGAAGTTTTTGCTGAAGCTATAGATATGAAGCCTAGTATTAGAGAAAAAATCATTATTCAGACTAAGTGTGGTATTAGAAAAGGGTATTATGACTTTTCAAAAGAACATATTTTAAAATCTGTCGATGGAAGCTTAAAAAGACTCAAAACTGACTACATAGATGTTCTGTTATTACACCGTCCTGATACTTTGATGGAACCAGAAGAGGTTGCAGAGGCTTTTTCAATACTTCACAGCAGTGGCAAGGTTAGAAATTTCGGTGTAAGTAATTTTAATCCGATGCAGATAGAACTGCTTAGTAAGTATTTAAACCAAAAGCTTATCATAAACCAATTGCAGTTTAGTATTATGCATACAGGTATGATAGATTCTGGTTTTAATGTGAATATGAAAGTAGATCAGTCTATAGATAGAGATGGCAGTGTTTTGGAGTATTGCAGGTTAAAGAATATTACGATACAGGCATGGTCACCGTTCCAATATGGATTTTTTGAAGGCACTTTTTTAGGTAACGAAAAATTTAAAGAACTTAATGACAAAATTGACGAAATTGCTGCTAAAAAGGGTGTGCCAAATATTGCTATACCTATTGCATGGATTTTAAGACATCCAGCAAAGATACAACCTATTGTTGGTACGACAAATCCTTCTCGATTGAAAGATATATGCAAAGCATCAGAGATTGAACTTACAAGAGAGGAATGGTATGAGTTATATAGAGCTGCAGGAAATAAATTACCATAAAGGCGAGTATTATTTTTTGCCGGATATTCACGAGGGGTTTGGGCTTACTATAGGAGGAGTTATGGCAATATGTGAGAATTATGCCAATTGTAAATTTAATTACAAAAGAAAAGATTGCACCAGAAAAGAAGGAAGTTTTAAAGAAAGAATTTGCTAATGTGATGTACCATAGAAAATTTAGACAAAGTAATAGAGTTAACTGGTTTATTACCTTCTCAGTACATAGCAGAAGAAATTGTAAAAGATAGTCCTATTGAAATTTATAAGATTTTAAAGGGAGTTTATGTAGATAAATGGGGTAAACCAGATAAAACTGCCATTGATTTTACAGGTGGCACTAAAGCTATGTCTGCAATAACGGGTATTCATAGAGTTATTAAGAAGTTTTGTAAAACAGGAATTACATGTTAGAAATATGGACAGATATTAGAAAAAGGGCGAGGAAAAAGGATATCAAATTGCCAGATATAATTCCGATAGTGTTGTATAATGGGGAAGAAAAATTATTAGATAGTATAGATTACAAAGAAATATTGTTCAAAATTTATCATTTATGATATATAATAATATTAAAAAGACTAGAATAAGGATAATGATAAAAATGTAGAGCAAGCTATTTAGTATAACAAAGTGTATAAATTTATTAGCGGAGTATGTAAATTACAAAGAAATTCTAACTTTCACGAAACCTTTGGAGAAAACTTTGTAGGATTTCATAATAGTAGGATGTAAAGGGGTATGATAATGGAATTATTTGTAAAAGAAATACTCAATTTTCTACCCAGAGAATTAGCAGTTCTATTTATAGCAGCATTGCCAGTAATAGAGCTTAGAGGAGCA
Source organism: Thermoanaerobacter sp. X514 (assembly GCF_000019065.1). NCBI lineage: Bacteria > Bacillati > Bacillota > Clostridia > Thermoanaerobacterales > Thermoanaerobacteraceae > Thermoanaerobacter > Thermoanaerobacter sp. X514. The sequence goes on along the minus strand of NC_010320.1, from coordinate 2,259,192 downwards.
ATTCCAATAGGCATATCTTTAGGGTTATCTCCTTTTTATGCCACGATTATAAGCTTGATAGGTAGTATGATACCGGCACCCTTTATATTATTTACCATTAAACCTATATTTAATCGTCTTAAAAAAACGAGATTATTTAAAAAGTTAGTAGATAAGCTTACAGATAGATCTTTAAAATATAATGGGGAAAAAATACAGAAATATGGCGTATGGGGGCTTGTACTGGTAGTAGCTATTCCTTTGCCTGGAACGGGAGTATGGAGTGGAAGTTTGGCTGCAGCTCTTTTAAACATGAAATTCAAGCAGGCGCTTTTGGCCATATTTATGGGAAATATTATAGCAGCCATTTTAATTATGATATTGAGTTATGGCGTAGGAAGTTTGTTTTTCTAACCATTTAATTAAATAAAGGGGTAACTTACTCGTAAATGCTTGTGTTATACAACAATAAGCGAAAATATAGAAGAACAAATTAAACAATATATATTCAAATTAACAAAAAATAGTGGTAAAATAATATTTACAAACAATAATAGCTAATGGCAGTTTGTGAGGTTTTTGTTTTCTGCAATGGCCTAAAACAATTTACTTTTTGGAGGGAGAATGATGGAAGGATTAATGTGGATAGCGCCCGTCTCGGGCTTACTTGCACTTTTGTTTGCCTTCATTAACGTCATGAGGGTTGTCAAGAGCCCTGCAGGGAACGAGCGTATGCGCGAAATATCCGACGCCATACACGAAGGTGCCATGGCTTTTCTCTTCAGGGAATATAAAACCTTGGCGATATTCGTTATTATAATGTTCCTAGTTATAGGCACATTTATAAACTGGCAGACGGCCATAAGTTACATAACCGGGTCTATAGCTTCTGTTCTAGCGGGATTTATCGGCATGAGCGTCGCTACCAGAGCCAATGTAAGAACCGCCAATGCGGCACGGGAAGGAATGAATAAGGCCCTTTCTATAGCTTTTTCCGGCGGCACCGTTATGGGGATGTCGGTGGTTGGCCTGGGTCTTCTGGGCCTTGGGATACTATACTTCCTGTTCGGGAACCCGTCGGATGTAAAAAGCTTTGACGTCATCAATGGTTTTGCCCTCGGAGCTAGTTCCATAGCTCTGTTTGCCCGGGTGGGCGGGGGAATATATACTAAAGCTGCCGACGTCGGAGCAGACCTGGTTGGTAAGGTGGAAGTCGGCATACCTGAAGATGATCCCAGGAATCCGGCGGTAATAGCTGACAATGTAGGGGATAACGTAGGTGATGTGGCTGGTATGGGGGCCGACCTTTTCGAATCCTACGTGGGTTCAATAGTGTCCGGTATAGCCATTGGCGCCGTTGCCATCAGTCCTATGACGGGACAACCATATGGTATTAAGGGCATCATCTTCCCAATGCTTGTGGCGGCGGCGGGAATAATAAGCTCCATCATTGGTACTCTGTTCGTGAGGACCGGAGAGGGAGCCGATCCCCAGAAGGCTCTCAGCAAAGGGAGCTTTGCCAGCGGCATCTTTGTGATACTGGCCACTTTCTTCCTCAGCAGGTACTTCCTGCGGGAAATAAACGCTTTTTATGCGACTGCTTCCGGTATCGTGGTGGGTATTATTATAGGAATGCTTACCGAATATTATACTTCTTCCAACTACAACCCAGTGAAAGAAATCGCAAAATCATCCCAGACCGGCCCAGCCACTAACATTATAACAGGCCTGGCGGTCGGAATGAAAAGTACAGCTCTGCCGGTGCTGTTTATAGCCCTGGCGGTAATTATATCCTATAAATTTGCCGGCCTCTACGGCATAGCTCTCGCGGCAATCGGTATGCTGTCTACTACGGGCATGACCGTTGCGGTAGATGCCTACGGGCCCATAGCCGACAACGCCGGTGGTATTGCGGAAATGGCCGAACTTGACCCATCTGTCAGAAAAATCACCGATAAGTTGGATGCGGTCGGAAATACTACGGCAGCCATGGGCAAAGGGTTTGCCATTGGTTCCGCAGCGCTGACGGCTCTGGCGCTGTTCTCGGCATACACTACAGCCGCCGGTTTGAAAGAGGGTATTAACCTTCTGCGGGCCGATGTTATAGTCGGTCTCTTCATAGGGGCAATGCTGCCCTACCTGTTCTCCGCGATGACCATGGAAGCGGTGGGTAAAGCGGCATACCAGATGATCGAAGAGGTTCGCAGGCAGTTCAGGGAAATACCGGGCATAATGGAAGGAAGGGCCAAGCCTGATTATGCAAGGTGCGTTGATATAAGCACTAGAGCGGCTCTTAGGGAAATGATAATTCCTGGTCTTATTGCTGTTATTGCACCACTAGCCATTGGGTTTATATTTGGCAGAGAAGCTCTGGGAGGGCTTTTAGCTGGTGCCCTGGTGACCGGTGTTATGTTAGCAATCCAGATGGCTAACTCAGGCGGAGCTTGGGATAATGCCAAAAAGTATATTGAGGAAGGAAATTATGGCGGCAAGGGTACGCCCACCCACGCGGCGGCCGTTGTGGGAGATACCGTGGGCGACCCCTTCAAAGACACTTCGGGCCCTTCTTTGAACATACTGATAAAACTGATGACTATCGTGGCTCTGGTTTTCGCACCGCTGTTCATGAAGTAATCTTGAAAAAGACTCCTGTGGGGTTTTTCCTCAAAGGAGTCTTTTTTATTTTAGCACTTCTAATAACAGAGGAACTTATTTTAAACACCCATTGATTTAAAACTATTTGTGTGATATCATAAAAACTATCGGAGGGATTCTTAGTGAAAGAAAGAGCTATTGTTGTTTCAAAGAGGGGCAACCAAGCCGAAGTTGAAGTGATACGGACGTCTGCCTGTTCAAAGTGTAGGGCTTGCAGTAGCGGCTCGAATAAACAGACCTTAAAAGTTTGGGCTGAAAATGAAACGAATGCTGAAGTAGGCCAGATAGTGGAAATCGAGATGGAGTCTAGGGCGCTGCTTTCCGCTACTTTTATACTTTACGTGATTCCGCTGGCAGGTTTTCTTTTGGGAGTGGTCCTGGGGTTGAAGCTGGCAGATATCCTGAATATCATATGGAGGGAGCTTTTTTCGTTCATAATGGGACTTCTTTTTATTGCACTGGCTTTCGCAGGTATATACGCTAACAACGGTTTTTTTGAAAAGAGCCGCATGTTCACTGCGAAAATAGTGAATATTTTGGACAACCAGCCTAAAAAACATTGACAATGATATAATTCATTGTCAATGTTTTTTTGCTTTTGGGGGCTGAGTGCGAAGCATGACGAAGAATACCATACAGGAGGGGAATATTTAAAAGTGTGATATAATAAAATTAAAAAGGAAATGGTGAAAGAATGGATAATTGAGAAAAATTGCAACATTGGTGATATGTTTTTTATTGCAGGACGAAGACTTTCTCGCAACAAAGCTAAAAAATTACTAAAGAGGGATTACAATACTTATTGTACGCCTGACACCTCTTGCAGTTTAAAAGGTGAAGATTAAAATTTTAAAAAGAGGTGAACATATGTTTAAAGGCATAAAGAATTTGTTTAAAGGCATAAAGAATTTGTTTAAAGGCAGACATCGTCCGAAGTTTATGGCTTTAGACTTTATTAAATACATAGGACCAGGGTTACTAGTTACTGTTGGTTTTATTGACCCGGGGAATTGGGCTTCTAATGTTGCTGCAGGGTCATCATATGGTTACAAGCTTTTATGGATGGTAACTTTATCTACTGTTATGCTTATTATACTCCAACACAATGCTGCACATCTCGGCATAGTTACAGGTTATTGCATGTCTGAAGCTGCAAGTAAATTTTTGCAACCTTCTGTGTCCAAATTTGTGCTTATTTCAGCAGTTTTAGCTTCTATACTTACGGCGATGGCGGAAATTTTAGGAGCTGCAATAGCTCTTCAAATGCTTTTTAAAATTCCTATAAAGATAGGAAGTTTGATTACTGTTGTTTTTGTGTCATGGATGCTTTATACAAATTCCTACAAAAAGTTGGAAAAATGGATTATAGGTTTTGTATCACTTATCGGCATTTCTTTTATATTTGAGCTTTCATTAGTTGATGTAAAGTGGACAGAAGCAGTTGTAAGCTGGGTGAAACCAGAATTTCCGCCTGGTTCAATGCCTATAATCATGAGTGTGCTTGGTGCTGTTGTTATGCCCCACAATTTGTTTTTACATTCAGAGATAATCCAGAGCAGGCAGTGGAATTTAGAAGATGAAGAAATAATTGTAAAGCAGCTTAATTATGAGTATTTTGATACTATTTTTTCCATGGTAATAGGTTGGGCGATAAACAGTGCGATGATTATTGTTGCTGCATCAGCCTTTTTTGCTAATCACATAAGTGTTACAGAATTAGACCAGGCACAGCAGATGTTAAAACCTCTTTTGGGAAATGCGTCAGCAGTTGTTTTTGCTTTAGCTCTTCTTTTTGCAGGAATTTCTTCATCTATAACAGCAGGAATGGCAGGTGGAAGTATTTTTGCAGGGATATATAAAGAGCCTTATGATATAAATGATATTCACACAAGAGTTGGAGTGGGAATTACATATATTTTTGCAGTACTCCTAATATTCTTTGTAAAAAGCCCCTTTCAAGGATTAGTTTATTCGCAGATGTTTTTAAGTGTACAGCTTCCCATTACAATTTTTTTGCTCATTTATTTGACTTCTTCAAAGAAGATAATGGGAAAGTTTGCAAATACATTGCTTTATAAGATATTGTTGTGGACTACAGGAATTATAGTGACAATTTTAAATGTTATGCTTCTTATAAGTTTTGTGGTGTGATTGATATGAATGCTATAAAATGGTAGAATATATGTAAAGAATTTTTGTGTGGTGATAAAGATGACTATTTCAGATGAAGAAAAAAGGAAAATAAGAGAAAACTGGCGCATAAGAAGTGAAAAAGAAAGAGAAAAAGAAAAGATAAGAAGAAAAGAAGCGATGGATAGAGTCTATAAAATTGCTAAATTTTTAAAAGAAAAATATTCAGTAAAGAGAGTTATTTTGTATGGTTCATTGGCAAGAGAAGGGCCTTTTGATGATTTGTCCGATATTGATATTTTTGTAGATGGATGGGATGACAGTAAATTTAATTATTGGTCAATGTTTATTGAGGTAGAAGATATTGCAAGACCTTATAAAGTGAGTGTAGTTACACAAAAAGATGTTGGGCAGGCTTTGCTAAAGGAAATAGCAAAAGAGGGGAGGGAAATAGTTTGACAGATGCTGGTAAAATAAAAGTTGCTTTAGCGAGATTGCAATTAGAGCTTGAAAATATACAAAAACTTTATGATACTTTAAAGGATAAAGGCATGCTAAAAAGTGATAAGCATAGAAAGGAAAAATTAGCTGATGATTTTACATTAAGAGCAATTGGATCTATTTTTCACGATTTTTATACTGCGGTTGAGAATATGTTTAAGATTGTCGCTAAAAATATAGATGGTTCAGTTCCGTCTGGTTCTGAGTGGCATTTAGAATTACTTGAACAGATGTCTGTTGCTATACAGGGAGAAAGACCAGCTTTTATAAGTGTAAATACTAAATTATTGCTTAATGAATTTAGAGGATTTAGGCATATATTTAGAAACATTTACGGATTTAATCTTATGCCTGAAAGGATAGAAAGATTATTAGAAATTTTCCCTGAAACGGTAGATGAATTAAAAAAAGATGTAGAAAAATTTATTGCAGAGATGGAATCTATTATAAAAGAGGAGTAAGGCTCCGCTTCGCTTCGATTCAGAATGATAAGATAGAAGTCTCCAAAATAGCACGCGACCCTTATTATTTCCACTAATTGTGAGAAATGATAAGGGTTTTTGTTTTAAAAAGTCAAAAATAAATTGAAATGAAGCAGTATTAAGTTTACAATATATATGAAATATAAATGCAAGGTGAAGTGTTATGGAAAATAAACTTGACTTGAATGTGATAAAACCGATTGAAGAGGTAAAGTATTTATCTGCTGAGAATGCGTCGCGATATCGCCTCATCATGAGGTATTTTTATGAACAGTACCAGAAATTTAAATATTGGCTGTACAAAGAGGATGTATATGAATATGTAAGTCAATTTGATATGTTTGCTGACTATACAATGGAAAAATGTGAGCAGGACTTAAAAGCACTTACTGAATGGAAAAACCTTATTGCGACACAAGATACCAGTAAAGCTTCTACGATTGACGAATTTAAAAACAAAAAATTCAGGTATCAGCTGAGTCCATATTCTATTGAGATAGAGAGAATGACCATAAGGCTGGAAAGCATCGTCGGTTATGGTGGGTCACTACAGCCGTCTTTATTTGAAAGGATTTACCGCAATTTAATAAAGATAAATGAAATGGCGAAAAAAGAGGATTTACAGGAAATAAACAGATGGTGGGAAGACCTCAATACCGACTTTGAAAATATATATCACAATGCGACAGATTACATTGCAAGTCTTCAAAGCTCTAACGCTGATGAACTTATGAAGTCAGAGCAGTTTATCATTTACAAAGACAAACTTATAGAATATTTAAGAGATTTTATAAAAGACCTTCAGAGATTTTCTGTTGCCATAGAGAGTTTTTTGAAAAAGGTGAGTCCGGAGATTGTCAATTCCGTTGTAGATAAGTTATGCCAATATGAAATGAGTATCCCAAGAATTGACAGGGTTTTAAATGAAGAGGAAGTAAAAGAAGATTTGATGGATAAGTGGAATAACATATCTTTTTGGTTTACAGGTCATAATTTTGAAGACAGCGAGGCAGTAAGGCTTCTTAATATATCAAACGAAATAATCAGAAAAATAACAATGTATGCGGCGAGAATAGCAGAAAACAGGATGAAAGCTGCCAGCAGAAAGAATGAATATATTGCTCTTTCTAAAATGTTTGCAAAAGCAAGTAATATAAAAGAAGCACACCTTTTGTCTGCGGCGGTTTTCGGTTGCTTTTACACAAGGCACATAAAAGGTGATTTTGAAAGAAAGACAGAAAGTGTAAACCAGAGCGTATGGGAAGAACCGCCCTTTAAAGTGATTATAAAGCCAAAAACAAGGAGCTACAGTAATTCTGTTAAGACAAATGCGATTATTGATAGAAGTGCTGACAAGACGGAGATGCTGATGGACTATCTCAATCAGAAAAATATAGAAGATGAAATAATAGCAAGTTGCATTGTTGGCAATAGAATAAGGATAAAGGATTTACCTGTTGTAAAACCTTTTGTGAGGGCAACGATACTTAAATGGATAGGAAAAGCGATGGCAAGAAATGGCTTTATAGGTAAGACAGAAGATGGAAGAACATACAAGCTTCATATGCCAAAGAATGGTGAGAGGGCAATACTAAAATGCACAGATGGTAATCTTGATATGCCTGATATTGTAATTGAGTTTGTTGATTGAAGGTGAAAATATGGAAGAACTTCAGATGCTTCTTGAAAATTTTTGGATACTGAGAGAGGATAGAGAAAATTTCAACAAAATAAGAGATGCGGAGAATAAAATAAAACCTTTTGTTGAAGAAAAATTAGGATATAGATTGATTATAAACCCATATATTATTAAGTTGGAAAAAGTGCCGTCAGATGTTGAAGAGTGGATGGGGATAGATGCATTTCAAATGCCTATGGATTATGCATTTTTGTGTTTGCTCTTAGCTTTTTTGGAGGATAAAGGACCTGAAGACCAGTTTGTGCTGTCTAATATAACGGAATACATAGAGGCGCAGTATGATGGACCTGATAAAGTAGATTGGACGCTTTTTCAGCACAGAAAGTCACTTGTGCGGGTGCTCAATTTTGCTGTAGATATTGGCATAATTAAAATAGATGATGGTGACCATGAGAGGTTTTCAGAAAGTGAAGATACTGAAGTTCTTTACGAAAACACAGGCATTTCAAGGTATTTTTTGAGGTCTTTTAACAGAGAAATTACAGAAGACATGAAGATTGAGGATTTTTTGCAGGAGGATTTAAATCTTTCAAACTCCAAAGATGCGGTTATACAGAGAAGGCACAGGGCGTACCGAAAACATATTCTTTCACCTGCTGTGTATAGTGAAGGACCTGATGACCAAGACTTCATGTATATAAAAAATTACAGAAATACTATAGCGAAAGATTTAGAGGAGTATCTTGGTGCAAAACTTCACCTCCACAAAACTTCTGCTTTTGTCCTCTTTAATGACAACAAATATTTAAGGTCTTATTTTCCCGACAAAAACAAAAACATATCTGATATAATGCTGCAGGTAAGTAAAATTATAAGGGAAATGATTGAAGAGGGAAAACTCGCCTATAATCCTGATGATACTATAGATATAACTGAAGCAGAATTTATAAATATTATTTTGAAAGTAAAGGAAAGATTTAGTGATGGTTGGTATAAGTCTTACAGGGAGATGAATGAAAAGCAGCTTATAGAAGAGGTCATTGAAAACATGGAAAGCTTTAAGATGATAAAAAGAGTTGAGGAATTGCATTCTATTAAAATATTGCCTATGGCGGCAAAGTTAATTGGGGAATATCCTCCAGATTTTGAAAAAGGAGAAGGTGCAGATGAGTGAAAAATTAGCCGAAAGATGGATGATTAACAGGATTGGGCTTCTTAATTTTTGGTATTATGATGATGAAATATTTGAGTTTGCAGATGGAAGGCTTCTTTTAAGAGGTGCTAATGGTTCTGGAAAGTCAGTGACAATGCAGAGTTTCATACCTTTAGTATTAGATGGCAACAAAAGTCCTGAAAGACTTGATCCCTTTGGCTCAAAGGCGAGAAAGCTTGAGGACTATCTTCTTGGGGAAGAAGAGGTAAGTGGGCTTGATGAAAGAACTGGCTATCTTTTCATGGAATTTAAAAAAGAGAAAAAAGACAGCTACATTACAATAGGCATTGGACTAAAGGCGAAAAGGCATCAAAATATGGACTTTTGGGGCTTTGTAATACTTGACGGCAGGCGTATAGGTATCGACTTCTTTTTATACAAAATGGAAATAGGCGATGACGGCAAAAGAGCAAAAGTCCCACTTACCAAAAAAGAACTTAAGAATAGAATAGGTGAAGGCGGAGAAGTAGTTGAAAGCCAAAAAGAGTACATGGAAATGGTCAATAAATACATTTTTGGCTTTAGTTCTATCGAGGAATACGACGAGCTCATAAAACTGCTGATACAGCTTAGAAGTCCAAAGCTTTCCAAAGACTTCAGGCCTACTGTGATATATGAAATTATGAAGGCTTCACTGCCTTCACTCACAGATGATGATTTGAGGCCTCTTTCAGAAACCATAGAAAATATGGACCAGATTAAGATGCACCTTGATGTTCTTTACAGGAATATGGCTGCAGTAAAAAAGCTTAAAAATGAGTACGACAACTATAACAGATACATTCTTTATGAAAAGGCTGGGGATTTAGTAAAGGCATACAGCGATTTATACGCATCAAAAAAAGAATACGATAATTTAACTAAAGATATTGAAAATTACAGAAGTACAATAGCAAACTTAGGAAATGACATCATTTCTCTTGAAAGTGAAAGAGAAGCCTTAAAGAAAAAGGAAGAACAGCTTTCAAGTGGTGATGCTAAAAGAACCCAAAAGGAGTTATTAGAAGAAGAGGATCGATATAAGCAGTATTTGGAGGATAAGTCTAAAAAAGAAGAAGAACTCCGGAATAAACAAGATAAATATTATGGTTTAGAAAGAAAGATAAAAAACACTGAGGAACAAAAATACAAACTGGATAAAGAACTACAGGATAAATTAGAGGATATATCTTCAATTGCACAGGATATAGATTTCATGGAACATGAGTTTTCTGTAAGTGAACTTAAAAAAGTGTATGGAAAAGAATTTGATTTTACTTATTGGAAAAATGAATTAAAAAAGCATAAAGATAAAATAAAGCGTGCAATGAGTGCATTGAGAGAAGAAATAGAAGCAAATAAAAGGTATGATGCCGCACTTAAAGAGCAGGAAAGGCTTAAAAAAGAAAGAGAAGACAGGGCTAAAAAGCTTAATGAGGCAGAAAGGCTTTTTGACGAACAAAAAAGAGAATACGTTGAAAGAGTTTATAGTTGGTCGCAGGGCAATGCAGAACTTAAGCTTTTAAGTAGCCAACTGGAAGGCTTAAGCCGTGTCATACTGGCGTATGGAGAGGATAAAGGATTTGACGATATTTTGGCTTTTGTGAGAAAACCCTATGAGGAAATACTAAATGGAATTCAGCAAGAAATTTTAAGATTACAAAATCAAAGAGAGGTAAAAGAAAATCAGCTTCATGAGAAAGAAAAGTTATTGGAGGAATGGAAAAACAAAAAAGATCCTGAGCCTGAAAGAGATGAACAAGTCATAAACAACAGAAAAAGGCTTAAAGAAGCTGGAATTCCTTACATTCCTCTTTACATGGCGATTGATTTTAAAGAGGATGTGGATGAAGAGACAAGAGGCAATATAGAAGCTGCGATAGAAGACATGGGGCTTTTGGATGCTCTTATCGTTCCCAAAGAATATTTTGAAAAAGCTCTTCAAATGGACAGCAATATGGCGGATAAATATGTTATGCCTGGAAGCTTTAATATGATGTTAAATGTATCTCAATATTTTAAAGTAGTTGACAATGAAGAAGGAGTTTCACCAGAAGATATTTCGGATGCTTTAAGCAATATATTTGTATCCGAAGAAAGCGGGACAACCTATATTGATTCAAATGGCACATATGGAATAGGAGTAATAAAAGGGAAAGCGCGGGATAAAGTTAAATCAAAGTACATCGGGAGTGAGTCTAGAAAGCGCTACAGAGAAGAGCTTATTAAATCTATACAAGAAGAAATACAGGCTATAAAAGCTGAAATATCTGCAATCGATGAGGAAATAAATGCAAAAAAATCAAGGATACAGAGGCTGGATTACGAATATTCGGCATTTCCCGGGAAAGAAGATATTGAAGAAGCATATAGATATTTAAAAACGGCAAAGGCTGATTACGAATACACCTCTCATAAACTGGATGAACAGCTTTTTACAGTTAAAAACTGTTTTGAGGACCTTCAGAAAAAGAAAGCTGTTGTAAGAGAATTGACATCTGGCATAAACATACATCCAGATATTGATACCTATTCTTCTGCGTATGAATATGCGGAAGAATACGCTTCAGGGCTTAATGAAGTAGAAATACTATACAACAAATATGTTTTGCACATTTCAAACGAAGAAATGTTATTGCAGCAAAAACAAGATTTAGAATACGATATTGATAACTTAAAGTACGAAATAGACGTACTGGAAAACAAAATACAGAGTTCTGTTAAGAAAATTGAGATGCTAAAAGAGACATTAAAAGAACTTGGACTTGAAGAAATTGAGAAAGAACTAGAGTTTTGCCTAAAAAGGCTGGAGGAAATACCTAAAGAGATTACAAATAAATCAGCCGAAAAAGCAAAACTTGAGGAGCGGCTACAGAGAAGCTTAAAAGACCTTTTAAACATTGAAGAAGAGATTCATCTTAAAGAGGAAATTTACAATATTGTTGAAGAGGGTTTAAAAAAGGAATTAGCACTTGGCTTTGTCAAGCAAGACGTTGAAATGGAGGATATGTTAAAATTAAGTAAAAGCATTCTTTCTGAATACAAAGGCTTTTTTGACAAAGCGGGCTTTGACAGAGAAAAGTTTACAGAGAGACTTCAAAATGTGTATTTTGAAACTCGCAACGAACTTTTAGAATATGGACTTTCAATTGGCAATATCTTTGACGAAGCTTGTGAGGGAGACAATGAAAGAATAAAAGAAGCAAAGAGTAAGCAGAGAAGACTTAATATTACGGCAAATATAAATGGTAAAGTTGTTTCATTATATACGCTTTATTCTAATATTGAAGAGGATATAATGGCGAATGAAAGCCTTTTAAGAGAGACGGATAAGATTCTTTTTGAAGAGATTATAATGCACAATGTGGGAATTAAGATAAGGGCAAAGATTTTTAAAGCAGAAGAATGGGTAAAGAAAATGAACAAACTCATGTCTGAAAGGGATACTTCCAGCGGACTTAAGTTCTCTATTGAGTGGAGAAGCATTCCTGCTTCCAATGAAGAAGAACTTGATACAAAGGAACTTGTAGATATTTTAAAATCTGATGCTGATATGCTGAAAAAGGAAGTCTTCGATAAAGTTGTAAATCATTTTAGGTCAAAAGTAGAAAGAGCCAGGAGGGCAATGGAGGAAAAAAACAATACAGAAACTTTTCACAAGATTATGAAAGAAATATTAGATTACAGAGATTGGTTTGAGTTTAAGCTTTACTACAGAAAAGAAGGGGAAAGTCGCAAGGAGCTTACTGATAATGCCTTTAATAAGTTGAGCGGTGGAGAAAAGGCGATGGCCATGTATATACCTTTGTTTTCCGCGGTTTACTCAAGGTATGAGGGAGCACCCCCGACTGCACCTCGCATAATATCTCTAGATGAAGCATTTGCAGGGGTTGATGACACAAACATAAGGGATATGTTTAAACTGATTGAAGATCTAAGATTTAATTATATAATGAATTCGCAGGTTTTGTGGGGAGATTATGACACTGTCCCCAAGCTTTCAATTTATGAACTTATAAGGCCAAAAAATGCAAAGGCTGTATTGGTCATGAAGTATTTGTGGGATGGAAAGGTAAAGCATCTTATACTTCCTGAAAAAGAGGAGGTTGCCGCTCTTGAGGTGGGTGCTGTAAATGAATAAAGAAGAACTTAAATATTTTAAAGAAAAAAAGGGATACAAGAGGATTTTTAAAGGTATAAGGGAAAAGTACAGAAGTTTAGGACGTCTTGGAGGCGTTGTAAAGCTTGATAATCTTACGGAAGATGAAAAAGAAGTACTTACAAACCATTTTAAAAAAGACTATAGGACAAAAAAATCTGCATCCATTGATGTGGCAAAGTTTGAAGAGTCGCTAAAAAATACGCGATTTGAGGAGTATACGCTAAAAGACATACTGGAATACTATTTTGGCGAAAAACTCACCAGCAAAAAAGAGGATATGGAAATATTGGCAAAAGAAAGAGAAGAGTTCTTTAAAGAGCTCTTCTCTAAATACCAGGAATGTAAGTGCATTGATTGGCTAAAAAGTTTGTATGAGGGAACCGCTGTAGGGGTAAGGACAGTAAATCAGAGGTATTTAAATGATAGAAATGGGCTAAAAAAAGATATAATGTATGTATGTGATGCTATAAATAATTTGCCTGTTTATAAAGGGGAAAAGAAAAGACTGCCGGTGTTTTCTTCCCAGATTGCACGTAATCCTCACTATTTTGATTCAAATACAGAAGCTGGAAGTATGTTTATAAACGCTTTATGCACTTTAATGGGGCTGAATGAAGTAAAAGGAAGTGAAGAAATATCAGAACTTTATTACAACGTTGGCATTTTGATAGATGAAATATCCAATTATGTCACACTCTCAGGACTTTTGGCATATGAGGGCGATACGGAAAATCAAGTATTTAAGGCTGCTTATGAAAGCAATCAAGTCTTGCAAGTTCCTCTTTTAAATTTGAGTAAAATTGAGAGGGTCATAAGCCCTTCTAAGAAAGTGTATGTTGTAGAGAATCCTTCAGTTTTTACATCTTTAATAGATGCCACAAGCAAAGTATTTCCTCTTGTATGCACATATGGCCAGCCAAAACTTTCTTCTCTCCTGCTCTTGGACATGCTTTATAAAGAAGGGACAGAGATATATTACTCAGGAGATTTTGACCCAGAGGGGCTTATGATAGCAGATAGATTGTACAAAAGGTATAAAGACAAGTTTCACTTTTTAAGGTACGGTGTAGAAGATTATTTAAAATCTCTTTCAAATGAAGTCATAAATGATGTAAGGCTTAGTAAGCTAAATAAGATTGAATCACCTTTACTTTTTGATGTGGCAAAAGAGATGAAAATAATAAAAAAAGCAGGGTATCAGGAGCTTATAATAGATGATATTATAAATGATATAAAATTGATTGAAGAAGGTAAGGGGGAGTGGTAAAATTAAGGTAATAATGCCTTCTTAAAGAGGTGTCTGTAGTGGTTCAGAGAGATTTAAAAGAAGTGGAAGAAATATTTAAGAGAAATTTGCAATATTTAAAGGGTAAATATGACATAAAGTTGATATATGTTTTTGGCTCATATAGTAAAGGCACTAATACAAAAAATAGTGATCTTGATATTGCGGTACTTTTAGGGAATGGATATGATCCTATGGACAAACTTGCTTTAATTGGCGATTTGGTTTCAATATTTAAACGAGATGATATAGATTTGGTAATATTAAATTCTGCAAATCCAGTGCTTAAGCATCAAGTAATAAAGCACGGCAAACTTATTTTTGAAGAAAATGAAGATGTAAAGGTGGAATTTGAGGTTAAAACTCTAAGAGAATATATGGACATGGAATATTTTAGAAAAGTGCAGATGGATGTTATTAAAGAATGGGTAAAAAGTGTTGTAGGTGATAATAGTGACTAAAAGTATAATAGAAACAATAAATTCTAAAATAAAAGAGTTACAAAAAAATTTAATATTGTTAAAAAAAGTATCGCAAGAAGTAAATAAAGAAAATATAAAAGAGGATATGCTCAAATATTGGGGAATAGAAAGAGGAATTCAAATATCTATAGAATGTGTTATTGATATAGCCAATATAATTATTTCTTCTCTTGGTTTAGAAAAACCCGATACCTATAGAGAAACGGTTTTATTATTAGGTAAAGCAAACATTTTGCCAGAAAATTTTGCCAAAAATATTTCTAACATGGTTTCTTTTAGAAATATACTTGTACATGATTATATGAAAATTGACGAGAAGGTAATTGTTGACATATTAAAGAACCATTTGGATGATTTTGTTAGATATATACATTATATAAATAAATGGATCGAAGAAAATTATTATTCCTAATATGAAAGGAGACGTTATTGTGAAAATAAGTTTTTTGGGAGCTACTAAAGAAGTTACAGGCTCATGCTATTTAGTTGAGACGGAAAAAACTAAATTTCTTGTAGATTGCGTATGTTTCAGGGGGGAGAAGTTGAAGACGAGTTAAACTATCAAGAATTTATTTTTGATGTAAGTGAGATAAACAATATAAATGAAAGTTTAATGAAATTGTATAGAGAACTTTTGGATTAGAATGCGTTATGCATTCTTTTTTTGTATCTATAATGTTCTGATTGATTTGTTTCGATTTAATAGGTACAATTGATATTAAGATATATAAAATGACAATACAATTGTAAGGAGGAATAGAACAATGAATGAAAGATATGAGCTTAATAAAAACCTTGCGCAAATGCTAAAGGGTGGAGTCATAATGGATGTGACAACACCAGAACAGGCGGTTATTGCTGAAAAGGCAGGGGCTGTTGCAGTTATGGCTTTAGAGAGAGTTCCAGCTGATATTAGGGCAAGAGGCGGAGTCGCAAGAATGTCAGATCCTAAAATAATAAAGGAGATAAAGGCAGCAGTATCAATCCCTGTTATGGCAAAAGTTAGAATTGGGCATTTTGTGGAAGCACAGATTTTAGAGGCACTTGGGATAGATTTTATTGATGAGAGCGAAGTTTTAACCCCTGCAGACGAGATGTACCATATAGATAAGTGGGCATTTAAGATACCTTTTGTGTGCGGGGCACGAAACCTTGGAGAAGCACTAAGGCGTATAGGGGAAGGTGCTTCTATGATAAGGACAAAAGGAGAAGCAGGTACAGGAAATGTAGTAGAAGCAGTAAGGCATATGAGGATAATAAATGCCGAAATAAAAAGGCTTACTACTTTAAGAGAAGACGAACTTATGGCTGCTGCTAAAGAACTTCAAGCGCCATATGACCTTGTAAAATATGTTGCACAACATGGGAGACTTCCGGTTGTAAATTTTGCGGCAGGAGGGATTGCGACACCAGCGGATGCGGCTTTAATGATGCAGCTTGGTGCAGATGGTGTTTTTGTTGGTTCTGGAATATTTAAGTCACAAAATCCTGAAAAAATGGCAGAGGCTATAGTAAAAGCTGTAACCTATTACGACAAACCAGAAATATTGGCAGAAGTTTCAGAAGGATTGGGAGAAGCCATGCAGAGTATTGATATAAGAAAACTTGATGAAAAAGATCTATATGCTTCAAGGGGATGGTAGTTTGCGCGTTGGAGTATTGGCAATTCAGGGCTCTGTTAGAGAACATATTGAAAAATTAAAGCTTATAGATGGTGTAGAAGCTGTTTTGGCAAAAGACAAAAATACTCTGCTAAGCTTAGATGCATTGATTATACCGGGTGGCGAAAGCACTGCAATAGGGAAAATGATTGTAGATTTTGGACTCAAAGATGCTATTTTAAAGCTGAATGAGAGGAAAATTCCCATATGGGGCACTTGTGCTGGCATGATACTTATGGCAAAATATATAGTTAATGATGACAAAGTGCACCTTGGAATAATGGATATTTCAGTTAAAAGAAATGCATATGGCAGTCAACTTGACAGCTTTAAAACAAAGCTTATAATACCAGCAGTTTCCAATAATGAGATAGAGGCGGTTTTTATAAGGGCTCCGTATATAGAAAATGTAGGGAATGGTGTCAGGATACTTGCGAAGCACCAAGGTAAAATTGTGGCAGCACAGCAAGATAATTTGCTTGCTACCTCTTTTCATCCCGAACTTACTGATGATTTGAGTTTTTATAAATATTTCTTGAGGCTTAACTCTTAAGCCTTTTTATTTTATAAAAAATTTTTTAAAGGCTCTTTGTCAAGAGTTGGGGTGGGTATTTTTCTGAATGCCCGCCCTTTAGTTTTATGTCTTTTATCTTTTGTGTTCTATTTGCATAAAAAGTCCCCCTTTAAACGTTAATTTGTTTCGAATAATTATAATATAGCACAATGGTCGAGTTTTTCAAGTTTCCATTTGCATACTTATTTATATCATAATTAGGAATTATATGTTGAATTTTGTAAGAATAAGAGATAAAATTATAAAATGGGGTGTAGAAAAATGAAAAAATGGTATGTTATTTTTACTCGAAGTGGTTATGAGAACAAAGTTAGAGATATTATTGAGAATTGCTTTAAAGAGGAAGTGAAATTGCTTATTCCGAAAAGAAAAATTATAGAGAGAGTAAAAGGACAACCAGTGGAAAAAATTAAACTTTTATTTCCTGGATATGTTTTTGTAAATGCCGAGATGAGTGATGATTTATATTATAAAATATCTGAAGTTTTAAAAAGAGGTATTTTTCTGAAAGAAGGAAAAAGGCCTGCTTTTGTAAAAGAAGAGGAGATGAAAATAATTTTATCTCTTACTAAAAATTCTGATTTAATAGATTTGTCGAAAGGTATAATGGAAGGAGAAAGAGTAAAGATAATTGAAGGACCATTAAAAGGGTATGAAGGGCTTATTAAGAAAATAGACAAAAGAAAAAAGAGGGCAAAAGTTATATTTAGTATAGCAGGTGAGCTAAAAAGTGTAGATTTAGCTATTGAAGTGATGGAAAATGTATCTGAGCAGCAAAGGAGTCTGGTTTATGCTTGTTGACATATTTGCATAAAGTCAAGAAACAATTTTGTGAAGATTGTGTATTGAGGATTTTCAGTATTATCTATATAATTAAATTGTATGGCATAAAAAAGGAGGTTGAGACAAATGAAGTTGAATGAAAATATGTTTAGGATGTATGATATTAGAGGCGTATGGGAAGATGATTTGACTGTTGAAAGTGCTGAGCTTATAGGGAAGGCCTTTGGTACATATGTGAGACAAAAAGGAATTAAGGATGTGCTGGTAGGCAGAGATAATAGATTATCATCAAGACCTATACGAGATGCTTTGATTAAAGGACTTACTTCTACAGGCTGTGATGTATTAGATGTAGGGGTTTTGACGACTCCAGCTTTTTACTATTCTAATGTCCTGTACAATTATCAAGCAGGGATGATGATTACTGCAAGCCACAATCCGCCACAATTTAATGGTTTCAAAGTTATGGTAGGACCTTCTACAATTTATGGCGATGAACTTAAAAAACTTTACTATATAGCAGAAAAAGGCGAATTTGAAGAAGGTACAGGAAATGTGAAGTATGCTTATCCAATTAATTCGTATATTAATATGATAAAAGAAAAGGTTAAATTAGGCGACAGAAAGCTTAAAGTTGTTGTCGATTGTGGGAATGGCACAGGTTCATATTTTTATCCTGATGTGATATACAATTTAGGTTGTGAAGTATATCCTCTCTATTGTGAATCTGATCCTACATTTCCAAACCATTTTCCAGATCCAGTAAAAGAAGAAAATTTAAAAGATTTAATTGAAGAAGTAAAGAGGGTAAACGCAGATTTGGGTATAGCTTTTGACGGTGACGGTGATAGAATCGGCGTCGTAGATGATAAAGGCAATGTAATTTGGGGAGATATGTTGATGATTCTTTATTGGAGAGAAATAATGAAAAAACATCCCGGCGCTGATGCCATTGTAGAAGTGAAATGTTCTCAGGCATTAGTAGAAGAAATTGAGAGATTGGGAGGCAAACCTATCTTCTTCAAAACAGGGCATTCCCTCATAAAAGCAAAAATGAAAGAATTAGGTGCTGTGTTTACAGGAGAAATGTCTGGTCATATGTTTTTTGCAGATGAGTACTATGGGTTTGATGATGCGGCATACGCTGCTGCAAGGCTTTTACGAATACTTTCTAATACAGATAAATCTTTGTCTGAGCTTTTAGCTGATGTTCCTAAATATCCTGCAACACCTGAAATAAGGTTAGAATGTGACGATGAGAAAAAATTTGATGTGGTAAAAGGTGTAACTGAATACTTTAAAGAAAAAGGATACAACATTATAGATGTTGATGGTGCAAGAGTGTTGTTTGATGGAGGATGGGGACTGGTTAGAGCTTCTAACACAGGACCAGAGCTTATTGTGAGATGTGAGGCAAAGACAGAAGAAAAACTTGAAGCGATTAAAAAAGAGCTTTCAGAAGCTTTAGCTAAATTTAGCGTAGAGTTTAAATAAGCTGTAAAACTTGCATGGGAGGAAAAAACAGTGAAAATAAGAAAGGCGATAATTCCGGCTGCAGGCCTTGGTACGAGGTTTTTGCCTGCTACCAAGGCTCAGCCTAAAGAAATGCTTCCAATTGTGGACAAACCCACTATTCAATATATAGTCGAAGAGGCGATTCAATCGGGAATTGAGGATATCCTTATAATAACTGGCAGAAATAAAAGAGCAATAGAAGACCATTTTGATAAATCTGTGGAGTTGGAGCTGGAGTTAAAAAAGAAAAACAAGGAAAGTTTACTTAACCTTGTAGAGGATATTAGCAATATGGTGAACATTCACTATATAAGGCAAAAGGAACCTAAAGGGTTGGGACATGCTATTTACTGTGCTAAATCTTTTGTAGGAAATGAGCCTTTTGCAGTACTTTTAGGAGATGACATAGTAGATTCAGAAGTGCCGGTTTTAAAGCAGATGATTGACCAATACGAAAGGTACAACTGTTCTATTATTGGGGTACAAGAGGTGCCGTATGAGGATGTAGATAAATATGGAATAGTTGACGCTGCTATTATTGAGGATAGATTATACAAAGTCAAAGACCTTGTGGAAAAGCCTAAAAAAGAAAAGGCGCCTTCTAACATCGCTATTTTGGGAAGATATATAATTACACCAAGAATATTTGAAATATTGGAAAACACGCCACCAGGAGCAGGAGGTGAAATACAGCTTACAGATGCTTTAAAAACTCTCTTAAATTATGAAGCAATTTACGCCTATAATTTTATTGGCAAGAGATATGATGTGGGAGATAAATTAGGTTACCTTATGGCAACTGTTGAGTATGCTCTAAAAAGAGAGGACTTAAGTGAACCTTTTAAGAGGTATTTATTAGAACTTGTTGACAATTTAACAGCTATCGAAAAGGAGGCTGCGGTTACAAAAGTAAAATAGCAAAAAAATTTAAAAAGAACTGAATTTTGCTTTTATAGCAAATTGTATACAAAGGAAAGGATAAAAGGGGGTTTAAAAATGGCAGAAGAGGAAATTGATTTGCGAGAAATTTTCCTGATTATAAGAAAAAGGACAAAAATGATAGTAATTATTACCCTTTTAGCTACGATAATTAGTGGGATATTTTCATATTTCATTGCTACTCCTGTGTATAAAGCGAGTACTTCTTTGATAGTCAGCAGAACACAAAGTTCCGCGCTTAACAATAGTCAGATACAAGTTCAAGATATACAAACTAGTAGGATGCTAGCTGCCACTTATAGTGAATTTGTTAAAAGCAGGAGGGTTTTGCAGCCAGTAATTGAGAGACTGAGACTACCTCTAACTGTTGACCAATTAAAAAATAGTGTAGATGTAGCAGCTAAAGGTAACACAGAGATTATTGAGATAAGCGTAAAAAATAGTGACCCTCGTAAAGCAGCAGAAATAGCAAATGCGATTGCGGATTCATTTGTGGAAAACATTGTAAAAATAATGAACATTGATAATGTGCAAGTAATTGATAAAGCTATTCCACCAACCTCTAAAATTAGTCCTAAAACAAGTTTGAATATTGCGGTAGCTGCTATTTTAGGCTTTATGATAAGCGTCTTTATTGTATTTTTATTGGAATATATGGATAGAACTATAAAAAGCCCAGAAGATATAAAGAAATACTTGGACTTACCTGTATTAGGTGTCATTCCCGAAATAAAAAATTAAATTTAGGTAAGGATGTGAAAATGAATGGTAGTAGCAAGAAATCCAATTGTAGCAGATCCAAAATCGCCTTTTGCTGAGGCTTTTCGTGCTTTAAGAACTAATTTGCAATTTACCAGTGTAGATAGAAAAGTTAAAAGTATATTGATTACCAGCTCGCTTCCAAATGAAGGGAAAAGTACTATTGTCAAAAACTTATCCTATTCTGTAGCTTTGACAGGAAGTAAAGTTATTGTAATAGATGCAGATTTAAGAAATCCCACAGTTCATAAAACTTTTAATTTGTCTAATAGTAGAGGTTTAACAAATTTACTGATAGATGAAGGGGACTATGAGGCTTATTTAAATGTAGATACCAGTTACAGTAATTTACATATATTAACTTCTGGGCCAATTCCACCTAATCCAGCTGAGCTGTTGGGTTCTAATAGAATGAAAAAATTATTAAGTAGTATTCAAGAAAATTACGACTATGTATTTATAGATAGTCCTCCTGTTGTTACTGTAACTGATGCAGTAGTATTAGCACCTGTTGTTGATGGGGTAATACTTGTTATACAAGCTGGGAAGACAGAGATTGGAGCAGTTAGCCGAGCAAAAGAGATTTTAGAAAGTGTAAAAGCTAATATCCTTGGGGTTGTACTCAACAGAGTAAAAGAAAGTCATGGAGGATACTACTATTACTATTATTATGATGATAATAAACCACAACATAGGAAAAGAAGGAAAAGATAATGGTGGACATACATTGTCATATATTACCTAATCTTGATGATGGTGCTGAGTCCTTGGACATTTCCAAGGAAATGGCACTTATTGCAGTACAAGATGGTATAGAGTCAATTGTAGCGACACCTCATTATATAGAATATGAGCATGAAATATCAAAAGAGAGTATTTTAAATGCTTGTCAGCAGTTAAATGAGTTTTTAATTCAAAATCACATAGATTTAAAGATAATTCCAGGGTGTGAAGCTTTTATTTCTCCTACATTAGTGGAAAGTTATAAAAAAGGAGAAGTTATGTCAATAAACGATATGGGTAAATATATTTTGATAGAATTACCGGTAGCTAGTTATCCGGAATACATAGAGGATGTAATATTTGACTTTAAGGTGATAGGAGTTACTCCTATTATAGCTCACATAGAAAGATATTCATATGTTAAAGGAGATTTTGATATAATATATAGGTTAATTAACGAAGGAGCGCTTATGCAAATTAATTCTACAAGCATTACAGGCTTGTTTGGAGATGAGATAAGGTATAAGTCGTTAGAGCTTATAAAACACAATATGGTGCATTTTATAGCTTCTGATGCTCATACAACAAGGGGAAGAGCGCCTAAGATATCAAAAGCTTTAGAGACTTTAAAAAAAGAAGGAATTGAAGATGCCTACATAGACTATTTGATTAGTAATAGTCAAAAAGTGATTAATGGTGAAGATATTGAAGTGATAGAACCAATAAAAAAGAAACTAAGTTGGTTTCACAAAATAAAGAGACGCTTCTAGCTGCGTCTCTTTATTTTGTGAATTCTTGAAGCACCTCGTTTAATTTTTCCATATCTGGCTTCCAGTAACTTATTCCATTTAAATCATAAAAGTCTCCTGGCACTGTGAATTTTTCTATCGAATCTGGTGATATGTCTTTAACAGCGTATATTAAGGCAAGTATTTGCTCATAATTGAGATTAGTGTACAACTTTCCTTTAAAAGTATTGTATAAATTTATATAAGTAGAAACATCTTTTGCTTTACTTTTAAGCTGGTTGGCAAAGGCAATTATAAACTTTTGTTGCCTTTTAATTCTGTTTATATCTCCCATGGGGTCATATCTCCATCTTAGATACTGATAAGCCTTTTGCCCATCTAAAATTTGGTATCCTTTATCTAAGTTGGCTCCATGGCTATGCATATTTACTTCTACATCGAGGGGTACTCCACCGATTGCGTCTACAATATCTGGTATTGTCTGCATGTCTATTGAAATGTAATAAGGCACATCGATACCTAAAAAATCACTTATGGTTTTTAAGCTAAGAGCATAACCTTTTTCTCCCATACCGCCATATACATATGCAGCATTTATTTTGTCTTTATGAAATCCGGGAATATCTACGTATGTATCTCGCGGAATGGAAAGAACTTTTACGACTTTATCATTTAAATCAATTGAAAATATCATTATAGTGTCAGTCCTAAAACTTCCTAGAGTGTGTACTCTTTCATCATTTTTATCTAAGCCTAAAAAGGCAATATATACTTTGTCTTTAGGTAATGCTTGTTCAGAATTGGAAATATTATTTTTATTATCATTGTTAAATACACTCTCTGGATGTTTTGTTATACGTATGTATTTATAATATACAAAAAAGGCTCCTGAAGCTACAATAGATAATATTAAAAAGAAAATAAACCATTTCTTTCTTTTCATTTGTTTCACCTCATAAAACGTACTAGAATATTTTGTTATGGCACAACTATTATTTTAACTCATTTTCTAATAAAAAGTAAATAGTTTTTTAAAAAGAATAATATTTTTTATCCCGCCAAAAATATATTTAAAATAGAAAGAAAGGCGGGATTTTTTTGAGTAAAAAAGAGATTTCGGCTTTTAAAGTTGCTGCAAGCTATATAGGAACAGTAGTAGGGGCGGGATTTGCTTCGGGACAAGAAATATTGCAGTTTTTTGCATATCACGGAGTAAAAGGAACTATAGGGCTTGTAATTGCTGTTTTTATGTTTGTGTTTTATGGGTATATAATTTTACGATTAGGTAACAGGCTTAATGCCTCTTCCTATAAAAAGGTCATCATGAAGGCTGGGGGACCTTTATTTGGAAGAGTGATAGATTTAGTAGTTACATTTTTTTTGTTTGGAGCACTATCTGCAATGATAGCAGGTTGTGGTGCAATTTTTGAAGAGCAATTTGGGCTTCCTTCTACTTTTGGGGGTGTAGTAATGGCAGTATTATCGGTTGTAACAGTATTAACAGGAATTGGAGGAGTTATTTCTGCCATTTCTTTTGTAGTGCCTTTGCTCTTGCTTGCCATAATCATTGTGGGTACTTTTTCCCTTTTTTATGGACCAGACATTACGGTTATAACAATTGCTGACTTTCCTTTTAAAGCTGCAGTAAAAAATTTTGCATTGTCGGGAGTACTTTATGCTTCCTATAATCTTTTGATGGCAGTTGCCATTCTTGCTCCTCTTGGACAGAAAACCAACGACAGGTCAAAACTAAGATGGGGAGCTATATTAGGAGGAATGGGATTAGGATTAGGTGCGTTTTTGATATTTTTTACAATTCTTATAAATATGCCTACTGCTTCTTTATATGAGATACCCATGCTTTATGTTGCTGGTAATATTTCACCGGTTTTGAAATTTGTATACAGTTTTATTTTGATTGCAGAAATATATACTACGGCTGTTGGAAATCTATATGGGTTTGCGGCAAGGTTTACAGAAGTTGGGTCAGTGAAATATAAGATTTTTACTGTTGCCTCGGGAGGAATAGCCCTTATAGCTAGTAGGTTTGGTTTTGCAAAACTTGTTCATTATTTATATCCTATTGCTGGTTATGGAGGCATTATTATGCTTATTGGCCTTACATATGGAATAATAAATCACAAATAATTTCAACTTTTGCAGATAGCTAATTTTTTATCTAGAGAATGTCGAAAAATGTTGATGAGTATGTTAAAATATTTAATAGGACTAATGTTGGACGGAGGTGTAATATTGGAGAACAAATATTTGTACGAGAAAAAAGCCGTATGTCCAGTGTGTAAGAGAGAATTTACATATACTAAAGTAAGGACTTCACAATTGAAGGTGGAAGAAAGAGAAAGAGATTTTTATACTAAATATAAAGATGGCATTAATCCTTTCTTTTATGAGGTTATTGTGTGCCCAAATTGTGGATATGCTGCTTTGGAATCTGAATTTGACAGAATAACTAATGACAAAAAGGAAAAAATCCTGTCACTGGTAACGGCTAAGTGGGTTAAAAGAGAATTTTCTGGTGAAAGAACACCTCAAAAAGCGTTAGAAACCTATTTATTGGCTTTATATTGTTCCCAGATAAAAGAAGATAAACCCATAGTTTTTGCGAAGACTTGTCTTAGAATTGCTTGGATATATAGGATTTTAAATGATAAGGTAAATGAAGAAAAATATTTGAAATATGCATTGGATTCTTATATAAAAGCCTATAGTGGTTCGGATATATATGAGGAAGAAATACTTCTTATATACATGATAGCAGAACTTAATAGAATGTTAGGCAATAAAGAAGAGGCATTAAAATGGTATAATAAAGTTATAAATCATCCTGACAAGTCTCGACATAATTTAATAGTCAATCTTGCAAGAGATGGATGGCAAAGTTTAAAAGAATGAGGGCATGTTTTTTAGAATGCCCTCATATTTTATTTAGAGAGCAAAAAGTTTAAGAAAGGGGATTGGGATGTCTTACGGTAAGAAGCAAATGCAACAAACAATTTACTACTTTGATAAAACTGACTTTACCGGCTTAAATAGTCAAGAAGCGCAAAAAAGGTTATTGAAATATGGGCCGAATATATTGGAGGAAGGGCACAAAGTTAGTCCTTTGCAAATATTTTTAAACCAGTTTCAAGATTTTATGGTGATGGTTTTATTGGCAGCAACTTTAATTTCTGCTTTGATGGGAGAATTAGCGGATGCTTTGACAATAACGATAATCGTCATTTTAAATGCTGTATTAGGATTTATCCAAGAATATAGAACAGAGCAGTCTTTGGAAGCTTTAAAAAAACTTGCAGCGCCTATTGCAAAAGTTTTGAGGGATGGAGAACAAAAAGAGATAGAGGCTTCTCAGATTGTAATAGATGATATTATTATATTGGAGGCGGGAGATAAAGTTCCAGCAGATGCTGTTTTGATAGAAAGTCATAATTTAGAAGTGGATGAATCGATTTTGACTGGTGAGTCAGTCCCTGTCCACAAGGAAGCTGTAAACAATGTAAAAAGAGCGGCAGTAACTAATAGTAATGTAGTTTATATGGGTACGATTGTTACGAAAGGAAGAGGGAAAGCTATTGTAACTGCTACAGGTATGCAAACAGAAATGGGGAAAATTGCAGGGATGATTAAAGATATTGAAGGAGATGAAACGCCATTACAAAAAAGACTTAATAAACTTGGAAAAGTGTTAGTAGCTGGAGCTCTTGCTATATGCGGTATTGTAATAGTATTAGGAATAATAAGAGGAGAGTCTTTATATTATATGTTTTTATCAGGTGTAAGTCTTGCAGTTGCTGCTATTCCTGAGGGACTTCCTGCTGTTGTTACAGTTTCTTTGGCTATTGGGGTACAAAGGATGCTTAAAAGAAATGCGTTAATAAGAAAATTACCTGCTGTTGAAACTTTGGGATGCACTAATGTAATATGTACGGATAAGACAGGTACTTTGACAGAGAACAAAATGACTGTGACAAAAGTGTTTTGCGATGAAGAAGTTTTTGAAGTAAAAGGTGATAAAAGTAAAGAATTTACTACAATGAGAAATAAAGAGAGAAGCGCTTTTAGAAAGATGTTGGAGATAGGAGCATTGTGCAATAATGCAAAGATTAAGAGGGAAAAGATAAAAATTGGCAAAGAAACTTTAGAAGAAGAAAAATACTTAGGAGACCCTACCGAAGCTGCTATACTTTCTTTTTCAATGAAATCAGGACTTTCTCTTGAATTGGTAGAAAATATTAAAAGAATGGAGGAAATTCCTTTCGATTCAGATAGAAAAAGGATGTCCGTTATTGTGGAGATAAGCGGTGAAAAATATGTCTATGTAAAAGGTGCACCAGATGTAATGTTGGACCTTTGTACATATAAATATACAGAAGGAAAAGAAGTGCCACTTACTGTTTTTGATAAAAAAAGAATATTAGATATCAATGAAAGTTTTGGCAGGGAAGCTTTAAGAGTATTGGCCTTTGCTTATAAAAAGCTTCCTCCTAAATTTCCAATGGTTGCGGAGTTTATAGAAAAAGATTTGGTTTTTGTAGGATTGGAAGGGATGATAGACCCTCCTCGAAGGGAAGTATATGAGGCGATTTTAAAATGCAAGATGGCAGGAATAAAGCCGGTTATGATAACAGGTGACCACAAGATTACTGCAACTGCTATAGCAAAAGAATTAAAAATATTAGGGGAAAATGATAAAGTAATCACAGGGCAGGATTTAGATAACATGGGCGATAAGGACCTTGAGAAAGCTTGTACAAATATTAGTGTTTATGCAAGAGTAACCCCAAGACATAAGCTCAGAATTGTCAGAGCCCTTAGAAACAAAGGTTTTACAGTAGCTATGACAGGGGATGGTGTAAATGATGCTCCAGCTTTGAAAGAGGCAGATATAGGTATTGCTATGGGAAAAGGAGGAACAGAAGTTGCAAAAGAGGCTTCCTCTATGATTTTATTAGATGATAATTTTGCTACTATTGTGGCAGCTGTTGAAGAGGGAAGAATAATTTATGACAATATACGAAAGTTTATACGATTTTTGCTTTCTTGTAATCTTGGAGAAGTTTTGACTATGTTTTTTGCAGCTTTAATGGCCTTAAAATTGCCTCTTGCTCCAATTCAAATATTAATGGTCAATCTTGTTACTGATGGGTTACCAGCTTTAGCTCTGGGGATGGATCCTCCTGAAAAAGATATAATGATGATGAAACCAAGAAACGCTAAAGAAAGTGTGTTTTCAAGAGGGTTGGGTATAAGAATCATTATAGTGGGATTTTTAATGGCAGTAAGTACTCTTGGAGCATATGTATTTGCATTAAGTTATGGGACATTGGAAAAAGCTAGGACTGTAGCTTTTGCTACATTAGTGATGGTAGAGCTGATACACGCCTTTGAGTGCAGGTCAGAAAGAAATTTAATTTTTGAGATAGGGATTTTTACTAATCCTTACTTGGTGTTAGCAGTTTTAACATCATTTTTGCTTTTCTTAGCTACAATATATGTTCCACCTTTAAGTGTTGTGTTTAGGACAACAGTGCTTACTGGCTATGATTGGCTGGTGGTGGTATTTTTCTCTTCAATAGAATTTGTATTTAACAATCTTTATACTGCTTATATAGTACCATTAACTAAGGCGAAGTGAAGTCACTTCGCCTTAGACTTTAATACTTTTAGAGAATATCGAAGTTCTAAATAATTTACTAATCTTGTTATTAGCTCTTTTTTGTCTTTTTCTAACCAATTCCATTTATGTCTGTAATCAGCCACTACTGATTTTATAAAGTCATTGGGAATCTTGGAAGAAAATTTTTTGTAAACAAACAATCTTGAAACTTTCCCATCTCCTTTTTCTAAAGTAACAGGATTTATTCCGTAACTTACTTTTTCTTTTTGTACCAATGCGTACCAGTTATAGTCATCAATTCTTCCGTAGATGATTCCATACTGGTTATTTTTACTTTCTACTGTTATTTTGGGCATAAGGTATACCTCCAATAGTTTTCTCTATTAGAGTTTATGCCCTGTCCACAAAAATATTCATGCTAATTCAGGAAACCACAGTGCTATTTCTCTCTTTGCAGATTCAATACTATCTGAGCCGTGTATGATGTTAAAAGTGGTGCTTATGGCAAAATCACCTCTTATCGTCCCAGGAAGTGCTTCTTCTACTTTTGTGGCACCATTTAAAAGTCTTACTATTTTTACGGCGTTTTCTCCTTCTAGTACCATTGCAAAGACAGGACCTGAGGACATGTACTGTATTAAAGGTTTGTAGTAAGGCTTGCCTTTGTGTTCCTCGTAGTGCTTTTCTAAAAGCTCAATTGTTGGAGTTATTACTTTTGCCGCTTTAAGCCTTAAACCTTTGTTTTCATATCTTTTTAATATTTCTCCTATAAGCCCTCTCTTGACACCGTCGGGTTTTACTATAGCAAGGGTGGTCTCCATTTAAATCAATCCTTTCCTTTTATTAATTTAACATCATTTCTCACAAGAGAAGTAAAGGCGCATATTAATGAAAAGATTCCGGCGGCTATATAAGCTTCTTTAATAGCCATCATAAAGGTAGTGTTGGAAGAAAATTTTAGAGCTTGATAGACTTTTAACCTGTTTGTAAATATAGCGCTTCCTACTGCAATGCCCATTACCATTCCTACATTTCTCATTGTTGCGAGAAAGGCAGAGGCTACCCCTAATCTGTTTTTTGGCGCACTTCCCATTACTGCACTGTTGTTTGGTGTCTGAAAAATGGCATTTCCTACGCCAAAAAGGGCAAGATGGGTCATAATGGAAAACATAGTAGATTTTTCTGTTAAAGTTACCATAAGAAAAAGGGCTGTTGCAGAAATGAGTGCACCAATAGTTGAGAGGATTTGGGCTCCGTATCTATCAGCTAAAATACCGCTTAAGGGTGCCACGACGAACATGACGAGAGGGAAAGAAGTCATTACTATACCTGCTTTTTCAGTAGTAAATCCTAGATGCTGAAGGAGGAAAGGAGTTAAAAAAGTCATTGTGTTTTGAGACATAAAGTTTAGCAGGGTGCTTATGTTTCCAAAGGTAAAAGACCTTATTTTTAAAAGAGAGAAGTCAAACATAGGAAAGTCTACTTTATTTTCTATAATTACAAAGATTGTTAAAAATGTTACTGATGTCAATAATGAAATTATACTTGGAAGTGATGTCCAACCCCATGTTCCACCTTCTGATATAAAGAGCAAGAGGCTTGCAAGAAAGCCAAAGAAAGAAATAGATCCGTAAATATCAAATTTTTCAGGAACTCCTTTGTTGTCAGGTACCACGATATGAGCCCATATGTAACCTATTATACCGATAGGAACGTTTATATAAAATATAGACTGCCAACCCAAATTTGATAAAAGAAAACCCCCTAATGTAGGACCTATTGCAAGCCCGATAGATATAGACATAGCGTTAATGCCGAGAGCTTTACCTCTTTCGTTTGGAGGAAACACGGATGTTATAATAGCTGATGTCATTGACATTAGCATGCCAGCTCCTATTGCTTGGAAAGCTCGCATAATTATTAACATATATATATTTACAGAAAGACTCAAGATCGCAGAAGATATTGAAAAAGTCAAAAGGCCGTATTGATACAGTTTTTTATAACCCAACATATCGCCAAGTCTTCCAAAAGTCATCATTAGACTACTTAAAACTAATAAATATGTCATGGAGACCCAGCTTACTGTTGTTATATTTGTGTGGAAAATCTTTGTAAATTCTGGCATTGCTATGTTGACTATACTTCCGTCAATTGGCCCCATTATGCTACCAATGACAACTGCAGAAAGAATTAACCATTTGTTGTACTGTTTTTGTGACATTTATTTTCCCTCCGATACTATAAATTATACCACAATCTTTGGCAAAAGTCTGTGCAAAATGTCAGCTAAATAAGTTATCTACTAATTCTTTACACGCACTTGGCAAAAGATAAATGTTGAAAAAAAAGGCATTGTACAATATAATTATAGAGGAATTTTAAATAAAGAAAAGAATGGATGGGACAAATGATAGATGCAAAAAGACTGATGATAGTAGCTTTTTTCACAATGGTCATAAATCTGATTGACACACTTTCTTATTCAATAAGACCTTCGGGTGTAAGAACTCGAAAGCTTGCTGTTGCTCTTTCGCTTTTTAATATTATGGCTGTGATATCAAGATTATCAAATATGATTCAAGCACCTTTTCTTGGCAGTATTGTAGATATGGCGATAAAAATGGACAAGGTCTATCTCCTTCAAAATGATATGAGAATTGTACTTTTTTCAGCTACATTAGGGCATTGATAGGAGCACCCCTGATGCCCACTTTTGTATCGATTTTTACTGTTGCCATAAATGGAATGGAAGGGGCTGGAACAGTCCCTAAGCTTATTCTTAAAGGATTTAGATGGAGTAATTTAAAAAAGATAAAGAAAAAAATTGTTTTGCCAAGGCTGTCTATGCTAAAAGGTGTGTGGAAGGCTAACGTACCAAAAACTTTTTTGATATATAACGTTATTATTACTTCTATTTACACCACAGGTATTATCTCTTCACTTTACGCTGGAGCCATTCTTCCTGAGTATAGAATTACAGCCAGTCAGCTTTCGGGTATTGTAAACGGGTTTGCGACTGTATTGTTTACCGTTGTAGTGGACCCTGTGGCGGCTCTTATAACTGACCAGGCCTTAAGCGGTAAAAGGACCCAACATGATGTGGACAGTATGGTAGTGCTTCTTGTGTTGGGGAAAATTTTGGGTACTTTGCTGGCTCAGCTTATATTTATACCAGCTGCAGAGTTGATACTGTTTGTTACAAAATTGATAGTTTAACAAAAAAATAAAAAAATTTTAATACACTTTTTAAGAAAATGGTGTATAATAAAAATTAAAATAAGATTTAATTGCGCTAAGCAATTTGCAGTTAAAGGAGATGGGGTCATTGTATTTCATTAGCCCAACCAAGGGAAAAATGGATATTGATAAAATGTTCCAAGACATCATGGAATTTGTTGAGGGAGACCGGCAATCTAATTACAAGTTGATGGTGGGTACAGACTCTCAACCAGGTAAATCCGTATGCTTTGTCACTGCTGTAATCATATACCGAGAAGGGAAAGGTGCCAGGTATTATTATAGGAAATTTTGTAATAAAAAGGTGTTGTCTTTAAAACAAAGGATTTTTATGGAGGCTACTTATAGCATTGAAATAGCGAATCAGCTTTTTGAAAAGATCAATCAGACTGATAAAAAGGATATAAATATACAGATTCATTTAGACGTAGGGGAAAATGGTAAAACAAGAGATATTATAAAAGAAGTAGTTAACATGGTGTTAGGATGTGGATTTGAAGCACAAGTTAAGCCTGCATCTTATGGGGCTAGCAAAGTAGCTGATAAGCACACTAAAAGTATGGCTAATATTGGATAAGACCTCCCGAAGGAGGTCTTATTTTTATGTGCGCCCGGCATGGGCGATAGCTAGGCGGTGAAAGTCCGCTGTGGGCTTGGTAGTGGGAACCACTAGCCAAGAGCAAGGGTGTCCATCGTGAGGTGGAATCTGAAGGAAGCTTAAGGCAAAATCTCGGTCTGATGAACAAGAACCAGATAAGAGGCTGAATTGGGATGGATGAGTTTGCGTAACAAAACGAAGTCCAACACTACCCGAATCCCATACAGTAAATCTGGCAGATATATGAGATGAAAGTTATCGTTCTTACCCGGGGAGGTCTCAAGGATAAGTCACTAAAGTGAACTCTGAAGTGACAACCCATACAGTGATGTATGGTTGAACCTTGAGAAGTCAGCAGAGGTCATAGTACTTATCTAGTCATGAATAGATAAGGAAGGGCCGAACGTTAGGAGGTTTTGGAAATCTTATGGACTCGAAAGATATGCAGAGACTGCAGACAACTCAACAAAGAGGCTATCCGTTGAATAGAGAAATGGAATTTCAAAAGACAACGGAAGTGCATAGTATATCATCGGCGTCAAAAGATAGAAGAAACGATGTACAAAGATATACCAGCAAGATGCTTGAAATGATAGTAGAACGAGGAAACATGAGAGCAGCATACAAGCGCGTTGTTGCAAATAAAGGAAGCCATGGAGTCGATGGGATGGAAGTAGATGAACTTCTACCGTATCTCAAAGAAAACTGGGCAACCATAAAACAACAACTGCTGGAGGGGAAATACAAACCACAACCAGTGCGAAGAGTAGAAATTTCCAAACCAGATGGAGGAGTAAGACTACTAGGAATACCTACAGCACTAGATAGGCTAATACAACAAGCAATAGCCCAAATACTAAATAAAGTCTACAACCATACATTTTCTGATAGCAGTTATGGATTTAGACCAGGACGCAGTGCAAAAGACGCAATAAAAGCCGCAGAAGCATATATAAATGAAGGATATACATGGGTTGTAGATATGGACTTAGAAAAGTTCTTTGACAGAGTAAACCACGACATAATAATGTCCAAACTAGAAAAGCGGATAGGAGATAAAAGGGTACTAAAGTTAATAAGAAGATACCTAGAATCAGGAGTAATGATAAACGGAATCAAAGTATCAACAGAAGAAGGGACACCCCAAGGAGGGCCATTAAGTCCCCTATTAGCAAACATAATGTTGGACGAACTAGACAAAGAACTTGAGAAACGAGGGCATAAATTCTGCCGATATGCAGATGACTGCAACATATATGTAAGAAGCAGGTCTGCAGGAAACAGAGTAATGAAGAGCATAAAGAAATTCATAGAAAGCAAATTAAAACTAAAAGTCAACGAAGCAAAAAGTGCTGTAGATAGACCATGGAGAAGAAAATTTCTTGGATTTTCATTCTATACAAAAGAAAACGAAGTAAGAATAAGAATCCATGAAAAATCCATCAAAAGGTTTAAGGAAAAAGTAAGAGAAATAACCAATCGGAACAAGGGAATAAGCATGGAAAACAGAATAAAAAGACTAAATCAAATAACGACAGGATGGGTCAACTATTTTGGATTAGCAGACGCGAAAAGCATAATGAAAACCCTTGACGAATGGATAAGGCGAAGACTAAGGGCATGTATATGGAAACAATGGAAGAAGATAAAAACGAAGCATGATAACTTAGTAAAACTAGGAGTAGAAGAACAAAAAGCCTGGGAATACGCCAATACAAGGAAAGGCTACTGGAGAATATCCAATAGCCCAATCCTAAATAAGACTCTTACAAATAAATACTTTGAAAGCATAGGTTATAAGAGTTTATCCCAAAGATATCTAATTGTACACAATTCCTAATGAACCGCCGTATACCGAACGGTACGTACGGTGGTGTGAGAGGACGCTGAATAAAATAATTATTCAGCTCCTACTCGATGCCTTTATTGTTTTATCGTTTAATTTAAAAAGATTGAATACATAAGGTGCACCAAGAGAAAGCCACAGTCCGCAAATTGCATACCTTATAGCGTTAAAAATATTTCCAGAAGGCAACACAAATTTTAATCCCTCTTTAAGTACAAAAAATACAATTATGCCAATTAGTAACTTCAAAATTTGCTTTTGAAGAGGAGCATGGACAGTAAAATCAAATTTTTCTTTGTCTATAAAATAACCTATTAAAGTACCAGAAATTAAACCCATGTATTCATAAATATCCTTGTGAGGGAAAATTAATATAAAAAGCGCAGGGATTAAAATTGACAAAATAACTTTAAAAGATAAACTTATGTTAAAATTGCTTTCTTTCACGATGCTATCAATAAGTTCACTTAAAATTATTATTAAAACAGCTATCAATATTCCGCCAATAATATCTATCGGCCAGTGGACACCTAAATACATTCGCGAAAATGATACGAGTAATACGATGGCGATTCCTACATACCACAGCCATTTTTTTTTGATAGTGTACCATTAAAGTTCCCCAAACAGTTGTAGAACCTTGTGCATGGCCACTTGGGAAAGAATATCCTCCTGCCGATTGTGTAAAAATAGACCTTATTCCTGGATATCCTATAGGTCTTGCTATTTTTGTTATCTCTTTTAAAACAGTGTTTACATAGATAGAGCTTATCAATATGAGTCCCAATTTTAGACCAAATCTTTTATCTACACACCAGTAAAAAAGGGGGATAAAAATAAAATAAAATCCTGAACTTCCCAACATAGTTACAGCTATAAAAAAATAGTCTAAAAAAGGGTTTGAAATTGTTTGAATAGCTTTTAATATTTCTGCTTGCATTTTATCACCTCACTATATATAATTCACCAAAAAAATTTATTTTCCTTCATAGTGAAAAAATTTAACACAAATTTAAAGAAAAAAATAAAAAGTGGGTTTTCTGCTCTTTTTTATTTATACTGTATTTTTTATTTGTCGAAAATTATTTTCTGTTTTTAAGCAGGATTTTTGAAATTTGTAAAGAATATATATTTATAGATAGGTGGTGTTGATGATGGGAGAAAATGGGAAGGTTTTAATTAAAGATTTAGAGAAAAAAGATAAAAAAATATTTTCCTTATGGTTGCAAGACATTAATGTGGTCAAATTTTTAATTGATTTGTTTAAAATATCAAGAGGGAAAGACAATGTTTTAAATATACCTTTTGGCAAAAACCGTAAAATGTTTGTGTTGGAAACGAAAGATGGCGTAAAGTTGGGATTCTGTGTACTATACGATATTGATTGGCAACAAAAAAAGAGCAGTATGTATATTTATATTGAGAAGAAGGAAAATGTAGGAATAGAAACTGCACAAGAAATAATTAATTCTTTAGTGAGGAGGACAGCTTTAAAGTACAATTTAAAAGATATTGAAGTTCACACAAAAAATGATGTTTTTGCCAAATGTTTTACCAATATAGAAGACTTTAAAAAAGAAGAAGAAGGATATAGTTTCCGCATAGCTTTAGATGAGATAGAAGTTCCTGTAAATGTGGCCCGATAAGGGCCTTTTACTTTTGATTTTTTTGTATTATAATTTTATCAAACTTGACAAGTAGAGGTGTTTAGATGAATATACCAAATTTTCTTACACTTGTTAGATTTTTACTTATACCTCTTTTTGTATACACTTTTTTTTATGTTCCCGAGGGAAATACTTATGCTGCAGTGATTTTTATATTATCAGGTATTACGGATATTTTGGATGGTTATATAGCGAGGCACTATAACCAAGTGACAAAAATAGGTACTTTGCTTGACCCTCTTGCGGACAAGTTGATGATACTTACTGTTTTGACCAGTTTATGGATAAAAGATTTAATTCCTTTTTTTGTTATTGCTATTTTAATGGTAAAAGAACTATCAATGATAATAGGTGCTGCGATACTTTATAAAAAGCAAGAAATTGCTATACCTGCTAATAACTATGGCAAAGCTGCGACACTTTTCTTTTATATTGCGATAATTTTTTCAATTTTTAAGTGGCCTTATGGATTTACTTTGATGATTATAGCACTGTTATTGGCTATTTTAGCCTTTGTTATCTATACGTTGGAGTTTTATAAAAGGAGCACAGATAATTAAGAGGAAGTAAGTGCTTCTACAGAAGAGCAGCTTTCAGATGTGGGAAAACCCAAACATTTTGTTTATTTTACTATCTGTGATAAAATAGTTATACGTAAAATTGATGAGGTATACCATAGGGGGTGTTAATATAGAAATTATTAAAGAGAAGCTAAGGAAATTGCAAGAATATTTGTTAAAATTAGATAACGCATTAATTGCTTTTTCTGGAGGTGTAGATAGCACTTTTTTGGCAAAAGTAAGTTACGACGTTTTAGGGAATAGAGTATTAGCTGTGACTGCTACTTCTCCAATGCATCCTAAAAGTGAATTAAAAGAAGCTGTAGAGCTTGCTAAAAAAATAGGAATTCCCCACTTGGTTGTGGAATTTAATGATATTCTTGAAATAGAAGAATTTAGAAAAAATCCTTTAAATAGATGCTATATATGTAAATCCAATTTATTTTCAAGGTTTAAAGCTATTGCAGAAGAAAAGGGCTTCAAATATATTCTAGAAGGCACAAATGCAGATGATGTGTCTGATTTCAGGCCAGGAAGAAGGGCGTTAAAAGAATTAGGAATTTTAAGCCCTTTGCTAGAATGTGGTATAAAAAAAGAAGAGATAAGGATTTTATCCAAAGAGTTGGGGCTTCCTACATGGGGTAAGCCTTCTTATGCATGTCTTGCTTCAAGGATCCCTTACGGAGAAGAGATAACTTATGATAAGCTTTCTATGGTAGAAAAGGCAGAAGAGGATTTGAGAGACTTAGGCTTTTCAGGATTTAGAGTGAGATACCATGGAGATGTTGCAAGGATTGAACTTCCAAAGGAGCAGATGGAGACAATTTTTGAAGAAGGTATAAGGGAAGAAGTTGTAAAAAGAATTAAAAATGCTGGCTTTAAGTATGTAACGATGGATTTAGAAGGATACAGAACTGGTAGCTTAAATGAGCCTCATGTGAAGGTGGTAAAAAATGTACAATGAGAAAATATTGCAGATTTTAATGGAGTTTAAACAAGGCAAGATATCAACAGATGAAGCATTAGAAGCTTTAAAGAAACTTCCTTATGAAGATTTAGGATTTGCTAAAATTGATTATCACAGAGAGATAAGAAAGGGATTTCCTGAAGTAATTTTTTGTCAAGGAAAGACTCCCCAGCAGGTTAGAGAAATTGCTTTTAATATGTATAAAAATGGGAGTGATATTTTAGGGACAAGAGCCTCACAACAACATTTTGAAGCAGTGAAAGAGGTAGTAGAAAAAGCAGTCTATTATGAGGAAGCTCGTATAATTTCTATAAGAAATACGCCAATAAATAAGACAAAAGGCATAATTGGAGTAGTGGCTGCTGGAACTTCTGATTTGCCTGTTGCTGAAGAAGCGGCTATTACTGCAGAACTTATGGGAAACACTGTAAAAAGATTTTATGATGTTGGAGTTGCAGGACTACACAGGCTTTTAGATAAATTAGATGAAATCAGACAATGCCGTGTATTGATTGCAGTTGCTGGTATGGAAGGAGCACTTCCTACTGTGTTAGGAGGATTGGTTAGCTCTCCTATAATTGCAGTGCCTACAAGTGTAGGATATGGTGCTAACTTTCACGGTTTGTCCGCTCTTTTGACTATGCTTAATTCCTGTGCCAGTGGCGTAAGTGTTGTAAATATTGATAACGGTTTTGGTGCGGCTTATTCTGCAAGTTTAATAAATAGGATAGGGGAGGAATCAAAATGAAAGTCTTATATTTTGACTGTTTTGCTGGAATTTCTGGAGATATGACTATTGCTTCATTATTATCTCATGTAGATGTGGAAGAGTTTAAAAAGAAGGTAAAGAAAATAGCTTTGGACAATTTTGATATAGAGATAGGGAAAACACAAAAGAATAGTATAAGTGCTAAGACTTTTAAGGTATTGTATGAGGAAGAGCATCATCACCATCATAGGCATATGAAAGATGTGAGAGAAATCATCGATAAGAGTGATTTAGAGGAAGAAGTCAGGAAAATGAGTGTTGAGATGTTTGAGAAATTAGCAGAAGCAGAGGCAAAAGTGCATGGAAAATCTCCCGAAGAAGTGCATTTTCATGAAGTGGGGGCAGTAGATTCTATAGTAGATATAATAGGTACGGCGATACTTATAGACATGATAAAGCCAGATAAGATTGTTTCTTCTCCATTGCCAGTAAGTTCAGGCTTTGTAGATACTCAACACGGTCTTATACCTGTGCCTGCACCAGCAACAGCAGAACTTTTAAAAGGAATACCTGTGTACCAAAGCGATGTAAAAGGTGAAATTGTGACACCTACCGGTGCCGCTATTGTAAAAACTTTAGCGAATGAGTTTGGTGGTATACCTGACATGACGATAAATTCTGTTGGATATGGTGCTGGTACTAAGGATTTAGAGATACCAAATGTTTTGAGGACATATGTGGGAGAGGAAGAGGTAAAAAAAAACCTGAGACATTGATGGTTTTGGAGACAAATATAGATGATATGAATCCGGAATTTTATCAATATTTGTTTGAACTGCTCTTTAAAAATGGAGCATTGGATGTGTTTTTGACTCCTATTATTATGAAAAAGCAAAGGCCGGGAACGCTTCTTACGGTAATTTGTGAAAAAGAAAATGCTGAT
Source organism: Thermoanaerobacter sp. X514 (assembly GCF_000019065.1). Lineage (NCBI taxonomy): Bacteria > Bacillati > Bacillota > Clostridia > Thermoanaerobacterales > Thermoanaerobacteraceae > Thermoanaerobacter > Thermoanaerobacter sp. X514. The sequence goes on along the minus strand of NC_010320.1, from coordinate 2,220,814 downwards.
AAATTAAAGGAGATAATATTTAGAGAGACTTCTACTTTTGGCATAAGGTATTACGAAGCGTTAAGGTACAAACTTGATAGAGATTTTTCAGTTGTGGATACTCCTTACGGAAGAATAAGAGTAAAAAAGGGCTATTTAAATGGAAAACTTATTAAAGCGTATCCTGAGTATGAAGATGTTAAAGCCATTGCTGAAAAGACTGGGAATTCAATTAGCGATATTTACAGGAATGTGATGAGACACATTGATTTGCTATTTTTTTAAGATTAAAAGCGGGATTAACCCGCTTTTAATGTGAAATAAAAAGTGGTACCTACTCCTTCTTTGCTTTCTATTCCATATTTGCTGCCGTGCAATGTCAATATTTCTTTTACTATTGCAAGGCCAAGGCCTGTTCCCGATTTGTTTCCTTTGTAATACCTGTCAAAGATGTGCTCTAAATCTTTTTGAGGTATGCCGCATCCTGTATCTGATATTTTTATTAAAACTTCTTTATCTTGTGGAATTGCCTCTATTGCAAGAATGCCACCATTTTCTATACTTGCTATAGCATTGCTTATTATATTTATAATTGCCCGTTTTATCATTTCCCTATCCGCTATTACCTTAAGTTTAAGATTATTAAGCTTTACTTCTATATTTTTTTCTAAAATTTGAATTTCAAATATGTCTAAAGTTTCAAATATAAGTTTTTCTAAATCTATAGGTTCCTCTTTTATTTCTACCATTCCTGATTGGAGCTTAGAAAGCTGTAACACGTCGTCTACTAATTTAGACATTCTCTCTGTTTCTTTAATCACTGTATTTAAATATTTTTCTCTTTTTTCTTTATCGTCTCCATAGTAGTCTAAAAGCATTTCAGAATATCCACGTATAAGGCCAAGAGGTGTTTTTAAATCATGGCTTATATTTGCAATCAAATCTTTTCTGAACTTGTCTGTGATAGATAACTGTTTTACCATTGTGTTCATAGATTTTGCAAGGTCTCCTAATTCATCGTCTTCTTTGTAATTTATTTTGACATCTAAATTTCCAGAAGCGATTTGGTGAGCAGCATTTTTCAAAATTTGTATAGGTCGAGTAAACTTTTTTGACATGTAAATTGACACAAATAAAATTGCTGCTATTGTGACGACAAAAATCCGCCAAAAAACTTGTTTAAAAAGATTGACAGAGTCGTTTATAGCGGCGATAGGGATGCTCATTATTAAAGTAGCGGGTTTTCCGTTATATAAAAAAGGCCTTACAATAGAAAGATATTCTATATGCAAAAAAGGATGCTCATATTTTACAACTTTTACAGTGTTTATAGGGTGAAGAAGTACTTCAGGGATTCCCAAACCTCGACCGTATCCTCTGTTATTTCCTGCAATTATTATGTTGTTTTGTGTCATTGCGACGACTTGGGCATTAGATTTGTCAATAAGTTCACTTATAAGCATTTCATCGTTGTTATTTATTGCTTCTACAATTTTTTCACTGTAATTTTTAAGTTGATTTATTTTGTAATAAGAGTATATCTTATTAATAAAAACTACTTGAGTAAGCCAAAACATAGATAAAATTATAAGGCCTATGATAAGGTAAGAGATAAAAAGCTTTTTTCTTATTCCTTTCAAATTTATTCACCATCCAATTTGTAACCTATTCCCCACACTGTTTTTATGAGTTTGCGCTTTTCTCCTAATTTTTCTCTTAACTGTTTTATATGGGTATCAACTGTTCTTAAATCTCCATAAAAATCATATCCCCATACTTCATTAAGGCACTTTTCGCGGGATACAACTTTTCCTTTATTATCTATTAAGAGTTTTAAAAGGTCAAATTCTTTTGGCGTAAGGTCAATTTTTTCTCCATCAACCGTGACTTCTCTAGAACTTACATTTATAGAAATTCCTTCATATTCTGTTTTCCCCTCTTCTTCTGAAGCTCCATAAGTTCTTGACAAAATTGCTTTAACGCGAGCGATTACTTCTTTAGGGCTAAAAGGTTTTACAACGTAATCATCTGCTCCTAATTCAAACCCTAAAAGTTTATCATACTCTTCTCCTCTTGCTGTTATCATCATTACAGGCACTTTTGACTTTTCTCTAATTGTTTTTAAAAGGCTCCAACCACTTATATCTGGAAGCATTATATCTAAAAGGATTATGCTTATATCTTTATTATTATTAAAATATTCAAGCCCTATTTTGCCATTTTCAGCTACCAATACTTCATATCCATTATTTTCTAAATAAGTTTTTAAAATATCTCTCATTCCTTCTTCGTCTTCAATTACTAAAACTTTTTGCATAAAAAACACCTCCCATCTTTAGTTTAATTATTTTTTAATCAGTTTACAATATTTAAAATTAAACTTCACACTTTCCTCACAAATTATATAAAATTACTTCAAACTATTTGGGTATCATAAAGAATGAAAAAGGAAAAATTTAAAAGGAGGTATCCATATATGAAGAGAAACAAATGGTTAATAGTTTTAGCAGTTGTATTGGCTTTAGCAATTCCTTTGACAGTTTTTGCAGCAAATACTGATTCACCACTGACAAACAGCATAAAAGGCTTTTTTGGAATTGACACATCAAAGCTTACACCAGAGCAAGAGCAAATAATTACAGATTACAACAAAAAAATAGCCGACCTTGAAAAAGAGTTTATAAACAAACTCTTATCAGAAGGGCTTATAACTCAACAACAAGCAGATAATATAATTAAAAACATTGATAGCAAAGTTTCTAAAGCAAATCAAGACAATGTTCCCTTCTTCATTGGTGGCGGAAGAGGATTTGACAAAGGATATTTTGGAATAGGCCCAATTGATACTTCAAAGCTTACAGAACAACAAAAAGCAGCTTTGACAGAAATATACAAACAAATGGCGTCACTTCAGAAGGATATAGTAAACAAATTGGTATCTGAAGGATTATTGACTCAAGACCAAGCAAACAAAATCACAAGTGCGATAGATAATGCAATAGCTAATGCTGATAAAAAAGGTTATGCTATGTTTGGTGGCAACGATGGATTAGGGTTTATTTTGAGAGGTGTTGATCCATCTAAATTGACAGACCAGCAAAAGAATGAGTTAATCAATTATTACAAACAAATGGCACAATTGCAAAAACAATTAGTTGATAAATTTGTAAGCTTTGGAGTTATTACTCAGGACCAAGGAAATACGATTAAAAATAGAATTGATACAATGGTAAAAAATATAGAACAAAACGGATTGCCTCAAGGATTTTTCAAACATTTTGAAGGAAAAAGAGGAGATTTTAAAGGTAAATGGCAAAATGGAAATGGACAAACCAATACTGCTCCTCAAGGGTATAGTAACTCTCTCTAATTGAATTTTTTGAATAAAAAGAGATGGTTAAATGCCATCTCTTTACTATTTTCAAAACTTTGCATAGTAGGAACCCTCATATTACTCTAAAAAAATGTTCATACATACTTCACAAATCCAATATAGTTACCTCAAACTAAAAGGTTATTATATAAGTGTAGCAAATAAAAAACAAAATTCAAAAAGGAGTGTGGTTTTAAATGAATTTCAAAAAGGTAGTAGCAGTAGTACTTACAGGAGGTATGCTTTTAAGTGGAATAGCTGCTTATGCAGCAACAAATGGAGACACAACTAATTCCTCTGCACCAGGTCAATATTCTACGACAGCACCAAGGTATGGCATGTCTAAAAATGCAGATTTTCTTGCAAAACTGACTGGTAAGACAGCAGATGAAATTTTAAGTGAACTTCAATCAGGGAAAACAATAGTTCAGATTGCAGAAGAAAATGGCATAACACTTGACAATCTGAAAAAAGCTTTAATTGAACAAAAAGAAGAGTTTATAGACCAATTAGTTAAAGATGGTAAAATAACTCAGGATAGGGCTGATACAATCAAAAAAGCCATTGAAGACAGAATAAATTCCTGGGATGGAACATGTCAATATGGTAAAGGTTCAGGTGCTGGCTTAGGTCTTGGACTTGGAAAAAATAGCAATGGCAATACAGGTGTAGGCTTGGGAGCAGGTTTTGGTGCTAAAGGAGCACATAAAGGAGTAGGTTATAGGGGAGGAAACTTTGGACCAACTGTTCAGCAGTAAAGAAAAAGGCAAGGAATCAACCTTGCCTTTTTTCATAGGACTCTACAATAGGCTTTAACTTTAAAGTGAGATACGAAGCGATACTTGCCTTGATTAAGTCGCCAGGTATAAAAGGAAGTGCTCCCACTAAAAAGGCTTTTTTAAATGGCATTCCTGTAACAAAAGAGAGCTGAGTTACTCCCAAAATATAAACAAGAATTATTGCAAACAGGACATATGTTAAAAAAACATTGATAAAATTTGCTTTTTTATTTTTTAAAGTCAAAGAGATTAAAAAGGCTGCAAAGGGCCAACTTAAAATATATCCTCCTGTAGGACCTATTAAAATATTTAGTCCTCCGGTAAGTCCTGCAAACACAGGTATTCCAATAGCGCCTAAAAGGTCAAAAATAAAAAGGCTCAAAAATGCTGATGTAGGATTTAAAAGTCCTCCGGCTAACATAACTGCAAAAGTCTGCCCTGTGATAGGTACTGGAGAAAAAGGCAAAGGTATTTTTACAAAACCCATTATAAAAGTAATAGCAGCAAAAAGAGAAGCTAAAACCCTGTCTTTAGTTTTTATCATATTTTTCCTCCTCATTGTGTTATTACACCAATTATTATATTTTTTTTAAAAAGAATTGTCAACTATTTTTACATAATGGTTAACAATTCTTTAGAAAAGTAGCCCTCTTAAATTTTTAAGAGGGCCAGTAGAATTTTAACTATCTCCATCATCAAATTTTAAATCTGCCATATCATAAGTGAATTCCGCTAAACGAACATTTAAGAAAATTGGTATATCAGTTCGTATTGCTAAAGCTATAGCATCACTGGGCCTTGAGTCTAATTTTATAACTTTATCCCCTTGTTTTATATAAAGCTCTGCATAATAAGTGTCATCTTTTAAATCAGTAATTACAACTTTTTCAGGTTTTCCTCCAAGTTCTTCAATAACAGATTTTAAAAGGTCGGGGGTTAAAGGGCGAGGCGGTGTAATTCCTTGAAGAGGGATAGCTATGTTTTGGGCTTCCAATGGACCTATGACGATGGGCAAAACTTTCTTTTCCTCTTCATCTGTCAATAGGACGGAGAAATTTCCTTCTACGTCCATTGTAATTGCCTTAACATGAAATTTTAACATTTTTTACACCTCGATTTAAAACATCTTCTTATTATCATTATATCATACTTATGCAAATTTAATCTGATTGTTTGCTTTAAAACAACTTAACTGTTGACAATTCATGAGATTTTATATATATTATATATCAAATGGAATATAAGGCTATGAAAGAGAGGAGTAAGTGTATACTGGCTAAAGAGAGGGATATCCCATGGGCTGAAAGGATTCCCGCCAAAGGTACACTGAAGGTAGCTCTGGAGCCTGTAAACCGAAGTTCAGTAGGTTTAAACGGGTCTGCCCGTTATAGCTTGAGTGATAAATAAAGGTGGTACCGCGAAATGCCCTTTCGCCCTTTGTGGGTGAAAGGGTTTTAAAATTTTACGGAGGGAGTGTAAGGCATGAAAGAGATAGCTAAGACGTACAATCCAAAGGAATTTGAAGATAGAATTTATGCTTTTTGGATGGAAAAAGGATATTTTACTCCTAAAATAGACCCTGAAAAACAGCCATTTACCATTGTTATACCGCCTCCAAACATAACAGGGCAATTACATATGGGACATGCACTTGACAATACTTTGCAGGACATATTGATAAGATGGAAAAGAATGCAGGGTTATGCAGCTTTGTGGATACCTGGCTCAGACCATGCCAGCATTGCGACGGAGATAAAAGTTTTAGACACGATAAGAGAAGAAACGGGGCTCACAAAGAAAGAAATAGGAAGAGAAGAGTTTTTGAAAAGGGCATGGGCATGGAAGGACAAATACGAAAACCGTATTTTAAGCCAATTAAAAAAGTTGGGTTCTTCTTGTGATTGGACAAGGACACGCTTTACTATGGATGAAGTATGTTCAAGGGCGGTAAGAGAAGTTTTTGTCTCCCTCTATGAAAAAGGGCTCATATATAGAGGAGACAGGATAATAAATTGGTGTCCAGACTGCAACACTGCTTTATCTGATGCGGAAGTGGAACATAAAGAGCAAAAAGGGCATTTGTGGTACATCAAATACCCCATAAAAGGTGAAGATGGATATGTAGTTATAGCTACGACGAGGCCTGAGACGATGCTGGGGGATGTAGCAGTTGCTGTAAATCCTGATGATGAAAGGTATAAGGATGTGGTAGGTAAGACTTTGATACTGCCACTTGTAGGAAGAGAGATACCTGTAATTGCTGACAGTTACGTTGACCCTTCATTTGGAACAGGTGCTGTAAAAGTTACACCTGCCCATGACCCAAATGATTTTGAGATGGGATTAAGACATAATCTTCCATTTATCAATATAATGAATGAGAATGCGATAATCAATGAAAATGGAGGAAAATATAAAGGTCTTGATAGATATGAGGCGAGAGAAAGAATAGTCGAAGACCTCAAAAATCTCGGACTACTTCTAAAAGTTGAAGACCACGTTCACAATGTGGGGCATTGTTACAGATGCGATACAGTAGTTGAGCCTCTACTTTCCAAACAGTGGTTTGTAAAGATGGAACCTTTAGCTAAACCTGCTTTAGAGGTTGTAAAAGAAGGAAAAATAAAATTTGTGCCAGAACGGTTTGAGAAAATATACACTAATTGGTTAGAAAACATAAAGGATTGGTGTATTTCCAGGCAATTATGGTGGGGACACAGAATTCCTGCCTGGTACTGCGATGACTGTGGTCATATAACTGTATCGCGTAAAGACCCGCAAAAATGTGAAGCTTGTGGAAGCCCCCACATACATCAAGACGAAGATGTATTAGACACTTGGTTTAGTTCTGCACTTTGGCCTTTCTCTACTATGGGTTGGCCGGAAGGAACAGAAGACCTCCAATACTTCTATCCTACTGATGTTCTTGTTACAGGATATGACATAATTTTCTTCTGGGTTGCAAGAATGATTTTTATGAGTTTGGAATTCATGAAAGAAGTGCCATTTAAGCATGTTTTGATACATGGTTTAGTCAGAGATGCTCAAGGTAGAAAAATGAGCAAATCTCTTGGCAATGGGATAGACCCATTAGAGGTTATTGAAGAATATGGGGCAGACACTTTAAGGTTTACATTAGTCATAGGAAATGCCCCAGGAAACGATATGAGGTTTAGTCAAGATAAAGTTGAACTCAGCAGAAACTTTGCAAATAAATTGTGGAACGCTTCAAGGTATGTGTTGCTGAATTTAACTGATAATGATACTAACCTTTATACAGATGGGTTGACTATTGCTGATAAGTGGATTTTGACAAGGTATAACAACATAGTAAAAGAAGTGACAGAGAATTTAGAAAAATTTGAGTTAGGAATAGCTGCGACAAAACTTTATGACTTTGTGTGGAGTGAATTTTGCGATTGGTATATAGAACTTAGTAAACCTGTGTTATACAGTGACAACCTTGAAGCTAAAAAGGTTACAAAGTCTGTTCTAAGATATGTGCTTGATAATACTTTGAGGCTTTTGCATCCTTTTATGCCTTTTATAACTGAAGAAATATGGCAGAATTTACCTCATGAAGGCGAGAGCATAATGATTGCTGAATGGCCGAAATACAAAGAAGAACTGGATTTCACTGAAGAAGCGAAAAATGCTGAGATTATAATGGAAGCTATTAGGACCATTAGAAATTTAAGAGCAGAAGCAAATGTTTCCCCTTCTAAAAAAGCAAAAGTTATTGTGGCTGTTGAAAATGAAAATTATGTAAAGGTGTTTGAAGTGGGCACAAATTATATAATGAAACTTGCAGGTGCTAGCGAAGTTGTAATTGAAACAGATAAAAGTAAAATTCCTCATAAAGCTTTGAGTGGAGCAATAGAAGGAGGATTGGTGGTACTTCCACTTGAGGATTTAATTGACTTAGAAGAAGAGATAAAGAGGCTTAATGAAGAAAGACAAAAAGTGATAAGCGAAATTGAAAGAGCACAAGGGCTTTTAAATAATGAAAATTTCGTCAAAAAAGCGCCAGAAAAAGTAGTTAATGCAGAAAGAGAAAAATTGGAAAAATATACTACAATGCTTAAAAACATAGAGGAAAGACTTAAGTTATTAAAGAGTTAACCTCTAGGGGGATTTGTATGTTATCTTTGTTTAAAAGGCAAAAAAAAGAGCCTCAACTGGTGATAAGAGAGGCTAAGATAAAAGATGCGAGGGGGATAATAAAGCTTTTAAGCAGTGTTGGAAGAGAAAAATTGTATATGGTGTCAGAGACATTTAACTGGTCTGAAGAGGAAGAAAAACAGCTTATAAAAAATTTAGACCGCAACAAAGATTTGATCCTAGTGGCAGACTACGGTGGAGAAATCGTAGGCTGCCTTACTCTCTTTCGTTATTATGGAGGAAGGTCTCCTAAAGTACAACATGTAGGAGAAATAGGTATAAGTATAGACGCTCGATTTAGGAATATAGGAATCGGAACAAAATTGTTTACAGAAGCTATTAATTGGGCAAAAAGCAAAGGTTATGAAAAACTTTGCCTTAGTGTTTTTAGTACCAATGAAGTAGCAATACATCTTTACAAAAAATTTGGCTTTGAAGAAGAGGGAAGAAGAAGACGACAGTTTAAGATTGGAGATGAGTATGTAGACGAAGTTTTAATGGGGTTGTTTTTATAAAATTAGTCTTTATAGGGGAGGGATTTAAATGAATTATGAAGAGGCGATTGGTTACATACACGGCATATATAAATTTGGTATAAAATTGGGGTTGGAAAATATAAGAAAATTATTGGACTACATGGGGAATCCTCAGAAAAGTCTTAAAATTATTCATGTTGCTGGTACAAATGGAAAAGGCTCTACATCAGCTTTTATAAGCAACATTTTGCAGCAGGCTGGATATAAAGTAGCTTTATATACTTCTCCCTACCTCGAAGAATTTGAAGAGAGAATGAGAATAAATGGAGAAAATATTTCCAAGGAAAAGTTGATTTATTATGTTGAATATATAAAGCCTATAATATCTCGTATGGTGGAGGAAGGATACAATCATCCGACGGAATTTGAAGTGGTAACTGCAATTGCTTTTAAATATTTTTACGATGAAAAGGTGGATTTTGTAGTATTGGAAGTGGGGCTTGGAGGCAGATTTGACGCGACAAATGCCATAGATTCTTCTTTGGTTTCTGTCATAACGACTATTGATTATGACCATACAGACAGATTGGGACATACTTTAGGAGAGATTGCATATGAAAAAGCCGGAATCATCAAGCAAAAGGGGGTTGTAGTGAGTTTTTATCAACAACCAGAAGCGATGAAGGTCATCATAGAAGCCTGTGAGGTAAGAAATGCTTATTTGACTGTACTTGAAAAAAGTAACGTAATTATAAAAGAACAAAACCCTGATTTTCAGATTTTTGACTACAAAAAATACAAGGACTTAAAAATTACTTTATTGGGAGAGCATCAGATTTACAATGCTGCTTTGGCGATTGAGAGCGTAGAAAAATTAAAAATGTATGGATACGAAATCACAGAAAAAGATATAAGGGAAGGGCTTTACAGGGCGAAATGGCCTGGAAGATTGGAAGTAATGAGAAAAAAACCCTACGTAGTAATAGACGGTGCTCACAATCCTCAAGGAATGACTGTTTTGAAAGAGTCTCTAAAATTATTTAAATATGATAAATTGATTTTAGTAATTGGAATGCTTAAAGACAAAGATACACAGAAGATGTTGGATATAATTGTGCCAGAGGCAAATATGATAATAACAACCACCCCAATAAGTGAAAGAGCTTATAAAGCAAGTGAACTTGCAGAGCGGATAGAAAAAGAAAAAGTGATTGCGATTGAAAATATTGAAGAAGCGGTAAAATACGCCCTGGATATAGCTAAGGAAGAGGATATGGTACTTTTTTGTGGTTCATTGTACATGATTGGTTATGTGAGGTCTATGCTTAAAAAGGTAATAATTAAGACATATTTTTAATATAATGTAAGGTGTAAAGGCCGTAATGAGAAGGTGGTTGTTATGGAAATGACAGGGACTGCGTTGTTACGGGAGATAGATAAAGCACTAAAGGCGATGAAAGAAGCGGAAAGAAATTTAGAAATGCTGGAAAATGACAACTACCTCAAGATAAAGTTAGCAAGGCTAAAGTACGATTTTGCAAGACAAGAATATTTGAGACTCTTAAGGATTGCTAAAGAACAAAAAATCAAATATAACATGAATGAATTGATGGAAAAAATAATAGACGTATGATAAAAGCGGTCTTTCGACCGCCTGATTTATTGTTCAGGTATTTTAATTTCTTCTTGAAAATCGCACTTAAAATCTTTATAGGTCACACAAAAACCGTTGCAATTATGGATACATGTAATTGCATTACATTTCTTCATCGTTCTAATTGGTGCATTTACTGGTTTTGAAGAGCGCATAAATTCTAACTCCAAATAAGTCATATCAATCGCCCTTTCCAATTTGATAGTTTTATTATACACTTAATTCATTTATCTGTCAATTGCAATTATAAAATTTAGAAATTCATTTTAGAGCCAAATTTCTCAGAAAGTTTGCTACTAATAAAGGTTTTTTGAAAAAAATAATTAAATAGTTTTGAGTTTGGGTAGGGCTATAACTTTATTTTGTTTATTGAAAAAAGGAAAGGAGTATGATAAAATGAATAATGTGTCGGGGCATGGCGCAGCGGTAGCGCGCGCGGTTCGGGACCGTGAGGTCGCAGGTTCAAATCCTGTTGCCCCGACCATTATTACAGCCATGTGGGTTTTAAGACTTATCAACAGGCTAAAAGAACAAGTGGTTGCAGGTATGATATAGGGCCACCTCGGTGGTAAATTTGTAAAAATATTGAAAGACGCTCACAATTTAAGTGAGCGATTTTTTATGGAGTTATTGGTTTCTCAAATATATCCTCCTGCATATTATGGAATTATGCTAATATGTGGGGGGATGTGTTTTGTACATTTACATTGCCAATATGGGAGAAGATATTATTGAGCGAGTTAATTTGAAGACAAATCACAGAAATTTTGCAAAGATTAAATCATATAACAATAAACATCTGCCCTTAAATGTCTATTCTAAATATTTATGTGGTCCTCATCGATTAATTTTAGATAAACAAAGACAGAAACTGTATTCTTTAAATGCTTATGATAATTCAATTAGTATAATAAACCTAGAAGATTTTACTTCAGAAATTTCTCTGTATGTAGGTAATTATCCTAATAATGGCATTATGCATGGAGATTATATATTAGTGGTTAATGGAGACTCAGACTCTATAAGTATTTTTGATATTGAAGAGAAAAAAGTGATAGGGCAAGTTAAAGTAGGAAGTTTCCCCCAGGGCATAATTTACAATGAAAAGTATGATTTGATTTTTGTGAGCAATATGAACTCCGATGAAATTTTATTAATCGACCCTTTTAGTTATAGGATTGTAGATTTTATTGGAACAGGGGCAAGACCTATAGGAATGACTTTCTCTGAAGATTGGGACTATTTGTATGTGGTAAACAGTTATTTTGAAACAGGGATAAATGGGAAAATTTCTGTGATAAACCTGCAAAGTTTTAAAGTGACTGGTGAGATAGAAGTTGGAAAAGTTCCTACAATGGTACGGAAAAAGGAAAACTTTTTGTATGTGCTTAATTCTTGCTCTAATACGCTATGCAAAATAGATTTATTTACAAAACAGAAAAAAGAAGTTTATTGTGGATATGCACCTGGATATTTATGTATTTTAGATAAATATGCTTATGTTTCTTCTGCAGAAGAAAATAAAGTAAATATAATTGACATTGATGAAATGAGGGTAGTAAAGTTTATTGAAACAAGAAAAGAGCCCCAAGGCCTTGTTATTGACCCGTGAGGACTTTTATTATGTATGCATATACGTCTTGAGATTTTTGTTTCCAATTATCGCAGATAAGTTTTGCCTGCTCGCTGTTTACTACATTTATATTTAGCTCAATCAAAACTATATCATTTTCTACGACTTTACAATTAGCTATATATTGATTTTCGTCTTTTTTGTAATAAGTGGCTATATATTGAGATTCCTGTTTTATTTTTTCTTTGTTTAAAAGGATGTATTCGTCTATTTTTTGCCGTGTTTCAAAGGGGATTCTTGTGAAAAATAGTTTTAAAATGTTTATACCTTCTTCCGTAATAAAATATTTTTCTTCTTCTAATTTTATAAAGCCAGTTTCTATTAACTCGTCAAGGTATTGTCTTAAATAGAAATAGTTCATAAGTTTGTTATCTAAGATAATTTTGCTTATTTGCTCGTCTGTAATAGGCATATTTATTCTGTTTAAGATGTATAGTATAATTAACTTGTTTTCTGCTAATTCTTGTATTTCGTAAGCCAAGTTACCACCTCGCATTATTACTATATGTGGTATGTTTAAGTTAATTCTATCACAAAATATACAATAATAAAAGAGAGTATACGAAATACTCTCTCAGTTTGTTGACAAAGTTAAAAAATATTCAAAGGAGATATTTTGCATCGTCGCTCCGATGTTCCAAAGCGACAAAACTAAAGCTCGACCTTCGGGCTCCGGCAGGGTACCGGGCACAATCGGCCTCCTTGCCTCAGGTGCCCGCCTTCGCCATCCATGGCTTCGGCCCTGCCTCCACCCTCGGTCTTGCTAAGTTTTGTTACCGCTTTGTAACAAGTCGCTCCTTATGCAAAATATCTCCTTTACGAAAGTTTGTCTACAGTCTGAGAGAGTATACGAAATACTCTCTTTTTCTCTTTCTATCTTTGCATATATTCTGATTCGCTCCCTGCAGCACCTTGTGGGCCGCCTTGTGCAGGAGTAGAACCATATATACTAATGCCTCTTGCCATGGCAGATTCAGCAAAATGAACCATTCGTCTTAACATTTGTCCTCCTACTTTGCCGCAATCTCTACTACTTATATATCCCCAATAATCTTCAGAACCTTGCTTAACTGGAAGGCCAAGCTCTGATGCGATTTCGTATTTCATATTATCAAGGGCTTTGTGAGCCTCTGGTACCATTTTTGGACGATCGTTCCAACTACCTCTTGCCATTTAAATCCCTCCTTATTCTTTCTCATACTTAATTTGTGTAGGTGGATAAAAAATATACTTTGAAAAATTTTAAAAAAATATATTTTGTTGTGCTAAAATATTTATATGCAAAAATTTTACTAAAAGGGTTGATAGAGATGGAGAAACAAAAAATTTTAGAGCAAAAAATAAGGGAATGGGGAGCGTCTTTAGTAGGTTTTTCAAATCTTACAGGTATCCTTCCCGATACTCTTTCAGATATTCCGTATGCCATTACAGTTGTAATAAAATTAGCGGATAGAATAGTGGATGAAATTGAGAATAAGCCTACTCACACTTATTATCACCATTACCGTTCTGTAAATACGCTAATTGACCAGATAACCTTAAGGACGGGTCTTCTTCTTGAAGAATGGGGCTATAAAGCATTAGCTGTTCCTGCGTCTCAATCGATTGCTGATTTGGGAGAATATAGAGGACTTTTTCCACATAAAACTGCTGCTACAAGAGCAGGGCTTGGTTGGATAGGGAAAAATGGGCTTCTTGTGACTGAAAAATATGGACCAAGAGTGAGATTAGGAACAGTTCTAACAAATATGCCTTTTGAAACCGGAACCCCCATTACTGAAAGTAAATGTGGCAGCTGTAAATTATGTGTAGATGCCTGTCCTGCTATGGCACTTTATGGTACTCTATGGAAAGAGGGAATGCCGAGAGAAGAAATAGTTGACGCAAGAGCTTGCAGTGAATACATGAATAAAAAATTTAAACACATTGGAAGAGGCTATGTCTGCGGTATTTGTATGGAAGTGTGTCCTTACGGAAGGAAAAAATCTGTTGACAGGTTAAAAGGTTTTTGATAAAATGAAATCAAACAACCAAAACGTTTTGGAAAAGGTGGATATTAAATGGCTGTTACAATAAAAGATATAGCGAAATATGCGGGTGTATCTGTTACAACGGTTTCGAGAGCTTTAAACGGATATCCGGATGTAAGCGAGGAAACACGTGAAAGAATTAAAAAAATAGCGGAACAACTTAATTATACTCCAAACTCCATTGCAAGAGGACTTGTCACAAATAAGACCCACACAGTTGGCTTGATTGTTTCTGAATTAATAAAACCTGGGGCGTATCATCCTTTCTTCCTCGAAGTGCTTGCAGGTATAAAAGCAGGATTAAAAAAAGATAAATATGACCTTATACTTTTTACTGTAGACCCGGAAAGCCAAGATGCCACTTCCTATGAGAAGCTTTGCAATGACAGAAAAGTGGAAGGGGCTATTGTAGAAGGTTTAAGATTGAGTGATCCTTATATTGAAGAAATAAAGAGAACACAAATTCCCACTGTTCTGATTGATATACCGATACTGACTGATAAAGTGGGATATGTAAGTTCGGATAACGTTCAGGCGGCTTTTGAAGCTACAAGTTATCTTATAAAGTTAGGACATAGAAATATTGGATTTATAAATGGGCATAATGATGCGGCTGTAAGCTTTGAAAGGTTAGAAGGTTATAAAAAAGCTCTTGAAAAAAATAATATACCTTACAAAGAGGAATATGTAGTTTTTGATGATTTTACTCAAGAAGGTGGATATAATTCTTTTAAGACGTTAGTTTTTGAACATCCGGAAATAACTGCTGTTTTCCATGCTTCTGATTTGATGGCAATAGGGTCTTTCAAAGCAGCAAAAGACTTAGGAATGAAAGTGCCTGATGACATCTCTATTGTAGGTTTTGACGATATTGAACTTGCATCCCTTATTACTCCTGGACTTACTACTATAAGACAAGATACTTTTAAGATGGGATATAATGCAGCAAAACATCTTTTATCTATTATAAAAGGGGAAAAGCCTCAGCATATATTAATACCTCATAAGCTTGTAATTAGAGATTCAGCTAGAAAGATATAATTTTTTTTAAAAAGTACCCAAAACGTTTCGGATAAAATTTTTAGCAGGAATCAGGAGGTATATAAGTGGTAAAGCACATGTTTTTAGAGGATGTAAACAATTTAATAAGTGATGACAAATGGCTTATTTTCCAAAATGAGTATAATACAGAGGTAAATCCTCGATATGAGACCCTTTTTACACTTACAAATGGTTACATGGGCGTAAGAGGTACTTTTGAGGAAGGAAGCGAGGGAGAAAGGTCGGGAAATTTTATTGCAGGAATTTTTGGCAAGTCAGATGCGCAGGTTAGAGAAATAGTAAATGCTCAAAATTGGTTGAGAATAAAGTTGTATGTTGAAGGTGAAGAATTAAGTTTGGATAAATGCCAGTTGATAGAATTTAAAAGAATTCTTGATATGAAAAAAGGTATTCTATTTAGGAGTATGTTGATAAAAGACAGCAAAGATAGAATTACTCGAATTGAGGGATACAGGTTTATAAGCCGTAGCGACCTTCATCGTTCTGCAATTAAGCTATTTGTAACACCTGTAAATTACAGTGGTGTTGTAGGTATAGAGAGCATTATTGATGGGACTGTTTTAAATTCAGCAGATAGCCCAAAGCATAGGGTAAAGCATTTGAAAGTGGCTGACAATAGCAGTTTAAATAAAAGCGGAGTTTATCTTGAAACAGCAACTATTGACGATGATATTCGCATTGCAACAGGTAGTGCAGTGAGGTTATATCATTATGAGGATAAAGAGAAAAATAACATAGCTAAATTTAAGAGATTTTTGCCTTTAGGTGAAATGAGTATTGAATACTTTGAGTTTGATGGCACAGAGAACAAAACAGTAGTAATTGACAAATTTATTATAACCTATACCTCAAGAGACGTAAAAAAAGGCCTATTAAAGAGTACGGTGGAAAAAGAACTCTTTGCTTTTGCTGGAGAAGGTATTGACAAAGAGTTGCAGAGACATATTGAGGTATATGAAGAACTATGGTCTGTTGCAGATATAAATATTGAAGGGGATGAAGAAGCAGATAAAGCTTTGAGGTTTAATATTTTTCATCTCATGAGTTCTGTCAATGAAAATGACCCCATGGTAAGTATCGCTGCAAAGGCCCTTCATGGTGAGGGATACAAAGGCCATGTCTTTTGGGATACAGAAATATTTATGCTTCCGTTTTTCATATATGTGCATCCAAAAGCGGCAAAGACACTTTTGATGTACAGGTACAATATGCTAGATGCAGCGAGAAAAAATGCGGCTTTAAACGGGTATAAGGGAGCACAATACCCTTGGGAATCTGCAGATACAGGAGAGGAAGAGACACCTAAATGGGGATTTGATTACATGGGAAACCCTGTAAGGATATGGACGGGTGATTTAGAGCATCATATAACTGCTGATATAGCTTTTGCAGTGTGGGAGTATTTTAGAGCGACAGAGGATATTGAGTTTATGTTGAATTACGGTGCAGAAATCATTTTTGAGACTGCAAGATTTTGGGTATCTAGATGTGAATATGTAAAAGAATTAGACAGGTATGAAATAAACAATGTCATAGGTCCTGATGAATTTCATGAACATGTTGATAATAATGCTTATACTAATTACCTTGCAAAATGGAATATTAAAAAGGGACTTGAACTAATCAATATGTTAAAAGAAAAATACCCTGAACATTATCATGCTATATCAAACAAGATATGTTTGACAAATGAGGAAATGGAAAAGTGGAAAGAAGTTGAAGAAAAAATATATATACCTTATGACAAAGACAAAAAGCTGATAGAACAATTTGAAGGCTATTTTGATAAAAAAGATTATGTTATTGATAAATTTGATGAAAACAATATGCCTATATGGCCTGAAGGTGTTGATATAACAAAATTGGGTGATACCCAGCTTATTAAACAGGCTGATGTTGTTATGTTAATGCTTTTGTTAGGTGAGGAATTTGACGAAGAAACGAAAAGAATCAATTACGAATATTATGAAAAGCGAACTATGCACAAATCTTCATTAGGTCCCAGCATGTATGCCATTATGGGGTTAAAAGTAGGGGACCACAAAAACGCATACCAGTCTTTTATAAGAAGTGCCAACGTGGACCTTGTGGACAATCAGGGGAACACTAAAGAAGGTTTGCATGCTGCATCTGCTGGTGGTACATGGCAAGTAGCTGTTTTTGGATTTGGCGGAATGGAAATTGACAAAGAAGGGGCATTAAATATAAATTCGTGGCTGCCAGAAAAATGGGATAAACTTTCCTATAAAGTATTCTGGAAAGGTAATTTAATTGAGGTAATTGTTACAAAAGAGGATGTGTCAGTAAAAAAATTAGAAGGAAAAGGAAATATAAAAGTAAAGGTAAAAGGGAAAGAGATTACGTTACAATAGTCAAAAAGGTACAGGCAGGTGGTAACCTGCTATACCTTAAAATAAATTGATTAAGTTTTAAGGGGGGATAAGTGGAGTTAGAGTAAAATTTTAAGTTCTCAATCAGATATTTTACTATAAAATTATGAAAGGGGAAAGTGGTAATGAGTAAAAAACTTATAAGCATCTTTGTATTGACGATCTTTGTATTAGCTACTGTTTTAGCTGGTTGTTCATCCAGTAAAAATAATACTTCCAGTGCCAATGAGACAAATACACAAAAACAAGAGACAGCAAAACCAGTTACTATAAAATTAGGCATGTGGTCTTCATCTCCAGCAGAAAAGAAGATAGTGGATGACCAAATAGCTAAGTTTAAAGAAAAATATCCAAATATAGATGTGCAAATTGAGACAATTGTGGGAGATTACATGCAAAAATTACAAACAGAACTGGCGTCAAATACAGCACCAGACATATTCTATCTTGACAGCATGCCGGCACCACAGCTTATGTCTTCAGGAGTTTTAGAGCCATTAGATGATTATATTAAGAAATACAATGTGGATGTAAATGATTTCGAGCCAGCATTGCTTTCCGCTTTTCAGTGGGATGGAAAAACTTATGGTTTACCAAAGGATTTCAATACTCTAGCTTTGTTTTACAACAAAGACATGTTTAAAGCGGCTGGAATAAATGAGCCTCCAAAAACATGGGAGGAATTAAGAGATGTAGCTAAAAAATTGACAAAAGACGGTGTCAAAGGTTTGGTTTTATCAGCAGACCTTGCAAGATTTGATGCTTTTATAAATCAAAATGGTGGTTCAGTATATCAAGATGGAAAAGTTACTTTAAATCTGCCAGAGAATGCACAAGCTCTTGATTTTTATGTGAGCCTCATCACAAAAGACAAAGTTGCTGACACACCACAAAACATGGGAGAAGGCTGGAATGGAGATGCTTTTGCTGCTAAAAAAGCTGCAATGGCAATAGAAGGTGGCTGGATGATACCATTCCTCAAAGAAAAAGCTCCTGATTTAAACTATGGTATAGCAGAGCTTCCAGCAGGAAAGCAAAAATCTACAATGGCTTTCACTGTTGCATATGTGATGAATAAAAACAGCAAACATAAAGATGAAGCCTTTAAACTTATTGAATTTTTAACCGGTAAAGAAGGACAGCAATTTGTAGTAGATTCAGGCCTTGCACTTCCATCGAGAAAGTCTATGCAAGAAGGATTTAAGGAGAAATATCCTGAAAGAGCTGCCTTTGTAGATGGTGCTTCTTATGCGGTACCATGGCAATTCGGTTTGTATGGCACAAAGGTAGTAGATGCGGCTAATAAAGCCTGTGAAGCATTAATAATGAAGCAAATAAGTAGTGCTCAGCAAGCTCTTGACAACGCACAAAAGGAAGTTGGACAATAATTTAAGTAAGCAGCACCTTACTAAAATAAGGTGCTGCAATTATGATTTTTTAAGGTTGAAGGGAAGGATGTATTTATGGAAGCTAAAATGACTATGAAAAAGAGGTATTTATACGAAGCTTTGTCAGGGTATGCTTTTGCGTTGCCTTTTATTGCTTCAATATCTATTTTTTTGATAGGACCATTAATTTATGCTTTTATTATAAGTTTTAAAGAATTTTCTTTTTTAAATCCTGAAGCAAGCCGATGGGTTGGATTTGCAAATTATACAAAATTATTCAGTGACCCAACGTTTAAAAGAGCTCTTTTAAATACAACACTTTATTCTTTAGGAGTAGTACCAACACAGCTAATTATTGCCTTAATACTAGCATTAATTGTAAATTCGGATATTAAAGGTAAAACATTTTTTAGAGTTGCCTATTATATACCAACTGTTACATCCACAGTTGCAGTTTCTGTAATATTTTTATATCTATTTAAAGCAGATGGTTTAGTTAATGCTTTGTTAGCTAAATTTGGCATACAAGGGCCTACTTGGTTCAATGACGTCAGGTTTGCGCTTCCTTCTATCATGATGATGGCAATATGGTCTTCTGTAGGTAATTACATGGTGATTTTTCTTGCAGGATTACAAGATATACCATCAGAATTGTACGAGGCTGCAGAAGTAGATGGGGCTAATAAATTTCAAAGATTTTTCAAGATTACTCTTCCAATGTTGCGGCCAATAGTGTTTTTTAATCTAGTAATGTCATTAATTGGTACTTTCCAGGTTTTTGACCAAGCCTATGTAGTATCGCAAGGGACTGGTGGGCCTCTTGATGCTACAATGACAGTCGTGCTGAATATATATAGGACAGGATTTAGAGATTTTAACATGGGTTACGCTTCAGCTATGGCTTTTGTATTATTTGTAATAATCTTGATATTGACTCTTATACAGCGAAAGCTTTTCAAAGAAGAAACCTATTAGGAGGTGGCAATAGATGAAAAAGGTGTTGCGGTTTTTATTTTATACCGTTGTTGTAGGATATGCAGTAATTACACTTGGCCCTTTTATTTGGTCTATAATAACATCTCTAAAACCCACCAGTGAATTAAATACTTTTGTTGTAAATATAAAGCATTTAACTTTAGATAACTATAAAATGATAATCACAAAATTTCCCTTTTTGAGATGGTTTATAAATAGTGCTATAGTTGCAGCTATAGTGACGTTTGGAAATATGCTGTTTAATTCTATGGCAGGGTATGCACTTGCAAGAATAAATTTTCCTGGAAGAAATTTATTGTTTATGGTTGTGCTTGCTCTCATGATGGTGCCAGGACAGGTAGTGATGGTGCCGACTTATATCCTTCTCAGCAAATTAGGCTGGGTAAACACTTACATGGGTCTTACAATTCCGTTTTTGACCAGCAATTTTGGAATATTTTTAATGAGGCAATTTTTCTTATCTCTTCCCAAAGAGTTAGAAGAAGCAGCTACAATTGACGGTTTGTCACGATTTGGGATTTTCTTTAAAATAGTTTTGCCTTTGTCTAAACCTGCTCTTGCAACTCAATTCATTTTTATGTTTACTGGCAATTGGAATAGTTTCTTGTGGCCTAGCCTCTTGACGTCTAGTGATGATATGTATACACTGCCGGTAGGACTTAATTCCTTTTACGGGCAGTATTATCAATTTTGGAACCAGGTAATGGCAGGAGCTATACTTTTGACATTACCGACTATATTAATATTCTTAATATTCCAGAGATATTTTGTAAAAGGAATATCTACAACGGGATTAAAATAAACGTAACGAAGGAGGAATAAAATGGCAAGATATTGTGGAGTGATTTTTGATTTAGATGGTGTTATTACAGATACTGCAAGATACCACTATTTGGCATGGAAAAAGCTTGCTGATGAGTTAGGAATATATTTTGATGAAGTTATCAATGAGAGGCTAAAAGGTGTAAGTCGTTTAGAATCTTTAGAGATAATTTTAGAAAAAAGTGATAAAAAATATTCTCAAGAAGAAAAAGAATATTATGCAAATAAGAAGAATGAGTACTATAAAGAGATGATAAAAAAGATCACGCCTGAGGATTTATTGCCTGGAGTGGAGAGATTTATTGAGGAACTTAAAAAAAGAGGTATTAAAACGGCAATTGCTTCTGTCAGTAAAAACGCTTTTACTGTTGTTGAAAATTTAAAAATAAGAGATAAGTTTGACTATATAGTGGATGCAAATGAAATTAAGCATGGAAAACCTGACCCTGAGATATTTTTAAACGCAGCAGAGCATCTTGGCATTTCTCCTGAAAAGTGTATTGGAATAGAAGATTCTGCTGCGGGCATCACTGCAATAAAAAGAGCAGGAATGTTTGCAGTAGGAGTGGGCAATCCTGAAACGGTGAAAGAAGCAGACTTAATTTTAAAGGATTTAAGTGAAGCGGATAAAATATTAGAATTGCTGTAGTGTGGAAATATTCCCCTGTGTTTTGGGGAATATTTTTTATAAAAAACTCTTGCATTTTTGAAAGAATCATAATATAATATAACTGTAAGCGGTTACAGTAAATTGAGAAAAGGGTGTCAAAATGGCGACAATAGACGATGTAGCAAAATTAGCAGGAGTTTCTATTGCAACTGTTTCGAGAGTTTTTAATAATAGTCCTTTAGTAAGTGAAAAAGCCAGACAAAAAGTTTTAAAAGCGGCAGAAGAGCTGGGATACAAACCCAGTATGCCAGCCAGAAGCCTGGCGATGAAGAAGACAAACACTATAGGGCTAATTGTGCCTGATATATCAAACCCTTACTATGCAGAAGTAGTAAGAGGTATTGAAGATGTCTGCAATATTTATAAATACAATATTACTTTGTGCAATGCAGACAATAAAAGAGAAAAAGAATTTCAATATATAGAAATGCTAAAAAATCGGTGGGTTGATGGAATAATATTTCACTGTGACTATTTTTCTGAAGAGCATTATAAAGTCTTTAAAAATGACAATATAAAGGTGGTACTTGCAGGAAGAACAACAAAGTTTGATGTGCCTTATGTAGGAATTGACAATTTTAAAGCGGCTTATGATGCAGTGAATTATTTGATATCATTAGGCCACAAGAGGATTGGAATTATTCATGGTCCTTTAGGCGATATGAAGGAAACCATAGATAGTGTGGATAGGTTAAGGGGATATAAGCAAGCTCTTATTGATAATGGCTTGCCAATTTATGAGGGTTTTATAAAGGAGGCAAACTTTAAATATAAAAGTGCTTATAATGCTGCAAAAGAGATGTTAAAAGAAAAAATAAAGCCTACTGCTATATTTGCAATAAGCGATATTATGGCAATGGGGGTAATAAATGCAGTGTTTGATAGTGGACTTTCATGTCCTGAAGATATTTCTGTGATGGGCTTTGATAATATTGACTTGTCAGAAGCAACAAGACCTTCTCTTACGACTGTATCACAGCCTATGTATGAAATAGGGGCTGTTGCAGCTAGAATGCTTATAAAAATGTTAAATGGGGAAAATATTGATGAGTATCAGACAATTTTAGAGCACAAAATTGTGGTAAGAAATTCTTGTATATCTCTAAAAGATTAAATTTTGTTTTATTTTTTAAATTGTAAGCGCTTACAGTTTTAAAGCATGAAAAGCGCAGTGAAGATTTTAAGCTTACGAAAGGAGAATATGGCATGTCTTATGTAAACTTCGTAAAGAAATACAAACTTGAAATTGCCATGGTTTTACCATTACTATTATATATTTTGGGTTTTACTGTATACCCTATCATTCAAACTATTACTTTAAGTTTTCAAGACCAGTATACTAAAGCATTTACATTGGCAAATTATAAAGAGATTATAGGAAAAACAGAATTTAAAAATGCTTTTTTCAATACCATAGCTCTTACATTTATAAGCCTCACTTTGGAAATGACTGCAGGCCTCGTCATTGCGCTTATTTTAAAAAGGAATTTTAGAGGAAAAGGCCTTTTGAGGTCTTTGATGTTGGTGCCAATGGGAGTACCTACTCTTGTGTCAGGTGTTGCGATGACCTATATTTTTGGGTTGTATGGTTATTTTAATGCGCTTTTGCAAAAACTACACATTATTGAAATGCCTATAGATTGGGCAAGTGGTGGTTTTAAGACATTACTTATGGTTTCTGTAGCGGATATGTGGAAAGTTACTCCGATGGTCATACTTTTGCTTTTGGCTGGTCTTGAAAGTATACCAGATGAAGTTTATGAAGCTTCTAACATTGATGGGGCAACTACATGGCAGACTTTTAGGTATGTGACATTGCCACTTCTAAAGCCCTCTATAACGATGGCCTTGATTTTAAGGGCGATAGACGCTTTTAGAATATTTGAACTTGTACTTGTTCTTGCAGGCCGTGCTACTCCTGTTATTTCTACCTTTGCGTATGATGAGTATAATAATTATGCAAATGCCTATACATCTGCGGCAGCATCTACAATATTGCTCCTAATAATAGCAGTATTTATAGTGAGCTACTTAAAAATAGCTGGTACTAAGGAGGAAAGATGATGAGAAAAATAGATATTAGCGAAAAGATTTCAAATACAGCTTATATTCCAATAGCTATAATAGCGGCAATATTGATGGTTATACCAGTATATATACTTTTTATGACTTCCTTTGCAGTGCCAAGTGATATATTGAAGCCTCATCCAGATTTTTTCATCACTCGTTTTACTTTGGACCATTGGAAAAACGTATTTACTTCAGGGAATATATGGCCTCCTTTTAAAAAGAGTTTTGTAGTGGCAACAATGACTACTATCATTGCAATTATAATAGCTGCTCCAGCGGCTTATGTTATAGCGAGGATGCCATCGAAAATAAAATATGCAGTAGTATTATCACTGTTTTTTACAAGAATGTTTCCTGATGTAGGTATTGCTCTTCCGATAGCGGTACAATTCATAAAATTAAATTTGATGGATACTTATTTAGGATTAGTTATGGCACACCTCATTGTAAATTTACCTTTTGCAGCATGGATATTGGTTGGAACTTTTGAGACAATACCAAAGGACTTAGAGGAAGCTGCACTGGTAGATGGAACAAGTAAATTGACGGCATTGATGAGGATTATAATGCCGATTGCACTTCCTGGTATAGCTGTTACTGCTATATTTGTGTGGCTAAATTCATGGAATGAATTTACTTATGCTCTTTACTTGACTATTTCAGATAGGACTTTACCTCTTCAAACCTACTATTACGTCCAAAGAGGAGGAATTTTTGATTCTGCCACATATGCGGCAGTACTCACTATTCCAGTAATGCTTGTGACATTCTTCTTGCAAAAATACATGAAAAGTGGATATCTTGCAGGGGCTGTAAAAGGTTAGTATATACGTATCCGAGTTTTTCGGATACTGTATATATAAAAATTAAATTTTAAGGAGGTTTTATTAAGCTATGAAGAAGTTTTACACTAAGTTAATAGCAGTTTTAATCATTATCTCGCTTCTAGGTACTGTTATTGCAGGCTGTGGCAGCAAGACCCAATCAGAAGCGAGGAAAAAAGTTTTGAAAGTTTCAATGGGACTTGGAGAAGCAGAATGGAAAGTGATGAAAGAAGATATTTTCCCACCATTTGAGCAAAAGTATGGTGTAAAAATTGAACCTCTTCAAATCGAAGCAGGAGACCTTATTAAAAAATTAGATGCTATGCACAAAGCAAATGCGATGGATATAGACATTATCACACAAGATAACATGCAACTTGCTCCACTTGTTGCAAAAGGGCTTGTGGAAGATTTGTCTCAGTATAGAGACATGATACCAAAGGAAGTAATACCAAGTCTTGTGCCAGTAGGAGAGTTTGATGGAAAGTTGTACTTTATGCCGTATAGACCAAATGTAGAAATAGCTTTCTACAACGAAGATAAATTCAACGAATACGGTTTAAAACTACCTACAAATTGGGATGAGCTTTTACAGGTTGCAAAGACTTTTAAAGAAAAAGAGGGCATAGGTAGAGTCATAATTAAAGAAAATTTAGGGCCTGACAGCACAGTCCACATGTTTGACCTTATAAGGTCTGCTGGTGGTGACCCAACAGTATTGAATGATGAGGGTTCAATAAAAGCATTTACTTTCTTGAAAGAAATACAGCCATATCTCTCTCCTGACTCAAAGAAAGCTGACTGGAATACACCTGTAGAATATCTTGCAAAAGAGAGCGTATATTTGGTTCAAAATTGGCCGTACACTGCAAACGTTCTTGTAGAGCAGTATGGAAAAAAGAACATTTTGGCATATCACGGATGGACAGGTCCGGTTAAAGAGTCCCACGTTTTGGGAGGAGAAGTTATAGGAATACCAACTGGTGCACCTAATAAAGAGATGGCTATAAAGTTTATGGAATACCTTATGAGTAAAGAAGTTCAAGAGAAACTTGTCACTAAATTAGGATGGCCATCCATGAGAAGTGACGCTTATGGGAAGGTTGCAGAGTGGCAAAAACCATATTTTGAAGCTATAAATGAAGCGTTAAAACATGCAGAACCAAGGCCAAACCTTGTATACTGGGCTGATGTGGACAAAGCTATAAATGGAGCATTGAGAGAAATAATATTTGAAGGCAAAGATATCAAGACAACTCTTGACAAATATCACAACATGATAGAAGAAGCTAAGAAAGCTGCAGAAAGCAAGTAAATGTTTTAAATTGTTTTAGTCGGAAACGACTTTGTTTCCGACTAAAATTTTGAATAAAGTAAGAGTGGAGGATGGATATGGCCAACAAAACGAAGAAACCAATTTACCCTTTTGAAGATTGGGTTATAAGAGAGACGCAGTTTAGTATAGATACTAACTATAGAAATGAAACTATTTTTACTTTAGCAAATGGATATATTGGAATGAGAGGAACTTTTGAGGAAAGATATTCAGGGCCTAAAAATACTTCTTTTAATGGGACGTATATCAATGGGTTTTATGAAATACACGATATAGTTTACCCTGAAGGGGGATATGGTTTTGCAAAAATAGGGCAGACGATGCTAAATGTTGCTGATAGCAAAATAATAAAATTATATGTAGATGGGGAAGAGTTTGATTTGTTACAAGGGAAAATCCTCTTTTATGAGAGAGTACTTGACATGAAGAAAGGTTTTGTAGAAAGAAAAGTAAAATGGGAATCCCCTACAGGAAAAATTTTAGAGGTAAAAATAAAGAGAATTGTATCATTAAATAGACAACATTTAGCGGCGATTTCTTTTACTATGCAACCTGTAAATTTTACCGGAAAAATTAGATTTGTTTCCGCTATTGACGGAAATGTTTCAAATATAAATGATAGTGAAGATGTAAGAGTAGGGTCAAATTTAAAAGGAAAGGTTTTAAAGACTATAGATAAAAGTGTAGAGGGTTTAAAAGGGTGGATTGTTCAAAAGACACAAAAGAGCAATTTCTCCTATGCTTGCGCGATAGACAATGTATTAGTGGCAGATAGCAAATATGAAGTCTCAAATAGTTTAGAAGAAGATGGAGTAAAAGTAATTGTAGATCTAGAGGCTGAAAAAGGCACCTCATACACTTTGAATAAATTTATTTCCTATTACACTTCAAAGGATTTTGATGAAAATAAATTGGTTGCTCTTGCTTTAGAAGAAATAGAAAAAGCCAAAAATGACGGCTTTGAAACGATAGAAAAAGAGCAGGAAGAATTTTTGAATTCTTTTTGGAAAGATGCTGATGTAATCATAGAAGGAGATAAAGCTCTGCAGCAAGGCATACGCTTTAATGAATTTCATCTACTTCAATCTGTCGGAAGAGATGGAAAGACAAATATTGCAGCAAAAGGGCTGACTGGAGAAGGTTATGAAGGCCATTATTTTTGGGATTCTGATATCTATATAATGCCTTTCTTTCTTTATACAAAGCCTGAAATTGCAAAAGCTTTGGTAATGTACAGGTATAATCTTTTGGATGCAGCAAGATCCAGGGCAAAGGAATTAGGTCACAAAGGAGCTTTGTATCCTTGGAGAACGATAGATGGTCCTGAATGTTCTGCTTACTTTCCAGCTGGTACGGCACAGTATCACATAAATGCTGATATAGTTTATGCTTTGAAAAGATATGTAGAAGCGACGAATGACGTGGATTTTCTTTATGACTACGGTTGTGAAATATTATTTGAAACTGCAAGATTTTGGGAAGATTTAGGAGCGTATATTCCTCTTAAGGGCAATAAATTCTGCATAAACTGTGTCACTGGTCCGGATGAGTATACGGCATTAGTTGACAATAACGCTTATACCAATTATATGGCGAAAATGAATTTGGAATATGCCTATGACATTGCAAACAAAATGAAAAAAGAAGTGCCTCAAAAATATCAAAAAGTCGCTTCTAAACTAAATCTAAAGGATGAAGAAATTGTTGCGTGGAAAAAAGCTGCTGACAATATGTACCTTCCTTATTCAAAAGAACTTGATATTATACCACAGGATGACAGTTTTTTGTATAAAGAAAGGATAACAGTGGATGAAATACCTGAGGACCAATTTCCACTTTTATTGCACTGGCATTACCTAAATATTTACAGATATCAAATATGCAAACAGCCTGATGTGTTGCTTTTGATGTTTTTACAGAGAGAAAAATTTACTAAAGATGAACTTAAAAAGAATTACGATTATTATGAACCTATTACCACTCACGACTCCTCCTTGTCGCCAGCTATATTTAGCATACTAGCCAATGAAATAGGATATACTGACAAGGCTTATAAATACTTTATGATGACTGCAAGAATGGATTTGGATGACTACAATGACAATGTTAAGGACGGAATTCACGCTGCTTCTATGGCAGGGACATGGAGCGCAGTTGTGAATGGTTTTGGTGGAATGAGGGTTTATACAAATGAACTGCATTTTGAGCCGAGATTGCCAAAAGAATGGAATTTGCTCTCTTTTAATGTGAGATACAAAGGGAGAAAAATAAATGTCAAATTAACCAAAGAAAATGTTGTGTTTGCATTATTAGAAGGAGAGCCTATAGAAATCTACTACTTTGACAAAAAAATTTTACTTGAAAAAGGAGAAAATAAAGTAGAAAGTCTCAAAAATTAAAGAAGTATGGAGCCATTGGCACCATACTTCTTTAATTTTTTTATATGTCGTTACTTGAAAGGGTGAGTGACCCGCCTCCTACACTTAAATCAAAGTAATAATTTCCACTGCCTCGGAAGGAATATACTTTGATATAATAGGTTCCCGTTTGTGTTGGAATGTATGTTATTGTCTCCTGCCTTTGTGTTCCAGTTGAACTTTTGACAAGAGTACCAGTTGGGTCATAGAGGTATATATCGAAATCAGGGTTATAGTTTGCCCAATCAGGTATTATGAAAGTTATTGCAATAGGATATGATGTGTCTGTCACATTAAATGTCCAAATGTCACTGTAACGAGACCCAGGAAGTGACTCTTTAGCATAATAGTGGTTTGGCACAGATATATTAGTTCCTGTGAAATTTCCAGCTGTTTTAATTGCTTCATATGCATCCAATCTTCCTACACCATAGTCAATGTTTTTGCTTGGAGGACCCCAACTTTTTGCAGTAGTCATTATTATATTTTTTACATCAAGTGGTGCAAGGTTTATATTTGCACTGAGCATAAGGGCTACTGTACCTGCTACAAAAGGTGTAGCCATGCTTGTACCACTGTATGTCACATAACCATTTATAGAATTTGCTTTTGCGGCAGTTATATTATATCCGGGTGCTGCAATGTCAGGTTTTATCCTTCCGTCAGCTGTGGGACCACGGCTGGAGAAGCTTGCAAGGTTAAAGCCAAGTTCCCCTACATCCGCCATTGCTGCAACGGTTATGGCTTTTTCTGCTGCACCAGGTGATCCTATGGTGTATCTCGCAGGACCTGAATTTCCAGCTGCAACTACTACTACAATTCCGCTATCTACGGCTCCGTTTACTGCCAGTGAGGTAGAGTCAGTTCCATCAGAACTTGTGGAAGTTCCGAGGCTTAAATTTATAACTTTGATTCCGTATACGTCTTTGTTTTGAACAGCCCAGTCAATTCCTGCGGTTACAGTGCTCATAGTTCCGCTTCCATTTGAATCTAATACTTTTATCCCTACTAAAGCAGCACCAGGAGCAACACCTTTATAAAGGTTGTTCCCTGTCCCAGTACCTGCCGCAATACTTGCTACATGAGTTCCGTGTCCATTATCATCGTAGGGGGTAGATTTGCCGTTTACAAAATCTTGCCATCCTATTACTTTGCCACCAGCGAGGTCAACATGGGAGCCATCAATACCGGTATCAATAACTGCTATTACTATATCATTCTTGGAATAAGAAGAAGCATTACCGTCTCTATCACCAGTTACACCAAAATCACTTCTCGCTTTTGTAACCCCAAACCATTTTGTTGCAGTGTCTAATGTGGCATATACAGGCTCGTCATACTCAATTTGCTTTACTATATCCAATTTTGACCAAGCGTTTATTTGTCCTTTAGTTAAGGTAGCAGCAATTCCTGGAATAATTTTGTATTTATGCTTTATATTAAACTTTCCAATGGATTTAGAAATATTTAATAGTTCGTTATCATCTATGTTTTTGTTGAAAATTATTATAACTGGAAATTTTTCACTGTCTGGCTTACCAGCAATTTTTGCTTCTAAGTTGTCAAAAAGTTTATTTTTATTAGAGTCTTGCATCAAAACTTTTTGAATTTGAGGCAAGTAATTTTTTGTTGATGAGTTAATAGGAAAGTTTGTTAGGTTGGGCTGGGCTTGGACTAATACTCCACTTAGCGACATTAAAGCTACAATTAACACAAAGGCCAGTAAAGCTTTTAATGTTTGTCGGCTCTTCATTTTTTCTTACCTCCTTAAAAATTTAATATTTTTTAAAATTTAAGTCAGCCCTTCTAGTCGCTAAGTGAAACTGTTTCTTTCTTCTATTCATCATCTCCTTTCTGTAAGATTTATTTTCTATAATAAAACTCAAGCAATTTTTATGCCAATTTACTGTATATAGACAAAATTAATAAAAGTTTTTAATGTGTATAATTTTTTATACACATTTTTGATACACAAAATAATGCATAAAACACATACATTTAGAAATTAGTATAAATTTAACGAATTATGTAGAAAAAATCTTTTTTAAAAATAGAAGGAAAATTCATATTTATGTCGAAATAGTAATATAGGAAAATTAAATAAATTTTTGTTGAAAAAGGCAAACTCGTCGAAAGGCGGGGACGCAAAGCCACGGGTCTAAAGCGATAGTTTTGCTATGATAGCCGGGCTGCCAACATTTATATATAATCTCCTGCCTTTTGACAGGAGGTTTATTAATTGAGGAAGTGATGTTTTATATGACTAATAAAGAAAAAATTTACAATTTCATTATAGAAAAGAGTAAGGAATTTAATCTTCAGGATTTTTTGATAAATAGAAAAGGTGGGGTCACTACAGAAGAAATAGCGCAATTGCTAAAAATAGCTCGACCCAATGTGTCTTTTATTTTAAATCATCTTGTAAGAGAAGGGAAAATAGTTAAAATTATTTCAAAACCTGTGTATTATATTGAAAAAAATAGATTAGCTCATTTTTTAGGGAATAAGGTTAAGGAAGAGATACTTCTAAAAGATTTAATTGATTTTTTAGATTTGGGAAAAGAAAAAGAATGTGCTTTTGAAAATATAATAGGACATGATGGCAGCCTCAAAGGGCAAATAGAACAGGCCAAAGCGGCTGTATTGTATCCTCCTTATGGACTTCATACTCTTATCATAGGACCGCCGGGTTCTGGTAAATCTTTTTTCGCAGAGATGATGCACAAATTTAGTCTTCAAAATGGTAGGGTAGGACCTCTTGAAGTGTTAAACTGTGCGGATTACTATAACAATCCTCAACTTCTTATGTCTTATTTGTTTGGACATGTTAAAGGAGCCTATACTGGAGCTGATGTAGATAAGATAGGTTTAGTAGAGAAAGCTGATAAAGGGATATTATTCCTTGACGAGGTTCACAGATTACCTCCTGAAGGTCAAGAGATGTTATTTTACCTTATGGACAAGGGAGTATATCGAAAATTGGGGGATACTGTGGAAAGAAATGCTAACTTAATGATTGTAGCAGCTACTACAGAGAGACCTGATTCATTTCTTTTAAAGACTTTTATGAGACGAATACCAGTTATCATTCAATTGCCATCTTTTGAGGAAAGGCCTCTAAACGAGAAAATTGAGATAATTGTTTACCTTTTTAGAGAAGAAGCCAAACGGCTCAACTTAAATATTGTTGTACATCCAGAAGTAATTTCTTTGCTTTTGTCTTTGCAATATGAAGGAAATATTGGGGAATTGAAATCCCTCCTTCAATTAATTTGCTCTAAAGCTTTTTTAATTAATTACGGAACAAAGAGGAATTTTTTAAAAGTTGATCTTACTTTGTTACCCCAGGCTTATTTGAAAGTAGGGCGGAATGATAGAGCAACTTTTGATAAATTTTTAATCATTTCTCCTGAAAAAGAAAAGAAAATAGATAGATATGATTTTTATGAATTTATCGCTATGAAATATCATGAATTAAAAGAAAAGGAAATTGAGGGAATATTATTTGAAAAGGGAATAATCGATTGTATTAATAACTTTTTAGAAAGCATTTTGGAGGGATAATTTTAGAAAAAATGGGAATCTTCTATAGATTAGTATATCTAAGAATATATCACTATAATATATCATTCTAGAGATATTTTTAATAAATGGAGGATTATCGGGAAATACGAAGGATGACAATATTGATAGAAGAGTTTATAATTGTAATCGAATTAACTCCTGCTATTGCGGTTAACGGAATAGAAAGGAGGAAACTTATGATGAAGAATAAAATTTTGAAAATTGCTGTAGTATATTTAATAATTTTTATAATGATATTTGGAGGAATTACTTCGGCATACGCTTACGACAAAATCCACGTTGTTTCTAAAGGTGAATCTTTGTATTTAATAGCGAAATGGTATGGTAGTGATGTAAATAGCATAAAACAGGCAAATGGGAAATGGAGCGATTTGATATATCCTGGTGAAAAATTGGTTGTGCCAGTAAATGAAAATAGTGATTATTACAATTATCTTGTTGACAGATATTTAATCGCAAAAATGATTTATGCTGAAGCTCGTGGAGAAAGCTTTGAGGGTCAGGTCGCTGTAGGGGCGGTAATTTTGAATAGAGTAAAAAGCGGTATTTTCCCAAATACTGTAGCAGGAGTTATATATCAGCCAGATGCTTTTGAACCTGTAACGAATGGTGAATTTTTCAATCATGAACCTGACCTTACAGCTTTTAAAGCAGCAGATGCAGCTTTAGCTGGATGGGACCCAACAGGAGGAGCACTATACTTTTTCAATCCAGCTACTTCAACTTCTTGGTGGATATGGACAAGGACAATTACAAATGTGATAGGACACCACTGGTTCGGAATATAGGAAGGCATCATGCCTTCCTATATTTCATATAATTGGCATTATAAAATTTAAGTTTAGGAAAAGAATAAAAATAGTACTCAAAAATGGGAGCTGGTTATATGATACATATATTAATTGGCGGGAGCACAGGGAAAACTGCGATTTTAAAATTCATTTCTCATTGTGTAAATACAAATGAAGTGGTAGTAGAAGAATTGGAAGACCAAAATAAAAGAGTGGACATATTAATTGTTTCTAACATTTCCAACGATGAATATTTTCAAAAATTAAAAAATTATATCTATACTTTCCCCAGTAGTGTAATAATAATAAACGCTGATGATGAAAAATCAAATAAACTTTTTGCACGGGGAATAAATTCTACTCTTATAACTTGCGGGTTGAATCCTAAATCTTCTATAACTGCTTCTTCTATATTATACGAAGATGGAGGCTATGGATTCAATTATTGCGTACAAAGGTCTTTTTTTAATTTAAAAGGCAGATTGATAGAGCCATTGGAAATACCTGTTGAAATAAAAGTTCCTGGACAGTATAATATATATAACTCATTATTTGTAATAACTGTATTATTAATTTTAGGGTATGAAATTAAAGATATACAAAATGTGGTTAAAACCTTTGAGAATAGTGGGCGGTGATAAATTTTTTAAAGATAATTTTAACGATTACTTTTGCCACCTGTCATAAATGCTTTCTAATTTTAATATATATTTTTAGAAGGACACATAAGGGGAAGGGGAGAGTGAACACATGGCAGGCAACTTTTTGGAGAACAATGTAGTTGTAGTGGTAGGGAAAATTTTTACTGATTTAGAGTACAGTCATGAACTATATGGAGAAGAATTTTTTAATTTTATTTTGGAAGTTCCAAGATTGAGTGAAACGAAAGATTATCTTCCTGTTACTATTTCTAACCGTTTATTTGAAGGTATGAATTTACAGGTAGGTACCAGGGTAAAGATTGAAGGGCAATTGAGGTCATACAATAGAAAATCTCCAGAAGAAGGGAAAAATAAGTTGATTTTGACCATATTTGCTCGAGACATAAGGGTATTGTCGGAAGATGAAGTAGTAAAAAATCCGAATGAAATTTTTTTGGATGGCTTTATTTGTAAAAAACCAGTTTATAGAACTACTCCCTTTGGGAGAGAGATAACTGATTTATTAATTGCGGTAAATAGGCCTTATAACAAATCTGATTACATACCTGTCATAGCGTGGGGAAGAAATGCAAGGTTTTCTGAAAAGTTAGAAATAGGAGATCGTATACGTTTATGGGGAAGAGTGCAGAGTAGGGAATACCAAAAAAAACTGGGCGATGAAGTGGTTACAAAGGTCGCTTATGAGGTTTCTATTACGAGGATGGAAGTGGTTGAAAAAGAATTACAAAAGAGTTAGAATGGAAATAACAGAGGACACAAGG
The DNA here is from genome assembly GCF_000019065.1 of Thermoanaerobacter sp. X514. NCBI lineage: Bacteria > Bacillati > Bacillota > Clostridia > Thermoanaerobacterales > Thermoanaerobacteraceae > Thermoanaerobacter > Thermoanaerobacter sp. X514. Next base: position 2,186,955 of record NC_010320.1, on the reverse strand, counting down.
GGGAATGAGTTTTGGAGAGAGGACTTATACAAGTTTATACTGGAGATGGCAAAGGAAAGACGACGGCTTCTATTGGACTTGGCATAAGAGCGGTGGGAAGAGGCTTTAAAGTTTATATGGTACAATTTCTGAAAGGCACGGATACAGGGGAGTTGCATACACTTAAGAATATTGAAAATTTCAAGGTTTTTAGATTTCAATCAACAGAAAAGTTTTTTTGGAGTTTAAATGAAGAGGAAAAGAAGATTCTTGCTGAGGATATGAAAAAAGCCTATGAATTTGTTGTAGATGTCCTTCAAAACAAAAAGTGCGATATTTTAATTTTAGATGAGATAATGGCGGCAATACATAGTAAAATGTACACAGTGGAAGATGTGTTAAAGTTAATAGATATGAAACCGCCGGAGATGGAATTGGTTTTGACAGGAAGGAGCGCTCCTCAGGAGATAATTGAAAGAGCAGATTTGGTTACAGAGATGAAAGCAATTAAGCATCCTTTTGAAAAAGGAATACCAGCGAGATACGGAATAGAATACTAAAACACCCGAAAAATCGGGTGTTTTATTTAACCTCTTAAGTCTTCCATGAGTTTTGTTTTTTCACGGGTTTTGTCATCTACTATTTTTACAATCTTTGCTGGAACTCCTGCAACTACTGTGTTAGGTGGTACATCTTCTGTCACAACTGATCCTGCTGCTACAACAGCTCCATGACCTACTCTTACTCCTTCTAATATAACTGCGTTTGCCCCGACAAGTACGTTATCTTCAAGCACAACTGGTACACTGCTGGGGGGTTCTAATACCCCGGCTATAACAGCTCCAGCTCCTACATGGACGTTTTTGCCTATAATTCCTCTGGCGCCTATTACTGCGTTCATGTCTATCATAGAATTTTCACCAATTTCTGCACCTATATTTATCACTGCCCCCATCATTATCACAGCGTTTTTGCCTATTTTGACTTTATCTCTAATTATTGCACCGGGTTCTATTCTCGCGTCAAGATGCTTAATATCCAGTAAAGGAATTGCAGAGTTTCTGCGATCATACTCTAAGCGATAATGTTTTATTTTATCTTCGTTTGCTTCAATCAATTTTTCAACGACATCTAGTTCTCCAAAGACGATTTTAAAGTTATCACAGCCATATACTTCTAATTCTTCGGTTTCTTCAATCTCTATATTCCCTTGTATGTAAGCTCTAACGGGCGTTGACTTTTTTGCCTCTTTAATGTATCTTGCAATTTCATAAGGGTTTGTCAAGTTATCATTTGTGCTCAAAATTATCATCCTTTCTTCACAAGGTCTTCCATTGTATATAAGCCAGGTTTTTGATTTATTATGAATTTTGCAGCTTGTAGGGCGCCATAGCCAAAAATTTCACGGGATTGGGCAGAGTGACTTATGGTGATTACTTCATCGTGACCAGCAAAAATTACTTGGTGTTCACCCACAATTGTGCCGCCCCTTACTGCATGTATCCCTAATTCATTCGGTTTTCTCTGTTCAGTTTTAGTATGGCGTCCATACACGTATTCCTTTTTGTCATTTAGTACTTGGTTTATGCTATCTGCAATCATTAACGCAGTACCACTTGGAGCGTCTTTTTTCATGTTATGATGTTTTTCTATTATTTCAATATCAAAATCTTGTTGCAATATTTTTGCAGCTTCTTTTACAAGGTTTATAAGTATATTTACTCCAAGGGACATATTTGCAGATTTGAAAATTGGTATTTCTTTTGATGCATCTTTTATGACATTTAATTCTTCTTCACTGAGTCCTGTTGTGGCAATGACTACAGGAAGTTTCTTTTGTAGAGCGGCTTTTACTAAATTAGGTACAGCTTCATGGTATGAAAAGTCAATTACTACATCCGCTTCTTCTTTTACATCTTTTAAATCGCTGTAAACAGGAAAGTCAAGAGGAGAGATGTTTTTATCTACTCCTGCCACTATTTTAAAATCGGGACTTTCTGCTGCTAACTTTGCTACGACTTTTCCCATTTTTCCGTTACAGCCGTGAATTATTATTCTAATCATTAATTTGCCTCCTTCAATAAACCGTATTTTGAAAGAACAGATTTCAGATATTCTAAGTTTTTATCGCTCATTTCAACAAGTGGGAGGCGTAGGGGTCCTACGTTGAATCCCATTAAGTTCATAGCAGTTTTTACAGGAATAGGGTTTGTTTCTATAAAGAGGGCTTTATTTAGAGGATTAAGTTCTAACTGCATGTCTCTTGCCTTTTCAATATCTCCATTTAAATAAGCGGTTGTCATTTCATGTATTTTTGCCGGGATTATATTTGCCGTGACGGATATTACCCCAAGGCCACCTAAAGACATTATTGGTATTACTTGGTCGTCATTTCCTGAGTATATTTCAAAGGATTTACCCATGATGCGGGCAATTTCGGCTACCTGTACGATGTCACCACTGGCTTCTTTTACACCTACTACATTATCTACGTGTTTGCTCAATTCGAGATAAGTTTCTGGCAACATATTGAGAGATGTCCTGCTGGGGACATTATAAATAATAATAGGTATGTCTACGTGTCTTGCTATTTCAGTAAAATGAGCCACTAATCCCTTTTGTGTTGTTTTGTTGTAATAGGGTGTTATAACTAAAAGAGCATCAGCACCTGCAGATTGAGCATATTCACTCATTTCAACAGCATGGGCTGTGTTGTTAGAACCGGTCCCTGCAATTACTGGTATTCTTCCAGCCACTTTTTCGACTGTAAATTTAATTGCTTGCTGTTGTTCTTCTTGTGTCATTGTAGAGGCTTCACCAGTGGTACCACATATGATGATAGCATCAGTTCCTTCTTTGATATGCCATTCAATAAGCTCGCCAAGTTTTTCAAAATTTACGCCCTCTTCATTAAATGGGGTAACAATAGCAACACCCGATCCTTTAAAAACAGGCATAATTATTCTCCTTTCACATATTTTTAATTAAAAGTTCTGCTATTTGAACGGCATTTGTTGCCGCCCCTTTTCTTATGTTGTCGGCTACAATCCACATGTTAAGACCGCTGTAAACTGTCTCATCTCTTCTTATTCTACCGACAAAAACTTCATCTTTTCCTGTAGCATAAGTTGCAAGAGGATAAATATTATTTTGAGGATCGTCTTGTACAACAACTCCTGGGGCATGTTTTAAGACTTCTATTAGTTCTTCCATTTCATAAGGCCTTGCAAATTCTACATTGACAGATTCGCTGTGAGAGTTTGCAACAGGTACTCTTACTGTTGTTGGAGATACCTTTATTGAACTATCTCCCATGATCTTCTTGGTTTCGTTTATCATCTTTAATTCTTCCTTTGTATATCCGTTTGGTGTGAAAGAATCAATGTGAGGGATACAGTTGTTTGCAATAGGATGAGGGAATACTTGGCATGGTTCTCCTCTTAAACTTCTTTCAAGGTCATCTACACCTTTTTTACCTGCTCCAGACACTGCTTGATAGGTGGATACCACTATTCTTTTTATTTTATATTTGTCGTGAAGAGGCTTTAAAGGAACTACCATTTGAATGGTAGAGCAATTGGGATTTGCTATTATTCCTTTATGCCATGAAATGTCTTGAGGATTTACTTCAGGGACAACCAAAGGTACATTTTCATCCATTCTCCAAGCGCTGGAATTGTCAATTACGACTATGCCATGGGAAGCAGCTATTGGAGCGAATTGTTTGCTTATAGTTGCACCAGCGGAAAAAAGAGCGATTTGAATGTCTCTTTTAAAACTTTCTTCAGTAAGTTCTTCTACAATGTATTCATTACCTCTAAATGTGATTTTTTGACCCGCAGATTTTGAAGAAGCAAATAAATAAAGTTTGTCAACTGGGAAATTTCTATCTTCCATTACTTTAAGAAAAGTCCTACCTACCATTCCGGTAGCTCCTACAATTGCCACATTAACTCCCATTATTATCCTCCTCTAAAGTTCTAAAATTATGACAATATTTCAATTATACATTGCATTAAAGCAGGTTTATTTAATTTAAAATATATCATTATTATTATATGAAGTCAATAAAATAAGGATTACAGATGAACAAAAAGCCTAAAAAGTAATTTTTTACTTTTTAGGCTTTGCAGTTTTTTCAAGAGATTTTATATCTTGTAGAAGTACTTCTGCCTTTATTTTAGTTAAAACTTTATTTTGAGATTTTATCGCTTTTTGTAACTCAGTAACTCCTGCCTCAAATTTGTCAGCTGAATTTTTTGCTTCTTTAGGAAGTTTTGGCTTTAAAGTTTGCCACACAGAATTTATATCTATCAAATCTTTTGAAATTTCTTCCCATTTTTGCACTTCACTTTTAAAAGCGATATCTTGAGCGTAAAATTTTAATCTTTTTATGTCAGTAGGCGCCTCTGTTTGAAAAAGGTCTTCTAGATCAGGAATATATTTATACACATTATTTGCATATATTAAAACATCAATTTTTGATTTTTTATTTGCCATAATAGTAAGGTCATTTATAGCGGCACTCATACTGTTTATTAGATTTAATTTTGCTCCTTCTTTAGTAACTAAAGGAGCTAATGAGTTCCAATCTGTATGAATATCTTTTATTGCTTTGTTAATTTCTTCCCAAGATTTATCTTCAGGAGTTTTCTTTGGTGTTTTTTTATCCTCCTCCTTTTTATCTTTTTTGTCTTTTTCTTCTTTATCACTTTGTTTTTCCTGATCACTTTGCGGTTTTTCCTTTATTTTCTGTGCTTCTTTTATTATTTTTTCTATATCTTTTTCTATTTTAGATAGTTCTTTTGGTACTTCTGTTTTTTGACTTGTTTGAGGCTTTTTTTGAGGTTTATTTTGTTGTTTATTTTTACAGCCTGATAAGTTGAATAAAAGTAAGAAAATAAAGATGGCACATACTATTTTAGAGTATTTTCTCATACTATCACCTCAAAAATAGTATGTCCATCATAAATCTTAGTATGCTACTTATGCTTCTTTTTCTATTAATTGGTCTTTGTACTGCAACATATATAAGTTATAATACAGACCTTTCTTTTGCAAAAGCTCGTTGTGAGTACCCATTTCTCTTATGCGTCCCTTGTGAAGTACAATTATTTTATCTGCATGCTGTATTGTAGATAGTCTATGGGCTATTACAAGGGTAGTACGGCCTTTTGTTAGTTTTTTTAATGCATCTTGTATAAGCCTTTCTGTTTCTGTATCAATATTCGCTGTTGCTTCATCTAATACTAATATTTTTGGATTAAAAGCTAAAGCTCTTGCAAAGGCTAAAAGCTGTCTCTGACCGGCTGACAAAGTAGAGCCTCTTTCGGTTACTTTTGACTCATAGCCTTCTGGAAGTTTTTTTATAAAGTGATGAGCATTTACATATTTTGCTACCATGTAAATATCGTTGTCTGTTATGTTTTTGTTGTTTAGTCTTATGTTTGATTTAATATCTCCCGTAAAAAGAAAGACATCTTGTAATACAACACCTATATGTTTTCTTAAATCTTGTTGCCTTACTTTTCTTATGTCAATTCCGTCAATTAAAATTTCTCCTTTTTGTATGTCATAAAATCGACTTAAAAGGCTTATTATAGAGCTTTTTCCTGCACCAGTTGCCCCTACAAAAGCTACTGTCTCGCCAGGATTGACCACAAAACTTACATCTTTTAATACCCACTCTTTTCCGTTGTAAGAAAACCAAACATTTTTAAATTCTATTTTTCCTTGGATGTCTTCTAAAGGAATAGGTTTTTCAGGGTCCTTTATTTGTTCTTTTGTATCTAAAAGTATAAAAATTCTTTCTGCTGAAGCCATTGCCGATTGAAGTATGTCATATTTTTCTGATATATCAAAAATTGGCTGAAACAGTTGTTGCAGATAATTTACAAAAGCGTAAAGTACGCCAAATTCAATTTTGTGAGATATTATGTCTTTCCCACCATACCAGATTAAAAGAGCCAAAGTTAAAGAATATATTACATCCATAGAAGGACGGAATATTGCAAAAATTGTAAGCTGCCTCATGTTAGCGTCATAATAATCTTTATTTATTTTTTCAAATTCTTTGCTTTTTTTATGCTCTGTTACAAAAAGTTGTACAATTTTCATCCCACTTATATGTTCTGAAAGAAAAGCATTTATTCTGGCAAGGCGAACTCTTACAAGTCTATAGGCTTGTGAAGCTAATTTTCTGTATATGTACATTCCTCCAATAATTAACGGAGTAGTAGAGAGGCTGATTAATGCAAGTTTTACATTATAACTTACCATGGCAATGATTATTCCAAATATTATAAAAATGTCATTAAAAAGATTTGCTATGACACTTGTGTACATTTCATTTAAAGTGTCGGTGTCGTTTGTAACACGGGTCACCAATCTTCCTACAGGGTTTTTATCAAAAAATGATAATGATAAACTCTGTAGATGTTCAAATATTTGTTGCCTTAAGTTAAAGATTATTTTTTGTCCTGTGTACTGAATCAAATAAATCTGTCCATAATTTATGATAAAGGCTACAGTTATGATTATTAGATACAAAATTCCTATATGGGTAACGCCATTTATTGCTTCTGCTTTAGGAATGTTAGGGTTATTTATATAGTTATCAATAGCTTTTTGGACGAGGTATGGTCGTAGAAGGTTTGATGCTGTTACTAAAAGTATACTTACAGCTGCTATAAAAATGTACAACCAGTAAGGTTTAGCATATGTCAAAAGTCTTTTCATTATTTTAATGTCAAAAGGTTTTGCCATTACTTCTTCTTGTTGGTATTCCATTTTATCACCGCCTTAAACTTCTTTTAATATTGCATCTTCCAATTGTTGTTTTTCATAAATACTGTTATAAAGACCTTTTAGCTTAATAAGTTCCTCATGGGTTCCCCTTTCAACTATTTCCCCATTATCTAATACTATGATTTCATCAGCGTTTTTTATAGTAGAGATTCTATGAGAGACGATTATAGTTGTTCTATTTTTCATATATTTACGTAAATTGCTTAATATGGTTTCTTCTGTGTTTGTATCTACAGCAGAGAGACTATCGTCTAAAATAAGGATTTTTGGTTCTTTTATTAAAGCTCTTGCGATAGCTATCCTTTGCTTTTGACCGCCTGAGAGAGTTACTCCTCTTTCGCCTACAATTGTTTGATATTGCTGTGGAAAGTCCATTATATCTTTGTGGACATCTGCTATTGTGGCAAATTGTTGTATTTTTTCTAGGGGTTCTTCATTGACAAAGGCTATATTATTGGCTATAGTATCTGAAAATATAAAGTTGTCCTGAGGTACAAAACCAATGTTTTCTCTTAAAACTTTTAAAGGTATTTCGTTGATGTCATGCCCATCAATAAATATGGTATCTTGCGGTACTTTGTAAAGTCTTGCAAGTAAATTTACAAGAGTGCTTTTGCCACTACCAGTTTTACCTATTATAGCCAGAGTTTTTCCCTTTGGAAGACTTATGTTTATATTTTTTAAAACAGGAGGTAGGCCTTTTTTATAAGAAAATGTGAGATTTTTTATTTCTATATTTCCGTCAATTACTGTAATATTTGGATCGGCATAGTTATCTGTTATTTCGGGTACTTCACTGAAAATTATATTAAGTCTTTCCATAGAGGCAGAACCTCTCTGAAAAATATTTATCACCCAGCCAAATGCCATCATAGGCCAGATAAGCATTCCCAAGTAGCTGGTGAATGCTACAAAATCTCCTAAAGTGATTATTCCTTTTATAACTTGTATTCCGCCGTAAAGTAAGGCTATTGTAAAACTTAATGCTGCTAAAAATTGAACAGTAGGGTCAAATAATCCCCAGATTTTAATCATATCCATATTTGCTTTAAAATTTCTTAGATTTTCTCCTCTAAAGTTTTCTATTTCCTCTTTTTCTTGAACAAAGGCTTTAATCACTCTTATGCCAGATATGCTTTCTTGAACTTTATCTGTTAAAGAGGCAAAAGCTTCTTGAACTTTTAAAAATCTTGAGTGAATGACTTTGCCAAAGCGGCTGACTACCAGTGCAATAACGGGCAAAGGAAGTAAAGCTAAAATAGTAAGTTTCGGATCAATTGTAAATACCATTATAAGTATTATAGAAATACCTAAAAATGATGCATCTACAGACAATATAATTCCAGGTCCTACTGCCATTCTGACGGCATTTATGTCATTTGTGGCATGAGCCATTAAATCACCTGTTTTGTGTTCATTGTAATATTGTGGTGAAAGTTCAAGAAACTTAGCAAAAAGTTGTTCCCTTAGTTCTTTTTCCAAAAGCCTTGACATCCCCATTATTTTCATACGCCAAATGAATCTAAAAGCAAATACCAAAATAGCTATACCTATTATCCAAAAGGAATACGTTAACAATACCTTTGGAGTTAAGTCTTTACTTTTAAATAAATCAGTTACTGAACCTAATAAATGGGGAACTATCATTTGAAGCAAGTCTACTGCTAATAAAAAAATTATACCTATTATGTAATCCCACTTGTGCTTTTTTATAAATGGAATAACTGTTGCAAAACTTTTCATAAAATCCCCCCTGAAACTACAGACAGGCATAATTATTTTTAGGTGTAATATAATTATAACGTAAATCTTTAGAATTTCAAAAAAGGAAGGAGGTGTTAAGATGTGGAATTATAAACTCAAAAAAATATCTGTTTTGTCAGTTTTTAAATTTACTTTGATTTACGGGATTGTGATAGGCCTAATTCTGGGACTTATTGGTGGTTTATTTGGTGGACTTTTTGCAAACAGTTTTGGAGCTTTTGGTGCAGGAATAATTGGCGGCCTCATTGGCGGAATAGTTTATGGCATAATTTTTTCTATAGTTAGTGCTTTTGGAGCATGGCTTTTCAACGTAGTTTCTGGCTGGATTGATGGCATTGACATACTAGTAGAGAAAAAATAGCAAAAAAAATTATTAAAACTATATTGCACTGTGAAAAAAATGTGATATAATAGTTGTTGATTAAAATTTAATAATAATTTATAGGGAAGGCAAGGGCGTCTTCAAATGGGGTGGTGGTATCCTATTTGAGTGCGCCCTTAATTTATTAAAGGAGGAATATTATGGGTAAAAAATATAGCAAAGAAGATGTTTTAAGACTGGCAAAAGAGAATGGGGTAGAATATGTACATCTTCAATTTAGCGACATCTTTGGGGTTATGAAAAATGTCTCTATTCCTGTGGAAGAATTAAGTAAGGCTCTTAACAATGAAATCATGTTTGACGGATCTTCAATTGACGGATTTGTGAGAATTGAAGAATCAGACATGTATTTAAGGCCGGACCCTGATACGTTTGTGATCTTCCCGTGGAGGACAAACTCTGGGGTAGAGGCAAGACTCATATGTGATATTTACAATTACGATGGAACTCCCTTTGAAGGAGACCCTCGCTATGTTTTAAAAAGAAATTTAGAAGAGGCAAAGAAATTAGGTTATCAATTTAATGTAGGGCCTGAATGCGAGTTTTATCTCTTTTTGACGGATGAAAAAGGTAATCTTACGACAATAACTCAAGACGATGCAAGTTATTTTGACATGGCACCTGTGGACTTAGGGGAAAGCGCAAGAAAAGAAATGGTGTCGACTCTTAAGCAACTAGGGTTTCAAATTGAAGCATCTCATCACGAAGTGGGACCAGGACAACATGAGATAGATTTCAAATATGACGATGCATTAACTACTGCTGACAATGTGATGACTTTTAAAATGGTGGTAAGGATAATTGCTCAAAAACATGGATTGCACGCTACCTTTATGCCGAAACCAGTTTTTGGAATTGCGGGGTCTGGAATGCATATGAACATGTCACTTACAAAAGATGGTAAAAATGCTTTTTATGACCCTTCTGACCCTCTAGGGTTAAGTAATGTATGTTATAACTATATAGGAGGAATTATAAAACATGCAAAAGCTATGACAGCTATTACTAACCCTATTGTTAATTCTTATAAACGGCTAGTTTCAGGCTATGAAGCTCCTGTAAATATTGCTTGGTCTTTACGGAACAGAAGTCCTTTAATACGAATTCCTGCCAAAAGAGGGGAATCTACAAGGATAGAGCTTAGAAGTCCTGATCCAAGTAGCAATCCTTATCTTGCTTTGGCTGTTGCATTGGCAGCAGGATTAGATGGCATAAAGAATAATATAACACCGCCACCACCTGTAAATGCAAATATATACCATATGAATAAAGAAGAATTAGAAAACTTAGGAATTGAAAGACTGCCAGGCTCTTTAGAAGAAGCTTTAAACGAGTTAGAAAAGGATGAAGTTATAAAAGAAGCATTAGGCGATCATGTGTATACAAAATTTTTGGAGGCTAAAAGAGCAGAATGGGATGAGTACAAAATATACGTTACTCAGTGGGAATTAGATCAATATCTTTCTAAATTCTAAGTTAATTAGAGGTGTCTCGATGAGCCAATGGCGAATTGTTTTGGCAGACAGCAGTGATTTGTCTCGGCAGTTCATAAAGAATGTGTTATTAGCGAATGGACACTTGGTTTATGAAGCGAGAGATGGCGGAAGTGCTATAAGGCTTTGTCGCGCTCTCGCTCCTGATTTAGTTATAGCGGATTTGAATCTTGCCAATATAAATGGTTATGAAGTTGGACGCATTATAAATGAAGATGATATAGCACCTGTAATTTTGATGACTTCTACTCTTCAAAGAGATTTTCTTGAGGAAATAAGAAAATATTCTGTATTTTCTTATTTATTAAAGCCAGTAGACAGAGGGGTACTTTTGTCGACAGTTGAATTTGTCATAGAAAATTACAAAAAGTTTAGGAGCATGAAAGAGGAAATTCAAAAATTAAAGCATGAACTTGAAGCGAGGAAAAAGATTGAAAAGGCAAAAGGGTATATTATGAAAACTAAAGGATTGAGTGAAGAGGAAGCTTATAAAATTATGAGAAAGATGAGCATGGATTTGTCAATTCCAATGGAAATAATAGCTGAAATGATATTACAAGAATATAAAGAATAAGAGGCGTGAGACCGCCTCTTTTATTCTTCAAACATGCTTTTTTTTACTATTTTTTTATCTTTTATCATGAATACTCCTTTTGCAATAACAGAATGAATATTTAAATTGCTATCTAATACTACTATATCTCCGTCTGATTTTTCCTTGATACACCCCTTGTTTGGATATAAATTCAATACTTTTGCTACATTTTCTGTTATTATTTTAATTGCTTGTTCTATTGGCAGTATCCCTTCCACTATAACTTCTCTTAAATCGCGGTATAGAGTTTGTGCACTTCCCACCATAACCTTTACCAATCGCTTATTTTCATCAAATACAGGAATGCTACCATTGCTATCAGAGCTCATAGTGACTTTTTCTATAGGTAATTTGTTTTCTACGATTTTTTTAATTGCTTCTTTTGGTGTTAAAGCAGTTTTTGTGTGGGCGTCCGGCTTTATATCAGAAGTAAGGTCAATTACGCCACCCATTTCTATAAATTTTAATCCTTGTTCAAATAAATGTCCTATTCTGTTTATATGAGTAGGAACAAATTGCGTAATAGGTATTTCAGTGTTTTCCACTATTTCAAATAACGGGGACAATCCTCTTATTCCATCTCCAACATGAAGGTGAACTATTCCGGGTTTACCCCCTAAAAGACCTCCAACTCTTGCTTCTGCAGCAAGTTTTGTCAAGTCTTCAATAGTTGGTTGTGCAGACCTGTGATCTGAAATGGCGATTTCTCCAGTACCTATTACTTTGTCGATTAAAACTAAGTCTGATCTTACACTTCCTGTTAAAGTGCGTGTAGGAAGTTCATAAGCTCCTGTATAAATGTAGGTAGTTATGCCTTCTTGCTCTAAAGCTCTTGCTTTTGCAAGAAGAGAAGCCATGCCTCTCGTTATTCCATCTGCTCCCAAGAGGCCTACAACTGTAGTTATTCCGCCTTTTGTGATATCAGATAGAGTTATTTCAGGTGTCCTTGTGGCTGGTCCTCCTTCTCCACCGCCTCCTGCGATGTGGACGTGTTGGTCAATGAAACCTGGAACTATGATAAAACCTTGTAAATCTACAATTTCTACATTTCCAAATTCCTTCATAGGTTTTATTTCATCAGCAATTCTTATTATTTTTCCATTGCAGATTAAAATATCTTTTCTACCTAAAGGCTGAGGAGAGTAAACTTCTCCCCCTTTTAAAAGTAAAAACATGATCTCACCTCATTTGGTTTCTTTATAATATTTTTTCTTCCATATCCATTATAATATATTTTAAAATTAAAAAGAATTTTTGTCATGATAATGGTATAATAATTGTAGCGATACAATTTTGCGAGGGATGGATATGAATAAAATAACAATTGATAAAAATAAAAATGTGCCTTTATATATTCAATTGTACAGTCAAATAAAAAGATTTATAGAGAATGGCAGCCTGCCAGGTGGATATAAACTCCCCACTATAAGAAGCCTTGCAAAGGAGTTGGGGGTAAACAATATTACAGTGATTAATGCTTATAAGCTTTTAGAGCAAAATGGATATATATATACTAAAGTAGGAAGTGGTACTTACGTTTGTGAAGATATAAAAAAAGAAGAGGACCTTGATGAAAGCTTTAAATTAACAGACCAAGGAGAAATTCCCTTAAAGAAAGGAATTATAAATTTTGCTTCTTCATCTCTTAATCCAGAGCTTTTTCCAGTGGAGGATTTTGGAGATTTAATCAATAGAGTATTGAGAAGAGATGGAGGATATGCTTTTGAGTATCAAGACACAAGAGGATATAAACCATTAAGAGAATCTATAAAAGAATTTGTAAAGAAAGATGAAATATTTACTTATGTTGAAAATATACAGGTAATTTCTGGGGGACAGCAAGGTATAGATGTAGTATCGAAAGCGCTAATAAATTTTGAAGATAGCATAATTGTTGAAAGACCCACCTATTCGTGGGCTTTAGCCTCTTTTGAATCGAGAGGAGCAGAGATTTTAGAAGTGGATTTAAAAAAAGATGGAATAAATTTAGAGGAATTGGAGGATAAGTTAAAGAAATTTAAGCCAAAGTTCATATATACAATACCCAATTTTCACAATCCCACCGGCATTGTTTACAGTGAGGAAAAAAAGAAGAAACTAATAGAGTTGGCGGAAAAATATGAAACTTATATTTTAGAAGATGATTTTGCCAGTGATTTAAGTTTTACTGAAGAAAAGATATTGCCACTTAAAGCTTATGATAAATATGACAGAGTCATTTATATAAAAAGCTTCTCAAAAATATACATGCCGGGTTTGAGGTTAGGTTTTATAATTGCTCCAGAAAGGCTAGTAAGTAGTTTCCTAAAAGCCAAATATGTGACAGATTTATCTACTTCAGGTTTGATGCAAAGAGCCTTTGATTTATATCTTAGAGAAAATATTTGGAAAAATCATATTGAAGAAATAAAACAAGTAATGAAAAAAAGATTTGAAAAGATGGGTAATGGACTTCAGATGTTAAAAAATTATGTAGAATTTGAATATCCTAAAGGGGGTTTTTACTACTGGTTAAGACTTAAAGACAATATTTCTGCTAAAAATTTATATTCTAAATGTTTAGAGAAAAATTTACTTATAGTCCCAGGAGACATGTTTTTTGCAATAAAAAAAGAGACCAATTTTATAAGATTAAGTTTTGCCTCTTGTGAGTTGGAGGAGATAGATAAGGGGATAGATATACTGAAAGAGGTTTTAGAAGGAGAATCTAATGAAAACGGCATATATCTTCCTATAATATAAAAAGGCCGTAAGATGGCCTTTTTAGACTGTAGACAAACTTTCGTAAAGGAGATATTTTGCATAAGGAGCGACTTGTTACAAAGCGGCAACAAAACTTAGCAAGACCGAGGGTGGAGGCAGGGCCGAAGCCATGGATGGCGGAGGCGGGCACCTTAAGGCATGGATGCCGATTGTGCCCGGTACCCTGCCGGAGCCCGAAGGTCGAGCTTTAGTTTTGTCGCTTTGGAACACCGGAGTGACGATGCAAAATATCTCCTTTGATATTTTTCAACTTTGTCAACAAACTGAAAAGGCTGTAAGGTGGCCTTTTTATTTTGTTTGTTCATCTTTTTTGTTAAAATCTGAAGGAGAAGACTTTGTCATTTTAGACTTTCCTTCAAAAATAGCCCCCTCTTCAATTATCAAGTTTTGAACTTCTATATCTCCATAAAGTTTTCCAGTAGAAGTAAGTTGTAGCTGGCCTTTGGCAAATATATTTCCTTTCACTTCGCCTGAAACGATTATATTATCAGTTGTTATATTAGCTTCTATTTTTGCTGACTCACCTATTACAATGTTGCCTTTTGTTTCTATTTGACCCGTAAAATTACCGTCTATCCTTAGAGTGCCTTCGGATTTAATTGTACCTTCAAAAGTTGAATTTTTTCCTATGACGGTGTCAATTTTGTCAGGATTAACTTCTACAATCTGTTCTCTTTTTTGAAACATATCAATTCCCCTTTGCAAGATATTTCATTGGATCTACGGGATTGCCATTTACTCTAACCTCAAAGTGAACATGAGGGCCAGTACTTCTTCCAGTATTCCCCGACTTTGCTATTATATCGCCTCTTTTTACACTTTGGCCTACTTTAACAAGAATTTCAGAATTATGGCCATATACGGACTGAATTCCATAACCGTGGTCTATAATTACTACCTTACCATATCCTGATAACCATCCTGCATATGTAACTCTACCTTTTCCAGCGGCTTTTACTGGAGTTCCTGTAGGTACAGATATGTCCATTCCAGGATGAAATTCAGTTCCAGAGCCAAAAGGAGACTTTCTCCTTCCAAAAAGGGAGGTTATTGTACCATATACTGGGTAATCACTGGGTATTGAATCCAGATAATCAAGTCTAGTTGACACTTTTGTAATAAGGTCTTGAAAATCTTGTGTTTTTTGATCTATTTGTGAAATAAGTTCGGCTGTTGCTTCATTATCAAAGGAAATGTTAGCATCGGATCTAGTGCTTCTTGATATACTGCCACGGCTTGTAGTAGGAGTTGATAATCCAACCATGCGTCTTACTTTTTCTTCTAATTCGTTTAAGCCTTTAATTTTTTCATTGACCAGTTGAGCATTTTTGTCTAAAGTAGCTATTTTTTTGTCTTGTTCTTCTATAAGGGAAGTTAATTGCTCGATTTCTTTATCTTTTTCTGCTATCACACTGTATAAGTAAAAAGTTGTTTTGCTAAAATAAACTAAAAAAGCTGTAGCAACCATAATTATTAAAAAAGCTACTGTTACCGTTGTTTTTATAAAGGGAATAGAGATTTTAAAGCTTTTGATTTGCTGAGTTGAATCAGGTATAATCATAATATTGAGGTATTTCTCTTTTCTCTTTTTCATTTGTACCCCCCACCCTAAAAAATGGACAACTATATTTATTCTATACAAAGGTATCAAAATCCTGCTAAAAATCAAATTTTAAATTTTTATAATGTTATGATAAATTCTTTTAGTTTGCTTTTGTATATCTTTTTTTGATAGAAGCTGGTGTAGGATTATTAGGTGATGTATTGTATATTTCCTATTAGATCGATGATATAAGATTTATCAAAAAAATTTATTATAAAGAAGAATTACCAGAGAGGAGAGAAGAGAGAAAATTTATAAAAATATAGAGAAGCTATCTTATTATTGCAATGTTAGTAGTGTGGCTTTTATCTTTGTTAGTTGTCTTAGTCGGAGAAACAGTTATAGGTATAAAATAATCGATGTGGAGAATACTACTATTTGAATGAATCACAGGAGGTGTTGAGATGGGAAAAAGAATAGCAGTAGAAAGCCAGCTTTCCAATATTAAAGATTATTTAAAGCAAAAGGGATATGAGGTTGTAGAATTAAAAGAGACTCTTTCAGAAAAAAGCGATTTAAATGCCTATGACGCCATAGTTATAACGGGGCAAAGTAGAAATATGTTAGGCATAGATGATGTTTTGACAAATGTTCCGGTGATAGATGCGACAGGAATGACTCCCTTTGATGTAGAAGAAAGTATAAAAAGATTATAAATTATAGGTGGTGATTCTGTAGTGAGTACTGAGCAATTGAAAGCTGTAGAAAGAAGTTGTGAGGATTTTGAGTTAGATCCATCTCGCTATGGAAATAATTTGACTATGTCTGTATCTTTACAAGAAAGAAGCTGCGAAATATGCCGACATTGGGATGGAAATAAGAAAATTTGCAGAATAGGAGTTTTTGACGAAGTTTTATCAAGCCTTGATCAAACATAGAATTTTGAAATTTTAAAAGGATTTTTTTAAACTTTGTAGAATATATATAATATACTTATAATAATATTAATGGTTGAGTGTGGGACTGGAAATGATAGAAAAATTTTGCAATTTAATAAAAAACGCGAGAGGATAAACTCTCGCGTTTTTTGTTTTATTGCGATAAAGAATTAACGTAAAAAGGAGGTAGATTATGGGGAAGGTCATAATAGATGGGAATAATCTTACAATAGAGGATGTAGTGCACGTAGCAAGAGATGGCTATAGGGTAGAGCTTAGTAGCATTGCTGAAGAAAGAGTACTTCATTCTAGAAAAATAGTAGAAAGATATGTAAATGATGAAAAAGTGGTTTATGGAATTACAACTGGTTTTGGGAATTTTAGCGATGTAGTAATATCTAAAGAGGATACAGAAATTTTGCAAAAGAATTTGATTATGAGTCACTCTTGCGGGGTAGGGAAGCCACTTCCAGAAGAAGTAGTAAGAGCAATAATGCTTTTGAGGGCAAATGCTCTTGCAAAGGGTTTTTCAGGAGTAAGGCTTGAAACTTTAAAGACATTGATTGAAATGTTAAACAAAGGAGTAACTCCTGTTATACCTGAAAAAGGATCTTTAGGAGCAAGCGGAGACCTTGCACCTTTAGCTCACATGGTTCTTGTGATGATAGGAAAGGGAGAAGCTTTATACAAAGGTAAAAGAATGTCTGGAGAAAAAGCAATGAAAGAGGCAGGAATTGCTCCAGTTGTTTTGAGTTCAAAAGAAGGTTTAGCATTGATAAATGGTACTCAAGTAATGACGGCAATAGGGTGTTTAAATGTATATGATTCTAAAAGACTTATAAAATCTGCTGATGCTATATCTTCTATTACTTTAGAAGCTTTGAGAGGAATAATTGATGCTTTTGACGATAGAGTCCAAATGGTGAGGCCTCATAGGGGTCAAATGGTTGTGGCTAAAAATATAAAGAAAATGTGTGAGGAAAGTACGCTCATAACGAGACAGGGAGAAATACGGGTTCAAGACGCTTATACGTTAAGATGTATTCCCCAAGTCCATGGAGCTATAAGGGATGCCATTGAATATGTAGAAGATGTTCTCATAAGGGAGATAAATTCTGCAACAGATAATCCTTTAATTTTTCCTGGCGATGGCGATGTAATATCTGGGGGTAACTTTCACGGTGAACCTATTGCATTAGCTATGGATTTTTTAGGTATTGCAGTTT
Organism: Thermoanaerobacter sp. X514; assembly: GCF_000019065.1. NCBI lineage: Bacteria > Bacillati > Bacillota > Clostridia > Thermoanaerobacterales > Thermoanaerobacteraceae > Thermoanaerobacter > Thermoanaerobacter sp. X514. The sequence goes on along the minus strand of NC_010320.1, from coordinate 2,169,465 downwards.
CTGAAATTGCTAATATTTCCGAAAGAAGGATTGAAAGGCTTGTAAATTATCAATTAAACGACTTTCCTCCTTTTTTGACTGAAAAAGGGGGACTAAATTCTGGTATGATGATAGCTCAATACACAGCAGCTTCTTTAGTGTCAGAAAATAAGGTTTTGGCGCATCCAGCTTCTGTTGATTCTATACCATCTTCTGCAAATCAAGAAGACCATGTGAGTATGGGCACTATTGCTGCGAGAAAGGCAAGGGAAATAATAGAAAACGCTACAAGGGTTATAGCAATAGAACTTATGGCAGCTTTGCAGGCAATGGAGTTTAAGAAAGGTTTTAAAAAAGGGAAAGGATCACAAGTAATATATGATTTAGTAAGAAAATACGTTAAGCCGTTGGAAGAAGATAGGGAACTTTATATTGACATAAATGCCTGTTTTGATATTATAAAATCAGGTAAAGTATTGGAGGCCCTTGAAAAAGAAGGTATAATATTAGAATAAAGGTGATTTTGTGAATAGGATAAAACAATATTTTAAAGCGAAAAAGGCCAAAATTTATGAGGAAGATTATAAATTTTTAATGAATTTTTTAAACGAAAAAGAGTTGGAATACTTCAATAAATTGCCTGTTTATGAAAAGAGACATTCTTTAGATGTGTGCTATTATCTCATTGATAAATATGGGGTAGAGGAGTATGACCTTTTAAAGGCGGCTATTTTTCATGATATTGGAAAGATAAAAGCGAAAATTACTCCTACAAAAAAAGCCATAGCGGTGATTTTAAAGAAAATTCCTTTTTTAGCTAATCTTCTCGAAAGGCCCGTATATTTTTTAAAAGTGTATTATAACCATGCAGAATATGGTGCAGAAATTTGTAAGGAAATTGGGTTAAATGAGAGAATAGTAGGCATTGTAAGGCATCACCATGACAATAATCCTAAAGACGAAGACATTATAAAACTTCAAGAAGCAGATGAAAAAAATTAAAGATAGAGTTTTTCTCTATCTTTAATCGTTTATATGTATAAACCTATAAATTACCCTTTTATCCCATCCCAAGTCAAAGGGAACATGGTATCTATCAGAAGTGTGAGTGTTTACAACAGGTATTCCCATAGAATCAAAGCCTGTAACTACTCCAAAGTGAACTATTTCTCCTTTTTCTTCATAGCAGATTAGGTCTCCTTTTTCAATTTTTGCTATAGCTCCTTTTGGATGCTGTTCAGTAGGTTTTACCATATCTATATAATATCCTTTTGCAATTAATTTACCCTTCCCTGTATAAATGAGATAGTTAAAAAGAGCGGGTGCTTGCGCCCAGGCAGTGGAGGAGTCTTTGCCATCAAAGAACCATACATAATCCATAGGAAGTCCTCCCCCTTCGTGTAATACTTGGGAAACGAAATTAGTACAGTCTCCTCCTATCCCGTTATAATCCCTGTATTTGGGATTATACTCATAGTTATTACCACTTCCCCAAGCGGCTCCTGCGTATTTATCAGCATAGGCTACTGCTCCTTCTCTGTCATATTTACCTTTCTTTTTAGGCTTTGCTTCTTCTTCGGTTTGTGGTTTTGAAACAGTAGAAGTAATTTCAGGCAGTATCCCATCGGCAGGAGCAGCGTCTATATAGGCTGAATCTTCATCAAGAGGGTCATAGTACCAATCTCTTCTTATAAGCCATTTTCCATCAACTTTTACAAGTTGTATAGAATGCCTTATACCTAGCCCCATGTAATTTATTATATTGCTTTTTACATTGTATGCATATCCCATTTTCATAGTTTCCACAAGATATACCCAAATAGAGTTTTCACCAGCTTTTATGCTTTTTATCCTGTAAAAGGACTCTGCTTCTGTAAACTTAAGATTTCTCTTTTCTGACCATCCTTTAACGTATTCAATTCGCCTCCTTTCATGGTCCAATGCCCATCTGCCATATGTAGATGATTTGTCGTAAAAGCCTTCTATTTCTGTTAAGTCACCACTTAACAGTACACTTCCTCTTCTTTTAAAAAATTCATCTAACACTGGTTTTATCTCTTCTTTGTTATCTGAAGTTGTTTGCACGGTTTTATTAAAAAAAGATATAGAAAAATAAGTTAAAAAAATTAATGCCAGCAAAAGACCAATTGGTTTATGATATTTTTTGATATCCAATTGCTCTCCTCCTCGCTAATGTAATTCAAAATAATAATATGAAGGCTAAAAGTTTTTTAACACTATATTTATTGGCAAATTTTGAACAATTTTATGTTATAATAGAAGAGTGAGAAAATGGAGGTGTAAAACTTGATAGAATTAAATGGTGTTTCAAAGTCTTACAACAAAGGCAAAGTAAAAGCTGTTGACAATATTGATCTTATTGTAAATGCTGGTGAAATATTTGGATTTTTAGGCCCTAACGGTGCTGGAAAAACTACTACCATAAAAATGATAGTCTGGAAGCATTGGCGTTATAATGCAATACACTAACTACGAAGGGTTGTATGACAAATTGGGCTTAAAAGAAATAACGATAAAAAGTGGCCCTTATAAAGACATAGGTTCACCCACAAGAGATTTAACTCCTGAAGAGAAAAAGATATTGCAGTGAGTTATAGGAGTGTATAGTACGACTAGATATTTTGTATTATTTGTTATGTGAGGGGAAGTAAATGTTTTATAAAGTAGATGGTATTTTCTATGATAAAAAAAAGCTAAAAGAGTTTGTTAATAAGTATAATATTTCACTAATATTGATATTTGGCTCCTATGCAAAGGGAAGAGTCCGTGAATCAAGCGATTTAGACATTGGAATAAAATTTGATAAAAATATAGATATGAATCTGTATAGCTCAATATTAAGAGAACTTGTAGAAATTTTCAACAGGGAAGACATTGACGTTGTAGTTTTAAACTATACAGATCCACTTTTGCGTTTTGAAATTATAAGTAGTTGTAAAGTGCTGTATCAAGCTTATTCTGGAGCATATATAGATTTTTATTTGTATTCTGTCAAAAGTTATGATGATGTAAAAAAGTTAAGAAAATTGGAAGAAAATTATTTAAAAAAGGGGATAAAAAATGAATTACAAAGATGTCATCCGCCGCAAATTGATAAGTCTTTCTAATTATGTAAAACAACTTCTGCCAATAACTGAATATACCTATGAAGAATACGTGAGTAATTACTTCATTTACTATACTGGTGAAAGACTAATACAGCTTATAATAGAGACTTGCATGGATATAAATTCTTTAATTATAGAATACGAAGGACTAAAACCTCCTAAAAGTTATTATGAATCTTTTATAATACTTGGAGATAAAAAGATTTTACCTGATAAAGTTGCAAGACAGCTTGCCTCTTTTACAGGCATGAGAAATAGAATTGTTCACCAGTATGAAGATGTAAACCACAAAATAATTTTTGACAATTATAAAAATCTTATAGAGCTGGTTAACGAGTATATTGAAGTTGTAACTGAATTCATGGAAGGGATTGATGAGTAAATTTTTCAAACCCTCCCCATGTCTTACAAAGTTTTGATATAAAGGTCCTGTAGAGAGTAATTACCCTATACAGGGCCATAATTTTTCAGATGATAAATGAAGTTAATAATTCATTAAAATTTTCATTAATTTTTAATTGAAAATTTGTTATACTACTGGTATAATTTAATTGAGCAAAGAATAAAATAGGAAGGAGGGATGTACATTGATAAAAGTGGGTGATGCAGTTATGAGCAAAAGAAAGTTTTTAAATCTTAAAGATTTGGCTTCGTATATGATTTCCGTGAGTGATTTAGGGAGAGGAAAAGCATCAAAAATTATAGAGAAGGTTGCTAAAAAAAAGGAACATTATATAGTTGTTAAAAATAACAAACCTCAAGCAGTAATTATACCTATCGAAGAATATGATGAACTTATAGAAGCACAGGAAGACCTTGAACTTTTACAGCTTGCAATCGAAAGGACAAAAAATTTAAAAGAAGGAGAAACTATACCTTTTGAGGAGATTCTTAAAGAAGATGGATTGACAAAAGAAGAATTAAAAAAGTACATCGATATGGTGGAGATTGAATAATATGTGGGACAAGTACAAGGATATAGGAATAAGAGTAGTGTATACACTCGTTAGAGATAAAAAACTCATGAATATAGTAGCGGTTTCTCCAAGAGATGATGATTATTGTTACTCAGTAGCAGAGAAGAGAAGAAGAAAATACGGGAATGATTTATTTACCAAAGGATTCGAAAAGTTAGAAAGTGAATAAAAAACATATGCCAATGGGGCATTTTAACACAAGATTTAGTGTTTTTTATTAAGGACAGTGAAAGGATTCATTTTGAATATGGTAATGGTGGTAAAGGGTAGTTCAGGAGGGATAGAAATGGATTTAAAAGAGATTTCAAAGCAGGCAGAGGAGGTCATAGAGGAGTTACTTGACATAGCAAATTTAAAGCCGGGGAGTCTTTTTGTCTTGGGTGGAAGTACAAGTGAAATATTGGGCAAGAAAGTGGGAACTGCAGGAAGTCTTGATGTGGCAAAAGCAGTAATGGACCCGATTCTGGAGGCAATATATAAAAGAGGGCTTTACCTTGCGGTACAGGGTTGTGAGCACATAAACAGGGCACTTTTGGTGGAAGAAGAGGCACAAGAGAAGTACGGGCTTGAAGTGGTAAATGTCATTCCTCATGAGCATGCTGGCGGCTCTTTACAGACTTACGCTTATGAACAATACAAAAACCCTGTGATGGTGGAGAATTTAAAAGGATTGGGGCACGCCGGGCTTGACATAGGGCTTGTACTAATTGGAATGCACTTAAGGCCCGTAGTCGTTCCTGTGAGATTAAGCCGAAATAAAATAGGGGAAGCTACAATTGTTGCTGCAAGGACAAGGCCTAAGTTAATAGGGGGAGAAAGGGCAAGGTATAAAAAGTAAGGCACGGGAAACCGTGCCTTTAAATTATGTGCGCCCGGCATGGGCGATAGTTTTCTAGGGAAGGTAACTTTACCGAAGTCCAATTGATTGAGTATCCAACTATTTCACCCGTATATGGGCTTACGTTAACATTTATTGTGTTAAAAGGGCACAAAATTCCATTTGCTACTTCTACATATCTGAAAGGATATGTCGGCATTTCAATCATTTTAGAATCTTCGGGAAGATTTGCCTCTTGATATTCTGTTTTACTGAACTTATCAGGAACTGTTTTTTTAAGGTATTCTTCGGCGATTTTTTTCATTTGCTCTTTAGTGTATAAAGATTGTTTTCCCTGCACATTATCTATATCAGGACTGCCCTTGTTAAAAGATTTAAGTTCACCTGTGACAGCGTCAACTGTAGCATATACATAGTAGTATTTGTCTTCTTTGTTTAAGGTCCAGTTAAAAGACCACACAGGATTAGATTTAGCAGGAGGATAATCATAACCAGTATATAAGTTTGCGTTAGTTAACTTGTAATCGCTTATTGAAAAAGGAAGGCTTTTTTCACTATTTCAATAGCTTTATCCTTTGATATGTATATTTCTGAGGCTTCGATTGCTTTTTGTTCTTCTGTAGCTTGTGCCAATGCCATGTTTGATGGCATCATAAGTGCAAACAGGAAAACAAGGACAATAACGAGAGATGTAAATTTTTTCATAAAAAACCTCCTTTTTTAGTATCTTTATCTAGTTAGACGTAAATAAATCAAAAAAGTTCCTGAAAAAAATAAAGAAAATTACCTTTCTTTTAAAATATTCCATATAGCAGGGTCTTCTTGACCTAATCGCCAAATTGCTATTCCTGATAGTTTGTATCTATCTACAAGAGATAATTTTGCAGAAAAACTTCTTGAATCTTCAAACCAAACTGTATGGGTTTTTCTGTCTAAAACGTAGGTATAAGTGGACTCTTGTGCTGTTTCATCATATATTACAGTTACTCCAAGATTTCGAGCTAAAGTTACAGCCTGTTCATATGTGAGGGTGCGAGGATAGTTTATTCCTTCTGTCCAGTCGTAGCCATATACTGCCATTCCCAGCCATATTTTTTCAGGTGGAATAACTGTTACGGCATAATTTAAAACATTTGTGACAAAGCCTATAGAAGCAATAGGCCCTGGCTGTGAGAAGTGTTCATCGTATGCGAGAATGTATATCTGGTCTGCATTTTGAGCGATAAAGGAATATTGAAAAGCACCTGAAAAAGGATGCTGAGGGTTATCACTTAATTCTGCTGGCACTGATATTGTAACAATTTTTCCTACCGCTTTTAAGGAAGTATAAAGGTTTTCTAAAAAAGTGTTTAAATTTGACCTGTCTTCAGGGGGAACAAACTCAAAATCTATATTTATACCGGGGTAATTGTTTGCAACTGCCATATCTCTAATACTTGCAATTAAAGTATCTCTCAAAGTGGTAGAGGATAATAAGTCGTGTATTAGTTGTGACTTTTTTGGGTCCGAATAATTGTGGATTATAGGATAAAGAGGCAAATTGTTATCAGAAGCGATTTTTTTGACTTCATTTGAAGACATGTCGGCTAAAGTTCCATCTTCTTTTACTCCATACCAAAAAGGAATAAGAGTTGTTATGTCTTTTGCATGGGCTTTTAAGTCATCAACAGCGCCGGGAGCTATATCAAAATACCATTTGTTATCCATTATTACACCTCCAAAGATATTTTTTATAAAAATTTTTTATTTTGACTTTATACTTTCATAATATGTATAATGTTTTATAGAGTGAAGTAAAGGAGGCATGGTAAAAATGAAAAGAAGGGCAGGAATTTTAGCCAGTGCACTTTCTCTTATATTTATGGGGATTTTGTTACTTTTACCGAATTTTAACGTATTTATACCTTCTTTAGTTTACAAAATGATATGGCCCATATTTTTTATTTTGCTGGGCTTAGAACTGATATTTAGCAGTAAATTATATGGAAATGAAAAGAGCGATATTAACATAGGAGTTATATTATTGGCGATTTTAATCTTAATTTTTACGAGTAAGTTTTTCTATTTATTTCCTTTGAATTTTATTGATTTATGATAAGTAGAGTATTAGATTGGAGGTCACAATATGAGTGGAAAATTGTACAGGTCTAGGGTGGAAAAAATGGTAGGAGGAGTCTGTGGAGGAATAGCGGAGTATTTGGACATTGACGTGACTTTAGTAAGAATTATTTGCCTTTTAGCGATATTTAGTGGTATTGGACTGATTCCGTATATCATTGCTTGGATATTAATACCGGAAAATCCTTATCAATTAAAAGGAAAAATTGTAGAAGAAGAGCCTAAAGCCGAAGAACACCAACAAGATAGTACGGTAGAAGCAGAAGATAAATCTAACAAAGTAAACGAAGTTTTAGGTTGGGCTTTAGTGATTTTTGGAGCATTGCTTTTGCTAGATAGATTATTACCTTGGTTGAGTTTTAAAATTATTTGGCCTGTTTTGCTGATTATAATTGGTTTAGGGATTTTATTAAAAAAAACATAGGGAGCATGTGCTCCCTAATTTCCTTTAGTTATGTCTTTGTGACAGTGAATAAAAAACTTGTGACAATTTCCTACATTTTGTTTTTGAGTTTAATCTATATAAGAATTTGACAAAAGTGTTTGTGAGGTTTTTAGAGTTTTGCGATGACCTAATTTACTATTTAATTTTAGGAGGTTGAATTTGAAAGTGTAATTTCTCAGATCAAAAAAAGAAGATGACAATTTACATCTTCTTTTTTTTGCGGTATATTAAAATACAAAGAAATAAAAATGGGAGTGATTTAATGTCTAAATTTTTAGTAATTGACGGGAGTAGCCTCATGTACAGAGCCTATTATGCATTGCCTATGCTTACTACAAGTGAAGGATTACATACAAATGCTTTGTACGGTTTTACTATGATGCTTATAAAACTTATTGAAGAGGAAAAACCTGATTACATAGCTATTGCTTTTGACAAAAAAGCTCCTACTTTTAGACACAAAGAGTATCAAGACTACAAAGCTACAAGACAAGCAATGCCAGAAGAATTGGCTGAACAGGTAGACCTTTTAAAAGAAATTATTGAGGGCTTTAATATAAAGATTTTAGAATTAGAAGGTTACGAAGCTGATGACATCATAGGTACTATTTCAAAGTTGGCAGAGGAAAAAGAAATGGAAGTGCTTGTAGTTACAGGAGATAGGGACGCGCTTCAATTAGTTTCGGATAAAGTGAAAGTGAAGATTTCTAAAAAGGGTATAACTCAGATGGAAGAGTTTGACGAAAAGGCTGTTTTAGAAAGATATGAAATAACTCCTCACCAATTTATAGATTTAAAAGGACTAATGGGGGATAAATCTGACAACATCCCTGGAATACCTAATATAGGGGAAAAAACAGCAATTAAACTATTAAAAGACTTTGGAACAATTGAGAATTTACTACAAAATCTTTCTCAGCTCAAAGGTAAGATAAAAGAAAATATAGAAAATAATAAAGAATTAGCTATAATGAGTAAAAAACTTGTCACTATAAAAAGAGACATTCCCATTGAGATAGATTTTGAGGAATATAGAGTAAAAGAGTTTAATGAGGAGAAGCTTTTAGAGATTTTTAATAAATTAGAATTCTTTAGTTTGATTGATAGCATAAAGAAAAAAAATGACGTAGAGATTGTAAATAATCATAAAGTTCAAAAATGGTCAAAAGTAGATATAAAAAAATTAATAGCTTTATTGCAAGATAGCAAAAGTATTGCTTTTTATCCACTAATTTATGAAGGGGAAATAAAGAAAATAGCTTTTTCTTTTGGAAACGATACTGTTTATATTGATGGTTTTCAAATAAAAGATTTAAAAGAGATTTTTGAAAAAGAAAAATTTGAATTTACAACCCATGAAATAAAAGATTTTTTAGTTAAGCTTTCTTATAAAGGAATAGAGTGTAAAAGCAAGTACATGGATACTGCTATAATGGCTTATCTTTTAAATCCTTCTGAGTCTAACTATGATTTAGATCGTGTGCTAAAAAAATATTTAAAGGTTGATGTTCCATCTTATGAAGAGGTATTTGGCAAAGGTAGGGATAAAAAGAAACTTGAAGAAATAGGAGAAGATATACTTGCTGATTACATTTGCAGTAGATGTGTACATCTATTTGATTTAAGAGAAAAGTTGATGAATTTTATTGAAGAAATGGATATGAAAAGACTTTTGTTGGAAATAGAAATGCCTCTTGTAGAAGTCTTAAAATCAATGGAAGTAAGTGGTTTTACATTGGATAAAGAAGTCCTAAAAGAGCTTTCACAAAAAATAAATGATAGAATAGCAGAAATACTAGATAAAATTTATAAAGAGGCAGGGTATCAATTTAATGTAAATTCTCCTAAGCAATTAAGTGAATTTTTGTTTGAAAAATTAAATTTACCAGTAATAAAGAAAACAAAAACAGGGTATTCTACAGATTCTGAAGTTTTAGAGCAATTAGTTCCTTACAATAATATTGTCAATGATATAATAGAGTATAGGCAACTTACAAAACTTAAATCTACTTATATAGATGGATTTTTGCCTCTCATGGATGAAAACAATAGAGTACATTCTAATTTTAAGCAAATGGTCACTTCTACAGGCAGAATAAGCAGTACCGAGCCAAATCTACAAAATATACCTATAAGAGAAGAATTTGGAAGGCAAATTAGAAGAGCTTTTATTCCGCGGACTAAAGATGGGTATATTGTCTCAGCTGATTATTCTCAGATTGAACTACGAGTTTTAGCACATGTTTCGGGAGATGAAAAGCTAATAGAATCTTTTATGAATAATGAAGATATACATTTAAGGACTGCTTCGGAAGTTTTTAAAGTCCCAATGGAAAAAGTTACACCAGAGATGAGAAGAGTAGCAAAAGCCGTAAACTTTGGCATAATATATGGCATCAGCGATTACGGGCTTTCTCGAGACCTTAAAATATCAAGAAAAGAGGCAAAAGAGTATATAAATAATTATTTTGAAAGATACAAAGGAGTAAAAGAATATATTGAAAAAATAGTTCGATTTGCAAAAGAAAATGGCTATGTGATTACAATAATGAACAGGAGAAGATATATTCCTGAGATAAACTCCAGAAATTTTACTCAAAGGTCACAGGCTGAAAGGTTAGCGATGAATGCTCCAATACAGGGAAGTGCTGCCGATATAATAAAAATGGCAATGGTTAGAGTGTACAACGATTTAGAAAAATTAAAGCTTAAGTCTAAGCTTATATTACAAGTTCATGACGAACTTGTAGTGGATACTTATAAAGATGAAGTAGAAATCGTAAAAAAGATACTCAAAGATAATATGGAAAATGTAGTACAATTAAAAGTTCCCCTTGTAGTGGAAATTGGAGTAGGACCCAATTGGTTTTTAGCCAAGTGAGGTGTACAAAATGCAAGTAATTGGACTGACTGGTGGCATTGCGTCTGGGAAAAGCACTGTTTCTAAGCTTTTAAAGAAGATGGGGGCTGTGGTTATTGATGCAGATATCGTGTCGAGAGAAATAATGGTAAAGGGAACAGAAGCATATAATAAAATTGTAGAATATTTTGGCAGAGAAATTTTAAAGGAGGACGGAGAAATTGACAGAAAGAAATTAGGTAATATTGTGTTTGCTGACAGAAGGAAGCTTAAAAAATTAAATGAAATTACTCATCCTATAATAATAGAACGAATAAAAGAAAAAATAGAAGAAGAAAGAAAAAAGAATCAGCAAAAGGCTATTGTATTAGACGCAGCTCTTTTAATTGAAATGAAACTTTATAAAATGGTAGATGAAGTTTGGCTAGTAGTAGTAGATTCAAAAACTCAAATAAAGAGGGTTATGGAAAGGGATAAACTTTCTTACAAAGACGCGTTAAATCGTATAAAAAGTCAAATGCCTCTGGATGAAAAAATAAGATACGCAGATTTTATAATAAACAATAGTAAGGATTTTAAAGCTATTGAAAAACAAGTTACACTATTTTGGGGAAGATTTGCAACATAAATCATGATATCGGAGGAGTTACTTTGAGAAAAAAAGTTGCGGTAATATTTTTGATACTACTAGGTCTTTTGTTTACTTACGAGTTAAATACTTATTATTTTTTAAAAAAAATTTATCCTCTTAAATACCAGAATTATGTAGTTTATTACGCAAAAGAGTATGGAGTAGATCCCTATCTTGTTTTTGCCGTAATAAAAGTAGAAAGTAATTTTAAAAGTAATGCAATTTCCAGTAAAAATGCTATAGGATTAATGCAAATTTTACCAGAGACTGGAGAGTGGATTGCTAAAAAAATAGGGATAAAAAACTACAGTAATAATATGCTTTTTGAACCTAAATACAATATTCAAATGGGGACATGGTATTTGAGTTATCTTCTTAAAAATTTCAATGGGAATATGCAGTTGGCTATAGCAGCTTATAACGGAGGTAGTGGAAATGTAGATGCATGGCTTAAAGACAAAAAATTTTCGAAGGATGGGAAGCAGCTACATGCTGTTCCTTTTCCTGAGACAAATAGATATATAAAAAAGGTGTTAGCAGTTTATCAGATGTATAAGTTCATATATGAAACTAAAAATTGATATGAAAATTAGTATATACAAAAAAAGCTGAAAAATTGGTATAATAGTATCGTTAAAAAAGAAAATAAAAAGGGAGGACACAAATGAAACAATTAAAACATTTAAAAGACCTAAATGAGGTAAAAATCGAAAAGGATAGGGAGTTTTTCTCAGCTACTCATGAAGAAATAAAAAATGCATGGACTACGGATGTGTATTTTTTAAGAACCCAGGATATTTTGTCATATCTTAGGGTACAAGATAAAATAGTCACAGCGGAGATATTTCCAAGAAAAAGAGGAGTTTTTGCAGGGTTACCAGAAGTAATGAGTTTACTTAAAGATAAAAATGTGGAAATATGGTCTTTGGAAGAAGGAGATACTTTTGAAGCTAAAGATACAGTAATGAGGATAAAAGGGCCTTATAGTGAGTTTGGAATTTATGAGACGGCAATATTAGGAATTCTTGCAAGTTCTTCTGGTTGGGCAACAGCAGCAAGGGAGCTTAAAGAAGTTGCCAAAGACAAACCAATATTATGTTTTGGCGCGAGACATGTACATCCAGCTGTGGCACCTGTGATGGAAAGGGCGGCACTCGTTGGAGGGGCAGATGATGCCAGCTGTGTTTTAGGTGCAAAATTAATGGGAAAAGACCCTAAAGGGACAGTACCTCATGCTGCTTTTTTGATTGCAGGAGATACATTAGAAGTGGTGAAAGCTTACAGAGATATAACTCCCCCTGATGAGAAGATAACCATTTTAGTTGATACTTTTAAAGACGAAGTGGAAGAGGCTTTGAGGGTTGCTGAATTTTTAGGGGATAGATTATACGGAGTAAGACTTGATACTCCATCAGAAAGAGGAGGTGTTACTCCCAATTTGGTTTATGAACTAAGACAAAGGCTTAATCAAAAAGGATTTACAAATGTAAAAATTATAGTTTCTGGAGGTTTAGATCCTGAAAGAGTTGCAAAACTTTCTGAAAGTGGGGCAGATGCTTTTGGTGTTGGAAGTTACATATCTGATGCTCAACCTATTGACATGACAATGGATATAAAAGAAGTAGAAGGGGTACCTGTTGCTAAAAGAGGGAGAATTCCTGGTATTATAGAAAATAAAAAATTGAAAAAGATAAAATAGTTTTCGGAGATGATAGTTAATGAGAAAATTTATTATATTATCTTTCATTTTGATGTTTATTTTTACAGGATGCAAAACCACTCCACAAAATATGGTAAATTTGCCGCAAGCTTCTGAGGATAAAACTAAGATTGAAGAAGAAAAGCCACTAGAGGGTGGCACTTTAAGAGTAAATATTACTTCTTTTGATACGTTAAATCCTTTTTTAAACAGCAATGAACGAGTAAGGCAAATGTTGAATTTGTCATTGGAAGGATTAGTTACTTTAGATAAAACTTTAAAACCTGTTCCTCAATTAGCAGAAAAGTGGGAGATAAATGGACTTAATATAAAATTTTATTTAAAAAAGAATGTTAAATGGCAGGATGGAGTAAGTTTTACAGCTAATGATGTAAAATTTACTTTTGATTCTTTTAAAAGTAAGGAGGTAAAAAGCCCTTATAAGGACATTCTCATTAACTATCTCTCCTCTTATAAGACAAACGGTGATTATGAATTTGAAGTTGTTTTAAATAAACCTGCTGCAAATCCAATAGCTTTATTTACTTTTCCTATTTTAGCCGAGCACCAATACAAGAGCAAGGAAGATATTTTAAATAAAGACATCGTACCTATTGGTACAGGACCATATAAGATATCTTCTTACAGTGTTAGCAGAGAGGTTATTTTTGAAAAAAATCCTTATTATAGAGGCGACAAACCCTATATAGATAATATAGTATTTAAAATTGTGCCTAATGAAAATGCCATGATAACATCTTTTCAAAGCAAAGAAGCAGATTTTACTTTTTTAAGTGACATAGACTGGGATAAATACAAAGAGCTTTCAAATGTAAATATTTATAAATACGTTATGCAAGATTATGTATTTATGGCTCCTAATTATCAAAATCCAGCGTTGAAAGATTCAAATGTCAGGAAAGCGATGTGTTATGGAATAGATACTGACAAAATTTTGAGAGATGTATATTTTGGTCATGGGTTAAAGTCATGCATCCCAGTCCGCCCTGATTCATGGCTTTATAGTAGTAAAATAGTAGCTCATAATTACGATATAAAAGAGGCAAATAAAATATTAGAGGAAAATGGTTGGAATTTAGTTAAAGGGATAAGGAACAATGGAACTTATCAACTTAAATTTGATTTGATAGTAAATGTAAATAATCCTTATTTAATTAAGACTGCTCAAATTATAAAGAATAATTTAAAAAGCATAGGAATTGAAATAAAAATTGTACCAAAAGATTGGGATAATTTACTAAGTTCTGTGTATTCGGGTAAGTTTGATTTGGTGCTAATGGAGTGGAATTTAAGTTATAATCAAGATATGTCTGCGATGTTTATGACAAAAGGCAAAGATAATTTTATGGGTTATAGTAATTCTAAAGTTGATGAAATATATAGTAGAATTTTTTATGATTTAGAAGAAAATTCTTTAAAAGCAGATTATCAAGTTTTGGAACAAGTTTTTTTAGAGGAACAACCTATAATTGGCCTTTTCTATATTGAAGGAGCAGTTATGGCATATGACAATGTAAAAGGTGTGGACCCTACTGGATTTAATGTTTTCGACAATATAGAAAAATGGTATATAAAAAAGTAGTATTAAAAAATAGGTATTGACACTGACCTAAAAAGATTATATAATTCATAGTGTGACGAAATTAAAAAAGCGTGCGGTGGTGGCGGAACTGGCAGACGCGTACGTTTGAGGGGCGTATGGGGTTTCCCGTGTGGGTTCAAGTCCCACCCTCCGCACCATAAATAAATCCGCACCATAAATAAAAGAGAAAAGAGGCGTTAAGCCTTTTATTTTTTTGTCACACAAATTATTAATTTTTTATAAAATATATTAAAAAAAGATTAAAAAGTTTAAGAAAATGTAATGTAAACATTGACTTTGACTGTAGGATATGATAAGATAAGACAAAAGGACAAAATATGCAATCTTGCCGAATCCGAAAGGTACGGAGGAACCGCTTTTTGGGGTTAATCTGCAGTGAAGCTGCAGTAGGGATACCTTCTGTCCCGCACCCGACAGCTAACTCCGGAGGCAATAAAGGAAGGAGATTTGCAGTGGATCAGCGAATAGGAAAGATGATTTTTGGAATTTCTGTGTTTGGCGCGACGCTGATTGGTAGTTCTTTTTTGAACCCAGCGTTTGCAGAAGGATTGGGAGTTGGAAAGATTACGGGAAATTATGTAAATGTACGAACGCAGGGCAGTTTATCAGGAAGCATTATTACACGGCTAAATTTAAATGATACTGTGACTGTGTTAGATCAGCAAAATGGATGGTACAAGATTAAGCTTTCAGATGGAAAAGAAGGTTGGGTTTTTGGAGAGTATTTAGCATTAGTTAATGGCCAAAATGCACCGGTAACAGGAGTTGGTACTGTGACCGGTAGTAGAGTGAACGTAAGAAGTGCAGCCAGTTTATCTGCAAGCATAATAACACAACTTGCAAAAAATACTGTAGTAGATGTTTTAGGAAAGCAAAATGATTGGTACAAAGTAAGACTTTCTAACAACAAAGAAGGATGGATTTACAGTCAATATTTAGCAGTAAAAAGTGTAGATACTACTGTATCAAGAGGAAGTGTTAATAGAACACCAATAGCTGTTGGCATAGTAACAGGTAGTGTAGTAAATGTGAGAAGTGCAGGTAATATATCTGCCAATGTGATAGCACAAGTTACAAAAAATACAAAAGTGGATGTATTAGGAAATCAAAATGGATGGTACAATATAAGGCTTTCAGATGGAAGAGAAGGTTGGATATATGGCCAATATTTATCAGTAGGAACACAAACGATTGTATCAAGAGGAGACGTAGATAGAAGTGTGGTAAACAAGCTTATAGAATTTGCTAAATCTCTTTTGGGAACCAAGTATGTGTATGGAGGTTCATCTCCTGCAGGGTTTGATTGTTCCGGTTTTGTTCAATATGTTTTTAAGAATTTTGATATTAATTTACCAAGAACGGCGAAGGACCAATCTACTGTAGGAGAATATGTAAGTTATAGCAACCTTCAACCAGGAGATTTGGTATTTTTTAAAACTTTGGGAAGTAGTGTGATAAATCACTCAGGAATATATATAGGCAATGGTGAGTTTATACACAGCTCTTCAGGGGCTGGAAAAGTGATAATAAGTAATATAACTTCGGGATATTATAAAGACCATTATACTACAGCACGACGCGTTATAAGATAAGCATAAAAAAAGAGTACTCCAAGGAGTGCTCTTTTTTATATTGACTATTTTTATTCCTTGATATATCATATAATACTGTATACGCGATATAGCCTATTTTATGGAAGGAGATACCTTATGAAATATGTAAGAGAAGATGTAAGAAATATAGCCATTATTGCTCATGTTGATCATGGAAAAACTACTTTGGTTGATGCTATGCTTAAACAAAGCGGTATTTTTAGGGCAAATGAAAAAGTTGAGGAAAGGATTTTGGATTTTAACGATTTAGAAAGAGAAAGAGGCATAACAATTCTTGCCAAAAATACTGCTGTTAGATATAAAGATGTAAAAATAAATATAGTTGATACACCTGGACATGCGGATTTTAGCGGTGAAGTAGAGCGAGTATTAAAAATGGTAGATGGGGTACTTTTGTTGGTGGATTCTTTTGAAGGACCTATGCCACAGACCCGTTTTGTATTAAGTAAAGCCTTGGAACTGGATCTAAAACCTATAGTTGTCATAAATAAAATTGATAGGCCTGATGCAAGGCCTCAGGAGGTTATTGACGAAGTCTTAGATTTATTTATTGAATTAGGAGCAAATGATGACCAAATCGATTTCCCTATTGTCTACACCTCTGCGAAAGAAGGTATAGCGAAATTAAGTTTAGAAGGAGAATCTCATGATTTGAGACCTCTTTTTGATACGATTTTAGACTATATTCCTGCACCAATAGGAGATGTTGAAGCACCATTGCAACTTATAGTGACTACTCTAGATTATGATGATTACATTGGGAGAATTGCCATTGGAAAAGTAGTTAGAGGAAAAATAATTTCAGGGGAAGAAGCGGCTATATGTAAAAGAGATGGGTCAATACAAAAAGTTCACATAAATAATCTATATCAGTTTGAAGGACTAAAAAGAGTGCAAGTAGAAGAAGCAAGTTTAGGAGATATTGTGGCAGTTTCAGGCATAAGCGATATTGAGATTGGAGAGACCATTGCAGATAGGGATAATCCTGAAGCGGTAGACTTTGTTCGAATAGAAGAGCCTACAGTTTCTATGACTTTTAGTGTAAATACCAGTCCTTTTGCTGGAACTGAAGGTAAATACGTTACTTCAAGACATTTAAGAGAAAGGCTTTTTAAAGAGCTAGAGACAAACGTAGCATTGCGAGTTGAAGAAACAGATTCTACTGATTCTTTTAAGGTATCTGGAAGAGGGGAATTGCATCTTTCTATTTTAATTGAGACTATGAGACGGGAAGGGTATGAATTACAGGTTTCTAAGCCTACCGTGATTTTTAAAGAAGTAAATGGAGTAAAAATGGAACCTATTGAACTTTTGATAATAGATATTCCTGAAGAATATATGGGAGTTGTAATGGAAAAATTAGGACCGAGAAAAGCTGAATTGATGGATATGCACACATTAAAGCCAGGAACTATAAGGCTTAAGTTTAAAATACCTACACGAGGCTTAATAGGGTATCGGTCTGAATTTTTAACAGATACAAAAGGAAATGGCATAATGACCTCTGTCTTTTATGATTATGCACCTTACAAAGGAGACATTCCTTCTCGTACGAGAGGCGCTCTTGTAGCTTTTGAGACGGGGGTTGCGACAACTTATGGCCTTTACAATGCTCAAGAGAGAGGGACACTTTTTATAGAGCCAGGTACAAAAGTGTATGAAGGGATGGTTGTGGGAGTTAATTCAAGAAGTGGAGATATTGATGTCAATGTATGTAAGAAAAAACATGTGACAAATTTAAGGTCTGCAACGGCGGATGAGGCTTTGAGGCTATCTCCTGTAAAAAAGATGTCCTTAGAAGAAGCATTAGAGTTTATAGATAATGATGAATTAGTGGAAGTTACTCCTCAAAGCATTAGAATACGAAAAAAGATTTTGGATTCTCAACAAAGATATAAAAGTGCAAAATACAAATAAGGGAGCCTTTTTGGCTCCTTTATTATTTATTATATAAGTCATTTAAAATTTTGTTTATATAATTTATAGTTTCTTGGTAAGGGGGAATACCTTGATATTTTTCTACTGATTGAGGACCAGCATTATATGCAGCTAATGCTAATCTTATGTCATGGTAAGTGTCTAACAAATTTTTTAGGTATCTTACTCCTCCATCTATATTTTGAGAAGGGTCAAAAGGATTGGATACATTTAACTCCTTTGCAGTTGAAGGCATAAGCTGCATAAGTCCCATCGCTCCTGCAGAAGAAACTGCGAATGGATTAAAATTAGACTCTGCTTTGATGACGGCTCTGATGAGATTTGCATCTACATTATATTTTTGACTGGCCTGTTGTATTAAATCTTCAATTTGTTGTAAATTTGTATTTTTTGATGGCGTATTATTACTTACATTTCCTGCATTGTATTGTTGATTTTCTATAGCATTGTTTAAAACTTCAGCAAAAGGTTTATCAGTGTTAAATATTTTTATATTAGCAGGGAGTCTGCTTTGAATTTCTCTAAATTTATTTTCAATTATTTGATTTACAATATTTGTCAATTCAATCCCTCCCATAATATATAATTCGACAAAATTCTTCTAAAACCTCTTTTAAAAGTGCAAATTAGTAAAAAAGTCCTATTAAAATTTTTAAAGGATTTTTTAAGGAAGTATAGTATAATATAAGTGTAAAGATTTATGGTATAAAGATTTATGGTAAGGGTTGATAAAGAAATGAAAAACGAAAGAATGCTGGAAGTTTTAATTGTTGTATTAATAATTCCTCTAGTTTCTCTTTTAGCAGGTTATTTTATTTCAAAAGATATTGTAGAACCTAACATTTCAAAAACAAATGACAGTGATAATTTTGAAGAGATGGTTGTTAAAGGAATTGACTTGTTTGAAGTTGTTTTAGGTAGCTATTCAGATTTTGAGACTGCAAAGTATCAGGATGATTTAATGAAGATGAAGGGAGTTTATTCTTTTGTTAGTAAAGATTCTGACAAATATTTGTTAATAGGTGGAATATTTTTAGATAGAGAACAAGCTGCTTTATTTTCTTCTTCCTTAAAGTCTCAAGGTATTTCCAGTGAAGTATATGTAAAAAAAGGGCCTTCTATAAAAATTGCATATGACAAGAAATTAACATCAGAAATGGATGTTTTTACAAGCAAATTACAAGATTTTCAACAAATTTTTGATTATATGTCGGCTCTTTCTTATAAAGCTTCTAATGACAAATTAGAAAAACAAGAATTAGAAGAATTAAAGAGAAAAGTGGATAGTTTTAAAAATAGTAGGGAGGATTTTGGAAAAAAAGAAGTGACAATACTAATACAAAAGACGATAGAGATTGTCGATAAAATAACAAATGATATTAAAAAAATTGAAATATCGGCTGCTTTAGAAGATGGAAATACCTTTAGTTTATTGCAAGAAAGTTTATGGCAATCTTGTGAAGAATATAATACTTTTTTAAAAACAATTGTTATGCAAAACCAATAATGGGGTGTTAAGGTATGAAATTAAAAGAGGTAAAAGAAATTTTAAATGCAGAAGTTATGGTGGGAGAAGAAAAATTAGAAGAAGAAGTATTTACTGCTTGTGGTGCAGACTTGATGAGTGATGTTTTGGCATCTCGTGACGAAAAGGCTGTGCTTTTGACAGGGCTTACTAATGCCCAAGTTATAAGGACTGCAGAAGTAGTGGGAGATATTAAATGTATAGTGTTTGTAAGAGGTAAGACTCCGGGAGAGGAAATATTGGAACTTGCTAAAAAAGCAGGACTTGTGATAATGAAGACAAAATATCCTCTTTATATTGCCTGTGGCCTTTTGTATTCTAATGGGCTTACTTGTAGAAGTGGTGAATGAAATGGTACTTTATAGTTTAGATTTTGATGTTAAAGCGAGAGATTTTGATTCTGCAGGAGAGGTTTCCAGCAATTTGAGATCAGTATTAAAACAGCTTTCCTTAAATCCAGATGTTGTAAGGAGAAGTTGCATAGCTTGTTATGAAGCAGAGATGAATATAATAATTCATTCTTATGGAGGTCACATGAAAATAGAAATTTTTGGCGATAAAATACGCATAACTGCAGAAGACACAGGTCCTGGAATAGAAGACATTGAACTTGCCATGAAAGAAGGATATTCTACTGCTCCTGAAGAGATAAGGGAAATGGGATTTGGAGCCGGCATGGGACTTCCTAATATGAAGGAAAATTCTGATTTTATGGATATAAAAAGCAGTAAAAATGGGACAACTGTGGTAATGGAAATTTTATTTAAGTAGGTGATAAAATGTCATATTTTCACTCTGTTACATTAGATAAGGATAGATGTAGAGGGTGTACTAATTGCATAAAAAGATGTCCTACGGAGGCAATAAGGGTAAGAGATGGGAAAGCAATGATTATAAATGAAAGGTGCATAGATTGTGGTGAATGTATACGTGTGTGCCCATATCATGCTAAATTGGCGGTAACTGATAGTTTGGATACGATGAAAAATTTTAAGTACAAGATTGCACTTCCTGCTCCTTCTTTATATGGACAATTTAGGGATTTAACTATTAATCAAATATTGAGTGCATTGCTGGATATAGGCTTTGATGAAGTTTTTGAAGTGGCATATGCTGCTGAAATTGTTTCTAAATTTACGCGGGAAGCATTGGCAAAAGGAAATTTAAAAAAGCCAGTTATATCTTCTGCTTGCCCCGCTGTTGTGCGATTCGTACAAATCAAATTTCCCTCTTTGATTGATAATTTATTGGATATATGTTCTCCTATGGATACTGCGGCAATATTAGCAAAAAAGGAAGCAATTAAAAAGACGGGACTGAAGCAAGAGGAAATAGGAGTTTTTTTCATTTCCCCCTGTGCTGCAAAAGTGACAAGTGTGAAAAATCCTATTGGTATAGAAAAATCCAAAATTGATGGGGTTTTTTCTATGAAAGAAATATATGGCCTAATCATTGAAAAAGCTAAGACTACTGTTGTCAGAGATTTAAGCAAAGCTTCTATGATAGGTGTTGGATGGGCAAACTCTGGTGGAGAAGCTTTTGGCACTTTTACAGAAAATAGTATTTATGTAGACGGGATACACAATGTTGGAGATGTCTTAGAAGAGATTGAATTAGGAAAATTGAACGATTTAGACTTTTTTGAAGGTCTTGCATGTATCGGTGGGTGTATTGGTGGACCTTTAGCTGTTGAAAATAATTTTGTGGCCAAAAATAGAATAAGAAAACTGACAGAAAAACTTCCTAAAAGAGAAGAGCCTTTGTTTGATGAGAAAGAGATTGATTTTGGAGAGGTGAAATGGAAAAAGAAAATAGAAAAAAGTGAAGTTATGAAGTTGGACAAAGACATTTCAAAAGCACTTGAAATGATGAAACAAATAGACACCCAATACAAAGCCTTACCAGGACTTGACTGTGGTTCTTGTGGTTCACCTACTTGTAGGGCATTGGCAGAAGATATAATGAAAGGCTATGCTACTGAGTATGATTGCATTTTTATATTAAAAGACAAAATAAAAAATTTGGCTCAAGAATTAAATGATCTGGCAGGTAAAATTCCTCCAGTTTTAAGTGAGGGAAAGGAGTGAAATGTTATGAGGATAAAAGTAGTGGAGCTTGTTGAGAAAGGATTTAGATTAGTTGCGGGTGACAACGGAATTGACAAAGAAATTGAAGGGGTGTATATATGCGACCTTTTAAGTTGGGTTATGGCCCATGCAAAAGCTAAGAGCGCCTGGATAACAATTCAAACTCATGTAAATATCGTAGCAGTAGCTTTGCTGGCCGAAATAAGTTGCATAATAATTCCTGAAGATGCGAAATTAGATGAAGAAGCTAAGAAAAAGGCTGATGAGGAAGGCATCCCTATATTAAGTTTTACAGGGACTTCCTATGAAGCAGCAATAACTTTGTACGAGATGATGAAATGATGCTTTACTATGATTTGCATATTCATACAGCTTTATCTCCTTGTGCTTCAGATGAAATGACTCCTAACAATATTATCAATATGGCTCTCATAAAAGGACTTGATGTGATAGGTATAACAGACCATAACAGTGCTAGAAATGTGAAAGCTGTGTATAATCTTGGATTAAAAAAAGGCTTAATAGTAGTGCCTGGTATAGAGGTACAGACAAGAGAAGAGGTTCACATACTTTGTTATTTTTATTCAGTAGATGAATGTGTAAAATTTAGTGAAATTATTAACAAGAATTTGATAAAAATTAAAAATCAAAAAACAATCTTTGGGAATCAATTTGTGATGGATGAAGAAGATAATGTTATAGAAGAGATAGATTACTCATTGTTAATTTCATCAAATTTGAGCATTAATGAAATTTTTGAATACATGGAGGGCAAGGGGGTAGCGGTCCCTGCCCATGTGGATCGGCCTGCCTATAGTATTGTATCAAATCTTGGATTTATCCCTAATATTAAAAATTTAACAACAATTGAGATATCAAAAGGTATTGTGACAGAAAATTTTTTACACTCATATCCTGAATATAGAAAATATAAAATTATAAGGTCGTCAGATGCCCATTATTTAGGAGATATTTCTGAAAGAGAGGAATTCTTACTGTGTAAGTCAGAATTAAAAAGTGTTGTAGACTGGCTTTGCGGTTATTGAGTTTTTGTAATTCTACTAAATTAGTTGGGATTATCAGAAAATAAAAATTTTTTTATAAAAGCTTGTTAAAAATTTAATAAATATATGATATAATATTGACGAACATTGAATACAAAGTTTACTTAGAGCTTGGAACATGAAATTTTTAATTCACAAGGAGGGAAATAAATGGAGACCTTATGCCGAAAATTCGGTGAAGAGAAAGTAGAGAGGTTTAAAAAGGCTTTGGAGGAATTAAAAAATATCCCTGGCTCTTTGATTGCAATTATGAATGAGGCTCAAGAAATTTTTGGATATCTTCCTATTGAAGTTCAACTTTATATTTCAAAAGAAATGAATGTGCCTTTGACAGAAATATTTGGAATAGCTACTTTTTATTCAAGGTTTACTTTAAAGCCTTCGGGTAAATACAAGATCAATTTGTGTATGGGAACAGCTTGTTATGTAAGAGGAGCTGCAATGGTGCTGGAAAAAATAAAAGAGAAATTGGGAATTCAAGTAGGTGAAACAACTCCAGATGGGAAATTTTCTTTAGAACCTACTAGATGCCTTGGAGCTTGCGGATTGGCTCCTGTTATGATGATAAATGGTGAAGTTTTTGGAAGATTAACTCCTGATGATGTTGATGAAATATTGAGTAAATTTGAGTAAGAGTTTGATTGTTATGAAAGAATTAGCTCTTTATATATTAGATTTGTCACAAAATAGCATAAGAGCGGGAGCAAAAAATATTTATATTGAAATAAATATAGATACTTCAAAAGATATGCTTAAAGTCTCTATAGAAGATGATGGATGTGGAATGAGTGAGGAATTATTAAAAAAAGTCACAGACCCTTTTATAACCACAAGAAAGGAGAGAAAAGTAGGGCTTGGAATTCCGCTCTTTAAGGAGCTTGCCCAGCTGTGTGAAGGAAACTTTGAGATTTTTTCTGTAGAAGGAAAAGGAACAAAAATAATAGGTATTTTTAAGCTTTCAAGTATAGACCTTGTTCCAATAGGAGATATGGCTTCAACAATTGTGTCGCTGATATTATCTGCGCCGGACTTGGATATTGTATACAAATATAGCAAAGATGGCTATGAGTTTTTGCTTGATACTAAAGAACTCAGAAAAGTGCTAAAAGAAGTCAGTTTAAATGATATTAAGGTATTAAATTGGATAAGGGAATATGTGGAAGAGAATATGAAAGGTGATATGGAGGTGTAACAATGAAATCTATAGAGGAATTGGAAAGAATCAGGAAAGAAACTTTAGAGAAAATAAATTTGAGAAAAGACAGGTCAGGTATAAGAATTGCTGTTGGAATGGCTACTTGTGGTATTGCAGCAGGAGCAAGGCCTGTCATGATGGCGATATTAGATGAACTCAGTAAGAGGAATGTGACTGATGTAATTGTCACAGAGACTGGTTGTATAGGTATGTGTAAATTAGAACCTATTGTAGATGTTTATGTTCCAGGACAAGAAAAAGTCACCTACGTAAAGGTTGATGAGAAAAAGGCAAGGCAAATAGTTGTTGAACATGTTATAAATGGCCATCCAATCAGAGAATGGACTATTGAAAATTACGAATAGAGGAGGGGAAATAGCATGCTTTATAGGTCACACGTAATGGTATGCGGTGGTACCGGATGTACATCTTCAGATTCTGATAAAGTAGCAGAGCGTTTTACGGAGGAAATAAAAAAAGCTGGTTTAGATAAGGAAGTATTAGTTGTTAGGACAGGGTGTTTTGGCCTTTGCGAATTAGGACCAGTTGTTGTAGTGTATCCTGAAGGAGTTTTTTATAGCAGAGTTAAACCTGACTATGTTCCTGAAATTGTAGAAGAGCACTTGCTAAAAGGAAGACCTGTTAAGAAATATCTCTATGGGGAAAGCGTGACAGAAAGAGAAATAAAGCCATTGGAAGAAACTCCTTTCTTTAGGAAACAAAAGAGGATTGCCCTTAGAAACTGCGGTATTATCAATCCTGAAGATATAAGAGAAGCAATTGCTTTTGACGGATATAAGGCGTTAGCAAAGGTTCTTACTCAAATGACTCCTAAAGAGGTTATTGACGAGGTAAAGAAATCCGGGCTAAGGGGTAGAGGTGGTGGAGGATTCCCAACAGGTGTAAAATGGGAATTTGCTTACAACCAGAAAGAAACTCCTAAATATGTAGTCTGCAACGCCGATGAAGGTGACCCTGGTGCTTTTATGGATAGAAGCATATTGGAAGGAGACCCTCACAGTGTTTTAGAGGCAATGGCAATAGCAGGATACGCAATTGGAGCAAACCATGGATATATTTATGTAAGGGCAGAATATCCTTTGGCAGTAAAAAGGCTTAAAATTGCTATTGAACAGGCAAGAGAATATGGTCTTTTAGGGAAAGACATATTTGGGACAGGTTTTGATTTTGACATTGAGATAAGATTAGGAGCAGGTGCTTTTGTCTGTGGAGAAGAGACTGCACTTTTAAATTCAGTAATGGGAAGAAGAGGAGAACCAAGACCAAGACCTCCATTTCCTGCTGTAAAAGGTGTATGGGATAAACCAACAATTATAAATAATGTAGAGACATTTGCTAATATTCCACCAATTATTTTAAATGGTGCTGAGTGGTTTTCAAGCATAGGTACAGAAAAATCAAAAGGGACAAAAGTTTTTGCCTTAACTGGTAAAGTAAACAACACAGGTCTTATTGAAGTTCCAATGGGAACTACTTTAAGAGAAATTATCTACGAAATAGGTGGAGGAATACCTAACGGAAAGAAATTTAAAGCTGCTCAAACTGGAGGACCTTCAGGTGGATGTATTCCTGCAGAGCATTTAGATACACCAATCGATTACGATTCTTTAATAAATGTAGGTTCTATGATGGGGTCAGGTGGACTTGTTGTAATGGACGAAGACACCTGTATGGTCAATGTTGCAAAATTTTTCCTTGAGTTTACAGTTGATGAGTCCTGTGGTAAATGTGCACCTTGTAGGATTGGCACAAGAAGGATGTTGGAAGTTTTAGATAAGATAACTTCTGGTAAAGGTGAGGAAGGAGACATTGAAAGATTAGAAGAACTTGCTAAAACCATTAAGGCTACAGCTTTATGTGGACTTGGACAGACAGCGCCAAATCCGGTTTTATCTACAATTAGATATTTTAGAGATGAATATGAGGCGCATATAAAAGAAAAAAGATGCCCAGCTGGTGTATGCCAAGCCCTCTTAAGATTTTATATTGCCCCAGATAAGTGTAAAGGCTGTGGAATTTGCGCTAAAAATTGCCCTGTCAATGCAATTTCTGGAAAGACAAAAGAGCCTTATGTAATTGACCAAGACAAATGTATCAAGTGCGGCACATGTATTGAAAAATGTCCATTTGGCGCAATATACAAAAAATAATTGAGGAAGGAGTGTAAAAGATGGACAAAGTTCGTGTTATGATAGACAGCATCACTGTAGAAGTTCCCTCCCATTACACGGTATTGGAAGCAGCAAAAGAAGCAGGCATAGATATTCCTACACTGTGTTACCTCAAGGAAATTAATCAAATTGGCGCTTGTCGTATATGTGTAGTTGAAATAGAAGGAGTTAGAAATTTACAAACCTCCTGCACTTATCCGGTATTTGATGGTATGAAAGTGTATACAAATACACCTAAAGTTAGAGAAGCGCGGAAATTAAATCTTGAGCTTATACTTTCAAATCATGATAGAAGCTGTTTGACTTGTATTAGAAATACTAACTGTGAGCTTCAATCATTGTCTAAAAAATTAGGAGTAGATGAAATAAGGTTTGAAGGTGAAAATATAAAGTATTCTATAGATAATGCTTCTCCTTCTATTGTAAGGGACCCAAATAAGTGTGTGCTTTGTAGAAGATGTGTATCAGTATGTTCAGAAGTGCAAAACGTATTTGCTATTGGAATGGTAAATAGAGGATTTAATACAATGGTAGCACCTTCTTTTGGCAGAAGTTTAAAAGATTCTCCTTGTATAAGCTGTGGACAGTGTATTGAGGTATGTCCTGTTGGAGCTATATATGAAAAAGACCACACAAAGAGAGTTTATGAGGCTTTAGCTGATGAGAAAAAATATGTAGTAGCTCAAACAGCTCCAGCTGTAAGAGTAGCATTAGGTGAAGAGTTTGGCATGCCAATAGGAAGTATTGTTACAGGAAAAATGGTAGCAGCTTTGAGAAGAATGGGTTTTGATGCGATATTTGATACGAATTTTGCAGCAGACTTGACTATAATGGAGGAAGGTTCGGAACTTCTTGAAAGGCTTAAAAATGGCGGAAAACTTCCTATGATAACTTCCTGTAGCCCTGGTTGGATAGCTTTCTGTGAAAAATATTATCCAGAATTTATAGATAATCTTTCAACTTGTAAGTCTCCTCACATGATGATGGGGGCATTAGTAAAGAGTTATTATGCAGAAAAGAAAGGGCTTAATCCTGAGGATATATATATAGTATCTATTATGCCATGTACTGCTAAAAAACTAGAGATTGAAAGGCCAGAAATGCAGCATAATGGAATAAAAGATGTAGATGCTGTCCTTACCACAAGAGAATTGGCGAGAATGATAAAAGAAATGGGCATTGACTTTGTAAATCTTCCTGATGAAGAATATGACGAACCTCTTGGAATGTCCACGGGTGCGGCAGTAATATTTGGAGCTACAGGTGGAGTTATGGAGGCAGCTTTAAGGACAGTTGCGGATATTGTAGAAGGGAAAGATTTAGACAAATTTGATTATGAAGAAGTGAGAGGGTTAGAAGGTGTTAGAGAGGCTACTATAAGAATAGATGGTAAGGACATAAAAGTTGCCATAGCAAATGGAACAGGAAATGCGAAGAAACTTCTTGACAAAGTAAAAGCTGGCGAGGTAGAGTATCACTTCATAGAGGTAATGGGCTGCCCAGGAGGATGTATAATGGGAGGCGGTCAGCCGATTCACAATCCAAATGAAATGGAAAAAGTAAAAGAATTAAGAGCGAAGGCTATTTACGAAGCAGATAAAAATTTGCCTATCAGAAAATCTCACAAAAATCCTGCAATACAAAAACTCTATGAAGAATTTTTGGGCAGTCCTT
Organism: Thermoanaerobacter sp. X514; assembly: GCF_000019065.1. Taxonomy (NCBI): domain Bacteria; kingdom Bacillati; phylum Bacillota; class Clostridia; order Thermoanaerobacterales; family Thermoanaerobacteraceae; genus Thermoanaerobacter; species Thermoanaerobacter sp. X514. Next base: position 2,141,878 of record NC_010320.1, on the reverse strand, counting down.
TAAGCGAAAAGTCTCATCACTTGCTCCACACTCATTATTCCAAGAAGGAGTTGTATCCTCTGGTAAAATAAATTTAATTAATAGTAAAGCTTCCAATACCTTATTGGGAGCTTTACCATTTTTTTATTTTAAAGTTAGTTATAGAAATGTATATAATTTGTGATATAATAAAAAAGAATGGTAGTTTATAAGGTCACTACAACTTAAGGAGTGAAAGAAATTGAGAAGAGGTAGAAGTCCGTGGACGTTGGTATTTTTACTCGTTGTTGGCCTAATTTTAGGAGGATTTTTAGGAGATTTGTTTGCGCATTTTTTCAAAGAATTAGCTTATCAGCAAATAATAGGTATGAACAATCCTCTTACTTTGGATCTGAATTTTATTAAATTTTCCTTTCTGTTATCTGTTAAGATAAACATAGGGACTGTAGTAGGATTAATTCTTGCAATATACGCTTATTACAAAATGTAGGTGATAAAATGAAAATTGTCCTCGCTTCTAAATCGCCAAGAAGAAGAGAGTTACTTTCAAATTTAGGACTTGACTTTGAAGTGATCGAAAGTAATGTGGAGGAGTTTTCAAGTGAAAAGCATCCTTCAAGATATGTTATGGATTTATCTTTTAATAAAGCCATGTCAGTTGCTAAAAAATTAAAGGAAGAAGCTATAGTGATAGGTGCTGATACTATTGTGGTAATTGAAGATAAAGTTTTAGGGAAACCAAAGGATAGAGATGAAGCCTTTATCATGCTTAAAAACTTACAAGGAAGAGTTCATACAGTATATACAGGAATTACTATCGTTAGGACTAAAGATTTTAAATATGTAAGCGATTTTGAAGAGACAAAAGTTTGGATTAAAAAATTAGAAGATGAGGAAATTTTTAATTATATTGATACTGGCGAAGGTTATGATAAAGCTGGAGCATATGCCATACAAGGAGTTGGTGCTCTTATTGTTGAAAAGATTGAAGGAGATTATTTTAATGTGGTAGGTCTTCCGATTTCAAAGCTTTTTGATATTTTAAAAAGAGAGTTTGATGTGAGGTTACTTTGAAAGGGTGAAAGTATTGGGCAAGGATGCAAAAATCATGATAAAAGACTTGCCTTACGAAGAAAGACCCAGAGAAAGACTTATAAAACATGGGGCTCAAGTATTGTCAAATGTCGAGTTGATAGCTATAATAATAGGGACAGGAAGTAAAAGAGAAAGTGCCATTAGTTTAGCACAAAGGCTTATAATGGAAGATAGAGGGCTTAAATTCATTGTAGATTCAAGTGTAGAAAAGCTTGCCAGCATAAAAGGAATTGGTATAGCTAAGGCAGTAAAGCTAAAAGCTGCAGTAGAATTAGGACGTCGAATGATGTTATCTACGGGAAGTGATAGTTTTACAATAACATCGCCAGAAGATGTCATAAATTTGATGATGGATGAAATGAGGTATTTGACGAAAGAGCATTTTAAAGTGATAATGCTCAATGTAAAGAATAAAGTTATTGCGATAGAGACTATTTCTATAGGAAGTCTAAATACTTCCATTGTGCATCCAAGAGAAGTATTTAAGGCTGCAATTGAAAGGTCATCTTCCTCTATAATTTTGGTTCACAATCACCCCAGTGGAGACCCTACTCCTAGCAGAGAAGACATAGAAGTGACAAAAAGGTTGGTAGAAGGAGGAAATATACTGGGTATAAAAGTTTTAGATCATGTTATAATTGGAGATGGGAGAGGTATAAGTCTTAAAGAAAAAGGGTATTATGAGTTTGAATAAAATAGGAAGGAGTATACGCAAATGAGAGGATTTTCCAGAGATATTGGGATTGATTTAGGTACTGCTACAACTTTGGTATATGTACAAGGTAAAGGAATTGTTTTAAGAGAGCCATCCGTTGTGGCGATGAGGACAGATTCCAAGGCAATTCTTGCAGTTGGAGAAGAAGCAAAAAAAATGGTAGGTAGAACTCCTGGAAATATAATCGCTATAAGGCCTATGAGAGATGGTGTAATAGCCGATTTTGATATAACTAAGGCTATGTTGGATCACTTTATAAGTAAAGTTAATCCAAGAAAGGGATTATTTAGGCCTAGAGTTATAGTTGGTATACCTTCAGGGGTTACGGAAGTAGAGAAAAGAGCAGTTATTGAAGCAGCTTTACAAGCAGGGGCGAAAGAAGCTCATACAGTAGAAGAGCCTATGGCTGCAGCAATTGGTGCAGGTCTTCCTGTTGAAGAACCAACTGGAAGCATGGTTGTAGACATAGGGGGTGGTACCACAGATGTGGCTGTAATTTCTCTTGGAGGAATTGTTACCAGCAAGTCTTTGAGAGTTGGCGGAGATGAAATGGATGAAGCTATAATCAATTATATAAAGAGAGAATATAACCTCATGATAGGAGAAAGGACTGCAGAAGAGATAAAGATACAAATTGGTTCAGCTTTTCCAAAGCCAAAAGAGGAAACTATGGACATAAGAGGAAGAGATTTAGTGTCTGGTCTTCCTAAAACTTTAAAGATTACTTCAACTGAAATTTTGGAAGCTTTAAAAGATCCAATATCCAGCATAATTGAAGCTATAAAGATGACTCTTGAAAAGACTCCACCAGAGCTTGCAGCAGATATCATGGACAGAGGAATTATGTTAACAGGCGGTGGTGCTCTTTTGAGCGGCATAGACAAGCTCATAAGAGAGGAAACAGGAATGCCTGTACAAATAGCTGATCAGCCAACAGATTGTGTGGCACTTGGAGCAGGGAAAATTTTAGAGGAAAGTTCCCTCTTTAGGAGAGTTTTAAGTCCGGCAACTAGAGTTTGAGAGGTGTTATTGGCGTGCCACGCTTTTTTAGAAATAATAAGCAATTTATTTTGTTTTTTTTGATAGCCGTGGCGCTTATTGCCGCCATGGCTTATACTTATGGTACAGAAAGGTATGTTACTAAAGTAGAATCTATAGTTGGAACTGTTTTTACTCCCATTCAAAAAGTTTTCTATCAAATGGGAGAGGAAATTTCTAATTTCTTTTCTTCAATTAGTGAGATAGGTACTTTAAGGGCAACAAATGAAAAACTTCAAAAAGAAGTAGAAAAATTGAGAAAAGAAAATATTCAGTTACAGGAATTAATGAACGAAAATAAAAGGCTTAAAGAGGCTTTAAATTTTAAAACAGAAAATGTTGAACTAGATTTAAAACTTGCTACTATAACAGGAAAGAATTCAGGTAATTGGTTTAATATTTTTACTATTGATAAAGGCAAAAATGAGGGTATAAAACCTGGCATGGCAGTTTTAGATGAAAAAGGAAATATGGTAGGACAGATTACAGAAGTAGGAGACAATTGGGCAAAGGTATTAGCCATTATAGATAGAGATAGTTCTGTAAGTGCTGTAGCTGTGCGAACTCGTGATAATGGTGTGGTAAGAGGAGATTCAAACGGTGGACTTATCATGATATATCTTCCCTTAGATGCCGAATTGATAGAAGGTGACGTAGTAACTACTTCTGGTATGAGTAGATTCCCAAAAGGTTTGATAATAGGAAAAGTATCAAAAGTTACTCGAGATCCAGGTTCTTTGCTAAAACAAGCCGTCATAGAACCAGCTGCTGATTTTGAAAGATTGGAGTATGTGTTTGTAGTTACTAATACAACAAATACAGGGAAGTAGATTATTATGAGAAAAGTGTATAAATATTTATTGATTGTTTTGTTAATTGTTTTACAAGCAACTTTATTCAGATTTATAGATATTTTCGGTGTCAAACCAGATGCAGTTTTTATTGTAGTGCTAAGTTTTTCACTTTTAAACGGTTCTTGGGAAGCAATTTATTTAAGTCTTTTTGGTGGGCTTATTCAAGATATTCTTTTTAATAATGCTTTAGGGGTTACTACTTTTTCCTTGCTTATTGTCAGCTACATTACAGGACTTTTAAGCAAAAGTGTTTTTAAAGAAAGTTCTTTTGTGGCTTTTGTGTTTGTCTTTTTAGGAACCCTTCTTTATAACCTTGTAACGATGTTTTCAATGGTTTTGATGAAGTATGAGTTTAATTTCTTATTAGATTTTATGAATATCGCGATGATACAGGCGGTTTATAATTCTGTAATTACTGCTTTTGCCTATAGATATTTAGTTTCCTTTAACAGATATGTTAATGAAAATAAAGTAAATCTTTTTAGAAAAAGCAAATTTTGAAGGTGATATCATTGAATGAGAGCCTTAAAAAAAAGTTTTATACTTTTGGAGCCATTATCCTTGTTCTTCTTGTCGTTTTAGTTTCCCGCTTAATCTATTTACAGCTGATAAAGGGCGACTATTATAGAGAAATATCAATGCGCCAAGCAATTAGACGTATACCTATTGAGGCTCCTCGTGGAGAAATTGTTGATAGGTATGGAGTAAAATTAGCCACAAATAGACCAAGCTTTTCTGTAGATATTATAAAAGGAGAAGTGGTTGATAGTCATCTTAACGAGACTATATTAAAATTAATGAATATTTTGACGAAAAATAATGTAAAATATAAAGACGATTTGCCTATCTATTTAGATGAAAATGGAAATCCTTATTTCAATTTTAAAAATTCAGATGAAGTATCAGTAAAAGAAGAAACTTTAAAAGCTCGAGAAAAAGCCTGGAAAAAAGCTAATAACATACATGAAAATGCTACTGCTAAAGAGGCATGGGATATTTTAATAAAAAAATTTAAAATACCTAAGGATATGGATCCAATAGAAGCAAGAAAAATAATGGTTGTACGTCAATTAATGGAAGAACAAGGATATAATCAATATCAGCCAGTAGAAATAGCTGTGGACGTGGACCAAAAAACGATTGCTGAGATTGAGGAAAATCATTTAGAATTGCCAGGAATTATGATAAATGTAAAGCCTGTTAGATATTATCCTTATGAAACACTATTATCCCAAACTTTAGGATATATTGGTCGAATTACTCAAGAAGATTTAAAAAACTTGGATATGAGTAAATACAAACTTACAGATTTGGTTGGGCGTTCTGGCCTTGAAGCATTGTATGAAAAGTATTTAAGGGGGAAAGATGGTGGACAACAAGTAGTAGTAGATAATTATGGAAGATTAATAAAGAATTTAGGGACAGAACCTCCTGTACCAGGTGACACTATATTTTTAACCATTGACAAAAATATTCAAGAGGCGGCAGAACAATCTCTTATCACAACTATGCAAAATATAAGAGAGGGGAAATATGGCGAGTCATTTCCTGCTAATATTGGAGCAGCAGTGGTTGTAGATGTACACACAGGTAAAGTTTTAGCATTAGCCAATATCCCGGGTTATGATCCAAACATTTTTGCCACTGGCAATCCTCCTAAAGATGTAGTAAATGAACTTTTTAAATCAAGAGATGCTACTGTTGATCCAAGTCCTATTTTCAATTATGCAACTCAAGGAGCAGTACCTCCAGGATCTACCTTCAAGATGGCTGTTGCATTCGCAGCTTTAGACACGGGTGTCACAACGGTTGATGAAAAATATTTAGACCCAGGAATATATCCTTATACAGGACAACGTAACTGGGCGTGGCCACGGACACAAGGTTGGGTAAATGTTTCTGATGCAATTAAATATTCTACTAATACCTATTTTTTTGAAATGGGAAGAAGAATGGGAATAGATAAAATAGTCGAATATGCCAAGAAATTTGGTTTAGACCAAAAAACAGGAATAGAACTGTATGAAGCAAAAGGTGTTATTGCAAGTCCACAATATAAAAGAGAATATTATCTTGGGTTGATAAAATCAATGGTGAAAACAGATACAAATCCAGATGGAGTTATAACGGAAGAACAGTATCAAAAAATTGTAGAAATCATTGATAAAGGGAATTTGAGTGACTATAATACCTTTTTACAATTAGAAAAGATGGGTATAAAAGATACAAAGCTTCAAAAGAAGATATGGGAAATGATGTATTATGCAAAACATTGGAGCTTGACAAATACTTGTAGTGCGGCAATAGGTCAAGGTGATAATCAGTTTACTCCTTTACAAATTGCCAGTTATGTGTCTACATTAATAAATGGGGGGATTAGATATAGACTTCATTTAGTTGATAAAATTATATCCCCCGAAGGAAAAATTGTTGAAGAAACAAAACCAGAAGTTTTAGATAGAATTCATATTTCCAAGGAATACCTCGATGCTATAAAGTTAGGTATGAAAGGAGTAACCGAAAGAGGAGGTACTGCAAGCGGTGCTTTTCACAATTTCCCTATTCCTGTAGGAGGCAAGACAGGTACTGCAGAAGCAGTTAGAAGGGCTAATTATGCTTGGTTTGTTGGTTTTGCCCCTTATGATGATCCTCAAATAGTTGTAGTTGTGGTTATATACCAAGGAGGACATGGTTCTTACGCAGGTTATGTAGCGAGAGATATTTTTGATGCTTATTTTGGACTGAGTAAAAATAATACAGGTGAAACCTTCAATGTGATAAATTTGCCTATAAGATGATTTTGGGGTGAGGATGTTTTATCCTCTTTTTTTCTTTAACAAGAAGGAAAATTACGATTTATGGAGAATATAGATAATAACGAGGGTTTTACGGAGGTAGATTATGATAAAAGAAGCAATAAAAATTCAAGGGACAAAAGAAGGGCTGGTAATTGTATTAGAAGAGGATGTAGATATTGAAACACTAAAAGAGAAAATAGTGAATAGAATTGAGAAATCTCTTAAATTTTTTGAGGGTGCAACTCTTACTGTGAGAGTAAAAAGTTTAAGCGTCAAAGAAGAGAAATTACAAGAATTAAAAGACGTTATTTTTGAAAAATACGGTATTGAGGTGCGGATAAAAAATTTTCAAGAAAAGCATATAAAAAATGTGACAGATGACGAAATATTTAATGGGTTAGAAGAGGGGATAACAAAATTTCATAAAGGTACTGTCAGATCAGGACAGGTTGTGAAATACCATGGTAATCTTGTAATAATTGGAGATGTGAATCCTGGAGGATTAGTACAAGCTGCCGGTAATATAGTTGTTATGGGGACGTTGAGGGGAATAGCTCATGCGGGATTTACTGGCAATAAAGAGGCTGTAATCGTAGCTTCTTCCCTAAGAGCAATGCAGCTTAGAATAGCTAATGTTATTTCCAGGGCTCCAGATAAAGATGATGCTAGTGATTATCCCGAAATTGCAGTTGTTAAAAAAGGTAAAATTATTGTAAAGCCTCTTTACCATCTCAATGATTTGTGGTAAAATATTCTAAAAAATAATATTAATGGAATGGAGTGGTATGATGAGCGAAGCAATAGTTATAACTTCTGGAAAAGGTGGAGTTGGGAAAACTACTTCTACTGCGAATATTGGTACATACATTGCTATGAAAGGTTATAAAGTTGCTTTAGTTGATACTGATATAGGTTTAAGAAATCTTGATGTAGTGATGGGATTAGAAAATAGAATTGTGTATGATATCGTTGATGTAGTAGAGGGGCAGTGCAGATTAAAGCAAGCTTTGATAAAGGATAAAAGGTTTGATGGGCTATATCTTTTACCTGCTGCCCAAACAAGAGATAAATCTGCTGTTACTCCAGAGCAAATGCAAAAATTAATAGGAGATTTAAAAGAGGAATTTGACTATATATTAGTAGATTGTCCTGCAGGTATTGAACAAGGATTTAAAAATGCAATTGCAGGTGCTGATAGAGCAATTGTCATAACTACACCAGAAGTTTCAGCGGTTAGGGATGCTGATAGAATTATAGGACTTTTGGAGGCGGCGGAACTTCATGATCCTATGTTAGTTATAAACAGGATTAAGATGGATATGGTAAAAAGAGGAGATATGATGGATATTGAAGATATTATAGATATTTTAGCTATTGACCTTTTAGGTGTAATTCCTGATGATGAAAATATAATTATTTCTTCCAATAAAGGTGAACCAATTGTTATGGATGAAAGGTCATTGGCTGGACAAGCCTATAGAAATTTGGTGGAAAGACTTTTAGGGAATAATGTGCCTTTAATTAACCTTGATGTAGGAAATGGATTTATGGATAGACTCAAAAAGCTTTTTAAGCTGGCTTAGCGCTTTTAGGAGGTGTGATTTGTGGATTTATTTAAATCTTTTGGAGGGAAAAACAACAGTAAAAATATAGCAAAAGAGAGGTTGCAACTTTTATTGGTGCATGATAGGGCGGATGTTTCTCCTAAATTTTTGGAGATGATAAAAGAAGACATATTAAATGTCATTTCTAATTACGTGGATATTGATGAAGCAGGATTAAATGTAGAAATTACAAAAGAAAAAAGAAGTGATAATACCTATATACCTGCTCTTCATGCGAATATTCCTATAAAGAAAATGAAACAGGTGATAAGATAACTGGCCTTGAGCCAGTTTTTTTGTATAGTGAAAATTTCATTTGTATGGTATAATACAAGTTGAATTGCTGAAAAGAGGGGATTAAAATGTTTGATAAAAAACTTTTAAAAAATTTTGACTGGGGATTGTTAATAGTTGTACTTTTAATATGTGTATATAGTGTTATTGTTGTGACAAGTGCCTCTCACACACTTCAAACAGGCTCTTACAGAAAAGTTATTATCCAAATTGCGGCAATTTTAGTAGGGCTTATTTCTATCGCTCTAATATGTCTTTTTGATTATAATACCCTTGCTAAGTTTTCTACTTTTATATATATTCTCAACCTTTTTGGTCTTGTGTTGGTTTTAGCCATAGGAAAGGAAAGTAAGGGTGCACAAAGCTGGATAAGTTTAGGGCCTGTGAATATTCAACCTTCCGAATTTTCTAAGTTGGCATTAGTGCTAACTTTGGCGAATATGTTTAGTAAGATGGAAGAAATAAAGACTTTTAAAGAGCTTTTGTGGCCAATGGCTTATTTAGGGATTACTTTTGTTGCAGTGATGTTGCAGCCGGATTTAGGGACAGGGCTTGTATTTATCGCAATTTTTTTAGCCATAGTATATATTTCGGGGATAAGGACAAAGGTATTGGCACAGCTTTTTGCTTTAGGAATTGCCCTGTTGCCTATTGGATACAAACTATTAAAACCTTACCAGAGAAATAGACTTTTATCCTTTTTAAATCCGGAACTGGACCCGATGGGAACAGGTTACCATGTGATTCAGTCTAAAATTGCTATCGGTTCAGGAATGTTTTGGGGGAAGGGGCTTTTTGACGGAAGCCAAACTCAGCTCTATTATCTTCCCGAAGCATGGACAGACTTTATTTTTTCTGTTGTAGGGGAAGAATTAGGGTTTATAGGGGCATCTATACTAATAGTTCTCTATGCTATTATGTTGTATAGAGCTTGGAAGATTGCTTATAATGCTAAGGATAAATATGGTATGCTGGTGGCTGTAGGAATTATTGCTATGTTTACATTTCATATCTTTGAAAATATAGGGATGACTATTGGGATAATGCCAATCACAGGTATTCCTCTTCCCTTTATGAGCTATGGTGGAAGTGCAATGGTAGCGAATATGATGGCAATAGGACTTTTAGAAAATATAAGCATGAGAAGGCAAAAGATAAACTTTTAGGGGGAATTTCCATGAATATAGCTTTGATAGCCCATGACCAAAAAAAAGAACTTATGGTGAATTTCGCAATTGCTTACAAGCATATCTTTGAAAAATGCAATATATACGCAACAGGCCATACAGGACAACTTATCAAGGAGGCGACAGGCCTAAATGTAAATTGCCTTTTACCTGGCCCTCTTGGTGGAGACCAACAGATTGGTGCAATGATTGCTGAAAATAAGATTGATATGGTGATTTTTTTAAGAGACCCACTTACGGCTCAACCCCATGAACCAGATATTTTGGCTCTGCTTAGAGTTTGTGATGTACATTCTATTCCATTGGCAACTAATATAGCTACTGCAGAAGTTTTATTGAAGGGGATGGAGCAAGGACTTTTAGAGTGGAGAGAAATAGAAGATAAATAAAATAATTTATCATAATAATGCCTCCTTCAAAATAAAATGTAACATAGAAGGAGGCATATATCATGAAATACCAACGAATTCCTTATTATTTTCCCAAAAAATTTAGTACTTACAAAAAGTATACAGAGCTGTTTGAAAATCAATTAATTATATCATTAATTTTACTAGGAATGATTTTACTTTTTAAAGCAGTTGACGTGCCTATAGCCAACTCTTTTATAAATGCTACTAAAAGTGTGCTAAGTTATGATATGAATTACGAAAACACAAAGAAAGGTTTAAAATTAGTTCAAAGTAAGATTCCTTGGCTCAAAGAGAGTGTGATAAAAGTTTTTTCTCCTACTGAAGAAAAAACTTCAGAAAATAAAACTTCTTCTGAGGTTTCTCAGGCTTTTATCAAAATGATTGCACCTATTAGTGGAAAGGTAACCTCTGGCTTTGGAATGAGGATTGATCCCATTACAAATCAATTGACAAATCATACTGGTATTGATATAGATGCTCCTATTGGAATAGAAGTGAAAGCAGCATTAGATGGGGTAGTAATGTTAGTGGATGAGCAAAACCAGGATTTTGGAAAAGTCATAGTTTTAAGGCATGCTAATGATGTAAGGACCGTATATGCTCATTTATCAGAAATTTTAGTGAAAGAAGGAGACCAAGTAAAACAAGGGGATATAATTGGAAAGACAGGCGATACTGGAAAAGCCACTGCTCCTCACTTGCATTTTGAAGTTTGGGAAAATGGCAAGCCAGTAGACCCCTTGACAAAGGTTGTTATAGGGGATGTTGCCAGTGAAGGCGCAAAATGAAATTTAGACGGATCGAAGTAAAAATACATTTTTCTACTTTTGTATTTGCATTACTTTTAATTGCGACGGGATTTATAAAAGAATTAATTGCTATTTTTGCTACAGTTTTTGTTCACGAATGGGGACACATTTATATTGCCAAGAAACTGAAAGTAGAGGTATTACAAGTCAATATCTATCCTTTTGGAGGAATTGCTCTTTTGGACAGCGTAGTGTTTATAAGGCCAGACTTAGAAGTGCTAGTTGCACTGGCAGGACCTATGTCCAATATTTTTTTTGCTTTTTTTGGAGAATTTATTTCACAAGTTTTACAAATAGAAATGGATTATTTTATAAAAACTAATATTGTAATGGCTTTTTTTAACCTACTTCCAGGGCTTCCTTTGGATGGAGGACGAATTTTAAAAAGTGTTTTGTCGTATTTTATTAGCCTAAGAAGTGCTATTGCGACTGCTGTTTTTTCTTCCTATGTTATTTCTCTCGTTATGTTATATCTCGTTCTAAAAGACATATTCAATTGGAAGCTAAATGTTGTTTATGCTTTTTTATCGGTGCTATTAGTAGTCGCGGCAAATAAAGAGAAAAAGGCATCAGCTTTTTTGCAAATGAGAGATCTTTTTAGGAAAAAAGCAGAGTTCTATAAAAAAGGATTGATGGGGGTACATCATATAGCAGTATTAGAAAAGGAGACAATTGTAAATGTTATAAAAAGTTTTATACCTGCTAAATACCATGTTATAATAATATTAGACGACAAATTTAGGGAAAAATATAGAATAACCGAGACTCAGCTTTTTGAATATGCGGTAGAACATGGATTGTATTTACCAATTGGTGAGATTATAAAATGACTATGGAGGAAGGAAAATGAATAACTTAAAGGATAAAATAGATGCTTTGCTTATGAAAGTAAGCAAACCTACAAGATACACAGGAGGAGAATTAAATTCTTCTATAAAAAATCCGGAGGAAGTCAAAGTAAGGTTTGCCTTTGCTTTTCCGGATGTATATGAAGTGGGAATGTCTCATTTGGGACTACGAATTTTATACCATCTTTTAAACAAAAGAGAAGACGTATATTGTGAAAGGGTTTTTGCGCCATGGTTGGATATGGAAAAACTCATGAGGGAAAATAACATTCCTCTTTTTAGTTTAGAGACAAAAACCCCATTAGATAAATTTGACTTTATAGGTTTTACTCTTCAGTATGAGTTAAGTTATACAAATGTAATAAATATGCTTAATTTAGCGGGTATTCCTATCCTATCAAGAGAGAGGAAAGGGTTACCTTTTGTCATTGCTGGTGGACCCTGTGCGTATAACCCTGCTCCTTTATCTGACGTTATTGACTTTTTTGTAATGGGAGAAGGAGAAGAGGTTATAAATGAAATTATTGACGCTTATATAGATTGGAAGAAAAAAAGAGGAGAAAGAGAAGAATTTTTACAAATTGTTTCTCAAATCAAAGGAGTATATGTTCCTAAGTACTATATAGAAGTATACAATCAAGATGGAACAATAAAAGAGATAAGGACTATTAAAAAAGGAGTGCCCGAAAAGGTAAAGAAAAGAATAGTTAAAGATTTTGAAAATGTGTATCATCCTGAGGAGCAAATTGTTCCTTTTATGGACATAGTTCACGATAGAATAATGTTAGAAATCTTTAGAGGTTGTACACGAGGATGCAGATTTTGTCAAGCTGGCATGATATATAGGCCAGTGAGGGAAAAATCAAAGGAAAAAATTTTAGATTTAGCGGACAAGCTTATAAAATCTACAGGGTATGAGGAAATATCTTTAACTTCTTTAAGTACTTGTGATTATTCTCAAATTGAAGACTTAGTCAAAAAACTGATTGAGAAATATAAGGATAAAGGAGTTGGAGTTTCTATACCCTCTACACGGGTAGACGCTGTATCTATAAATTTGCTGAAAGAAATACAAAAGGTTAGAAAAACAGGTCTTACTTTAGCACCAGAAGCTGGCACACAAAGACTTAGAGATGTAATTAATAAAGGGATTACAGAGGAAAATATTCTAGAGGCGACAAAAGAGGCTTTTTCTGCAGGATGGACAAATGTCAAACTTTATTTTATGATTGGTCTTCCTACAGAGACGATGGAAGATGTAGAGGGGATAGTGGATTTGGCTTATAAAATAGTAGATAATTACAAAGAAGTAAAAGGGAATGTGAAGAATTTAAAAGTCACCATAAGCACTTCTACTTTTGTACCTAAACCTTTTACACCTTTTCAGTGGACGGCTCAAAACAGCATTAAAGAAATAATGGAAAAGCAAGATTTGCTAAAAAAGAAACTTAAGAGTAAAGTGTTAAAGTACAACTGGCACAATCCTTATATGAGTTTTTTAGAAGCTGTTATTTCGAGAGGAGATAGAAAAGTAGGAAAAGCTATAATAAAAGCGTGGGAAAAAGGATGCAAATTTGACGGATGGGAAGAATATTTTAATTATGACAAATGGGAAAAGGCTTTTAAGGAAGCAGGTGTAAATCCTCATTTTTATGCTAACAGAGAAAGAAGTTTAGAAGAAGTATTTCCATGGGATGTAATAGACGTTGGGGTAGATAAAAGATATTTGATTAGAGAATATAAAAAATCTCAAGAAGGAAGAATTACACCTGACTGCAGGCTCTATTGTACAGGTTGTGGAGTAAAGGATTTTGATGAGGGGGTAGTGTGTTTTGAAGCGCCTCAGAAATAAGTATATAAAAGATGAAAGAGTCAAATTTATTTCCCATTTAGACCTTTTGCGAGTATTTCAAAGGGCTTTGAGAAGAGCCGATATAAAAGTCGCTTTTTCACAAGGATTTAATCCCCATCCTAAAATTTCTTTTGGGCCTGCTCTTATAGTAGGTGCGACGACAGAGGGGGATTATATGGATATAGATTTGGAAGAAGATATTTCTCCTGAAGAATTCAGAAAAAAGATGAACAAAGTGTTACCACCTGGTATTGAAATTGTGGAAAGCTATGAGGTAGAATTAAATGATGCGCTTTCTACAAAAATAAAAGGAGCAGAGTATATTTTGCAAGTCAATGTTAAAAAAAGTATTAAATATATTCAAAATAAAATAGAAGAATTTATGAGAAAAGATATAATTGAAATAGAAAAAGAGAGTAAAAGTGGCAGAAAAATGGTAAATATAAGACCTTGTGTTTTGGAATTAAAGGTAATTGAAGAGGCAGAAGATTATTTGAAATTTTATATAAAATTAAAATTAGGAGAGGGAGCTCCTAATCCTTTACATTTATTAAAGGCTTTAAACGACTATTTAGGAAATTTATTTGATATAGACTCTTATAAACTTCACAGAAAAAATATGATTTTAGAATAAGTACGGGGTGAAAATTTTGAAAAGACTTATATTGGATATTGATGAAAATTTGAGCCAAATTGCTTTATTAGAAAATGGGAAGCTAAAGGAGTACCATCCAGAGAAAAGAGATGGAAAAAATATTTTGGGAAATATTTATAAAGGTAAGATTCAAAATGTTTTAAAAGGTATGCAGGCAGCCTTTGTAGATATTGGAATTGGCAAGAACGCTTTTTTATTTTTTGACGATGTGCTTTTTCAACAAGAAAATTTACCCAAAAGCATTACACAAGTTTTAAAACCAGGCCAACCAATAATGGTTCAAGTATCAAAAGAGGCAGTAGGCATGAAAAATCCCAGAGTCACTGCTAATATTTCTTTGCCGGGGAAATATGTAGTTTTAATGCCTAATGTCGACTACATTGGAATTTCTCATAGGATTGAAGAAGAAGTGGAGAGAAAGAGGCTTCAGGAAATTGTAAAAAAATTAAAACCTGAGGGTATAGGGATAATTGTCAGAACAGCTGCGTTGGAGGCGACAGAACAGCAAATACGGGAGGATTTAGAAGAATTAATTCGCTTATATGAGAAAATACAAAAAGATTTTCAAAATGCTCCCCTTCCTTCTTTGATATACAAAGAAGAGGATTTTGCAATTAAGTATTTGAGGGATTTGCTTTCTGATGAGGTAGATGAAATTGTGGTAAACGACAAAGAAGAGTATGAGAACATAAAAAGATATTTAAAAAATGTAGGAAAGGAAAATATTTCAGTTACTTATGAAGAAGGAGACTTACTGGGGATTTATGGAGCAGATTTTCAAGTTGATAAATTGTTAGAAAAAAAGGTGTGGCTAAAAAGTGGGGGCTTTGTAATAATAGACCAAACAGAAGCTCTTACTGTAATTGATGTAAACACAGGAAAGTACGTAGGAAAATCTTCTTTAGAGGAGACAATATACAAGACCAATCTTGAAGCAGCTGAAGAAATTGCCCTGCAGCTTAAGTTAAGGGATATTGGTGGAATAATTATTATTGATTTTATAGACATGAAAAATGAAAATTTTAAAAGGGATTTGCTGGAGTTTTTCAAAAGAGAACTCCAAAAAGACAGGACAAAATGCACTGTATTAGGGTATACTCAATTAGGACTTGTTGAGATGACAAGGAAAAGGGTGAGGTCGCAAGTAGGCTCATACCTTAAAGAAAAATGTCCTATATGTGAAGGAGAAGGGATGGTTTATTCAACTGAGTACATCTACAGAAGATTAAGGAATAATATAGAGAGAGTGTTGCGGCATGTAAATGCGCGAAAAATCTACATAAAAGGGAATGATAAAGTTGTTAAAATCGCGTCAGAAAAAGGAATTATAAAATTTTACAAAGAGAAATTTAATGTAGATCTCGAACTTGTTGTTGACAATAATAAAAAATATGGCCATTTTGAGATAGAATTTGAATGAAGAATCAAATTTAAAAAAGCTGCCCAATGGAAATTTTTGGGCAGATTTATATCTACTTTTCTTTTTCATATTTTGCCACAATTCTCGTGGCTATTCCACCTCTTTCTTGAAATTCGCCTATTATTTCCATAAATTTTGGCTGTAGAAGTTCAACTAAGTCATCTAAAATCCTATTTATAGCATGTTCTTGCAGTATGCCTACATTTCTATAGGAGGTGAGATAATACTTTAAAGATTTAAGTTCTACTAATTTTTTAGAAGGTATATATCTTATTGTGAGTTTTGCATTGTCAGGTAATCCTGTCCAAGGGCAGACGGAAGAAAACTCATTAGTTATATATTCTACAATTGTATTTTTTTCAGGGTATTCATATTCAATGGATTCTAAAACTTCTTTGTCGATCTTTTCATAACCGTAAGTGTCAAATCTTCTTTCTTTATATTTATCTGTCAAATTTCACAGCTCCTTTCTTTTCAATTATAAAAAGCAGAAAATATCCAGTTACAAGAAGTACAGTCTCAGCCAATCCTACGCTTAAGAAAGTTGGAATAAATGGTATATTGGCAGAGACATTTAAGGTGATTCCCACCGATGCAGCAATCCAAAGAGCTACAAATACAGCCCCTACCAATTTGTGAGTAACTCTTCCAATGTAGTATCCAATTGTACAACCGATTAAGTTTGAGAGAGGCATAAAAATTAGCTCCATTGTGCCAGCAAATGGGCTAAACAAATTTGCGAAAAAATTTCCTATCATCATGGAAATAGCATATTTTTTGTTGAATACTACAATGGATTTTGTAATTTCCCCTACGCGAAACTGAAGGGGTAAAAAAGAAATGGAAGAAAATATAACTGTGAGTACAAAATAAATTGCCGCGACCAGAGCAATTTCTGCTAGATCTTTTATTCTTTTTTTGGACACAAAATTACCTCCTTTGTTTTGTTAACTGGGGTTACTGCGACCCAGGTGAGCATTTTGCTCACTATAATCAATTTTAACACAACTACTGGAGTAGTTTCAACATAAAAACTTTTTCTCGTTCGTGTCAAGAATTAGTAGGTGACGCATTCAGCTGACATTTTGCACAAGAGAAGCGACTTGACAGAGCATTTGCTAAACTCAGCGAGACCGAAAGACGTAGGCGGGGCCGGAGGCAAGGATGCCGAATGGGCCAGGAACCTCGCCGGAGTCCGAGGTTAAGCGCTAGTTTAGCCTGCGATGTCACCGGAGCGAGGTGCAAAATGTCAGCTACTTAGCCTTACCTACTGAAATTTTACACGGACAGTTTTTCTCTCAATCAAATGATAAAAGTTAAGAATGATGTTTTATTATTATCGAAAAATTTATAATTTTTATTGACAATAATAATTTGTATAATTTATCATAAAGGTAGAAAGGTGTTAATGAGTGTTACTGAAGATGGGGGAGGTGAACTTTGTGAAGGGGCAATATTATACAATATTAGCTTTGATATTCGCAATTATAGTAGCGATTTTTGCTATTTCTAATGCTGGACCTGTGGATATAAGTTTTTTGTATTGGCATTATTCAATTTCTCAAGCTTTAGTAATTTTATTGTCAGCAGCTATTGGAGCTATAATTGTGGGGACAATAGGTTTGTTTGGACAAATTCGCTATAGCGTAACGATAAGAGGACTTAACAATAGGATAAAAGAGTTGGAAAAAGAAAAGGAAGAATTGAATCAAAAGGTTATAGAATTACAAAACTATAAATTAGCGGAAGAAAAAACAAAAGAACAAAGCGATGCCAAGGAAGAGGAGGAAGAAAAAGGAACACAAACTCTTTAGTCGATTTGGCACTTGGTGAAGACATATTTACTACCCAATTCGTTTTTGAGGCGGAAATAAAAGGTACTTGCTTTTTTAATTGACAAGTGATATTTTATTATGTTAAAATATCACTTGTGGCCGCTCAGGACGGGTTTTTAAATTTTTACCTTGTTTCCTGGCGAGACTGGATGGAGGAGGTGCAAAAATGTACGCAATAATCGAAACTGGTGGAAAACAGTATATGGTTCGTGAAGGAGATGTTCTTGTAGTAGAAAAGTTAAATTATCCAGAAGGGGAAGTTATTTCTTTTGACAAAATTTTGGCTGTGTCAAAAGAGGATGGTAATGTAGAGTTTGGCAAACCATATTTAGAAAATGTTAAGGTGAATGCCAAGATTATAGAGCATGGCAAAGGGCCAAAAATAAGAGTTTTTAAGTATAAGCCCAAAAAAAATTATAGAAGAAGACAAGGACATCGTCAACCTTATACAAAAGTACAGATTGAAAAAATAGTTCAGTAAGCCATGATTAGAGTAGAAATATTGAGAGATTCAAAAGGGAATATTTATAAATTTAATATAAAAGGACATGCAGGTTTCGATGAGTATGGAAAGGACATCATATGTGCAGCTGTTTCTGCTATATCTCAGACAGCGGTGCTGGGAATAGAGGCGTTAAAAACTGTTAAGATAAAGAAAAAAATAGAAAGTGGCGATTTGCAGATTGACATTATTGATAAAGGTTTGCCAGAAGATGATATACAACTAAAAGCTATTCTGGAGACTATGGTTTTAGGCCTTAAAGATATTGAAGCGGATTATCCTGAATATGTAAGGGTTATGGATAGGAGGTGTGAAGAATGAAACTCCAACTTTTTGCTCATAAAAAAGGTGTGGGAAGTTCCAGAAATGGCCGTGATAGTGAATCTAAGCGTTTGGGAGTAAAAAGGGCAGATGGCCAATTTGTATTAGCTGGTAATATCCTTGTAAGGCAAAGAGGAACTAAAATTCATCCAGGTGTAAATGTAGGCAAAGGGAAAGATGATACACTTTTTGCATTAATTGATGGGTATGTTACTTTTGAAAGAAAAGGACGTGACAAAAAACAAGTAAGTGTTTATCCGGAAAGAAAAGTTGCACAGAATTAAATCCTGGTTTATACCAGGATTTTTTCATAAATAATAATAAAAAAAGAAAGTGGTGAAAAAATGGTGTCAGATGTGGAGTTATTGGTAGACTACATCAAAAGAAGCAGACATGAGCTTTTAAATGATTTACAATTGGTATTAGGCTATGCTCAACTAGGGAAATTAGAGAAAGTGATTGAATCTCTCCACATTACTATTGACCACCTTAATAGAGAAAGAGATATCTTTAATTCTGAAAATGCACAGGAAATTATAAAGAAGCTATTAAAAGAGTAAAAAAATACGAGAAGTAGTATATACTATAAAATAAGGCAGGTGATAGAATTGTTTATAGACACAGCAAGGATATACATAAAAGCTGGAGACGGTGGAAATGGAATTATATCTTTTAGAAGGGAAAAATACGTTGCTTATGGTGGGCCGGACGGTGGCGACGGAGGAAAAGGTGGAGATGTTATATTTATAGCAGATCCTAATTTGTCTACTTTGTTAGATTTTAAATACAGGAAAAAGTACATTGCGCAAAATGGAGAAAATGGTAGAGGTAAAAATCAATATGGCAAAAACGGAGAAGATTTGTACATAAAAGTTCCTGTAGGAACCTTGATAATTAACGATGAAACAGGAGAAATTATAGCTGACCTTGTAAAACCTAATCAAAAAGCTATTGTTTTACGGGGAGGTAAGGGAGGAAGAGGAAATGCTAAATTTGCTACTCCTACTTTGAAGACTCCTCGTTTCGCTGAAAGCGGTGAAAAAGGCAAAGAAATGTGGGTACGGTTAGAGCTAAAACTTCTCGCTGATGTAGGATTAATAGGATTTCCTAATGCAGGGAAATCTACTCTTCTAGCCAGTTGCACAAGAGCAAAACCTAAAATTGCCAATTATCCTTTTACAACACTGACACCTAATTTGGGAGTTGTAGAACATAAAGGGAAATCCTTTGTAATGGCAGATATTCCAGGTTTAATTGAAGGGGCCCACAGAGGCGAAGGATTAGGACATGATTTTTTACGGCACATTGAAAGGACAAAAATGTTGATACACGTGGTGGATGTTTCCGCCAGTGAGGGGCGAGACCCTATAGAAGATTTTGAGAAGATAAATGAGGAGCTGAAACTTTACAGTGAAA
Source organism: Thermoanaerobacter sp. X514 (assembly GCF_000019065.1). Taxonomy (NCBI): domain Bacteria; kingdom Bacillati; phylum Bacillota; class Clostridia; order Thermoanaerobacterales; family Thermoanaerobacteraceae; genus Thermoanaerobacter; species Thermoanaerobacter sp. X514. The sequence continues at coordinate 2,122,243 of NC_010320.1, read as the reverse complement.
GATTACTTACTTTGTCTCAAATTGTTGCAGCAAATAAAATTGATATACAAAGCGGTAAAGAAAATTTTCCTGCTTTTGAAAAAGAAATCAAAAAAAGAGGTTATGAGGTATATCCTATATCTGCTTTGACAAAAGTGGGAATTGACAAACTTTTGGACAAGACTATAGAAATTCTTTCTTCTATTCCGGTTGAGGAGATAAAGGAAGTGCCAGAAGTTATTGTTTATACACCTCCTGAAGAGGAAGAAACTCTCAATATAGAAGTAAAAGATAATACCTATTATCTTAGCGGTACAAAAATTGACAAACTTTTAAAAAGAGTAAATTTACAAGATGAACATTCTTTAAGGTACTTTGAAATGCTTCTTAGAAAGAGCGGGGTAATAGATGCTCTTAAGGAAAAGGGATTTAAAAGTGGTGATACAATAAATGTGAGAGATTTTGAATTTGAATACTATGAATAAAAGTGGAATTTGATTCCACTTTTTTATTTACTTTAATGAGGTCTCAGGGTAAGCTTGTGCAATTTACCTTTTTTAATGTATAATGTATAATAATAATATAAAAGAAATATAAATTGGGGGATAGTAACTTGGAAAGGGAGCTTAGACTTGGGATAATGGGAGGCACTTTTGACCCTATTCATTATGGTCATTTAGTTACTGCTGAAGCGGTAAGGTCTGAATTCAAATTGGACAAGGTGATTTTTGTTCCAGCAGGTAATCCGCCTCATAAAGTGAAGCGAAAGGTGACAGATAAAAAACATCGTTATTTAATGACTATACTTGCCACAATAACTAATCCTTTTTTTGAGGTATCGACGATTGAAATTGACAGGGAAGGGTATACTTATACTATTGATACTATCAAAGAGTTTAAAAAAATTTATGGGGAGAAAACTCAACTTTATTTTATAACAGGAGCGGATGCTGTTTTAGAGATTTTGACGTGGAAAAGTGCAGATGAGCTTTTAAAGATGTGTAATTTTGTTGCCGCAACTAGGCCAGGAGTAGAAGGCAATAGAATAGATGAAGAATTAAATAAAATTAGAAAACTTTATGGAAATGTCATTTACAAAGTGACTGTTCCTTCTTTGGCTATCTCCTCAACTGATATAAGGGAAAGAGTAGCAGGGGGACGACCTATAAAGTATTTGTTGCCGGAGTCTGTAGAAAGATATATTCAAAAATACGACTTGTACAAAAAGGATGAGGAAAATGGGGTATGACATAGAATTTTTAAAAAGCAAATTAAGAAGTTTGTTAGATGAAGAAAGGTATTTACACTCTATAGGTGTTATGGAAACCGCAATATACCTTGCTAAAAAATACGATGCTAATGTAGAAAAAGCGCAAGTTGCAGGTTTGTTGCACGATTGTGCAAAGGGCTATTCTGATGAGGAACTTTTAAAATTTGCTCAAAGATATGGAATTGAAGTAGATGAAGTTTTAAAACATGCGCCTTTTCTTTTACACGGTCCTGTAGGTGCACATTTGGTAGAAGAAATTTTTGGAATAAAAGACGAAGAAATAAAAAGAGCAATTGCTCTTCATACTACTGGGGATGTTAATATGACAATTTTAGATAAGATAATATTTTTGGCTGACTATATTGAACCTAATAGGAATTTTGAAGGGGTTGAAAAATTAAAACAATTGGCTGAGCAGGATGTGGATATGGCTGTATTAAAAGCTTTTGACAGCACTATTTGCTATGTAATAGAAAGAAAATTGCTTCTTTATGAAAAAACAATAAGAGCGAGAAATGATATTCTCTTAAAACTTTATTGAAGTAAATTGAAGTAAGTTAAAGAATAATATAAGCGGAAGAAAAATTATGATAGAGGGGTGATTTAGTGATAGAGTTAAAAGAGAAAGTATCAAAGATATATAATGTGTTAGAAGACAAAAAAGCCTTTGATATAAAGATTTTGTATATTGGGGATTTAACAACTATTGCTGATTATTTTATTATAGCTACGGGGAATTCAGATACCCATGTAAAAGCCTTGACTGACGAAGTTGAGAAAAAACTTTGGGAAGAAGGAATTTTTGTTCATCACATTGAGGGTTATGCAGCAGGCAAATGGGTTTTAATGGATTATGGTGATGTAATAGTTCATATTTTCCAACAAGAAGAGAGAAATTTTTATAATTTAGAAAGATTGTGGGCAGATGCAAAAGAAATACTGCTTGACAACCTTGTTTGAGGCATGTATAATAACGTTAATAAATTTTTTTATTAACGTCTTATCTCTTTGTGCAGATGGATTTTTATAGCCTATCAGTAATTTTTCATCACCTCATTGCATATATTTAAATTGTATGATTAGGGGGATTCAAGCCGATGAAGACGCATCCTATCTTGAAAAGCATAATCCCAGTACTAGAAGGTATAGCTAATACATTTGGCAAAAATTGCGAAGTGGCGTTGCATGACTTTTCTTCTCCACAAAATTCGATTATCGCAATTGTAAACGGGCATGTGACAGGAAGAGATGTAGGGAGCCCTTTGCCTGAAACTATATCGAAAGTATTGAAATCTGATAACGTTGAAAATTTAATAAACTATAAAAACAAAGGGAAAGATGGGAAAATTTTGAAGTCATCTGCTCTTTTTATAAAAGACGAAAATGGTAAGCCTGTTGGATGCCTTACCATCAATATTGATATCTCAGAATTTATAATGGTAAAAAATACTTTATCAGAGTTTTGCGATGTGGCGGATACCAACGAAGAGGCTCGAGAGGCTTATACAGGTAGTGTTAGCGATGTACTAGAAAGTATAGTAAACACAACATTGGAAAATTACGGAAAACCTGTTAATTTCATGTCAAAAGAAGAGAAGGTACAAGTGGTAAAGATGTTGGATGAAAAAGGGACTTTTTTGATAAGGGGCGCTGTGGATTACGTAGCAAAAATACTCTGTGTTTCCAGATATACTATATATAACTATTTGGATGAAATAAGGGTAGGAGAGGAGTTTGGGAAATATTAGTATGTTTTCCTTTACAACTTTTTGATTTTATGATATAATAAAAATAAATTGAAAATTGAATAAAATGCTAAACGCTGAATTCGTAAAGAAGCGGGGGAACCACTTTGGGGGTGAATCCATCTTTTGATAAGATGGTAGGGTTATCTTTCGACCCGAACCCGTCAGCTAACCTCGTAAGCGTTGAAAGAGGAGGATGATAGCAATGGTGTCTTTTTATGTCTTTTCAGACACCGAAGGCTAAAGCTATAGATTTTCCTCTATAGCTTTTTCATTTCTTTAAAAGGGGGTAGTAAAAATGAAACAACTCTCTTTTGCAGTAATTGGAGCTGGGAATGGGGGTCAAGCGATAGCGGGGCATCTCGCTTTAAAAGGCTATAAAGTTAATTTGTACAATAGAACCTATCAAAAATTACTTCCTATTATAGAAAAAGGTGGAATTGAATTAGAAGGAGAAGTAGAAGGGTTTGGCAAGTTAAATGTGATAACTGATGACATGGAGAAAGCTATTAAAGATGTTGATATAATTTTAGTTGTAGTTCCTGCTTCTGCCCATTATAAAATTGCCGAAGACATGCTGCTATATCTTAAGGATGGTCAAATAATTGTATTAAATCCTGGAAGAACTGGTGGTGCTTTAGAGTTTCATAATGTTATAAGAAAAAGAGAAGATTTAGATGTAGTTATTGCAGAAACAGATACTTTTATATATGCCTGCAGGTCTTCCATGGGAAAATCGAAAATATATAAGATAAAGGAAGTTGTGTCTGTTGCTGCAATACCTAAAGATAAAACACAAATGGTGGTGGAAGCACTTAATACTGCCTTTCCTCAATTTATTCCGGCGCAAAACGTTCTTGAAACGAGTCTTAACAATTTTGGAGCTGTTTTTCATCCTACACCTACTCTTTTGAATGCAGCGAGAATAGAAACTACTAAAGGGAATTTTGAATATTATCGGGAAGGCATTTCTCCTTCTGTTGCAAAAATACTGGAAAAAATAGATAATGAGAGAATGATGGTGGCGAAAGCTCTAGGTGTAAATACTATTTCCGCTAAAAGATGGCTAAAAGAAAGTTATAATGCAGAAGGAGAAAATCTATATGAGGCAATTCAAAATACAAAAGCTTATGTGGGTTTGTTAGCTCCTCAAACATTAGATTGCCGTTATATATTTGAAGATGTTCCTATGAGTTTAGTGCCTATGTCTTCTATAGGGAAAGAGATAGGCATTAAGACCCCCACTATTGATGCTGTTATACATCTTGCTTCAGTTATGCACGGAAAAGATTATTGGAAAATTGGAAGAACAGCTGAAAAGCTTGGCATACAAGGTATGACAGCTGAGGAAATTATAGAATTGGTGGAAGGGAAAAGAAAGGAGGTAACGATAGCATGAAAAAGTTAGTTTTGGCGGCAGCTATAGGGAATTGTGTCCATGTGGCAGGTGTGTATAACTTTTTGAGATTTGCAGAACAGCAAGGCTATGAAACTGTATTTTTGGGTCCTGCTGTTCCTATAAAAAAATTGATAGAAGCCGTTAAAGAACATAAGCCGGGGATTGTAGGAGTAAGCTATAGACTGACTCCTTCTGCTCTTGAAAAACTTTTCGAAGAACTAAAGAAGGAAATAGAAGTAAATAATTTGCAACATATAAAGTGGGTATTTGGAGGTACAGAGCCTACTGCAGAAGTAGCGAGAAGATCAGGAATATTTGCAGCAGTTTTTGATGGTAAAAATGGCGATGAACCTACTATTAATTTCTTAAGAGGAGGAAGCACAAATCATAGACAGCGGGTTTTTGCTGATACACTAATAGGAAGAATAGAAGATAAATTCCCTTATCCTATCATAAGACACCACTTTGGACTTCCTTCATTAGAGGATACTATAGAGGGAGTTAAGAAGATAGCAGAGGCAGAAATTTTAGATGTAATTTCTCTCGCCCCAGACCAAAATGCTCAAGAGCACTTCTTTGATAAAAAATATGACAAATCTTTAGATGGAGCAGGCGGTGTTCCTATAAGAAAGGAAGAAGACTTGATAAGGATATATGAAGCTTCAAGAAGAGGCAATTATCCTCTTTTAAGGTGTTATAGTGGCACAAATGACGTATTTAAGATGGCAGAAATGCTTTTAAGAACGATCCACAATGCGTGGGCAGCAATACCACTTAGCTGGTACAATGTTCTCGATGGAAGAGGTCCAAGAAATGTTAACACTTCTATCAGAGAAAATCAACAATTGATGAAATGGCACGCTAAAAGGGGTGTACCAGTGGAGGTAAATGAGGCACACCATTGGAGCTTGAGGGATGCTCACGATATAATTGGGGTAGCTACGGCATATCTTGCGGCATATAATGCAAAAAAAATGGGTGTTAGAGACTATGTAGCACAATTTATGTTTAACGTGCCTGCTTCTATTTCACCAAAAATGGATTTGGCAAAGATGTTAGCTAAGATAGAGCTGATAGAAGAATTGCAAGATGAAAATTTCAGAGTTATAAGGCAAGCAAGAGCGGGACTTGCAAGTTTTCCAACTGACCTTTTAGAAGCCAAGGGTCAGTTAGCTTCCAGTGCTTATCTCTCTATGGCTATAAGACCTCATATATATCACGTAGTGGGATATTGTGAAGCTCATCATGCTGCAACGCCAGAAGATATAATTGAAAGCGTTAAAATAGTAAAAGCCGTGATAAAAAATTCTATGTTTGGAATGCCTGATTTGACTCAAGATAAAGAAGTAATTCAAAGAAAAGAACAGTTAAAGAAAGAGACAAGGATTTTATTGGAAGCGATAAAGAACTTGGCACCTCACAGCCCTGATCCACTGGCAGATCCAGATGTGCTGGCATTAGCAATAAAAATAGGTCTATTGGATGCACCTCATCTTAAAGGTAACAAATATGCTAAAGGAGTACTACAAACAAAAGTGATAGATGGAGCATGTTACGCTTATGACTATGAAAAACAAAGAATAATACCTGAAGAAGAAAGGGTAGAAAAGATTTTACGTGAATATGAAAAATCAGCTATAGAAGTATAAAAACTTAGGAACGTAAGATCTTTTCTTACGTTCCTTATTCAATTTCTTTAAATATATCTGAAGGGGAGGAATGATAGTCAAATGTGCGGATTGGCAGGAATTATAGGAACTGCTGATAAGAGCAAAATACAAAGGATGCTTGAAAAAATACAACATCGTGGCCCGGATGAGTCAGGTATTTTTGCAGATGAAAATATTACATTAGGCCATAATAGGTTGACGATAATTGACCTTTATCATGGACGCCAACCTATAAAAAACGAAGATGGCAGGTATTGGCTTATTTATAATGGAGAAATTTATAATTACCAACTATTGCGTAAAGAGTTAAAAAACCATACTTTTTCCACAGATACTGATAGCGAAGTTATAATTCATTTGTATGAAGAACTAGGTAAAAATTGTATTAACTATATTGATGGAATGTTTGCTTTAGCTATTTATGACTCTAAAAAAAAGACCATATTTATTGCTCGCGATCCGTTAGGAATAAAGCCATTGTATTATGGTAAAACAAAAGAAGGTTATTTTGTCTTTGCTTCGGAGATTAAAGCACTTCAGGAAGTAACTGATGATATAAATGAATTTCCTAATGGATATATTTATACCAGTGAAAAGGGGTTTGAAAAATATTATTCAATTCCCCAGGACCCGATGCATTTTGGAGAGGTTGATGACATTATTAATGGATTAAGGCTTAGATTAGAGGATTCAGTAAGAAAAAGGTTGATTGCTGATGTGCCTGTTGGAGTATTTTTAAGTGGCGGATTGGATAGCAGCCTTATAGCAGCAATAGCAGCAAAATACAAAAATCCCCTTCACTCATTTGCAGTAGGTGTCGAAGGAAGTAATGACTTAAAGAATGCAAGAGTTGTTGCTGATTATGTAGGTACGATTCACCATGAATTTATTTATACAGAGGAGGACATAAAAAAAATTTTACCCGAAGTTATATATCATCTTGAATCCTGTGATCCAGCCTTAGTCAGAAGTGCTGTTGCAACATATTTTGTATCAAAACTTGCAAGCAATTACGTAAAGGTTATTCTTTCAGGAGAAGGTGCTGATGAATTGTTTAGCGGATACCATTACCTTAAAAATTATACCAATTCTTGGAAATTACAATCCGAATTAAAATATATAACTCGAAATTTGCATAATACAAATCTTCAAAGAGTTGACAGAATGACAATGGCACATTCCATTGAGGGACGTGTACCGTTTTTAGATGTAGAAGTGTTACGGTATGCATTTAAAATAACACCGTCATTTAAAATTAACGGCCGAGAAAAAATCGAAAAGTGGATACTTAGAAAACTTGCAGAAAATTATTTACCAGAATCAATTGTATGGAGAAGAAAAGAAAAATTTGCAATAGGAACTGGTACATCTGAAATATTGAATAAGATAGCCGAATCAGAAATTAGCGATGCAGAGTATATAAAAAATAGATTCCTACCTAATGGTTTTGAAATAAAGTCTAAAGAAGAGTTGTATTATTTTAAAATTTTAAAAAGATTTTTTAATGTTGATTCTTTTATAAAGGACATGGGAAGAAGTAGAAGCCTCAATGACAACCAAATATATGCATAAAAAGAGGGCATTCTGCCCTCTTTTTAAATCAATATTTTGAGAAGATATATTTTTTTCTATTTCTAATTTTCCGTCTTCTCCAAAGGATAAAAGCTATTCCTAAAATTGTTGTTCCAGCAATAAATTTTACGGGGTTAGTATACATTGTATTTTTTACACCAGAAGATTGTACCTCCGTATAATAGTTTCCCCAAAAGTTTTTATAAACAGATTCGGCTGCAATGAGAGGATTTGTACCAATTTCGTTGCCATCTAAAGTATATTTGATGTACCCTAACACATCTCCTTTATTTATTGGCGTTTTGATATCCTTATTTAGAATTATTTGGGTCTCTATAGAATTTTCTTGACCTTTAGGAACTTCGTAGTAAAAGTCTTCTTTTGCAATAAGAGGAAGTTTAAAGTGGGACTTTCCTAAGTCGATATATGTTATTGTTTCACCCTTTTCTGTTTTTTTCACTAAACTAAAGTTTTGAAACCCGTAGTCCAAAAGTTTTATAGTATCTGTCCAGATATTTGTTCCTTGGTCTCCCATTATGACGGATATAAGTCTGCGACCATCTCTTGTTGCAGAAGCTGCTAAAACTTGACCAGCTGCAACCGTGTCTCCTGTTTTTACTCCATCAGCTCCTTCATAGCGAAAACTTGAAGGTTTAATTAAGCGATTGCTTAACCATAGGTCTCTTACTTTATCAAACTTATTAGTAGGAGGAATTTGATAATGTATTGTAGTTACTATTTTTCTAAATTCTGGATTTTGCATTGCATACCTTGCTATTAATGCCATATCATAAGGGGTGGAATAATGATTGTCATCAGGAAGACCATTTGGATTTACAAAATGGCTATCATAAGCTCCAATTTCTTTAGCTTTTTCATTCATCATTTTAGCAAAGTTTTCTACGCTTCCACCAATGTGTTCAGCAATTGCTATTGCTGCATCATTGGCAGATTGTAACATAATCGCATAAAGTAATTGTTCTAACGTAAGTTGCTCACCAGGAGAAAGAAATATGGAATTTCCATCTATTTTTGTAACATTATTGCTAGCAGTTACAATATCGTTTAAGTTTCCCTTTTCTATAGCAATAATTGCAGTAAGAATTTTAGTTGTGCTTGCGGGGTACATTCTTTTGTGCATATTTTTGTCATACAATACTTGACCTGTTGTAAAATCCATTAAAACTGCAGTTGGGCCTACAATTTCAGGTGGTGGTGGCACATTAGCGTATACAGGAGTTATTTGCACTACCAAAATAAATAGTGTGAGCAAAGAAGCTATTATCTTTTTCATTTTTATGCCTCCAATTTATGCTGATACTTAAAGTATAACAAAAAAACGCGAAAAATAAAAAGGAATTTTTTGATTTATGTAGAAATAAAGGAGCTTGTAAAAAGAGGTGATAGCATGACTTATTTTTCAAAGAGACAACAGTATGCCATAGTTGTTTTATTATCCTTTATCTTATTGTTTTCAGGGTATGTAATTTATAAAAATTACAAATTAAAAAATGATTTTGTTATTAGTACAAATGCTGATGATATATCAGAAGAGGTAAATAATAGTATTGAAGAGAATAAAAAAGAACCTTCGGAAATAAAAGTTTATGTGACGGGCCTAGTTAAAAATCCAGGAGTTTATCTTATGGAAGAAGGAGAAAGAGTAATAGATGCTATAAATAAAGCTGGGGGTCCATTGGAAGAGGCAGACCTTACCAATATCAATCTTGCGCAAAAAGTTAAAGATGAGCAGATGATAAAAGTGCCTAAAAAAGGTGAGGAAGCGATGGTTTCATTTTCTGATACTACAGCAAAAGATAAAAAAATAAATATAAACACAGCTACAAGAGAGGAATTACAGACATTGCCAGGGATAGGTCCTGTAACGGCTGAAAGAATAATAGAATTTAGAGAAAGCAAAGGACCTTTTAAAAAAATAGAGGATATAGTGAATGTTTCTAGAATAGGGCCTAAGATGTTTGAACAGATAAAGGATAAAATTACAGTTGATTAAGTATTTGTTAAATAGTTCCACATAGAACAAAAAATGTTACAGTTAAACACGTATCATGAATCTTTCTTTTTGGAATGAGCAATTCTAGCACAGGCCGCGGCGATTATTGCAGCTACTAAATCATCAATAAAAGTATTACACTTTTTTTCTTTATCTTCATTAAGTTTTCCTATTATGCCGGGTTTTACTTTATCAAGATATCCAAAATTAGTAAGACCTATAGAACCATAAACATTTGTTATACTAAGGGCCAAAATTTCGTCAATGCCGTATAAAGGTTCATCTCTTTTTAAAATCGACAAAAGAGGTTCTTCTAGCAGGTCTTTTTCTGCTAATTTGTCTAAAGCGATTCCTGTCAAGATTGCATTTTGAACTTCTCTTTTCTCAAGTACATGATGTAAATTTTCTATGCATTCCTCTATTGTTAAATCATCATAATACTTTTTTTGCAAGTCTAATACTAATATTGCCATATCTCCTAAAATAACTCCTCTTTCTTTTAAAAGGTTTATAACAATATCTTTCATTTTAACAGCTCCTTTTTTAAGTTTATAGTATGATTATACCACAAATTTTTGATGAAATACTTCTTTGTTGAAAAAACACTTCAATTAAAGTATAATCAAAATAGTTTAAACTTATGAAGAGGTGATAAGATGAGTGAAGTGAGAGTAAGATTTGCCCCAAGTCCTACAGGGAGTTTACATATAGGTGGTGCCAGGACTGCTCTTTTTAATTGGCTTTTTGCAAGGCACAATGGAGGAAAATTTATTTTAAGGGTGGATGACACTGACCTACAAAGGTCGACAGAAGAATCTATGAAAGGGATACTTGAAGGACTGAAGTGGTTAGGTATTGATTGGGATGAAGGACCTATTTACCAATCGCAAAGGTTAGAAGAATATAGAAAATTCGCAAATAAATTATTAAAGGAAGGAAAGGCTTACTACTGTTTTTGCACAAAAGAAGAGTTAGAGGAAATGAGAAAACAGGCAGAAAAAGAAGGTAGGCCTCCAATGTATACGGGAAAATGTAGAAATTTGACCAAAGAGCAAATAGAGGAGTATTTAAGGCAAGGGAAAAAACCTGTAATAAGATTAAAAGTGCCTCAACAAGGGAAGACAGTGGTTCACGACATAATAAGAGGGGATGTAGAGTTTGATAATTCCACCTTTGATGACTTTATAATTATGAAATCAGACAATATGCCTACTTATAATTTTGCTACTGTGGTAGATGATTACCAAATGGGGATAACACATGTTATACGGGCAGAGGAACATTTGTCAAATACCCCAAAGCAAATACTAATTTTTGAAGCTTTAGGCTTAGAAATTCCTCAATTTGCCCATGTGTCTATGGTTTTAGCCCCTGATAGAAGTAAACTTAGTAAAAGACATGGAGCGACTTCTGTGCAGGAGTTTAGAGACCAAGGATATCTTCCTGAAGCAATTGTAAATTATATAACATTGCTGGGATGGATTCCAAAAGATGGGGAAGAAATTTTTGATGTGTCAAAAAGCATAAAAGAATTTACTTTAGAAAGGGTATCAAAAAATCCAGCTATTTACGATGTACAAAAGCTGACGTGGATAAACGGCCATTACATAAGGAATTATGATTTAGATAAATTAACTGAAGTTGTCATTCCATTTTTGAAAGCTAAAAACTTTATTGGGGAAGATTTCGATTATGATTATATCAAAAAAATAGTAAGTGTAGTAAGAGAAAGGGAAAAAACTCTTGTGGATGTAGCTGATGCCATGAGCTATTATTTTACAGAAGTTAACGAATATGAGGAAAAAGGAGTTAAAAAGTATTTTACTAAAGAAAAAGTTGTGGATATCCTAAAAAAAGCAGTAGTGACTTTAAAAGAAGTCGAGCCTTTTAATAAATTTACAACTGAGGAAACGTATCGCAAACTTGTGGAGGAATTACAAATATCCAGTGGTGAACTTTTCCATCCCACGAGATTAGCTATTTCAGGTAGAACTTTTGGACCAGGACTATTTGACATAATGGAACTTTTGGGAAAAGAAAGAACTATAAAGAGAATTGAGAAAGCCATAGATTTTATTCAAAAGATGAGGAAATAACAAAAATATTGACATAGTGTATAATTTTTACTACTATGATAATAGTATTACCCTTATAAGGGTGATACTATTATTTTAACCCATGAAAGGGTGATACCACGTGTATACAGTGATAACAGGCGACATAATTGGTTCAAGAGAACTGTTGGCAAAGGGGATTAAATTCCATCGCAAGATATAAAGAGTTAGATGATAAAAATTTTGCAGAATACTATTTAATAGGGACAATGTTAAGTATACTTATAGCTCTTTTTGGAGGTTTAGCGATAAAAGCCATATTAAAAATATAAAAGGCATCCACCGGATGCCTTTTTCTTCATTTTTATATTGGTAGCCCCAAGGGGACTCGAACCCCTGTCTTCGCCGTGAGAGGGCGATGTCCTAGGCCGCTAGACGATGGGGCCAAAATGGCTGCCGAACTAGGACTCGAACCTAGACTAGATGATCCAGAGTCACCTGTGCTACCATTACACCATTCGGCAGCGCCTCGACGAAAGTAATTATAGCATAGGTTTTATCTTTTGACAAGACCCTTTTAGTTTTTAAAAAATTTGCTAAATTCCAAAAATTAAATTTGCTTATTTACAATTGCATGTAAATGATTTATAATTTTTGAGGAACTACATACTGTATACAGGGAGGGGGAAAATAATGGCACATTACATTACTGATGAATGTATAAGCTGTGGAGCTTGTACTGCAGAATGCCCGGTAGATGCTATTCACGAAGGTGATGGAAAATACGAGATTGACCCTGATACTTGCATTGACTGTGGTGCTTGTGAAGCTGTGTGCCCAACAGGTGCTATAAAAGCTGAATGATTTAAAAACAAAAAGCCTCATTTTGGGGCTTTTTGTTTTTTATATTACATTGACTAAACTCTTTTAAAGTGATAAAATTTTGCTAAATTAATTTGAAGTAAAGGAGGAGTCATAAGTATGGGGTTAGTATATGTGAATGGAGAATTTGTAGACAGTGAGAAAGCTTCAGTCTCGGTTTTTGACCATGGCTATCTTTATGGGGACGGTATTTTTGAGGGCATAAGGGCTTATGATGGAGTTATATTCAAACTTGATGAGCACTTAAAAAGACTTTATAGTATGGCAAAAGCCCTTCTTCTCGACATTCCTATGACGATAGAAGAGATGAAAGAAAAAGTTGTGGAAACGGTAAGAGTTAATAATTTAAGGGATGCCTATATAAGGCTTGTAGTGTCAAGAGGAAAAGGTGATTTAGGCCTTGACCCATATAAATGTCCTAAACCCACAGTCGTAATAATAGCTGATAAGATTACTTTATATCCTGAATCTATGTATCAAAACGGTTTAAAAATTATTACCTCTACTTATAGAAGAAATTCTATTCAGGCTTTAGATCCCCAGATAAAGTCATTAAATTATTTAAATAATATTCTTGCAAAAATTGAAGCAGTAAAAGCTGGGTATCCTGAAGCTCTTATACTAAACCAAGAAGGATATGTGGCTGAATGTACTGGTGACAATATTTTTATAGTTTCAAATGGCACCTTGTATTCTCCTCCTTCGGCAGTAGGAGCATTAGGAGGAATTACAAGGGCTACTGTAATTGATATAGCAAAGCAATTAGGAATCCCTTTTGAAGAAAGGTATTTTTCCTTGTTTAACGTGTATACTGCAGATGAATGTTTCTTGACAGGTACAGCTGCTGAAGCAATACCAGTGGTAGAAGTAGATCATAGGGTAATAGGAGATGGAAAACCTGGTCCCATAACGAAAAAGATAATAGAAGAGTTTAGAAAACTTACTACTGCTTTAGGAACAAAGGTTTATGAATAAGAATTGCATGGATGACTTCCATGCAATTTCTTATAAAGAAGGGATGATTTTTATGACTGAAAAGCTTTTTTATGAAAATAACTATGTTACCTAGTTTGATGCCAACATCATAGATAAAAGGAAAACCCACGATAAATGGGAGTTAGTGTTAGATAAAACTTATTTCTATCCTGAAAGTGGTAGACAACCGAGTGATACAGGGATAATTGATGGCTTTAAAGTTTACAAAGTATATGAGGAAAATGATGTAATATACCATGTAGTAGATAAATGTGTCAAAATTACTTGAAGAGAATAAAGAGGTTAAAAAAGAAGTTAATATTTTGAAAGAAAACAGAGGTATTAAGGGTTTTTGACGGAAAAGGCGGAGGAAACGCTTATATTTGTCAAGGTGGAGGCTCCCCAGACAGATTAGAATTAGCAATGGACAAGGCGTTGAGTATTGTTATAGGCGAAATAAATAAAATGTAAAAAATTTTAAAATTTTAGCAGGAAATTTATAACATATATAGAATATATTATAATAAATATTTAAAATGGGGAGAGTAGGGAGATGGGTGTAGTAAAAAAAGTAGATGAAGAATTAAAACGAAGCATGGAGAGTATTAAGGAAAAAATAAAAAGTGACGATATCTTGAATAGGATACTAACTAATGAAGCTGAACAGGTAAATGAGGGAGAAAATGATTGGAAAGTAGAGTGTGGACGAGAAATTGTAGAAATTTATAAGAAATTGGTTAATATAGTAGATAAATTAAGGGTTGTTTCTTAATAAAACCTATTGTAATTTTTGTATTATGATGGTAAAATTGTATATACGAACTTTTAAAAAGGGGTAAACAAAATGAAAAGTAATGAAGCATTAGAAAGACAGATAAGTGTTTTGAGGAAAGAACTGGATAACCTCGTTACTAAGGAAGAGATTGACTATGAAAAAGTGCTTGATATAAGTCGTAAACTGGATGATTTGATTGTTTCATATATAATCAACAAAAAAGATAGGTATTCCACAGTGGGAAACTATATCTAAAGCCTTTTAAGACTTTTAAGAAAAGAAGGCTTTTCTTTTTTTTGTTATTATATTGTTATGATTGCACCATTACAATTGTATGTTATAATATAACTATCTTATATACATTTATTGGAGGTGGAAATATGGAACAAAACAATGTTAAAAAAATAGTATACGGGGCTTTTATGATGGCATTGGTTACTATTGGTACTATGGTGATTCAGATACCAACTCCGGCTACAAAAGGCTATATAAACGTAGGTGATTCTTTTATATTCTTAAGTTCTGCTTTATTTGGTCCTACAATGGGATTTGTAACTGGAGGAATTGGTTCAGCTTTAGCGGACTTGTTGTCAGGTTATGCCTATTGGTCTCCCTGGACTTTTATAATTAAAGGGATAGAAGGGTTGATTGTTGGACTTATGTATAAAAAATATACTAAGGAATATTTAAAAGTTGTATCTCTTATAATAGGAGCTTTATGGATGGTGTTAGGATACTATATAGCAGGAGGAATCATGTACGGTTTTAAAACTTCATTAGTTGATGTGCCAAGTAATTTAGTGCAAGGTTTTGCAAGTATAATAATAGGGTATATTTTGATACGTTTGATATCTCGATTGGAACTATTTAACAAAGTGTAGCAGGGCTTTTTAAACCTTGCTTCAGACTGTTGACAAACTTTCATAAAGGAGATATTTTGCATAAGGAGTGACTTGTTACAAAGCGATAAACAAAACTTAGCAAGACCGAGGGTGGAGGCAGGGCCGAAGCCAAGGATGGCGGAGGCGGGCACCTTAAGGCATGGATGCCACCTGACGTAGGTACCCTGCCGGAACCTGAAGGTCGAGCTTTAGTTTTGTCGCTTTGGAACATCGGAGCGACGATGCAAAATATCTCCTTTGAAAATTTTTTAACTTTGTCAACAAAGTATAGCGGGGTTTTTAAACCTTGCTTTTTTTTATGTAAAAATATATCATTATATATGGAAAGGGAAATTGAGGTGATGAGAATGATTGATACATTTTTATTTGACTTGGACGGTACCTTACTTCCTGTTGATACGAACAAGATGTTGGATGAGTATTTTTTAAGTCTCACAAAAAAGCTTTCTCCTCTATTTGACCCCCATTTTTTATTTAAAAGTCTTTATAGTGCCAGTATGGACATGATAAATAATTTAGATCCAAACAAAACTAATGAAGAAGCATTTTTTGATTCTTTTTTAAAAAAAGTCAACTATCCAAAAGAAGAATTGGATGTACTTTTTGAAGACTTTTATTTAAATGATTACAAAGAATTGGGGAAAAATATTAAAGCTAATGAATACGTCAAGAAGTCTTTAGAGATTTTGAAAGAAAAAGGCTATACACTTGTTTTAGCAACCAATCCTGTATTTCCAAGAATTGCAATTTTAGAGAGGCTTAGATGGGCAGGCCTTAATGAAAGCTATTTTGATTTTATAACTACTTATGAAAATATGCATTTTTGTAAGCCCCATATACAATACTATGAAGAGATATTAAAAGTTATAAATAAAAAACCGGAAAATTGTTATATGGTGGGAAATGATGTGGAAGAGGACTTGATAGCTTTTAAGTTGGGGATGAAGACTTTTTTGATTGAGGACTATATGATAAATAGAAATTCAAAAGATATAGTAGCGACACAAAAGGGTAGTTACAAAGATTTATATGAATTTGTCTGTAGCTTTAAGGAGGGAGGCAAAAATTTATGAAAGTCACAGTGTTAGGGTGTCATGGACCTTTCCCTGGGCCTTATGGGGCTACTTCCGGATATTTAGTAGAAGATGAAAATACTCATATTTTACTGGACTGTGGCAGTGGAGTAATAAGCAGATACCAAAGGTATTACGACTTAAATAAATTAAAATACATAATTTTGTCTCATTTGCACTCTGACCATGTAGCAGACATGATGGTTTTAAGATATGCTCTTGATATTATGAAGTCAAGAGGCATGATAACTGAACCTGTGAATGTATATTGTCCACAAACACCAGAAAATGTTTTTGAAGATTTTAAGTTTAAAGATGTTTTTAATTTACACATTATAAATGAAGAGGCTACTTTAAATTTAGAGGGAATAGAGATTTCTTTTAAAAAGATGACGCATCCTGTAGAGACTTATGCTGTGAAGATTAAAAAGGGAGAAAAAATCTTTGTATATAGTGGTGATACCACCTATAATGAGGATTTAATATCTTTTGCAAATAAAGCTGATTTATTCCTATGTGATGGAAATTTATTGACAGGAATGCAAGGACCCCACTTAACTGCTGCGGAAGCTGCTGAAATTGCTAAGAAAGCCGAGTGCAAAAGATTAGTTTTGACTCATTTGTCACCGTTTATTTCTATCAAGGATTATTATGATGAAGCAATTAAAGTATTTGGAAATATAGAAATTGCGAGAGATTTTGAAGTTTATGTGATATAAAATGGAATTTCCATTTTTATATCTTACTGTAGCTCTTTCTTTAGGAATAATAATTGGAAGATATGTTTTTTATCCTTTTGCTTTTTTGCTTTTATTAGCAATTTCAGTGGCTATTTCTTTGTGGGGGTATTTGAAAAATAAAAATGTCAGTTTACTTCTTTTAATTTCTTTTATTTTTGTAGGTGCAATTTTAAGTGGCAATGCTCTTAATTCTCCCAATCCTTATCTAAAATTTGAAGATAAATTTATAACTATAAAGGGCAAGGTGCAGGAGGTAAGAGAATATGAGGGATATGCTAAATACATAGTTAAACCGACTAATTTACCTAAAGTATTGTTTACTCAATATGGGGGCAAATATCCTTCTGATGGAGATGTTGTAAGTATAAGGGGGATAGTTTCAATACCTAAAAGGGCTACAAATCCAGGAGGTTTTGACTACAAACTCTTTTTAAAGAAAAAAGGAATTTATGCAGTCATGAGAGTGCAGGGGTATGCCGTTGACATTGTGGGCAAAGGCAATTTAAATTTTATTGAGAAGGTTATATATGCTGCAAAGCAAAAAACAGAAGTTAATTATATAAATTCAATGCCCGAAAGAGATGCTAAGTTTGTTATATCGATTTTTTTAGGAGATAAACTTGTTGACGATGAGACTTTGGTACAATTTAGGACAGCAGGTATTTCACATATTATTTCCGTATCAGGAATGCACGTAGCAATCATAACAGGTTTTATACTTTATATGTTAAGTCTTTTTAACATTAGAAGGTACAAAGTTCCTATCATTATAATTGTATTGACCTTCTATGCAATTTTAACAGGAGCAAATCCGCCAGTTATAAGGGCAGCTCTTATGGCTTCTATCGCTTTAATTGGCACTACTTATGGCAAAAAACATAATTCTATAAATTCTTTGTCTTTTGCTGCTTTTGTGATATTAATATTTAATCCTTTAATGCTGTGGGATGTAGGTTTTCAACTTTCATTTGTTGCTACTTTAGCTATTTTGTATTTCTATAAGCCGATACGAGAAAAATTATCAATGCTAAATCCCAAAATACGAGAATTAGTCGCTTTAACTCTTTCTGCTCAAATTGGCACAATCCCCTTTACCATGTATTATTTTCATTATATATCCATAATTTCGCTTTTGTCCAACATTGTAATAGTGCCATTGGCGAATATAGCAGTCGTTTTGGGATTTTTATCGGCTATGATAGGGCTGATTTTTCCTCCCTTGTCCTATTTTATAAATTTTATAAATATACCTGTTGTAGAAGTTATTTTGTACATAACGAAATTATTCAATAGCTTTCCTTATGCCAGTATAAATACTATTGTTCCGCCTTTGTATGTGATTGTTTTGTATTATGGGATTTTAGCAGTCCTACTTAGCAGTTTTGATAAAAAAACTAAAAAGATTTCTATTGCAATTGCCTTGACTTTTGTTATAGCAATTTTCTTTTATAATTATCTATTGCCTAAAGATTTAGAAGTGACTTTCCTGGATGTAGGACAAGGGGACAGCACTTTTGTCAGGACACCCCACGGCAAAACTTTTTTAATAGATGGGGGAGGCAGGCCCTTATTTGCAATTTCTTCATTTGATGTCGGAGAAGATGTGGTACTTCCATTTTTGTATTACAAAGGTGTTATGAAGCTTGATGGAGTTTTTATATCCCATACTGACATCGACCATGTAGGCGGGATACTTAGTATTTTGCAGCAAATGAAAGTTGACAAAATCTTTATAGGGATACAAAAAGTTACTGATGATAATTTCAAAGAATTGATGGAAATTGCAAAATCAAAAAACATTCCCGTTGTGTTTTTAAAAAAGGGTGATAAAGTCAAAGTAGATGGTGTTGAAATATATGTTTTGCACCCTGACCCAGCAAATTTGATAGAAGAAAATCCTATAAATAACAATGGTCTTGTTTTTAAAATGAAGTATAAAGATATGGAGTTTTTATTTACAGGTGATATAGAAAAACCGGCCGAAGAAATTTTAAAGAATTTAGACATAAAGACTGATATTTTGAAGGTGGCTCACCATGGGTCAAGTACTTCATCTTCAGAAGAATTCATTGAAAAAGCCAATCCGAAAATATGTATTCTCCAAGTAGGTAAAAACAGTTATGGACTCCCTGATGAGAGAGTGCTAAAATATCTTCAAGAAAGGTCTATAGTGTATAGAACAGACAAAAATGGTACCATTATTGTAAAGACAGATGGGAAAAAGGCATATATAAGGACTGTTCTTAAGGAGTGAAAGAATGAAGTATAAAGAATTAATAGACAGTTTAAAAAAAGGAGAAATACATAATATATATCTTTTTTACGGAGAAGAGAGATTTTTGTTGTCAGACGCTATCAAAAGGTTTAAATCAAAGATCTTAAAGGAAGAAACCTATGAGATGAATTACATAGTTATTGAAAAGAATGATCCAGAAGAGTATGTAGATGCTATCATTGAAAGCTGTGAGACTTTGCCTTTTTTTTCTGAGTATAAGTTAGTTGTAGTAAAAAACGAGGAGGACCAACTTTCTAAATTGAGTGATAAGAGTTTAAAAAAGCTTGTGAATTATATGGAAGAAAGAGCCAATATGGCGGAGAATAAAACAGTTTTGATTATTGTAGATGGAGAAAAGGTAGACTTGAGGAAGAAGTTTTACAAATTTATAGAAAAAACAGGTAAAATAGTGTATTTTCAAAAGCTTTCATTTGAAGAAGCTGTAAATTACACAGGTTATTTTTTTAAAAAAAGTGGGAAAAAGATAAGCAAATCTGATGCAGAATACCTTGTAAAAAGTGTAGGAACTGATTTGTATGCTATTGTAAATGAAATACATAAAGTGGTTTGTTATTCTGACAGTGAAGAAATAAAAATGGAAAAAATGAAAGAAGTCCTTACTATAAACCTGCAACAAAACATTTTCAATCTTGTTAGTGCTATAGGAATGAAAAAAGAAAAAGAGGCTTATAAAGTTTTATACGCCCTTTTAGAAAAGGGAGAAGTACCTCTTATTATATTGTCCATGATAGTAAGACAGATGAGGCTGATCGCTAAAATCAAAACTTTTGAAAGCAAATTTGTAGATAAAAAGAGTATAGCATCTTCTTTAGGAGTGCCATATTTTGTAGTAGAAGAACTAACAAGACAAAGTAAGTTTTTTAAAAAAGAGGATTTAGAAAGGGCATATAAAGAATGCTTAAAATGTGACATTGCATTGAAATCAGGGGCGGATAGCAGTTTGGCATTGGAGGAGCTTGTAAAAAAATTGTGCAAATGATAAAAAGCGTACTTTTAAGGTACGCTTTATTCATTACTTGCTGCTGATTTTAAAAGTGCATTAAATTTTGCATAAAGTCTGGATTTTTTTCTTGCCACTGTGTTTTTATGAAGAACTCCTTTTGTGGCAGCTTTGTCCAATTCTTTGACGGCAAGTCTTAATTTTTCTTTTATTGTTTCTATATCTCCTGTTGCTAAACTTTTATTAAAGTTAGAAATAAATGTTTTGACTCTTGATTTTATCATTTTATTACGCAAAGTCCTTTTTGCGATAATAGATATTCTTTTCTTTGCAGATTTTGTGTTTGCCAAAAGTTTCACCTCCTCAATCGAATTTAATTTTACCACGAAAGAAATAGTTTTTCAAGGATTAATACATTTTCTACTTTATCACAGAGGTATAAAATTTGTCAATTTGTTTATCATAATTAGAGGAGGTGATTTGATGTTACAAACCATTATACGTTTTATTGTGTCAGCTATTGTGCTATTGGTGGTGGGATATCTTGTACCTGGCTTTAGTGTTGCAGGCTTTTGGGGAGCTCTTATTTCAGCATTGGTAATAGCTTTGTTGGGTTATATTGTAGAATTAATATTAGGAAAAGATATTTCACCAAGAAGCCGTGGTTTTGTAGGATTTATTGTTGCGGCGGTAGTGATATACGTTTCTCAGTTTATTGTTCCTACCATTCATGCAACAATAGTTGGTTCGTTGATTGCTGCTTTTGTGATAGGACTAGTTGACGCCTTTGTACCCACAGAGTTGAGGTGATGTAAATGTACAGTATAAGGACAGACCTTGCAGTAGAAGCGAGAGAATTATACAAAGGAAGAGAGATTCCAGGGGTTAGGGTGGATGAGAAACACTTAGAGGGTATAAAGGTGACAAAGGTCAAAATTTTAAATGAAGAAGGAGAAAAAGCAATGGGGAAGCCAGTGGGGGACTATATAACTATTGAAGCCCCCGGCCTCATTGAAAGGGATTTAGATTTAGAAGAAGAAGTTGCAAAAGTTTTAGCAGATATAATTAAAGAAATAGCTAATTTGACGGAAAATACACAAGTTTTAGTAGTAGGGTTAGGTAATTGGAATGTAACTCCTGATGCGTTGGGACCTCGTGTAGTTTCCAATATTGTAGTAACAAGGCATTTAAAGGAATACGCACCTCAACAGTTTGGCGATGAAATTCGGTCTGTCAGTGCAATTTCTCCCGGAGTTTTGGGAATTACCGGAATAGAAACGGCTGAAATTTTAAAAGGAGTAGTTGACAGAATAAAACCTGACTTAATAATTACAATTGATGCTTTGGCTTCAAGAAGATTAGAGAGGCTGTCAACTACTATTCAAATTTCAAATACAGGTATAAGTCCAGGGTCTGGAATAGGTAATAGAAGGCTTTCCATTACTGAGCAAAGCTTAGGTATACCCGTAATAGCCATAGGAGTTCCTACAGTAGTAGATGCAGTAACAATTGCTAACGACACCATCGAATATTTAACAGAAGAGTTACTAAAACACACCAAAGAAGAAAGCCCTTTTTATGAAGTGCTTAAGAACATGAGTCAACAAGAGAAATACAGTCTCATTCAAGAAGTTTTAACACCTTATGTACATAATCTTGTAGTTACTCCTAAAGAAATAGATTTATTGGTACGAAATATAGCTTCAATTATATCTAGAGGAATAAATCTTGCACTGCAACCTGGTCTTACAGAAAGGGAAATGAATCAATTACTTCATTAAACATGAAGTACTAAAGCACCTCTTGATGGAATATTTATAAAATATAAAAACCAAAGAGAGGTGCTTCTTTTGTACAGGTATTATAGTTTAAAGATAAGCAGGATAATGTTTTTAATTTTGTTATTGACAAATGTTTTTCTTTATAATTGGATGACACAACCTTATAAAGGTGAATATAAACAAATAATTGGTGATTCTTTTTCAGAGGAGTATGATAAATTAGACAGTTTATTTGTAACTTCAATAAATTATACCCTGCCGATAATAGAAGTAGCTTTTACCTCTCAGGGATATACAGGAAAGGATTTAACCTTTTCCACTTTGTTAAATGCTAAAGTTAAAGACCCTATCAATATATTGAAATTTCAACTTCCAATTTTAGCACAGGTAGATTTGAAAAAGGTAAGTACTAATAATATACAGAATGATGATGCACAAACAAATCCTCCTTCTAATAACAATGTGAATTTGTTTGATACTAATGCACAAAGTGACAAAAACACATCTCAGACACAAGGAGAGGAAGAAAAACCAGTTTTGAAAAATATAGATAATAGTAAACCCTATCTTTTGATATATCACACTCATACTATGGAAGCTTATGCTGCTACAGAAAAGAACAAATACATAGCAAGGTACGGCTATGATAGGACAGATGATTTAAATTATACTGTTGCAAAAGTAGCGGATTATCTTACGGAATATCTTAGAAAAGAAGGAATTCCTGTATTGCACGACAAAACTATCAACGATTATAACTATGACAAATCTTATGTAAACTCTTTTGCAACAGTCAGTAAAATTTTAAAGGAGTATCCTTCTATTAAGGCAGCGATTGATTTGCATAGAGATGGCTATGGTGCTGTTATGAAACCAGGAGTAGAAACTATTCCTGTTTTGAGCAATTTGCCAAACCAAGATTTTAGAAAAAAATATGTGATGGAAATAAACGGGGAAAAAGTAGCAAGAGTTTCTTTCATAATAGGCTCAAGAAGGACACCGGAAATGCAACAAGATTGGAGAAAAAATTACGAATTTGCCAAAAGAATAAGTGATAAATTAAATGAGCTTTATCCCGGCCTATCTTTAGGAGTACAGGTAAAGCCCTACAGTGAATATAATCAGCATCTTCTTGAAAAGTCGATACTGATAGAATTAGGAAGTAACTATAATACTTTAGAGGAGGCAATTGCAACTACAAAGTATCTGGCTAAAGCCATTAGTGAAGTGATAAAGCAGCAACAAGATTTTGGGCAGTGAAAACTGCTTTTTATTTTATAGCGATAGATGTTGATATTAATTTAAAAAAAGGTTAAAATAAATTACTGTAATTATCAAAGATTTAGGAGGTTCTTTATGAAATTTGTAGCAAGAATAATGGGATTGGTCTTGGCGTTTTTAATCCTCTTTAGTACTGTTTCTTATGGACAAGTAAATAGTATAAAAGATAGAAAAATAGTTATTTTTATTGTAGACAGGGTTAATTTAAATGACTATGTTGAAAATGACCTTCCTAATATAAAATACCTCATGGAAAATGGTACATATGGACTTATGACGGTAAATTCTGATGGAGGCAGGACCCCTGAAAACGTGTATATGACAATTGGTTGTGGGACAAGAGCTGTAGGATCTGAAAAAGCTTCCCTTAATTTTAATGCTTCTGAAATAGTAAATGGAGAACAAGCCTCTATAATTTTCAAAAGAAATACAGGTATTAAACCCCAAGTATTTAATATAGTAAATTTAGATTTTGCGCAAGTAGAGAGAAATAACCTAACTCGAAATCACATTGTAGTACCTGGCTTATTAGGCACTCTTTTAAAACAAAATGGAAAAACTGTTGCTGTGTTTGGTAATGAAGATACTGATGTAGAACAAAGAAGATATGCACCTCTTATAGTAATGGATGAAAAAGGAATTGTAGATTTTGGGGATGTGAGTGATAATGTCTTAAAAAGAGACCCTTTCAGCCCTTTTGGAATTATGACAGATTATGATTTGCTTTATCAAAAATATACTGAGATGAAGGAAAAACCCGACTTAACGGTTTTTCAATTAGGGGATACGTTAAGAGCGAATGATTACCATAAATATGCGATGGATAAAATTAATGAGAGAAATAAAAAAAGGGCTTTATACGAAGCAGATAAATTTATTGGCAAAGTCATAAGAGAAGGCAGTCCCAACACCTTATACATTGTCTTAACTCCACTTCCTCCATCTAAAGATATGGGGCAAAAGAGTTATTTAACCCCCATAATACTTTTTGGACCAGGCTTTACTAAAGGCTATGTTACTTCAGACACAACAAAAAGAGAGGGGATTGTCACAAATACAGATTTAATGCCGACAATTTTACAGTATTTTGACATTCCTATACCCACTTTTTTGATGGGACATCCCCTTTATAATTCTGGTTACAAAGGAAGTGTAGACAAATTATTGGCTGAAAGTCATAAACTTGTTTTTAATTACACTTATAGGCCTATTTTCTTAAGGACTTATGTGGTTTTAGAGATAATAATTTTAATTTTAGCCCTATTAGTTTTGTTTTTTTTAAAAAAGTATGCGGTCTATTTAAAGCCTCTATTATTTTTTGTTTCTACTATTCCTTTGACTTTTTTGCTATTACCTTTGTTTAATTATACTAGTCTATCAAATAGCATCGTGGGAATATTATTTTTGACAGCAGTAGCAATTATAGCGATTCATGAAATTAATCCTTATGGTTATTATTTCTATGCTATAATAGGTTTAATTACTTCCCTTGTTTTGCTAATTGACCTTGTGACAGGGCAATATTTGCTAAAAAATTCTTTTTTAAGCTATGACGTCATCGTAGGGGCCCGTTTTTATGGCCTAGGAAACGAGTATCTGGGGGTATTGATTGGAGCCGTCTTATGTTTTACTACAATGGCTTTTGAAATTTTTTCGAATAAAAAGCTGCTTTTAGCTATAACTTCAATAATATACGCACTGGTATTCTACTTTATTGCAGCTCCAAGTATAGGTACAAATGTTGGAGGATCGATAACGGCCTTTGGAGCTTTTGCTGTGGCATTGTTACTTTTATCTGGTAAAAAAATTAACATAAGAAATCTATTGTATATTGGGATAGGGATAGTTTTAATGCTTATAGGACTGTTTTACTTGGATTCTTTAAGGCCGGTTTCTCAACAAACTCACATAGGACAAACTTTTGCTTTAGTAAAAAACCATGGCATAGAATCTTTATTGCAAATTTTTGAAAGAAAGCTTTTAATGAATTATAAACTCATAAAATATTCTATATGGTCGAGAGTATTGTTGACACTTATAGGTGTTTTACTAATTCTTTTCTTCAAACCCGTTGGAGTGTTGAGTGAAATTTTCAAAAAACACTCCTACATTCGAATATGCTTTGTTGCGACGATTATAGGAAGCATTCTTGCATTGGTTTTTAATGATTCAGGAATTGTAGCGGCAGCTACAATGATGGTGTTTGTAGGACCTATGCTAATACATCTTGTTATTGATGAAATCTCTTAAAAGGTGGTTTTATGGTAAAAATGAAGGTATTGCAAATTGTAAGAAAATCAGAAGGAGGAATAAAAAAACATTTACTATAACTAGTGATATTATTAGACAAAATAGGTATAAAATGGAAAAAAGTTATGGAGAATTTTTTGAAAGTTGCAGAACTGAGAAAAAATATAAGCTTAAAAGGAAAAGAAAGTGCAGAAAAATATAGTTATGATAAAATGATTAAAGAAATACAACAGATTTATCATACCTTGAAGGGAAGATAAAAGATGAGGCTTACAAGGACAAGAGAGAGAAAGAAACAGATTCAAAGAAAGAGACTTGTAATCTTTGCTCTTTTATTGTACATTGTTATTATGGTAGTAGGACTTGTAATAGCTGATTCTTCCTTTAATGAAATTACTACTGGAGTGAGGAAAGTAAAAATATTTGGTGTATATTCAAATAGCGAAAAGGTGATCGTTAAAATTTTTGGTAAGGAGTCAGTTATTGACATAGGAGGGTTAAGCCAATACTTTAAAGGCCGATTTTGGAAATGAGGTCTAAGTCTTTAATTTTTGAGGAGGTACAAAATGTCAGAGAGGATGCAGTATATTAGAAATTTTTGCATTATTGCTCACATAGACCATGGTAAATCTACTCTTGCAGATAGACTTATTGAGAAAACAGGTTTTCTTTCTGAAAGGGAAACAGATAAGCAAATTTTAGATAATTTAGAATTAGAAAGGGAAAGAGGAATTACTATAAAGTTAAAGCCTGTAAGAATGATTTATAAAGCTAAAGATGGAAATGAATATGAGCTTAATCTCATTGATACCCCTGGACATGTGGATTTTACTTACGAGGTATCCCGAAGTATTGCAGCTTGTGAAGGAGCCCTGCTTGTAGTAGATGCTACACAAGGGATTGAGGCGCAAACCCTTGCTAATGTATATATGGCTTTAGAACATGATTTAGAGATAGTACCTGTGATAAATAAAATAGACCTTCCTTCAGCAAATCCTGAACATGTAAAAAAAGAAATTGAAGACGTGATTGGGATTGACGCAGAAGATGCTTTGCTTACCTCTGCTAAAGAAGGCATAGGTATAGAAGAAGTTTTAGAAGCCATTGTAAATAGAATTCCCCCTCCAAAAGGAGATGAAAATAAGCCTTTAAAAGCGCTAATTTTTGACTCTTTTTATGATAATTACAAAGGAGCAATAAGCTTTGTAAGGGTAGTAGATGGAATTGTTAAACCAGGAATGAGAATAAAAATGTTTTCTACTGGCAAAGTTTTTGAAGTTACAGAAGTGGGTATGTTTAGACCTAACCTTTATCCAGTAGAAGAGCTTAAAGCAGGTGAAGTTGGATATATTGCTGCCAGCATAAAAAATGTAAAAGACACTCGCGTAGGAGATACAATAACAGACGCAGATAATCCAGCCGATTTTCCACTTCCTGGCTATAAAGAAGTAGTGCCAATGGTCTTTTGTGGAATTTATCCTGCGGATGGACAAGATTATGAAAATTTAAAAGAAGCTTTAGAAAAACTTCAGCTAAATGATGCGTCACTTGTATTTGAACCTGACACCTCTGCTGCCTTAGGTTTTGGATTTAGGTGTGGCTTTTTGGGACTTTTGCACATGGAAATAGTTCAAGAAAGGTTGGAAAGAGAGTACAACTTAAATCTTGTCACTACTGCACCAAGTGTAATTTACAAAGTTTACAAAACTAATGGAGAGGTATTGGATTTGGACAATCCTACAAAAATGCCGCCTCCTACGCAAATAGATCATATTGAAGAGCCAATTGTGGAAGCTACTATTATGGTGCCTACTGAATATGTAGGGGCAGTTATGGAGCTTTGCCAGGATAGACGTGGAGCATATTTAGGAATGGAATATTTAGAACAAACTCGCGTACTTTTAAAATATGAAATGCCTTTAAATGAGATAATATATGACTTTTTTGATGCTTTAAAATCACGAACAAGGGGTTACGCCTCTTTCGACTATGAGCTTAAAGGGTATAAAGAATCTAATTTGGTAAAGCTTGATATTTTAATAAATGGCGAATTGGTAGATGCTTTATCCATGATAGTTCATAAAGATAAAGCCTATGAAAAAGCTAGAAAAATTGTAGAAAAGTTAAAAGAAAATATTCCAAGGCATCTTTTTGAGATTCCAATCCAGGCTGCAATAGGCTCTAAGATTATTGCAAGAGAGACTGTAAAAGCTTTGAGAAAAAACGTTCTTGCCAAGTGTTATGGAGGAGATGTAACTCGTAAGAAAAAACTTTTGGAGAAGCAAAAAGAAGGCAAAAAGCGCATGAGACAGGTGGGAAGTGTCGAAATACCTCAAGAGGCTTTTATGTCAATATTGAAGCTAGATGATGAAAAATGAGGGAGATAGGATTATACATTCACATTCCTTTTTGTAAAAGAAAATGCTATTATTGTGATTTTAATTCTTATGCAGGCTATGATTATCTTTTTGACGACTATATTCGGGCACTACTTATGGAAATAGAATCAAATTCTACAAAAGATTATAATGTGGTTTCGGTTTATATAGGAGGAGGTACCCCTAACCTTTTGCCTCCTTCTTATATAGAGAAGATATTGAAATCTGTATTTAAAAATTATAAAATACTTGATGGTTGCGAAATTACTATTGAAATGAATCCCGGCCTTATAACTGAAGAAAAACTAAAAATTTATAAAGACAACGGGATAAACCGAGTAAGTATTGGACTTCAAGCTTTTCAAAATAGGCTTTTAAAATATATAGGTAGAATTCATACAGTAGAAGAATTTTTTGGAAATTATGAGTTAGTGAAAAAGTTCTTTGACAATATAAATATAGACCTTATGTATGCTCTTCCTACTCAAACCTTTAAAGAGTGGCAAGAAACTTTAAAAGAAGTAGTAAAATTACAGCCGACGCATGTTTCTACTTATAGCTTGATTTTAGAACCTAACACCTCCTTTTACAGACTTTATGAAAAGGGTCAGTTGCCTATAGTTGATGAGGAAGAAGAGCTTAAAATGTATCATTGGGGTATAGAGTTTTTAAAAGAAAAAGGCTATCACCATTACGAAATATCTAATTTTGCATTGCCCACATTTGAATGTCGCCACAATATTTTATACTGGGAATGCAAAAATTATTTGGGATTTGGTGCAGGAGCCCATTCTTATATGGCGGATGTGAGATATAGTAATATTGAAAATATAAAAGACTATATTAAGAGCATTTTAGAAAGAAAAAGTGCAGTTAAGGAAAAGATAAAGTTGACAAAACAAGATAGAATGGCTGAGTTTATGTTTTTAGGAATGAGAATGACAAAAGGAGTGTGTGACAAGGATTTTAAGAAAAGATTTGGTATCAGTTTGTTTGAAATTTACAAAAAAGTAATACAAAAATACTTAAAAGAAGGTCTAATTGAGATTGATAATGAGTGTGTAAAACTTACCGAGAGGGGTATTGATGTCTCTAACGTCATTTTTGAAGAATTTCTGCCCTAAATGAGTATTGACAAAAAATTATAAGAGTGGTATTTTAAAAACATGAATTAGCACTCAATCGAGTAGAGTGCTAATAATACATGGGGTGGTGAAAATGCCGTTAGATGATAGGAAGAAAAAAATACTATATGCGGTTATTACTGATTATATTATGACGGCAGAGCCAATAGGGTCGAGAACAATAGCTAAGAAGTACAATATAGGATTAAGTTCTGCTACTATAAGAAACGAAATGGCGGATTTAGAAGAAATGGGATATTTGGAGCAACCTCATACTTCTGCAGGAAGGATACCTTCAGATAAAGGATATAGATTTTATGTAGACAGCATTCTTCGAAATTATATAAACAATGAACCTCCAATTAGTTATAATACTCGCGAGGAAATAATAGCGGAATTCGATGAGATTGTAAAGAAATACGCAAAAATTTTGGCTAACATTACTCACCATACTACAGTTGCTAAAATGCCAAAGTTGAACCCTGATAGAATAAAAAGAATTCAACTTATACCTGTTGCTTCTAATAAAATGATTTTTTTAGTAGTAACAGACACAGGGATTGTAAAAAATTACTTGCTTAATTTGTGCCAAAATGTAGATAGAACTATTTTTGAGTTTTTAAACAATTTGTTAAACGAGAAAATTGCCGGAAAAAATGAAAAAGATGTTTTTGAGTTTTTACAACAGGATTTAAGGCATATGTTAGGAGAGATGGTTTTTATAGCCGACGAATTGATAAACACTATACTTTTGAGCTTGAAGCAATTACAGGAAACGGATATTTATGCGGATGGAACTTCTCATATTTTAGATTTTCCTGAGTATAAAGATTTAAGCAAAGCAAAAAATTTCTTCAACCTTTTAGATAACAAGTCTTTATTAAATGAAATTTTAGAACCTGAAGTAGATTTTATAGATGTGAGAATAGGAAGCGAAAACAAGTTTGAGGAAATGAAGGACTTAAGCGTTATAAAAACTACTTATAAGATTAACGGTCGTGTGGTGGGTACAATAGGAATTATAGGGCCTACAAGAATGGATTATAGAAAATTAATTAATGAAATCAATGTTATGACAAAAGAGCTTTCGAATCTTTTATCGAATATATACAATGATGAAATATAATGAGGTGATATAAGTGGAAGAAGTAGAAAAGGAAATTAACAAAGAGGAGGAAAAGGATGTTAATAATTTAGATTCAAACGAACAAATGGAAGGACCTCCCGAAGATGAACAAGCACAGCAACAGCCACAGCAGCAAACGGTAGATGAAATAGAAGAACTAAAGCAAAAACTTCAGCAAAAAGAAGTTGAAGCTCAAGAATATTTAGATATTGCACAAAGGTTGAAAGCAGAATTTGAAAATTACAGAAAGAGAACAGAAAAAGAAAAATCAGAAATGGTAGAATACGGGAAAGAAACAGTAATTTTAGAACTTTTGCCTATTATGGATAATTTTGAAAGAGCTTTGGCGAGCAGTGGAGATTATAATTCTCTAAAAGAAGGGATAGAATTAATTTACAGGCAGTTTAAAAAGATATTGGATAAATTTGGCGTGAAAGAAATTGAAGCAGAAGGGCAAATTTTTGACCCCTACAAACACCATGCTGTAATGCAGGAAGAGGTGGAAGGAAAACAGCCCAATGAAATTATTGAAGTTTTCCAAAAAGGCTATTATCTAAAAGATAAAGTAATAAGACCAAGTTTAGTAAAAGTAGCAAAATAAAAAGGAGGTTGAAAAAGATGGGGAAAGTTATAGGAATTGACTTAGGAACTACTTTTTCTTGTGTTGCTGTTATGGAAGGAGGCCAACCTGTAGTAATACCTAACGCAGAAGGGGCTCGTACTACGCCTTCAGTTGTTGCTTTTACCAAAGAAGGCGAAAGGTTAGTAGGGCAAGTTGCAAAAAGGCAGGCAATTGTAAATCCTGATAGAACCATAATGTCTATAAAAAGGCACATGGGAAGTGACTACAAAGTAAAAATTGACGATAAAGAGTATACACCTCAAGAGATTTCTGCAATGATTTTACAAAAACTCAAAGCCGATGCAGAAGCATACCTAGGTGAGAAAGTTACACAGGCGGTAATTACTGTTCCTGCTTATTTCAATGACAGCCAAAGACAGGCTACAAAAGACGCAGGTAGAATTGCAGGCCTTGAGGTTTTGAGAATAATAAATGAGCCGACAGCTGCTGCTTTGGCATATGGACTTGACAAAGAGGGAAATCAAAAGATAATGGTTTATGACTTAGGTGGTGGTACTTTTGACGTTTCTATTTTGGAAATAGGAGAAGGAGTATTTGAGGTTTTGGCTACAAGTGGTAATAACCACTTGGGTGGAGATGACTTTGACCAAAGGATAATAGATTGGCTTGCTGACAATTTCAAAAAAGAACATGGAATTGATTTAAGAAATGATAGAATGGCGTTGCAAAGACTTAAAGATGCTGCAGAAAGAGCAAAAATAGAGCTTTCTTCTGCAACAGTAACTAATATCAACTTGCCATTTATTACTGCTGATGCTACGGGGCCAAAACATATAGATGTAAATCTTACAAGAGCAAAATTTGAAGAATTGATTTCCGACCTTGTAGAATCAACAGTAGGTCCTGTTAACCAAGCATTAAACGATGCAGGCTTAAAGCCTTCTGACATTGATAAAGTTCTTCTCATTGGTGGTTCTACAAGAGTGCCATTAGTACAGGAGACAGTAAAGAAAATAATGGGTAAAGAACCTCACAAAGGAATTAATCCAGATGAAGCAGTGGCCATAGGTGCAGCTATACAGGCGGCAGTATTATCTGGAGAAGTGAAAGATATCCTTTTACTTGACGTAACACCTTTGTCTTTGGGAATAGAGACCTTAGGTGGAGTATTTACTAAGATTATAGAGAGAAACACCACGATACCTACAAGAAAAAGCCAGATATTTACCACTGCAGCGGATAATCAGACTTCTGTTGAAATACACGTGTTACAAGGCGAAAGACCTATGGCAAAAGACAACAAAACTCTTGGAAGGTTTATTTTGTCAGGAATTCCACCAGCTCCAAGAGGAGTGCCTCAAATTGAAGTGACTTTTGATATAGATGCCAATGGAATTGTACATGTTTCTGCAAAAGACTTAGGTACTGGCAAATCACAGGATATAACAATTACTTCGACAACTAATTTGTCAGAAGAAGAGATACAAAGGATGATCAATGAGGCTAAACAATATGAAGAACAAGACAGAAAGAAGAAAGAAGAAATCGAAATAAGGAATAAGGCAGATTCTCTTATTTATCAAGCCGAAAAAACAATGAAAGACCTTGGGGATAAGATGACGCAAGCAGAAAAAGATGAAATTAACAAAGAAATAGAAAATGTGAGAAAAGCTCTTGAAGGAAGTGATATAGAAGCGATTAAAAGTGCCTCTGAAAAACTTTCACAAGCTTTCTACAAAGTTTCTACAAGAATATACCAACAAGCTGGAGGACAAACGGGAGGAGCTACAAATACAGATAGTGCTGGACAAGGTACAACACAGGACAATGTCTATGAAGCCAACTATAAAGTGGAGGATGATGATAATAAATAATGTAGAACCAGGTTTTACCTGGTTCTAATTTGCGTAATGAAAGGCAGGTGAGAAAGTGGCTAAAAAAGATTTATATGAAGTATTAGGAGTAGATAGAAATGCCACAGAAGAGGAAATAAAAAAAGCTTATAGAAGGCTTGCTAAAAAATATCACCCTGACTTGAACCCAGGAGATAAAGAAGCAGAGCAAAAATTTAAAGAAATAAACGAAGCTTACGAAATTCTCTCCGACCCTCAAAAAAGAGCCCAATATGACCAATTTGGAGACGCAGCCTTTGAGCAAGGCGGTTTTGGCCAAGGTGGATTTGGTCAAGGAGGTTTTGGAGAGGGCGGTTTTGATTTTGGAGGCTTTGGAGGATTTGGCGATATATTTGGCGATATTTTTAATGATTTCTTTGGTACTGGCAGGAGAAGAGCAGAAACAGGCCCTCAAAAGGGTAATGACATAAGATATGACCTTACTTTAACTTTTGAAGAGGCTGCTTTTGGAACAGAAAAAGAGATAGAGGTTGAGCGATTTGAAGAATGCGATGTGTGTAAAGGAACAGGGGCAAAGCCAGGTAGCAAACCGGAGACTTGTCCTGTATGCCATGGAACTGGTGAAGTGAGAACTGCACAGAATACTCCTTTTGGAAGAATTGTAAATATAAGAACTTGTCATAGGTGCCATGGTGAAGGAAAAATTATTACTGACCCTTGCAACAAATGCGGTGGAACAGGTAGAATTAGAAGGAGGAGAAAAATTAGAGTTACTATACCAGCAGGAATAGACGAAGGACAAATGCTTACCTTAAGAGGGGAAGGAGAGCCAGGCTTAAGAGGAGGTCCAAGGGGAGATCTGTATATTGTAATTCACGTAAAGCCCCACGAGTTGTTCACAAGAGAAGGATACAATGTGCATTTGAAAATGCCTATAAGTTTTGCTGATGCAGCTTTAGGCGGAGAAATAAAAATTCCTACGCTGGATGGAACAGTTAGTTTTACAATACCAGAAGGAACTCAGACAGGGACTAAGTTTAGGTTAAGGGGAAAAGGGATTCCTCACATAAATGGAAGAGGACGCGGAGACCAAATTGTAGAAGTTTATATTGATGTGCCTAAAAAGTTGACAGAAAAGCAAAAAGAATTGCTAAGAGAATTAAAAAAATTAGAAGGAAATACTGCGACAGAATCAAAATCCTTTTTTCAAAGGATGAAGGATGCTTTTGGCGGATAATAAATTTAAATTAAAGGTGTGAAAAGAATGAAATGGATTGAAGTACAAGTTACAACTACACAAGAAGCAGAAGAGGCTGTGACAAATATCATGCACGAATTAGGAGCTGGCGGTGTAGTTATAAAAAACCCTAATGATGTAAAACTGTTGGCGCAAAGTGATAATTGGGATTATTTGGATTCTTCTCTTTTTGAAGAAGAGGGAAATATTAAGGTTTTTGCCTATTTTCCTATTGCTTCAGATACTACAGATAAAATAAATATTTTAAAAGATAGAATTGTAGAACTTAAATCTTTTGGAATTGATATAGGCAATTTTGACGTAAAAGTCTCAGAAGTAGATGAAGCGGACTGGGAAAACAATTGGAAACAGTACTACAAGCCTCTAAAAATAGGGAAGAAAATAGTGATTAAGCCTTCTTGGGAAGAATATGTATCTCAAGGAGAAGAGATAATTATCGAGTTAGACCCCGGAATGGCTTTTGGCACAGGCACCCATGAGACTACAAAGATGTGTTTGGAGTTTTTAGAAGATATTGTGATGCCAGAAAGCATAGTTTTTGATGTAGGTTGTGGCTCAGGGATACTTAGTATTACTAGTAGCAAATTAGGAGCAAAGGAAGTTTATGCGGCAGATATAGACGAAGTTTCTGTGGAAGTAGCTCGACAAAATGTAGAATTAAATAACTTGCAAAATGTAAAAGTATTTAAAAGTGATTTATTAGGCGAATTTAGAGGAAAAGCGGATATTATAGTGGCAAATATAATTGCTGATGTGATAATTAGGTTGTCGGCAGAGGCTCCTAAATACTTAAAAGAAGAGGGCTTATTTTTAGCTAGTGGTATAATAAAAAGTAGAAAAAAAGAAGTCATGGAAAAAATACAGCCATTTTTTGAGATATTGCAAATAAAAGAAGAAGGAGAATGGTGTACAATATTATCAAGGAAAAAGTGAGTTATTATGAGGAAATTTTTTGTTGATAAAGAAAAAATAAAAGAAAATTTTGCCTATATAGAGGGAAAAGATACTCATCACATAATAAATGTTCTTCGATTGAAAAAAGGAGATGAAATTGTAATATCTGACGGTTCTACTGAATATCAAACATCTATTTATGGCGTAGAAAAAAACAGAGTAATTTTATTTTTAGAAAGCAAATTACAATCGAATACTGAAAGTTCAATTGAAATTGCATTATTTCAGGGTTTGCCCAAGTCAGATAAAATGGAATTAATAATTCAAAAATGTACAGAGATAGGAGTTAAAAAATTTATTCCCATTATAACTCGCTATTCGGTTGTAGATATAAAAAACAGCAATTTAAACAAAAAAATTGAAAGATGGAATAAGATATCTCGGGAAGCCTGTAAACAATCGGGCAGAACGTCATTGCCCGAAATTTGTATGCCTATTTCTTTTGAGGAGGCATTAAAGCAAATTGAGGAATTTGACTTATGTATAATCCCATACGAAAAAGAAAAAACTTTAAAATTAAAAGAAGTATTAGATGGAGTAAAAAATATTAAAAAAGTTGCTATTTTTGTAGGTCCTGAAGGAGGATTTTCAGAAGAGGAAGTTGATTTGGCTTTAAGGTATAGCGCTAAACTTGTGAGTTTGGGACCGAGGATTTTAAGAACAGAGACAGCAGCTATTAGTGTGTGTTCCATAGTGATGTATGAGTTGGGAGATATGGGTTAACAATAGGAACACAAAAGTTATATTACATAAAACTACGAAAAAACAATTAAAAAATGTATATTTGCAAATATATTCGCACTATAGTATACTATACAGAAATAGGGCAAGGAGTGGTTTTGGTGAATGTGCAAAAAGCGATTATATCCATAATTGGAGTAGACAAGGTCGGTATTATTTACTCTGTTTCAAAATTGTTAGCTGAAGCAAATATAAATATTCTCGACATCAGCCAGACAATTTTAAGGGATATATTTACTATGATTATGATTGTTGATATATCAAATAGTACAGTGGAATTTAATATTTTAAAAGAAAACTTAAATTCTCTTGGAGAGAAAATGGGACTTAAGATTGATATTCAAAAAGAAGACATATTCAGGGCAATGCATAGACTGTGAGGGATTGATATGAGATTTGCGTTTGATGAAATAGAAGAAACCATACGTATGGTACAAGCTGAAAAACTTGACATAAGAACTATAACAATGGGTATAAATTTAAGAGATTGCGTAAGCGATAATGTAGAAACTTTATCAAATAAAATATACGATAAAATTACAAAAAAGGCAAAGAATCTCGTAAAAGTAGCAAATGACCTTGAATCAGAATTTGGCATACCTATTGTCAACAAACGCATTTCTGTAACACCAATAGCTTTAATTTCCGAAAGCGCAAAAAGCACGGAAGATTTTATAAAAATAGCAAAGGCACTGGATGCTGCAGCAAAAGAAGTCGGGGTTAATTTCATCGGAGGGTACTCGGCACTTGTACACAAAGGTTTTACTGATGGTGATTTAAGATTAATAAATTCAATACCTGAAGCATTATCTTCTACTGAACGGGTTTGTTCTTCAATCAATGTAGCTACAACAAAAGCAGGTATAAATATGGATGCCGTAGCTTTAATGGGGAAAATAATTAAAAAAACCGCCGAACTTACAAAAGACAAAGACGGAATAGGTGCAGCTAAACTTGTAGTTTTCTGTAATGCGCCGGGAGACAATCCATTTATGGCGGGTGCTTTTCACGGTGTAGGTGAAGGCGAATGCGTCATTAATGTTGGCGTAAGTGGACCAGGCGTAATTTTAGCAGCACTTTCAAAGCTTGATAACAAAGCTGATTTTGGTCAAATTTCCGAAATTATTAAAAAAACTTCCTTTAAGATTGCACGTGCAGGTGAACTTATAGGAAGGCTTGCAGCAGAAAGATTAAACACATCTTTTGGCATACTTGACCTGTCGCTTGCACCAACTCCCGAAATTGGTGATAGTATCGCAAACATACTTGAAGCAATGGGACTTTCAAAATGCGGTGCACCTGGTACAACAGCAGCACTGGCGCTCTTAAATGATGCCGTCAAAAAAGGCGGTGTAATGGCATCATCCTATGTTGGAGGTTTAAGCGGTGCTTTTATACCTGTAAGTGAAGACGCAGGAATGATAAGCGCTGTTGAGGCAGGTGCGCTATCAATAGAAAAGCTTGAAGCAATGACATGCGTGTGTTCTGTTGGGCTTGACATGATTGCAATACCTGGGGACACGCCAGCCGAAACTATATCAGCAATAATTGCAGATGAGATGGCAATAGGCATGATAAACAAAAAGACAACAGCTGTAAGGATCATCCCTGTACCCGGCAAAAAAGAAGGAGACCATGTCGAATTTGGTGGACTTTTGGGACACGCACCTGTTATGAAAGTAAACAATTTTTCCGCCGATACATTTATAAAAAGAGGTGGCAGGATTCCTGCTCCGCTTCAGAGCTTGAATAATTAATTCTATAAGAAAATAAAAATCACCTTATTCATTTGAGATTTTCAACAAGGTTTCATCAGAAGGACGGAGCTTGCCAATTTGTTGACGATGAAGCTTACAAGTTGGCTAACTATGCAAAAGGGTTTGTTTCTGAAGTTTATGAAGTAGAGTAAGAGGTGCAAAAATCGCACCTCTTATTTTGTATATTCTTCAATGTATTTTTTAATTTCATCTTTTGTTGCAACTCTGCCTGCAACTTTGACTTCTTCATTAATCACAAGAGCAGGTGTAATCATTACGTATTCTATAATTTTATTTAAATCCTGAACTTTTTCGACTTCTCCTTCAATTCCTAGTTCTTGTAATGCAGCCTTTGTATTTTCCTCCAAAGCTTTGCACTTTGCGCATCCCATTCCAAGAATTTTAATATTCATTATATTTTCCTCCTTTAATTTCATTTATTTATTTTATTTTCATATAAACATTTTAATTTATCATAAATTTTTTTAAATAGCT
Organism: Thermoanaerobacter sp. X514; assembly: GCF_000019065.1. Classification (NCBI taxonomy): domain Bacteria; kingdom Bacillati; phylum Bacillota; class Clostridia; order Thermoanaerobacterales; family Thermoanaerobacteraceae; genus Thermoanaerobacter; species Thermoanaerobacter sp. X514. Next base: position 2,084,376 of record NC_010320.1, on the reverse strand, counting down.
TTAAAAAAATTTCCAAAAACAAATCCAATAAAAGTCGACATTATAATTACTAAACTTACATAGGTAACAGTCTTTTTTGGTCCGAGGACGCTATTAATTACAAGCATGCTGGGGAGACTCAAAGCAGGTCCTGAGAGCAAAAGTGCGAGGGCAGGACCTTGCCCCATACCGTAACCCAAAAGGCCCTGAATTATGGGAACTTCTGTAAGAGTAGAAAAATACATAAAAGCACCTATTATTGAAGCAATGAAGTTTGAAAGTAATGAGTTTCCACCGACAAGAGCTTCAACATACCTTGAGGGGAGTATTCCCGCATCATACCCAGGCCTTCCCATTAAAAATCCTGCTATCGCAACACCTGCAAAAAGAAGGGGAAGTATCTGTTTGGCAAGACTCCAAGTAGCTTCAATCCATGAGGTAATTTCTTCTTTTTTGAACCATTTAACAAGGATTATTGTAAGGATCACAAGGAAAAATACTGTCAAGTACCATTTTACGTTATATACAGTACTGAAAAATCCTACAGGCTGTGCGGGTTTACCCCATGCTGCAAAAATTAATATAAATACAAGGCTTGCAAAAAACAAAAAATCCTGCAATAGGCTTCTTCCTTCATTTTTTGTTGAAACTTGATAGATTTTTGACAACCTTGCCACATCTTCTTTTTTAAATATTATTTCCATGATTAAGCCAATAACAATTGAAAATAACACTGCCCCAACTGCCCTTGCTATTCCCAATTTGTATCCCAAAATTCTTGCTGTCATTATTATTGCAAGGACGTTTATTGCAGGTCCCGAATACAAAAACGCTATTGCGGGACCAAGACCAGCTCCTCTTTTATAAATTCCCGTGAAAAGTGGCAAAATCGTGCACGAGCAAACAGCAAGAATTGTTCCGGATACTGAGGCGACCGCGTAGGAAAGCCATTTTTTTGCCCCACCGCCGAAATATTTCATAACCGCCTGCTGGGAAATAAAGTTTGAAATTGCACCTGCTATGAAAAGAGCAGGTATTAAGCAGGTTAATACATGATGCCTTGCATAATCTTGAAGCATGTAAAGGGATTCTATGACAGCCCCTTTAAAGTGCATACTCTCTAAAGGCATATAGTAAACAAAAAAGAAAACACCTGCAATGACTAGAATTTTTTTAATTTCTTCCTTCATTTGTGGCCTCCTTTTTGATAAATTTTAATATTAACAAAATTATTCAACTTTCTACTTACTGGAGTCAATAAAGGAAACCTTAGTTACAAGATCACACTTTATGGTTTTGTCAATACAGATAAAATAATCTTTCATACAAGGGAATCTTACTTTGTAAAATACTGAAAGACCTTCTTTTTTGCTTTCTAAAATGCCAGCTTTTTTTAATATATTTAAATGTTTTGATATTGTTGATTGATCTACACCTATTTTATTTACAATTTCGCATACGCAAATCTCCTTTTCATTTAAAATTACGTCTAAAATTTTCAGCCTTGTCGGATGAGAAAGGGCCTTAAAAAATTCTGCGCGGAGTTCATAGATGTTTTCTGCCATGGGATTCACCTCCTATATTCCTATATTAGCATATAGGAAATATTAGGTCAACAAAAAATTTTCAAAAACCTAATAAGACAAAAGTTGGCTCATTGTATAATTAAATACAGCAAGATAAAAAAGAGAGTTAAAGCAAAAAAACTAGTACGATATTGGTACCAAATCAAATACATGGAAGATTGTTGCTATGGTGGTTCTTACTATTTGAATAGATGAATTCAAAGTATATTCTGGAGGAGTGATTGAAGAAGAAATTACAAAAAGGTGAAAACATATTGAAAACATTTAAATGAAAGCATATAATAGAAGGTGTGATTACCAAAGTATTGGGGGGATTTTTATGGATTTAAATTCCTACATAGACAATATGAGAGATGACATTATAAAATCAGTTCAAGAGTTGGTCAGGATAAAAAGCGTACAAGATGAACCGAAACCAGGAATGCCTTATGGAGAAGGTATTGCTAAGGCATTGGACAAAGCTTTAGAGATTGCACAAAGTTTAGGCTTAAAAACTAAAAATGTGGATGGCTATGTAGGGTATGCAGAATACGGCGAAGGAGAAGAAATGATAGGAGTTTTGGGACATTTAGATGTGGTTCCAGAAGGTGATGGGTGGACTTATCCACCTTATGGTGCTGAAATCCATGATGGAAAGATATATGGAAGAGGTACTGTAGATGATAAGGGACCGATAATCGCTGCTTTATATGGCTTAAAAGCTATAAAAGATGCAGGATTAGAACTTTCCAGAAGAGTGAGGATTTTATTTGGTACAAATGAAGAGACTGGTTCTCATGAAATTCCTTATTATTTAAAACACGATGAAGCGCCTACAATGGGCTTTACTCCTGATGCTCAATATCCCATCATATATGCAGAAAAGGGAATAACAATGTTTAATGTAGTAAAAGACTTTAATAAAAAGCCCAGCAATATAGTTATAAAATACATCAAAGGTGGAGAAAGGCCTAATGTAGTGCCAGGCTTTTGTGAAGCTGGATTAAAGGTAAAAGAGGCAAATAAGAAGAAAGAAATTCAAGATAAGCTAGAAGCTTTCGTAAAAGAGACGGGTTACAATTTGAAGGCTGAAGAAAAAGACGAAATGCTTGTAATCAAATCAGTAGGGGTTTCGGCTCATGGCAGCCTTCCACACTTAGGGAAAAATGCTATAATGCAGCTATTTCTCTTCCTTGACAGAATCGATTTAGAAGATAGCGATGTCAAAGATTTTATACATTTCTTCGCTACAAATATTGGAATAGAAACAAACGGAAAAACTTTTGGAATATACTTAAAAGATGAAACAGGAGAATTGACTTTTAACGTTGGTACAATTCAATTAGATGAAAGCAAAGGAGTATTAGGTTTAAATATCAGGTATCCTGTAAAATATAAATATGAGGATTGGATGAATATTTTTGAGAATAAAATCAAAACTAATGGAATGAGAATAGAAGACATGCTCCATCAGCCACCTTTGTATTTCCCACCAGCCCATCCTTTGATAAAAACTTTGAGCAAGGTTTATGAAGAACAGACAGGACAGAAGGCAGAGCTTTTAGCAATAGGTGGAGGAACTTACGCGAAAGAGATGCCTAACACAGTGGCTTTTGGGCCTGTTTTCCCAGGCAAGCCAGAGTTAGCACATCAAGCGGATGAATATATAGAAATTGAAGATTTGATATTAAATGCAAAAATTTATGCTCACGCTATATATGAATTAGCAAAATAAAATCCCTCTTTTGAGGGATTTTATTTTAAACTAAAATATAGTTTCTTTTCCTCTACTATAAATCCTAATTCTTTCCAAGGCAAAGATATAACACAAAATGATATTCTTATTTGGCGATTTTTACTATATAGTATATGTTATTATGCAACTAAGTGGTTTTATATTATAAATTCTATTAAAACGTTTAAATTCCTTCTTTGTATTAAAAAATTTGAGATTGACATGTTTTAGAAGGATGTGTATAATAAAAATATAGAAAGTGGGGTTATAGCTCAGCTGGTCAGAGCGCTACGCTCACATCGTAGAGGTCACAGGTTCGATTCCTGTTAACCCCACCAGTAAAATAGCGAGTTTCCGGTACTTAGTTAGTACCGGGTTTTTTGTTTTATTGCCTATTTGGTGCCAAAACTTTTTATGGTTTGGAAGATTCTTTTTATTTCAGGGCCACATAAAAGCATTGTAAGGAAATAAAAGTCGCCTCTTGACATATTATCGAAATGCTGTAGAATGGTATTATAATGAAAATCTTATCAGAGTTTTCTGTTTAAAAACTATTGTATGGAGGTTGTATAATGTACATTCCGACAATTAGCCCTTATGCTTTTAAAATTGGACCTATTGACGTTCATTGGTATGGAATTTTTATGGCTATTTCCATTGCTATTGGTGGATATTATTTGTACCGACAAGCTATGAAATTGAACTACGATGAAGATTTTTTGCTTAATCTTTTGATGATTGTAGTAATTTCGGGAGTTGTAGGTGCCCGACTTATGTTTGTGTTGGCAAATTACCCTGAGTGGTTTATTAAAGATCCTGTTCAGGTTTTAAAAATTTATGAGGGCGGATTATCTTGGCATGGAGCAGTTTTAGGTGGTTTTTTGGCAGGGCTTTATTATTGTCGTAAAAAAGGTGTGAGGATAAATCCTTTGGAGGATTTTGCTGTTTTAGGACTTTCAATTGGTAATATATTAGTCAGAATAGGCAATATATTTAACCAAGAAGTATTAGGAAGGCCTACAGAATTTGCTTTTGGCAGATGGCCTGCACAGCTGGTAGGAGTTGCAATGGGAATAATTCTTCTTATAAGGTATTTTTATATACAAAAAAAACATATGCCTGATGGATATCAATTTTGGTCTTTTATATTTTATTATCAATTGATGAGAGGTTTAATTGAAGAAACCGTAAGAGACAATCCTTTAATATGGCCTGTATATTTAAATGAAAAATGGGGAATAGGATTTTTTACTTTAACTCAGTTAGTAACACCTTTCATTTTAATTTTGGCCTATTGGATGATTAGAAGGGTTTTAAATGACCCCAATAAACAATTTTACAATTAAACACTGCCCTTGAGGCAGTTTTTTAGCAATTTTACGATTATCTAAAAAATAGACCATACAACGTATACTTGTCATTTTTTGGTGTTAGATTTCCTAAAGGTAATGAGATAAAAACTATTATCGATCCAGATATAGTGGTAAAAAAGAACTACTTTATTTTACAATATTTTAATGGTAAAATTATATTGATAAATTTTTTACAGAGGAGCTGAAAAGATGGAAAAAAGAAAAGTTTTTGATGACTTATTAGTTAGGATTGACCAAAAGGCAAGAGAAATTGATGATATGGATGAATTTTATGGTGAAGTTGTTAAGATATTAGCAGACAATGTTCCTTACTACAATTGGACAGGTTTTTATTTCATGAAGGATGGAGAGTTAGTAATAGGACCTTATATTGGTAGACCTACAGAGCATGTGAGAATTAAAGTAGGACAGGGAGTTTGTGGAAGAGCTGTTGCAGAAAAAAATACTATAATTGTTGATGATGTCACTAAAGAAGACAATTATCTTGCCTGCAGCCTTGAGACGAAATCGGAAATTGTAGTGCCAATATGGGCTAATGGCGACATAATAGGAGAAATAGATATTGACAGCGATGATTTAGCTGCTTTTGATGAAGAAGATAAAAGATTTTTAGAAAAAGTTGCAGAAATTATAAGTCGAAAACTCAAAAAATAGATTTCCATTGATTTTTTGTGGTATAATAATTGTGTCAGGAAGGAGGATAGGCTATGAGAGAAAGAGTAGAAGAAGTATTAGAGCTTCTAAGGCCATCTCTTCAAGCAGACGGAGGAGATGTGGAACTTATTGACGTTACAGAGGATGGAATTGTAAAGGTAAGGCTGACAGGTGCTTGTGGAGGGTGCCCTTTTGCTACGTTGACGCTGAAAGAAGGCATTGAAAGGGCCATCAAAGAAGAAATTCCTGAAGTTAAGGAAGTAATAGCAGTTTAAAAATCCGGGTTATCCGGATTTTTTTATTATATAAGCGGAAATTTTTAACAATACATAGAATAGTGTAAGAGTATTGTTATCAAGATTAAGATTGTATATAGAGGATTGTATGTATGTCAGAATTGTGGGATTGTAGTAAATGGCGACGTGAATGGAGCAGTAAACATATTACGAAGAGTATCTCCGAATCTTAAAAAAGATAGGGGTAGAGGGTTCTTGGACAACCCAGTTAGGATAAAAGTATCCTAACGAATCTCCCTTTTCTATAAGAGGGAGAGGTTCAAGGGATTGATGCTAAAGGTGGTATTTTTACTAATTATAAAGGAAATGATATTAAAGAAGAAATGGTTACACTGGATTTTGTAAAATTAAAAGGTAATTATTTTGATTTAAGAAATCCAGAGACAAATGCTCATGATATAGCAAGAAGTTAAAAAATAGATAAAATTTCTTTGATTAAATCTGGCTATGTGAATAATTTTTATTTGACTGGTAAACCAGCTGTGAATATGATTGGAATTTTATAATGATAATATAACTATTGAAACAAATAGGGAAGGAATAATTGAAAATTGGGAGGAGGATTAAAATGGACAATGAAATTTTGAAACTTGAAGCGGCTGAAGAATTAGGACTTCTTGAAAAGGTAAAAAAAGTTGGATGGTCGAAGTTGTCTGCCCAAGAAACAGGGAAGATAGGTTCAATAGTTAAGAAAAAGATGAAATTGCAACAAGAGGTAGGAAAAAAGGAAAAGTTGTGATATACTCTATTTGAGGTGAATTGCCATGGGGGATAAAAATTTGTTTGAAAAAGCTGCTCGCCTCATTAAGCAGTCAAGAAAAACTATTGTATTGACAGGAGCAGGTATATCAACGGAAAGTGGTATACCTGATTTTAGAAGTCCCGGAAGGGGTTTGTGGGAGAACTTAGATCCAATGGAGGTTTTGTCAACGGGAGTATTGTACAATTTCCCGGAGGAATTTTATAAAGTTGGCTTCAAGATTTTGTCTTCAATGAGAAATGCTGAGCCTAATGAAGCTCATTACATATTAAGCGAAATGGAGAAAGAAGGTATAATTTTTGGAGTAATTACACAAAATATAGACAATCTTCATCAAAAAGCTGGTTCTAAAAATGTATTTGAAGTCCACGGCAATACGAGAGAAGGAAGTTGTTTACGTTGTGGTAAAAAAGTTTCTTTTGAAGTTTTAGAGGAAAAAGTAAGTAAAAAACAAATTCCTCCTCGCTGTGATGATTGTAATGGCGTATTGCGCCCAGATGTGGTGCTTTTTGGAGACCCTATGCCTTATGCATTTGATTTGGCAGTAAAAGAAGTAAAGTCCAGCGATTTATTAATAGTCATAGGTTCTTCCTTGGCAGTTTCGCCAGTGAACTTTTTGCCAGATACAGTAAGACATTTGATAATTATAAATGCGACAGAGACTCCCTATGATTATAAAGCTGATGTAGTTATAAGAGAAAAAGCAAGTTATGCTCTTAGAAATATATGGGATATAATAAAATTTCAATAAAAAAATTTGACAATTTGATATATAAGTGCTATGATAGAGAAGTAAATTATTTATCAAGTTTGGAGGAAGATATAAATGGTAAGAGGTAAAGTAAAATGGTTTAATGCCGAGAAAGGCTATGGCTTTATTGAAAGGGAGGATGGCACAGACGTATTTGTCCATTACTCAGCAATTGAAGGCGATGGCTTTAAGACATTAGAGGAAGGACAAAAAGTTGAATTCGAGGTAGTTGAAGCTACAAAAGGACCACAAGCTTCTAAGGTAAGAAAGGTAAACTGACGCGAAATCAAACCCTAACATTAAATATGTTAGGGTTTTTTGATATAGGAGGTATTTACGATGAGGGATTATATTGTGCGAGCTACAGCTTATAATAATAAAATATTAGCTATTGCAGCTTTTTCAACACAAACTGCCCAGAAGGCTAAAGAAATTCACAATCTCACACCTACCACTTGTGCAGCTTTAGGAAGAGCTTTGACAGCTGTCGCGATGATGAGAGTTATGATGAAGGGAGAAAAAGATAAGGTTACCTTAGTTATAAAAGGTGATGGACCGATTGGGAATATCGTTGTAGTGTCAAATTACCCGGGAATTGTCAAAGGGTATGTAGGGAATCCTACAGTGGATTTACCACTGTCTGAAAAAGGGAAATTAGATGTAGGCAAAGCTGTTGGTAAAAATGGATATGTGACTGTCATAAAGGATATAGGTTTAAAAGAACCCTACGTTGGAACTGTAGAGCTTCAAACTGGGGAAATCGGAGAAGATATAGCCTATTATTTTTATACCTCTGAACAGGTACCTTCTGCTGTTGGGGTAGGAGTGTTAGTTGGAAAAGAAGGAAATGTTTTAGCTTCTGGAGGCTTTATTATACAATTATTGCCTAATATTGAAGAAGAAGTTGTAGCAAAGGTAGAGGAAGCACTCAAGAATATTTCTTCAGTGACAGAATTGTTAAGGAAAGGATATCTGCCAGAAGATATATTGAACCATATATTAGGGGAGATGGGACTTAATATTTTAGAAAGAGTAGATTTAAAATATGAATGTGATTGTTCACAAGAAAGATTTGAAACTGCTATAATTGCTCTTGGAAAAGAGGAGATAAAAAAACTTATTGCAGAAGGACAATCAGTTGAAGCTGTATGCCATTTTTGTGGTAAAAAGTATCTGATAGAGGAAAGTAGGCTTAAAGAATTGCTGAGAATTGCAGAGGAATAAAGCAAATTTAAGAGAATAATTGATATTTTTTATTCTTAATTAGACGTAAAGGCGAAAAAATCCTCAAAATAGTGTTGACTAATAGCAGTTTTTTATGTATACTATTACTTGCACGGCAGTAAAATGGTCGTATAGCTCAGCTGGGAGAGCACCTGCCTTACAAGCAGGGGGTCATAGGTTCGAGTCCTATTGCGACCACCACGGCCCAATAGCTCAGTTGGTTAGAGCGCCAGCCTGTCACGCTGGAGGTCGAGGGTTCAAGTCCCTTTTGGGTCGCCAGTTATGCCTCGATAGCTCAGTAGGTAGAGCAAGGGACTGAAAATCCCTGTGTCAGTGGTTCGATTCCACTTCGAGGCACCATTTGTGCGGACATAGCTCAGTTGGTAGAGCATCACCTTGCCAAGGTGAGGGTCGCGAGTTCGAGTCTCGTTGTCCGCTCCAGTATGGCGACATAGCCAAGTGGTAAGGCAGAGGTCTGCAAAACCTTTATTCCCCGGTTCGAATCCGGGTGTCGCCTCCATAAAAATATGAAACTTTAGTGAATAAGGTTATGAAAAAGCCCTGGAAGGGGCTTATATTTTTTAATTTTTAAAATCTAATTGTTTATAGTCTTTTGGGTAGGAGGGAAATTATGGAGAAAATTATCGACATAGAAAATATAGAACAAATTATAAAGGAAAATGATATGGTATTTCTTTATTTTTCTACACAAGATTGCGGAATATGTACTTCATTGCTTCCTAAACTTGAAGGAATGCTAGTAAACTATCCAAAAATAAAAAGTTTTCACATTCCTATTGACGAGATTCCGCTGGCTTCTGGTAAGTTTTCTGTTTTTACTGTTCCTACTGTAATAGTTTATGTGGATGGAAAAGAGGCAATAAGAGAGGCTCGTTTTATAAGTATGGACACATTGGAAGAAAAAATTTCAAAATATTACTCTCTTTTCTTTGAAGAAACTGCATAAAATTTTATGTAAAATTTTTTCATTTTTAATTTAAATTTAATTTGCTAAAGTAGTAGTTTTTTTGCCAAAATTTTTATATAATATTATGGGGTTGTTAAATGTTTTTTTGTGGAGGAAGCATTGTGAAGGGGAGAAACATTCTTATTGTCGATGATAACAAACTTACAAGGAAAATTTTGAAAGATATTTTAGAAAATGCTGGGTATGGGGTGCTAGAGGCTAAAGATGGAGAAGAGGCTTTACAAATATACAAGAATAAACTACCTGATATGGTAATATTAGATATAGTTATGCCAGGCATGACTGGCTTTGACCTTTTAAGAATTTTGAGGAAAGAAGAAGAAAATTTGATGCTTCCTATAATACTTTTGACTTCACAGGACAATTTTGAAGAAAAAATTAAAGGGTTGGAATTGGGTGCAGATGATTATTTAGTGAAACCTTTTAATGACAAAGAACTTCTGTTTAAAGTCAATAATTTGTTTCAGCGGATAGAACACAACAGAATGGCCAACCCTCTTACTGGTCTTAGAGGAAATATTGACATTAAAGAAGAAATAAAAAGGCGAATTAAAGAAAACAAGCCTTATGCCATTTTGTATATTGATTTGGACAATTTTAAGTCTTATAATGATTACTATGGTTTTCTAAGAGGAGATAATGTAATAAAACTTACAGCCAAAATTTTATCAGATGCTGTAAATCTGATTGGAAATGAAAGAGATTTTTTGGGACACATAGGTGGAGATGATTTTGTGATAATTACTACTCCTGATAAAGCTGAAGAGATGTGTAAGTATATAATTTCTCGCTTTGATGAGGAAATAAAGTATTTATATGACGATGAAGATAGAAAACGGGGTTACATAGAGACAATTGGTAGGACTGGCGAAAAGATGATGTTTCCACTGGTATCAATTTCTATTGCTATTGTCACAAATGAATTTAGAGATTTTAAAAATGATTTGGAAATAAGTGCAGTAGCTGCTGAATTGAAAAAGAAATTAAAGACAATGGATGGAAGTTGTTATTTAAAAGATAGAAGAAAAGGTTAAAGAAAAGGTTAAGGGCATACAACAGTATGCCCTATCTTTGTATAAAAGAGGTGAAAAAATGTCTAATCCCTTTGTTCCCCATGGCAATTTTAAATGGGTTGTAATTGATGGAAGAGAGAGGGAAATTGGAGATAGTTTGTCTAAGTTAGGGATAAAAGTCTTATATACTGAAAAATGTGCAGATTTATACGATGCCATTTCTTTTCATCCCGATATACTTTTGCATCCCTTAGGAGACAGAGAAATCATTGTAGCTCCCAATGTGACACCAGAGTTTATACGCAAATTGAAATTAATAGGTTTAAAAGTAAAAATAGGACAAACTTTTTTGAAACGTAACTATCCTTATGATATCGCATATAATGTAGCAAGATTGGGAAACACAGCTTTTCACAATTTCAAGTACACAGATCCTGTTTTAAGAGAGTCCTTAGAAAAAAAAGGTGTCAAGTTTTTAAATGTAAAGCAAGGTTATACAAAATGTAATATGGCAATCATAGATGATAATAGCTTTATAACTTCAGACAAAGGAATATTTGAGGTAGCAGTTAGCAATGGTTTTGAAGCGCTTTTGATAGAACCCGGAGGTGTTTTTTTAAAGGGTTTTGAATACGGGTTTATTGGCGGTGCAATGGGGCTTATAGGAGAGAAAAAATTAGCAGTAACTGGTGTATTCAATTCACATAAAAATTATGAAAAAATTATTGAATTTTTAAATAAAAAAGGAATTGAAATTGTTTATCTTACTTTTAAACAAATAAAAGACATTGGTTCCATCATTCCACTGATTTAAAACAGATAAAAATGATAAAAAGACACATATACTATTAACGAAGGGAGTGAGAAAATTGCAACTATTTTCCATAGGTGTTTCAAAGGATTTAAAACTAGATGGAGAAAATTTAAAACATGGCTTAAAAAATTTAGCTGAAAATGGTATAAAGATTGCGATAAATTCTAATGTATGTGGCTCAGTTACCTATTATAGCTTAAAAGTGGAGGATAAACAAGGCTTTAGCAATGTTGCGAGAATAAGAAATTATATAGCGGAAGCTATTTCAGATATAATTGTTAACCAAATTGACAAACGGATAATAAAAAAATTAATCAATAAATATTACCATTATTTTTCAGAAGATGAAAAGGAGGAAATAGAAAAAATCGCTTACAATATTTTGGAAGATGATGTGAATAAAGAGACATTTAAATTAGCAAAAAAAGAGCAAATTTTTGTATTGGTAAGAGATTTTTTAAAAGAGAGTGATTATATAGACTTAGAAGGGTTTGTGAACTTTAGACTGAGGGATTTTATTGGTGAACTTAGCGAAGTAACAGACAAAGCTGTTGATGAATTTTTAATGAAAAAAGAGTACAACGAGTTTATAGGTTTACTTAAATACTTCGTCGAATTACAGGATTCAAAAGTTGAAATATTGAATATCATTGTCGATAAAAATGGCAAATTTAAACTTTATGATGAAAATAACAAACCAATATCTAATGATTTTATTAATGAAATAGTTACTGAATTAAAAGATGGTGTTATAAGTGATGAAGATGCTTTGATGAGCACGCTTATAACCATTGCTCCTAAAAAAATATTTTTTCATTCTATTAACAATATGAGAGATAATGAAATTCTAGAGACGGTTAAAAAAGTTTTTAATGACAAAGTAGAAATTTGTTATGGCTGTGAATTGTGTTCAAAGATTAAATGTGAAAAATAGCCCAGCTTTTAAAGCTGGGTTTTAAAATTCGTCAAAATCTGATATTATTATATTTGTGATTTTTTAAAATTTAGAGGTGGTGGAATGCAATTTTTAATAAGGATGCTATTTTTAGCTTTTGTAGGAGCGGCTATTGGATGGCTTACGAATTTTGTCGCCGTTAAAATGCTATTTAAGCCTTTGAAACCCGTAAAAATTTTTGGTATTACATTACAAGGACTTATCCCTAAAAGAAAATATGAAATTGCTAAATCAATAGGTGAAATTGTGGAAAGAGAATTGTTATCTTTTAATGATTTATGGGACAGGCTTTTAACAGAAGAAAATCGCAAGTTTCTATTATCGAATTTGGACTTAAAAGTTAAAGAAGTTACAGAAAATAAGCTTCCTTCTTTTCTTCCCAAGGCTATAAAAGAGATGATATCAAACTACATTGGTGATATTATAAATAGAGAAGTAGAAGTATTTTTAAATTCTCCTTCTAATGAAGTGGTAGAGATTATTTCAACAAAACTTAAAATATCAGAAATTGTAGAGGAAAAAATAAAAAGCTTCAAATTAGAAAAATTGGAGGATGTGGTGATAAAAATTGCTCACAGTGAACTTTATATGATAGAGATTATGGGGGGAGTTTTAGGGTTTCTAATAGGAGTATTGCAAGCAATTGTGATACAATTTTTATAAGTTATTATTGACAAATGTCCGAGAGGAAGATATAATGATTAAAAAATTAAATATTAAAGCAATGAGGGGGAAAGTAGATATTTAAAGAACATCACAGAGATTGAATGACATAGGCTGAGATCATTCAAATGTTCTGAATATCGAAGACCACCCCGGAGCTGCGGATGATGAGTCCGAACGGTTATTCCGATATAATACCAGAGTATAAAAAAGAGTGGAACCGCAGATAACCTCTGCCTCTTTACGGGGTAAGAGGTTTTTTATTTAAGAGAAAAATTTTACAAAGGAGGTAATTGAATGATTATAATATTAAAGGATGGCACACAAAGAGAATTTGAAAAGGGTATGACAGTTTATGAAATAGCTAAAAGTATAAGTGAAAGATTAGCAAAAGAAGCCGTCGGTGGAAAGTTTAATGGCAAAGTAGTGGAACTTAATACAAAAATTGAAGAGGACGGAAAATTAGAAATTTTGACTTTTGATGATGAAGAAGGAAAAAAAATTTATTGGCACACTTCTTCCCATATTTTAGCACAAGCTGTAAAAAGGCTTTTTAAAGATGTGAAATTGGCAATTGGTCCGGCTATAGACAATGGCTTTTACTATGACTTCGACACAGATAGGCCTTTTACTACAGAAGACTTTGAAGCTATAGAGCAGGAAATGAATAAAATTATAAAAGAAGATTATAAGTTGGAAAGATTTGTCCTTCCAAAGGATGAAGCAATAAAATTAATGGAGGAAAAAGGTGAACCTTATAAAGTGGAGCTAATTGAAGAAATACCAGAAGGGGAGGAAATTTCTTTTTACAAGCAAGGAGAATTTACTGACCTTTGTGCTGGGCCCCATCTTATGTCAACAGGCATGGTAAAAACTATTAAATTGTTGTCAGTTGCTGGCGCCTACTGGAAAGGCGACGAAAAAAATAAAATGCTTCAAAGAATATATGGAATAAGCTTTCCTAAAAAAAGCATGTTAGATCAATATTTACATATGTTAGAGGAAGCTAAAAAGAGAGACCATAGAAAATTAGGGAAAGAGTTAGATTTGTTTAGTATCCACCCTGAAGGACCAGGTTTTCCTTTTTTCCATCCTAAGGGAATGATTATAAGAAACATTTTAGAAGATTTTTGGCGAAAAGAACATATAAAGCATGGTTATCAGGAAATAAAAACTCCTATAATTTTGAATGAAGAATTATGGCGTAGGTCAGGACACTGGGACCACTATAAAGAGAATATGTATTTCACTGAAATAGACGGAGAGACTTATGCAATAAAGCCTATGAATTGTCCTGGAGCAATGCTTGTTTACAAGTCTACAATGCACAGTTACAGAGATTTACCCTTAAGACTTTGTGAATTGGGTTTAGTGCATAGACATGAACTCTCAGGAGTTTTGCATGGGCTTATGAGAGTAAGAAGTTTTACTCAGGATGATGCTCACTTGTTTATGACTCCTGAGCAGGTTGAAGATGAAATTTTAGGGGTTATAAATTTAGTGGATTATTTCTATAAAATTTTTGGCTTTGAGTATTTTGTTGAATTGTCTACACGTCCTGAAAATTCTATGGGGTCTGATGAAGACTGGGAATTGGCTACAAATGCTTTGATTTCTGCTTTAAATCGCGTGAATTTACCATATAAAGTTAATGAGGGGGATGGTGCATTTTACGGACCCAAAATAGATTTTCATTTAAAAGACAGCATAGGTCGTACGTGGCAATGTGGAACTATCCAATTAGATTTCCAGATGCCTGAAAGGTTTGAACTGGAGTATATAGGCCCAGATGGAGAAAAACACAGACCTATAATGTTGCACAGGGTAATTTACGGAAGTATAGAAAGATTTATTGGAATTCTTACTGAACATTTTGCAGGGGCTTTCCCAACTTGGCTGGCGCCAGTACAAGTTAGAGTTTTGCCTATATCTGATAAACACTATGCTTATGCCCAAAATGTATATGGGCGTCTGTTGGAAAATGACATAAGAGCTGAATTGGACGACAGAAATGAAAAAGTAGGATACAAAATACGAGAGGCACAACTTCAAAAGATTCCCTATATGCTGATTGTAGGGGATAAAGAAGTAGAACAAGGGACAGTATCTTTAAGGTCAAGAAAAGAAGGGGATCTAGGTGCTATTTCCTTAAGTGAGTTTATAGAAAAAATTCTTAAAGAAATCGCTACAAAAGCTTTATAAAATCAAAATGCTCCTTTAAGGGGCATTTTGATTTATTGTTTATTGAAAGAATTTAAAAAACGTGATAATCTAAAATTAAAATATCAATTTTGAGGGAGAGGTATGAAAAAGAACTTAGAGGTTTACAAGCATTTGAAATACAACATAAAAATGAATATGATAAATGGTCTTGCATGGGCTATAGGCTTTAATATGGTTAACCCTTTTATTGGAATATATGCCATAAAATTAGGAGCCGACGATTTTCAGGTATCTCTTTTAAATTCTCTTCCCGCCCTTATGGTGGTAATTGGAGTAATTCCTGTGACCTACTTGATTAATAGCTTAAAGAATGTTCATAAATTTGCTTATATTGTTCTTTATATTGCACGAGCTTTTTATTTTTTACTTGCTCTTGCTCCCTTTTTTAATAAGGAGTTCCAACCGTGGATTGTAGTCATATTAGTAGGAGTAATGAATTTACCTTCTATGGCGGTTGGTATGTGCTGGCAGTCTTTTATGAGTGAATTAATTCCTCACGAATATAGAAGTAAAGTTTTCGCTGACAGAAATTTTTGGACGACAATTGTGGCAACAATTACAGTTTTGGTAACAGGATGGTTGCTTGATAATATAGTATTTCCTATTAATTATCAAGTAATATTTACCATTGCATTTATTTTCGGATTAATAGAATCTTATTATTTTTCAAGGTTTTACGTGGTGGAAAGCGATTTGGAGGAAGCCAATCCCGCAAATTTTTACGAAGCTTTTAAAAACATGTTGGAGTCCAAAAAATTCATATATTTTAATATAACTTCTTTTATATATTATTTTACATGGATAATGGCTTGGCCTATATTTACCGTATATAAAGTGAATTTTTTGCATGCTAACAACGGATGGATGAGTATATTTACTATTGTTTCCTCGATTGGGTCTATTTTAGCTTTTTATAAATGGGCTGACCTTTCTAACAAAAAAGGAAACGGATTTACTGTTGCATTAAGTGCATTGCTTCTAGGATTTATTCCTCTTATGTGGGCTACAACTAAAAGCCTTTATGTTGGTGCTGTTTTTGATTTTTTAGGGGGTATAGCTGTAGGAGGTTATAACATGTTGCTTTTAAATTGGCTGTTAGAACTTTTACCTCCTACATCAGGAAAAATGAGTTACATAGCAGTTTTTACATTAATTACCCAAATTGCTGCTTTTATTGCTCCTATGTTTGGAATGTGGCTTTATACACAAATTGGTTATGTAGTTTTTATGATTTTAACAGGTATTGCAAGAATAGTAGTGAGTATTTTGTACTTTTTAGTAGCTAATTATGAAGATGAGATTAAAAAAGTTGAAGCAAAGTAAGGAGGAAAAGTATGAGGTATATTACTGCAGGTGAATCCCATGGAGAAGCATTAATTGCTGTTATTGAAGGTCTTCCTGCAAATCTTTTAATAGATGAAGACTTTATAAATAAAGAGCTTAAAAGAAGACAAGGTGGACATGGAAGAGGAAAAAGAATGGCAATTGAAGAGGACAAAGTCCACGTTTTAAGCGGTGTGAGCAACGGGAAAACAATTGGTTCCCCTCTTGCTATACAGATAATAAACAAAGATTATGAAAATTGGAAGGGTAAAATAGTTCCAGCTATGACAAGACCTCGCCCTGGTCATGCAGACCTTTCAGGAGCAATAAAATATAATCAAAGGGATATAAGAAATGTTTTGGAGCGTTCCAGTGCACGAGAAACAGCAGCGCGAGTGGCAGTAGGAAGCGTCGCAAAATTACTTCTCAAGGAGTTAAATATATTCGTAAAAAGTAAAGTTTTAGAAATAGGTGGAATAAGTGTAGAAGAAGAGTGGCCAAAGATTATTGAAGAGGCAAAATCAAAAGGAGATACTTTAGGTGGTGTAATAGAAATAATAATAGAAGGTGTGCCTATTGGATTGGGAAGTCATGTGCAATGGGACAGGAAACTGGATGCTCTTTTAGCTTATCATGTCATGAGTGTACAAGCTATAAAAGGAGTAGAGTTTGGCTTGGGATTTGAAGCAGCAAGAAGACCTGGATCTTTAGTTCACGATGAAATATACTACGATAAAGAAAGAGGTTTTTATAGAAAATCCAATAATGCAGGAGGAATTGAAGGCGGGATTTCAAATGGAAGTCCTATAATTATAAAGGCTGCGATGAAGCCAATTCCTACACTTTTAAAACCTCTTAATTCAATTGATATAAATTCAAAGAAACAGGTAAAAGCTGCCTATGAAAGGTCTGATGTAACTGCTGTAGAAGCTGCTGCCTGTGTATTAGAAGCGGTATGCGCTTGGGTGATTGCTGATGAATGCCTTAAAAAGTTTGGTGGTGATTCAATTGAGGAACTAAAGAAAAATTATGATGCTTATTTAGAGTATGTAAAAAATTTCTAGATTTTAAAAATAAAAAGGTAAGCATAAAGTTCGCGAAAAATTTCGGTAGACTAGTTAATAGAGTTGACATTTTGCACAAGACGAGTGACTTGACAGAGCAGTTGCTAAGCATAAAAATAAATATTGACAAAAAAATAAAATAATGATAAACTAAAGAAGCAATAAGTAGAAGCGCCCGCTTCTCACCTTTCACCGAGGGTGCAAAGGTTTTTTCAAAAGTAGTTATTGTTGTTTTGTTATAAAGAAGCGGGTATTTCTATATCCGCTTTTATTTTTTCATAATTCTTAGGAGGTGTGTATTTATTAACAAAGAGCTGCAGGTCAATGAGGAAATAAGAGACAAAGAGGTAAGGTTGATAGACCAAGATGGAAAGCAAATTGGCATAATGTCGGCAAAGGAAGCTTATAAAATTGCTCAAGAGCGACATCTTGATTTGGTTAAGATTGCCCCTCAAGCCAATCCGCCCGTGTGCAAATTGATGGATTTTGGTAAGTACAGGTACGAGCTTAGTAAGAGGGAGAAAGAGGCAAAGAAAAAGCAAAAGGTGATAAATGTTAAAGAAATAAGAATGTCTCCAAATATTGAAGATCATGATTTTGGAGTAAAGTTGAGAAGTGCTATTAAATTTTTAAAAGAAGGTGACAAGGTAAAAGTTACTATAAGATTTAGAGGAAGAGAAGCTGTTCATACTTCACTGGCAGAAGACCTTTTAAAGAGGTTTGCAGAAGAGCTTGATGAGTATGGCGCTATAGAAAAAGCTCCTAATATGGAGGGTAGGAATTTAATAATGGTATTAACACCAAGAAAATAGTAACAATTACAGAAGGAGGATATATTTATGCCTAAAATGAAAACACATAGAGGAGCAGCAAAAAGGTTCAAAGTATTAAAGTCAGGAAAAGTTAAAAGGTCAAAAGCTTATAAAAGTCACCTTT
This sequence comes from Thermoanaerobacter sp. X514, assembly GCF_000019065.1. Lineage (NCBI taxonomy): Bacteria > Bacillati > Bacillota > Clostridia > Thermoanaerobacterales > Thermoanaerobacteraceae > Thermoanaerobacter > Thermoanaerobacter sp. X514. The sequence continues at coordinate 2,066,060 of NC_010320.1, read as the reverse complement.
TGACCCATAAAAATGCAAAAAGAAAAAGAAGATTAAGAAAAGCTACTTATTTAGTAGGTGGGGATGCTAAAAATATCAGACGCTTACTACCTTATTCATAATAGATTAGGAGGTTTTTAAAATGGCTAGAGTAAAATTTGGCAAAGTAACGAGGAGAAGACGCAAAAAAATATTAAAGCTGGCAAAAGGTTATTGGGGAGCTAAAAGCAAACTTTTTAGAGTTGCTAATCAAGCAGTAATGAAATCTTTAATGTACGCTTATATTGGTAGGAAATTAAGAAAGAGAGATTTTAGAAGACTTTGGATAACAAGAATAAATGCTGCTGCAAGAGCTCATGGGATTTCCTACAGCAGGTTTATAAATGGACTAAAAAAGGCTGGAATAGAAATTAACAGGAAGATGCTTTCAGAAATGGCTATACACGATGAAAAAGCTTTCGAAGAATTAGTAAATATAGCTAAGCAGCATTTAAACGCATAAGGCCAGTTTTTTGGCCTTTTGCTTTAACTAATTTTATAAAAGAGTGGTGGGAATGTTAATTACGAGTGAAAACAATGACCTTATAAAAAAAATAAAAAAGTTAAAAGACAAAAAGGGCCGATACGAAGAAGGGCTGTTTTTTGTAGAGGGTACTACAAGTGTATTGGAAGCTTTAAAAAGTAACTTTGAAATAGAGTACATAGTTATGGGAGAAGGGGTTAAAATAGATATTCCCACAGGGAATTTTAAAATTGTACATACTACTGAAAGAGTCTTTAAAAAAATAAGTGACACAGTAACTCCACAAATGGTGATGGCAATTATAAAAATACCAAAATATGAAGAAGATACTTATATAAAAGACAAAGGCATATATATTATAGCGGACAATATTCAAGATCCAGGAAATTTAGGTACTATAATCCGTACGGCTGATGCATTTGGAGCTAGTGCTATTTTTACTATAAACAACTGTGTAGATGTTTTTAATCCAAAGGTTTTAAGAGCATCCATGGGGTCTATTTTTCACATTCCTGTCATAGTTACTGCTTCACAAATTTTGTTAAAACTTAAGCAAAGAGGAATAAAAGTTTTTGCAACTCACTTAAAAGCTCGGAAATTAGTTCATGAGTGCAATATTTCGGATAAAGTAGCTTTTGTTTTGGGGAATGAAGCGAAAGGTGTCAGTGTTGTAGACCTGGTAGATGACTTTGTAAAAATACCCATGACAGGGGAGGCAGAGTCTTTAAATGTTTCAATCGCTGCTGGTATATTTTTATACGAATCTCAAAGGCAGAGGTTGATAAAAAATAATTAGGATGGTATAATTTTAAAAAAATATTGCAAAATGCTATGAAGGAGTAAAGTACATTATCGAAAATCACAGGGAGATAACACCGCAGACTGAAAGTGTTATCGTTAGGTAGATAATGGAAAGTTCCCTCCGGAGCAGCGTGCTGAACTAATAGTAGGCATTGCCGGTCATGCCGTTAACCAAATGAGTGAGCATTTTTTATAAAATGCTAATGTAGGTGGTACCGCGGATTCTTCGTCCTATTGACGGAGGATTTTTTATTTTAACTAATACGCTAAAAGAGGGGTTGAGATATATGGAGGAATTGTTGCGCAAGCTTTATGAAAATGCACAAAGGGAGATTTTGTCAGCCGATAGTTTACAACAAATTGAAAACTTAAGAGTCAAATACTTGGGCAAAAAGGGTGAATTGACACAGATTTTAAGAGGAATGAAAAATTTAAGGCCTGAAGAAAGACCATTGATTGGTCAAATTGCCAATGAAGTAAGAGAAAAAATTGAGGGATTACTCACAGAAACAAAAAATAAAATTGCCCAATTAGAAAAAGAAAAGAGAATAAAAAGTGAGTACATAGACATAACTATGCCGGGTAAACCTTATGAGTACGGTCACAAACATCCCATGACACAAGTATTGGATGAAATTAAAAAGATATTTTTAGGATTAGGCTTTTCTATTGCAGAAGGGCCAGAAATAGAGTTTACTTATTACAACTTTGAGGCATTAAATACTCCAGAGGACCATCCAGCTAGAGACTTACAGGATACCTTTTATGTGACTTCTGATATACTTTTGAGGACTCAAACATCCCCGGTACAAGTAAGGACTATGGAGAAAAATAAGCCTCCAATAAGGGTTATATCTCCTGGAAGGGTTTATAGGTCTGATGAGATAGATGCAACTCACTCCCCAGTGTTTCATCAGATGGAAGGGCTTGTAGTAGATGAAGGAATAACAATGGGAGATTTAAAAGGAGTTTTAAATATATTTGCGAAAAAGTTTTTTGGAGAAGACACTCAAACCAAATTTAGACCTCATTATTTTCCTTTTACAGAGCCCAGTGCAGAAATGGATGTGAGCTGTTTTGCTTGTGGTGGAAAAGGTTGTAGAGTTTGCGGATATACTGGTTGGATTGAAATTTTGGGAGCAGGGATGGTACATCCTAATGTCTTGAGAATGTCTGGTATTGATCCTGAAAAATATAGTGGATTTGCTTTTGGCTTGGGAATAGATAGGATTACAATGCTGAAATACGGAATAGATGATTTAAGGTTTCTTTTTGAAAATGATTTAAGGTTTATACAACAGTTTTAAAGGGGTGGTCGTATGTTAGTATCACTTTTGTGGTTGAAAGAGTTTGTCGATATAGATGAAGATGCGAAAGCTATTGCTGAAGGCCTTACTATGTCAGGGTCAAAGGTAGAGACTATAACAAGTTATGGGAAAGAAATTTCAAATGTGGTGGTAGGGAAAATTATTTCATTAGAAAAGCACCCTAATGCTGATAAATTGTTAGTTGGTATTGTAGATGTAGGCACTGAAAAACTACAAATTGTAACCGGAGCACAAAATATTAAAGTGGGGGATTACATACCAGTAGCACTTCATGGCGCAACTCTTCCTGGAGGAGTTAAGATAAAAAGAGGCAAATTAAGAGGAATAGAATCCAATGGCATGATGTGTTCTGCTGAAGAGCTAGGACTTGATGAAAGCCTGCTGCCAGAATATCAAAGAAACGGAATTTTTATATTACCACCTTTTCCATTAGGAATGGATATAAATGAAGCTCTTCAGCTAAAAGACGATGTATTGGAATTTGAGATAACGCCCAACAGACCTGATTGTTTGTCAATGGTAGGAATAGCGAGAGAGGTAGCTGCGACTTTTAAGAAAAAATTTAAAATGCCAGTGGTAGAAGTTAATGAAAGCGAAGAACAAAATCCTGCAAAAGTGACTATTGAGGCTACGGATTTATGCTTTAGATATGTGGCAAGGGTCGTTAAGAATGTGAAGATAGGTCCTTCTCCTATGTGGATGCAGATGCGTCTTTTGAAAGCGGGAATAAGACCTATAAATAACGTGGTGGATGTTACAAACTATGTGATGTTGGAATTAGGTCAACCCTTACACGCTTTTGATTTGGACAAAGTTGAAAACAAGCACATAATAGTGAGAAGGGCAAGAGAAGGAGAAAAATTAGTTACATTGGATGGAAAAGAGAGGATTTTAGACAGCTCAATGTTGGTTATTGCTGATGAGAAGGAAGCTATAGGTTTGGCTGGCGTAATGGGAGGAGAAAATACAGAGATAACTGATACTACTGTAAATATTTTAATAGAAAGTGCTAATTTTAAAGGAAGCAATATAAGGCATACTTCTAAGAAATTGGGTTTAAGAAGTGAAGCTTCTTCAAGATTTGAAAAAGGTTTAGACCCAGAGATTACAGTTTTAGCTTGTGAAAGAGCAGCACAGCTTATGGAAAAATACTGTGGCGGTACAGTTTTAAAAGGGCTTGTGGACGAGTATCCAAAGCCAATTGAAAAAACAGTTTTAACTGTAAATCCTCACAGAATTAATAGATTTTTAGGCACAGACCTTCCGACATCTCAAATGATTGAAATATTGGAGTCTTTAGAGTTTAAAGTTGTGCAAAAAGGCGATGACCTTGAAGTAACGGTACCTCACTTTAGAAGAGATGTTACAATAGAGGCAGATATTGCCGAAGAAATAGCAAGACTCTTTGGCTATAACAATATTGAAGACAGTTTAATGAAAAATGCTCAAACTACATTAGGAGCGTTGACCAAAGAGCAACGACTAGAAGAAAAAGCAAGAGAAGTTCTATTGGCTTGTGGATTAAATGAAATTGTCACTATGTCTTTTATGGGACACAAGGATTTAGACAAAATAAACGTACCTTTAGATAGCCCTCTTAGAAAAGCAGTCAAAATTATAAATCCTCTTGGGGAAGACCAAAGCCTTATGAGAACTACTCTACTGCCTTTTATATTGAATGTAGCTTATACCAACTATAGTAGAAAAGTACAAGATTTCAAAGTTTTTGAAATATCTAAAATCTTTATGCCAAAAGAATTACCCTTAAAAGAATTACCACAGGAAATAAAGACTATTGCAATAGGAATGTACGGGAAAGATGTGGATTTTTACTCATTAAAAGGAGTAATAGAAGCACTTTTTGAAGTAATGGGTATAAAAGGAGTAGAATATGTAAGGGCAGAAGATCCTTCATATCATCCAGGAAGGTCTGCAAAAATTCTCCTAGGTGACGAAACATTAGGTATATTTGGAGAAATACACCCTGATGTTTTAGAAAATTACGACATACCTGTTAGAGTCTACGGTGGAGAAATAAACTTAGATAAAGTAATACAATATGCTAATGTAGAAAATAGGTACATGCCTCTTCCCAAGTATCCAGCTGTAGAAAGGGATATAGCAGTTTTAGTAGATGGAGATATTTTTGTAAAAGCTGTGGAAAAAGTTATACTTGAAACAGGAGGAAAACTTATAGATAAAGTCGAATTATTTGATGTTTACAAAGGTCCTAACATCCCTGAAGGCAAAAAAAGCGTTGCTTTCTCTATCTGGTATAGGTCTTATGGAAGGACTTTGACAGATGAAGAAGTAAATGTAATTCACAACAACATTGTAGAGGCTCTTGACAAAAAATTAGGAGCCAAATTAAGATAAAAAAGGCAATTTTACAGCCTTTTTTATCTTTTATCTTAATTAAGAAGGAAATTGCACTTTAATGTAGAAGTAAATAAAATAACAAAAGATTAAGGGGATGTTTTTGTGGAGTTAAATAAAGTTACCGTGATTATCAATGGGAATGAATATATTTTAAAATCTGATTATCCTGAAGAGCATGTAATAAAACTTGCCAATTATGTAGACAATGTAATTAAAGAATTGCTCCAAAACTACGAAAAGTTATCACAAATGCAACTACTACTTTTGTCGTCTTTAAATATTGCAGATGAACTTTTTATTGCAAAAGAAGAAAATAATGCTATCAAAAAGGAATTGCTTTCTTTAAAAGCAGAATTAGAAGAAAAAAATCGCTATATAAAACAATTAGAGGAGGAGCTTACTAAAACTAAACAACAGCTTTTAGAGACAGAGGAAGAGTTTCGGCAGTTTATAGAAACTTTTGATGAAGAAAAGTAAAGGTGATTGGATGAAAAAAGTTGAATTATTAGCTCCAGCAGGAGATTATGAGGCTTTAACGAGTGCAGTTAATGCAGGATGCGATGCAGTGTATCTAGGAGGAAAAAATTTTGGTGCAAGAGCTTATGCAACCAATTTTGACTATGATGATTTAAAATCTGCTGTAGAATTCTGCCATTTAAGAGATGTCAAGGTATACGTTACTGTAAATACCCTTGTAGCGAATGAAGAATTTGAAAAGCTGGTCAACTATTTAGATTTTTTGTATTCTATAGGTGTTGATGCAGTTATAGTGCAGGATATGGGAGTATTAAAGTTTTTACGAGAAAATTATCCTGATTTAAAAGTTCATGCCAGTACACAAATGACAGTTCATAATTTAGAAGGAGTACAAGAATTAGCTGAAAAGGGAGTTTCCCGGGTTATTTTATCAAGAGAGCTCACATTAAAGGAAATAAAGGATATAGTTCAAAATTCTAACATTGAAATAGAAGTCTTTGTTCATGGAGCCCTCTGCGTCAGTTATTCTGGACAATGCTTTATGAGTAGTATACTAGGAGGAAGAAGCGGAAACAGGGGAAGATGTGCACAACCCTGCCGTTTAAAGTATTCTCTTGTAGATAAAGAGGGAAAAGTTTTAGAAAAGGATTTACACCTTTTGAGTATGGCGGATTTATGTACTATAGAACATATACCAAAACTCATTGAGGCGGGAATCACTTCTTTTAAAATAGAAGGTAGGATGAAAAATGCCGAGTACGTCGCTTCTGTTGTAAAAGCCTACAGAGAAGCTATTGACAGTTTTTATGAAGGAAGGACTTTTGATTCAGGTAAAGCTATAGAAGAGATGTCTCGAATTTTTAATAGAGGATTTTCTACTGGCTATCTTTTTGGGGTTAAACCCTCCAAAATGAGTTATCTTTCACCTAAAAACACGGGAGTTGCTGCTGCAGAAGTGATAAGTGTAACTTCAAAAACTTCAAGACTGAGGCTTTTAAGGGATATTGCAAAAGGTGATGGAATTTCTAATGAAAAAGGAGAAAAAGGACAAAAAGTTGAAATAATATTTAAAAATGGGAAGAAGGTAGATAGAGCTTATGAAGGAGACATAATAGAACTACCTCTTAAGTTTTATGTAAAAGAAGGAGAAATATTAAATAAAACTTATGATGTATTGTTAAATGACAAGCTGAAAAACTTACTTTCTAAAAAGATTCCTATAAAAATTTATGCGGAGTTAAAAAAGGACAAACCTTTGTATATAAAGATACAAGAAGGAATTCATACAGTAGAAGTTTATAGTGATGAAATAAGTCAGATAGCAGAAAAAGTTTCTATTGAGGAAGATTTTTTGAAGGATAAACTTACTCAAATAAATGACACAGCCTTCTACGTAGAAGAAATAGAAGTAGTAGTTGAAAAAGGCCTTTACATGTCTGTAAAGGGAATAAAAGAGGCGCGAAGAAAAGCAATAGAAATGTTAGAAAAGAAAAAGTTAGAGTATTACAGAAGAGAAGAAAAACACACCTTTTTTAGTCTACTTCCTTTTAAAGAGAAAAAGGAAAAAGTGAGTTTAACTTTTTATACTGATAAAGTTGAGCACTTGAAGATAGCCAGCCAATTGGGTATAGAATACGTCTATTTCAATTACAAGCTTGATATAAAACTTTTAAAAAAAGGTTTAGAACTGACAAAAGATTCAAAGACAACGGTTATACCTGCTTTTCCTTCTATATTGAGGGAAGAGATAAAAAGAATAAAGCCTCAATTAGAATTTTTACAAGATATGGGGATAAACAAAATTTTGGTTTCAAATTTAGGGCTTTATCATATTGCAAAAAATTATGACTTTGAGATATTTATAGATTATCCTTTAAATATTTTCAACAATTTAGCTGTAGATTACGTTAAACCTTACGCTGTGACTTTATCTTATGAACTTACGCTGGAGCAGATTAAAGATATTGCCAAAAGAAGTGATGTAAAATTTGAAGCTTTAATATACGGTAGACTGCCTCTTATGACAATGGAATATTGTCCAATAAGGAATTTAGTAGGCTGTGACAGAGAAAGGTGTGAAAAAGGTTATTATTTTCTAAAAGACAGAAAAGGCAAATTAATGCCTCTTAAAAGCAATGGTTTTTGCAGGATGCAGATTTTAAACGCAGATGTGCTTTTAATGTTAAGCATAAAGGAGCTTAAACAAGCTGGACTTTCTTTTTTGAGGATACATGATACAATAGAAGAAGATGAAGAAATAGAGAAAGTTTTAAAAATGCATATTGAAGCTTTAAAAGGGAATGAAATTGAAATTTTAGAAGGAAAATATACAAAAGGACATTTTTACAGAGGAGTTTTGTGATGGTGAGGGGAATTAATAGTAGAGCAATAAAAAGTCTTGAATTTGACAAGATAGTGGAGTTTATTGTTGGCTATTGTGATTCGGATTTAGGCAAACAAAAAGCTTTAGATATTGTCATAAAAAAAGACATAGAGGAAATAGAGAGGGAATTAGATTTACTGAATGAGGCAATTAGCTTTATTTCCTCCTATGGAGGTATTTCTTTTGCTTTTGAGGACATAAGGGATTATATAAAAAAAGCACAAATAGATTCCGTGCTTTATAACCAAGAGCTTTTAAAGATAAAGAAATTTCTTAACTTGGTAAGCCAAATAAAAGGCTATTTTAAAAATCTTCAAGAAAGTGATAGATTTGTAAGGTTAAAAGAATATGATAAAAAAGTCTTACCGATAAAAAATTTGGAAAAAAGGATTGAAAATATAATAATTTCAGAAGATGAAATAGCAGATGATGCTTCTCCAATGCTTAAAGCTTTAAGAAGGCAGAAATTGAGCATAAATGAAAAAATAAGGGCGACATTGAATTCAATAATTTCTACACGTCAAAAAGAATTGCAAGAGCCTATTATAACTGTAAGACAGGGAAGATACGTTGTACCTGTAAAACAAGAATATCGCAGCACTTTTAAAGGTATCGTCCACGACCAATCCTCCAGTGGTGCTACTCTTTTTATTGAACCTATGCAAGTGGTTGACTTAAACAACGAATTGAGACAAGTGGAATTAAAAGAGAAGCAGGAGATACAGAGAATACTTTTTGAACTTTCTCAAGAGGTCAAAAAGTATTCACAAATTTTATTTAATGACATTGAAATAGTTTCAGAATTAGATTTTATATTTGCTAAGGCTAAATATTCTTTAAAGCTAAAAGCTGTAAGGCCAGAGCTAAACACAATGGGATATATTAATTTAAAAAAAGCAAGGCATCCTCTCATAAATCAGGAAGTAGTTGTTCCTATAGATATACATATAGGAAAGCAATTTAATACTTTAGTCATTACTGGTCCTAATACCGGTGGGAAAACTGTAACTTTAAAAACAGTGGGACTTTTAACTTTAATGGCAATGGCGGGGCTTAATATTCCTGCGGAAGAAAAGTCACAGGTTTCAATATTTGAGGAAGTTTTTGTGGATATAGGAGATGAGCAGAGTATTGAACAAAGCTTAAGCACTTTTTCTTCTCATATGACGAATATTGTAAGTATACTCCAAAAAGTAAACAAAAATTGCCTTGTTTTGTTAGATGAATTAGGGGCAGGTACAGATCCTATAGAAGGTGCTGCTTTGGCTATGAGTATTCTCGATACCTTGCATAAGATTGGTGCGAAGACAATAGCCACTACTCATTATAGTGAGCTAAAGCAGTATGCCTTAAAAATTCCAGGAGTAGAAAATGCCAGTGTGGAATTTGATGTTGAAACTTTAAAGCCTACTTATAAACTTATAATAAGCCTTCCTGGCAAAAGCAATGCCTTTGAAATATCTAAAAGATTGGGACTTCCTCAGCAAATAATAGAAAATGCGAGAAAGTATATTTCAGGAGAAGCTTTAAAATTTGAAGACATAATTGCAGACGTCGAAAGTAAACGAAGGGAATTGGAAAAGGCAAATCACGAAATAGCTTTTTTAAAGAAAGATGTGGAAATTTTAAAAGAGGAATTAGAAAAAGAAAAGAAAAAATTGCAAAGTGAAAGGGATAAAATATTAAAAGAGGCGAAAGAAAAGGCGAGGAAAATAATACAAGAAGCGAAATTTACTGCTGAAGAAATAATCAAAAAGATAAGAGAGGCAGAAGAAAGCACACAAAATAAAGACAGGATAATACAAGAAGTAAGAGAAGAATTAAAGAAAAATTTAGAAGAATTAGAAGAAGAAGTTTTAAAGCCTAAAGAGGCTCACTACAGCAGAATCCCTGATAATTTAAAAGAGGGACAGACAGTCTATATAGTACCTTTGGACCAAAATGGGATTGTACTTTCTCTTCCTGACAAATCGGGAAATGTAGAAGTGCAGGCAGGAATTTTAAAGATGACAGTTCATATAAGTAATTTGAGGGTAGCAGAGGAGAAAGAAGAGGAGGAAGTAAAAAAAGGCTACAGCAAATTTGTACACGAAAAGTCTCAATCTATAAGCACTTCCATAGATGTAAGAGGTAAAAACCTTGACGATGCTTTATTAGAGGTGGAAAAATATATAGACGATGCTTATTTAGCTGGACTTAAGGAGGTGACAATTATTCACGGACGTGGTACAGGGGTGTTAAGGACAGGGATATCACAATTTTTAAGAAGCAATAAGCATGTTAAATCTTTTAGATTAGGTAAATACGGTGAAGGAGGAGACGGTGTTACAATAGTAGAATTAGCCAATAAATAGGGGATGGTAAAATGTATTTGGTAAGTGCTTGTCTTGCCGGAGTTAACTGTAAATACGATGAAGGAAACAATGAAAAAGAAGAAATAAAAAAATTAGTAGAAGAAGGAAAGGCTATTTTAGTTTGCCCTGAGCAATTAGGTGGACTTCCAACTCCGCGTCTACCTTCTGAGATAAAAGGTGATAAGGTTTTTAACATTGAAGGAGAAGAGGTTACAGAATATTTCTATAGAGGAGCCTATGAGACTTTAAAAATTGCTAAAATGTATAAAATAAAGGAGGCAATTTTTAAGGCTAAAAGCCCCTCTTGCGGCTGTGGAGAAATTTACGATGGCACTTTTTCGGGAAATTTGATAGAGGGAGATGGAATTACCACAAGTATTTTAAAGGGAAACGGGATATCTGTTATGACAGAACATGATTTTTATAAAAAAATAAAAAAGGAGTAACCAAAACACCTCATCTAACATAAAATGTAGGGGAGGTGTTTTGCTTGAAAAGGAAAAAATGGGGACTGAGGCGGGTTAATTCGTTTTACATATATTTGATTTACATAGCTGTTTTATTTGTGATTTTATACTATTTTACAGAATATCGATTAAAACCGGCTATTATAGCAGCAAGTGAAACTTTAGCAAAAGAAACAGCTGTAAATACTATAAATGATGCATTAAATGAAAAAGTATTAAAAGGAATAGAGTATAAAGATTTAATTTATGTAAGAACAGATAACAATGGAAAAGTGTCAATGTTACAGGCAAATACTATTGAAATGAACTTGTTAGCTTCTAAGATTACAAAAGAAGTAAAAGAAAATTTAAATAATTTAGGTCCTCTCTATGCTAAAATTCCTTTAGGTTTAGTTTTTTCTACTGATTTATTCGCTAATACAGGGCCCCGGATAAAAGTAGGGCTTTTGCCAGTTGGAGCGGTAGATGTTGATTTTAGCTCACAGTTTGAACCAGCTGGAATAAATCAAACAAGGCATAGGATATATTTAGATATTCAAACTACGATACGAATAATTGCGCCTTTAGCCTCAGAAAAAATAACTGTTACACTTCACATGCCTATTGCAGAAAGTATAATAGTTGGAGATGTGCCTTCAAGCTATGTGGATGTAAATGGAGATAAATTTACAATTCCTGTGCCTCAATCTCCAAATTCAAATATAGAAATACAAAAATAACTATTGAATTTTTTTGATAATGTGATATAATAAAAAACGTGTGATGAGTGGGGGTGTAGCTCAGTTGGGAGAGCACCTGCCTTGCAAGCAGGGGGTCAGGAGTTCGAATCTCCTCATCTCCACCAATTAAAGATAAAGATTACCCGAGAAGGGTATTTTTTTTTGCTTTCTTATAACTTAGCAATTTTTTCTTTAAAATGCAGGATTTTTTTGTTTTTTGTCGAATTATTAAAAAGATGGTGCTCAAAGAGGTGAATTAAATGAATGCCAATGTAGAAGTCACTTATAAAAAACGATTGGATAATATTGTAGAAAAAACAATAGAAGTAATTGAAAGCAGTAAAGAACAAATTTTTGATATTTTAGAAAAAGCAAAAGAAGAGGCGAGAAGATTAGAAGCGCAATTAGAAGAACTGAAAATCCAAGTTATAAATGTCATAAAAGAAGTAGAGCTGTGTGAAAGGAAAGAAAAAAAGTGCAGGCTAAAACTCGCATTTGTAAGTAAACAATTTGGGCACCTATCTGAACAAGCTATAAGAGAAGCTTATGAAGAGGCAAAAGAGGCTCAAATAGAGTTAGCGTTAAAAAGGCGGGAGGAAAAAGAATTAATAGAAAAAAGAAACGAACTGGAGAGGAAACTTGTAGACAATAAGGCTATTATAGAAAAAGCTGAAAAGCTTGTTTCTCAAATTAATGTAGCTCTCAATTATTTAAATAGGGATTTAAAAAAAATGAATACTCAATTAGAGCAATTGAAAGACAAACGAGCTTTGAGTGTAAAAATTATTGAAGCACAGGAAGAGGAACGAAAAAGAATTGCAAGGGAGATTCACGATGGCCCTGCGCAAGCGATGGCAAACGTGTTATCGAAATCTGAACTTTGTGAAAAATTGATAACCAAAGATATTGAACAGGCGAAAATAGAACTTAAAAATCTAAAAAATATTGTACAACAATCTCTAAAAGAAGTAAGGAAAATAATATATGACTTAAGACCTTCTGCTCTTGATGATTTAGGTCTTATTCCAGCACTATCCAGGTATATAAAAAATTTTTCGGAGGAGACAGGCATATTTGTAGATTTTAGTGTTTTGTCGGATTACAAGAGACTTAGTCCCGAGATTGAAATAACTTGTTTTAGAGTAGTACAAGAGGCTCTTACAAATATAAAAAAACATTCCAAGGCAAAAAATGCCTCTGTTAAATTTGAGTTTGGCATGCGATTTATCAGCATAATTATCAAAGACGATGGCATTGGATTTGATAAAGAAAATATTGGGCAAGGATATGGTCTGATGGGCATGAGGGAAAGAATAGAAATTTTAAACGGTAAATTTGAAATAAGCAGTTTTAAAAATAATGGTACTCAAATTTATATTTCTATACCTGTAAGGGGTGTTGAGGATGATCAGATTGTTGGTGGCTGATGACCATGCTTTGATAAGAAAAGGGTTAGTCCAGCTTATTGAAATGGAAAAAGATATAAAAGTTATCTCTCAGGCTTCGAATGGGGAAGAGGCTTATAAACTTGCAAAGAAATTTATGCCTGATTTAATACTTATGGATGTGAATATGCCTGTGATGAATGGTATAAAGGCAGCAAAAATGTTAAAAGAAGAAAAACATCCAAGTAAAGTGTTGTTTTTAACTATTTACAATGATAGGGAGTATCTTTTGGAAGCGCTTAAATTAGGAGTAGAAGGGTACATATTAAAGGATGCGGAATATGACGATTTAATAAAAGCAATAAAGACTATTTACAATGGAGGAGTTTATATTCATCCTTCTTTAATGGAAGAAATAGATAACATAGATCAGGAAACCTTGAAAAAAGACCTAACACCAAGGGAAATAGAAATTCTCAAACTTATTTCTAAAGGGTATAGCAATAAAGAAATTGCACAAAAACTATTTTTAAGCGAGAAAACTGTCAAGAACCATGTTTACAATATTTTTAAAAAATTAGATGTGAAGGACAGAACTCAAGCTGCTATTTATATGCTTAAAAATGAGACGATTTTACAGAACTAATTATTTTTAAGGTTAAATTTGACTTTTATACAAAAAAAGCGTATCATATTGTTGATATACAGTGTCATTCATACAAAAAACCACGGGGGGTAATTTCATTGGAAGATAAAGATTTAAAGGAAATTGAAAAGCGTTTGGGTTACAAAAACGTAGATGCATGGACAAAAATTTCTGATGAAGAAAAAGAAAAAGTTTATCAGTTTGCAGAAGACTACAAAGACTTTATGGCACAATGTAAGACGGAAAGAGAAACGGCAGAGAAAATTATAGAAATAGCAGAAAAGAATGGCTTTATCAATATTGAAAAAGTTACAAATTTAAAGCCGGGCAGCAAAGTGTATTACAACAACAAAGGGAAATCAGTAGTTTTAGCTGTAATTGGTAAAGAGTCAATGCAAAAGGGGATAAAGGCGGTAGCATCCCATATTGATTCTCCGAGAATTGACCTAAAGCCTAATCCAATGTATGAAGATGGCGGCTTGGCTTTATTTAAAACCCATTACTATGGCGGTGTTAAAAAATACCAGTGGGTGACAACTCCTTTGGCTCTCCATGGAGTAATTGTCAAAGCAAACGGTGAGAAGATAAACATTGTAGTGGGAGAAGATGAAAATGACCCTGTCCTTTATATAACAGATTTATTGCCTCACTTAGGTAAAGACCAGATGGAGAAAAAAGCAGCAGAAGTGGTTACAGGAGAAGCATTAAATGCTGTAATTGGAAGCATTCCTCTTTCTGAGGAAGTCAGCGTGAAACCCAATATTTTGAAATATTTAAATGAAAAATTTGGCATAGTGGAAGAAGACTTTTTAAGTGCTGAGTTAGAATTAGTGCCTGCCTATAAGCCTCGCGATATAGGTTTTGATAGAAGTATGATTGGGGCTTATGGTCAAGATGACAGGGTTTGCGCTTATACTTCTTTAAGAGCTATTCTTGAGCTTGAGGTGCCAGAGAGGACGGCTGTTGCGATATTCGCTGATAAAGAAGAAATTGGAAGTATGGGCAATACTGGTTTTCAATCAAGATTTTTCGAAAATGCTATTGCAGAAATATTAGAAAAATACGAAGGAAATACAGATATCAAATTGAGAAGGGTTTTAGCTAATTCTGAACTGCTATCTGCTGATGTAAATGCTGCATTTGATCCTACTTATCCAGAAGTCAGTGAAAAGCAAAACACTGCTTATTTAGGAAAAGGCGTATGCATTACTAAATACACTGGTTCAAGAGGAAAAGCAGGGTCAAATGATGCAAATGCTGAGTTTGTCGGCAAAGTGAGAAAACTCTTCAATGAAAATGGAGTAGTATGGCAGACAGGTGAGCTGGGCAAAGTTGACATGGGAGGCGGCGGCACAGTTGCCCAATACGTTGCAAATTATGGCATGGAAGTTTTAGACTGTGGCGTTGCACTTTTAAGCATGCATGCGCCTTATGAGTTATCTTCTAAAGTAGATGTGTATATGGCTTATAAGGCCTATAAAGTATTTATGGAAAAAGATTAAATCCGGGATTTACCCGGATTTAATCTTTTATAAACATTTCTACCACTATTATGCCATTGTCCTCTTTATTTTTCACTATTCCTACTCCTACCTTGTTGTAATAAGGGTTTAAAATATTTGCTCTATGTCCTTCTTTATTACCACCTCAAATCATATATTCTACAGACAGCTGTAAATTCCTTCAAGTAATTTATGGTGAGATAGGAACATTGTATCAACTTTTGCTTTATTGGAATATATTGATTTTGAGGTGGTATTAGTGAAATATGGATTGATTGTCTTTTACTCTTATCAGCATGGTTTAATGGCAGAAAAGATATTAAAGAAAAATAATATTCCGGTGGAGTTTGTACCAACTCCCAGAAGTATTACGGAAAGCTGTAGCCATTCTCTCAAGTTTGGATTAGAATCTTTACGAATAGTACAAAACCTTTTGCAAAGGCTCAACATTCCTTATAAGGGGATATACGAAGTAGAGAGAATTCCTGCGGGATATAAAATAGTCAAAATTATTTAATGTTCGTCGCTTTTTATAAATATACTTTTTATTTTTTGAAAAGTGCTGACATTTTGAAGAGATTCAAGCTTGCTGTTTAAAGTTATTATTTGATTTTGCAAATCTTTTATTTGTTTTTTAAGATTTTCATTTTCTCTTATCAAACTATTTACCATTGTATTGTAATTGTCCGCTTTAAGGGCAATTTTTATTTTTTCGTCATTTGTTTGTTTTAATAATTCTTGTAAATCGGCTATATTTTTGTTTTTTATTGTAATTTCAACATTTTTTCTGCTTAGTTCTTCTTCTAATCTTGTTTTTTCCTCCTTGATAGTTTCAAGCTTTTTTATTAGGATATTTAAATACTCCTGAACTTCTTTTATATAGAAAGTGAAATAAGAATCTTTTTCTCCATTTTTGCTGGTTAATGTGTACTGCAAAGAAGGAATTACTTCTCCTTTATCGCTTATAAATGAATAATTGCTTTGAAATCTGTCTATTGGGGTTTTTAACTTAAAAAAGTTGTATTCAGAAAAAGAAGGAGGAATTTTAAAAGGCTTGCACCAACTATTTCCTCCATCAGAGGACATGGTGGCAAAAAAGCTATCGTTTTGAAGGTAAGTGCACCATAAAGTATTTTCTAAAAGGGAGATATAGCAATTTTTAATATTTGTAGAATAAGCCAAAGTCGTGATACTACCCCAACTGCCTTTTGGCCAGCTTCCAGGGGTTTTCTTTCTGTATTTTATTTCTTGAATTATATCTTCTTCTACCCATAAGGTATGTACATTTTTTTGCGGATCTACAGTTATTGTAGGATAGTATATTCCTTCTGCTTCTGAAATTAGAAATTTTGGCGACCAGTTATCTTTTACGTAGTTAAGGTAGTAAAGTTGGCTGTTATTTTTTTCTTTTGTAACGTAAATCAAGTGAATATTTTCCTCTTCATCAATGAATAAGTCATAAAAAGGGGTGAAAGAGATATTTTTTATAATAGCTATATTATTGCCGCTCCAATTTTTGGCCCATTTTTGGTGTATTAAATGGATTTCTCTAGGATTATTAGAATTACTGATTGTGAAAAATATGTGAAGTGTTTTATTTTTTATAAAGAGGCTAAAATTGCTTATATACGTTTTTTTATCTTTATAAGTGTATAAAGCTTTTCCTACCCATCCTTCTTTCTTTTGAATTAAAAAAATTATTTCTCCTTGTGAATTATAGTATATCAGGTTTAGTTTTCCTTCTTCGTCGTAACAAGCGTCAAAATCACTTAAACAGTCTTTTACAATGATTTCTTCTGTTGTTTTTCCATTTTCTATAGTGTTCAATATGATTTTTCTATCTTTAAGATAAAGATACTGTAAAAAATCCTCATCTTTTTTAGTCACAATCTTGTCCATAAATTTCCCTCCCTTTGCTAAAATATATGCATAATGATTATTGAATAGAATTGACATGTTATTGACAATGATGAAAGAAGGATTTTGAGGTTAAGTGTAGAAATAAATAAAAAGATAAATCAAGAATCAATACACTCAAAAAGGAGGAGAAAAATGGATTACGATGTTATAGTTTTAGGCGGAGGGCCTGGTGGCTATACTGCTGCTATTAGACTCAGCGAATTAGGGAAAAAAGTCGCTGTTGTAGAAGAAGATTCATTAGGGGGAACTTGTTTAAATCGAGGTTGTATACCGACGAAAGTCTATTCTCATGCGGCTGAGCTTATAAATGCCATAAAAGATGCTAAAGACTTTGGAATAATGGCCCAGTATGCAGTGGATATTGCAAAACTTCGTCAGAAAAAAGAAAGAGTAGTAAAAAGACTTGTCGGTGGAGTAGGCTATTTAATGAACTTACACCATATAGATGTTATAAAAGGGAGAGGTAGGTTTGTTGATGAAAATACTATAGAAGTTGATAAAAGATACACAGCAGAAAATTTTATAATTGCAACAGGTTCAAAGGTGTTTTTACCTCCTATTGAAGGGATTAACTTAGAAGGTGTTATTACAAGTGATAAAGCGTTAGAACTTGAAAGAATTCCTGAAAAAATTGTCATCATAGGGGCGGGAATTATAGGATTGGAATTTGCAAATATTTATTCTGCTTTAGGAAGTAAAGTTGTCATCATTGAAATGCTTCCTCAACTTTTGCCTATGTTAGATAGAGACATAGCAGATACGATGGAAAAAATTTTGAGGCATAAAAAAATTGAACTACATTTAAACAGTAAAGTAGAAAAGATAGAAGAAGGTTTAAAGGTAGTTTATACCACAGAAGGGAATACTCAGGTAGTGGAATGTGATACTGTTTTAGTCGCTGTAGGAAGAGTTGCCAATGTAAATGGAATTGAAGCTTTAAATCTTGATATGGATAAAAAGGGCATAAAAGTCGACTCCCACATGAGGACAAGCATAAAAAATATATATGCAATTGGAGATGTTACAGGAGGTATACAACTGGCTCACGTGGCTTCTTATCAAGGTATTGTAGCTGCTCACAATATAGCAGGGGAAGAAAAGGAAGCGGATTTAAGTATAGTTCCAAATTGTCTCTATACAAATCCTGAAATAGCGTGGGCAGGTTTGAATGAGGTTCAAGCAAGAGAAAAATTTGGAGATGTAAAAATAGGCACTTTCCCTTATACTGCTTTAGGAAGAGCAATGACTATGGGGCAAAACGATGGATTTGTTAAAATAATTGCGGAGGCAAAATACAATAGAGTAGTGGGGATGGAAATAATAGGGGCTGGTGCTACAGAGATAATTCATGAGGGTGTACTTGCCATAAAAGAAGAGTTCACATTAGAAGAATTAGCAGATGCAATTCATGCTCATCCTACGCTTTCAGAAAGCGTAAAAGAGGCAGCAGAAGACGCATTAGGAATGCCTATAAATAAAGGATAAGTTAAAGGAGAGATTCACTTGAGAAAAGGAGAAGTGTTAAAACTGGGAATTGTACCTTATATGGAAGGAAAAGAGATACAGCTTAAAGCCTTTGAAAGAGTTAAAAAGGGCGAGACGGACGGGATTCTTATATTGCTTCAACATCCACCAGTATATACTATAGGAGTTTCAGGTGGTTTTGACGAAAACATCCTTGTGCCTTTAGCGGAACTTAAGAAAAAAGCGGAGCTTTATAAAGTAGAAAGGGGAGGTAAAATAACTTTTCACGGACCAGGACAAATAGTTGCCTATCCTATATTTAATTTGGCAAAGTGGCAAAAAGATGTTCATCTTTTTGTTTATAAATTAGAAGAGACGATTATAAAACTCCTGGAGGAGTATGGTATAAAAGCGGGAAGGAAGCCTAAATACACCGGAGTATGGGTAGGAGATGAAAAGATATGCGCCATAGGTATCGCTGTTAGGCGCTGGATTACTTGGCATGGAATAGCCTTTAATGTAAATACTGACCTTTCATATTTTGGCTTAATAAATGCCTGCGGCATCACTGAGTTTGGAGTTACTTCTATGCAAAAACTTGGAATAAATGAAGACATAGAAAAAGTAAAAGAAAAAATGGTTGATAAATTTAGCGAAGTATTTGGTATACACTTTAGTGAGATAACTTTAGATAGATTGGCGGTGATTGATAATGCAAAAGCCTGAATGGCTCAAAGTGAGGCTATTAAACGAAGATTTAAACAGGATGGAAGCTTTTTTAAAAAGTATGTCTTTAAACACAGTTTGTCAAAGTGCCAATTGTCCCAACATGGGGGAATGCTTTGCGAGAAAGACAGCCACTTTTATGATTATGGGAAATATATGTACGCGAAACTGTAGGTTTTGTGCGGTAGAAAAAGGACATCCTCAACCTCTTGATGAGGATGAGCCTCGAAGGATTGCTGAGGCTGCTCAAAAGTTAGGATTAAAGCATGTAGTGGTTACTTGTGTTACAAGAGATGATTTACCGGATGGTGGAGCATCACATTTTGCAAAGACAATCTATGAACTTAAAAAATTGCCAGGAGTTACAGTTGAGGTACTTGTATCTGATTTTATGGGTAAAGAAGAGTCTATTGCTCAAGTAGTAGAAGCCAAGCCAGATATAATAAATCACAATATAGAAACAGTACCGAGACTTTATCCCAATGTAAGGCCAAAAGCAGATTATTTAAGGTCTTTAAACCTTTTAAAAAAGTCAAAAGAATTAGACCCTTATATTCTTACCAAGTCAGGAATTATGGTGGGGCTTGGGGAAACAGAAGAAGAGGTTATACAAGTTATGAAAGACTTAAGAAGTGTTGATTGTGACATGATGACTATAGGACAGTATTTGAGACCTTCAGCAAAACATATAGAAGTAGCAGAATATGTTATTCCTCAGCAATTTAAGAGGTATGAAGAGATAGGATATGAATTAGGTTTTAAATACGTAGCTTCTGGTCCCTTAGTCAGAAGTTCTTATTATGCTGATGAAGGATTGAAGTTGACAAAGGCTTAGTTTTTAAGCCTTTGTTTTTGCATGAGGAGAATTTTAAAACGATTTAAGGGGGAGTGTCATGAAAGATTTTATATCTTTTATGGAGAAAGCTTGGTGGAGATACGTTAATGAGGGGGTAATTACTGAAGGTGTTAAAGAAGAGATTAGAGAGTCATGGGAACTTTGTAAATTCTATGGTGTAGACCCTTTTGGAGGCGTTGGGGAAATATTGGATGAAGATAATATGAAAATAAGGTTGAGGCAAAATGAGGATTTAATATCTGTTGCACATCCTATTATGGAAAATATATATAAACAAGTAACTGGTTCGGGCTTTTTGTTTGTTCTTGTAGACAGGGACGGTTATCTTATCGATAGAATTGGCGATGATAGTATAATGGGAGAGACGAGAAAATTAAACTTTGTTGAGGGGGCTTTATGGACAGAAGAAGCGGTAGGGACTAATGCGATTGCTTTGGCTTTAAAACTTGATAAACCTATACAACTGGTGGGAGCCGAACATTATTGTATTACCCATCACATAGCTACATGTTCTGCAGCACCTATTCATGATGAAAACGGTAATATCATAGGATGCCTTGATATGACTGGATTAAAAGAGGATGCACACCCCCACAATTTAGGTATTGTACTTGCTGGAGCTTATTCTATTGAAAAGCAGCTTGCGCTTATCAAGTCTCATAAACTTATAGACGCTACTTTTGATTCTATTCACGAAGGCATGCTTATAATGGACCATAATTTTGTTATTCAAAGGGTTAACGAAATAGCATTAAAGATATTAAATATTTCAAAGAAGGAAATTATAGGCATGCATATACAGTCCATACTTGAAGATGTGGATATAATTGAAGATATACTAAGTCAGACAGAACCCTATTACGATGTTGAATGTATTTTTTATGGTCGAAACAAAAAAATACCATGTCGTATAAATGCTGTTCCTATAGTAGCTAACAGAAAAATTATAGGTACGGTTGTAACTTTTAGAGAAGAGAAATATGTTCATAATGTTGTTAATAAATTAGCAGGATTTAAAGCGAGTTATACATTTGAAGATATAATCACAAATGATGAAAATATGAAAAAAATCATAGAAACTGCTAAAAAAGCTGCGAAGAGTGATTGCAATATCCTTATAGAAGGTGAAAGTGGGACAGGTAAAGAACTTTTTGCGCAGGCGATACATAACTATAGTAAACGTTCAAAAGGGCCATTTATTGCAGTAAACTGTGCTTCTATACCCAGAGAATTAGTAGAAAGTGAACTTTTTGGTTACGAAAGAGGAGCGTTTACTGGGGCAAATAAAGAAGGTAAACCTGGTAAATTTGAACTAGCGGACAATGGAACGATATTTTTAGATGAAATTGGAGAGTTGCCCTATGAGGTGCAATCTAAACTTTTAAGAGTGCTGGATAACCATAAAATTGTAAGGGTGGGTGGCACTGAGGAAAAGAAATTGAATGTAAGGGTTATTGCGGCAACCAACAGAAATTTAAGTGAAGAAGTGAATAAAAAGAATTTTAGAAATGATTTATATTATAGGATAAATGTCATAAAAATAAACATCCCTCCTTTAAGAGAGAGAAAAGGAGACATTGAACTTCTTGCTAAAGTGTTTGTAGAACGACTTAATAGATATAATGCTTTAAGCGTTTCAGATTATAAGGTTTTAAGCGAATCGTTTATAGAACGATTGATGAATTACAACTGGCCAGGAAATGTTCGAGAGTTACAAAATGTTATTGACAGGGCATATTACCTTACGGAAGGCAAAGTAATTATCGAAGAGTATTTCCCTGAAAATATAAGTGAAAATAGTAATGCACAACAGGAAAATAATACTACAATCTTTCCAATTGAAGTTATTGAAGAAAAAAACATAAGAGAAGCACTAAAAATAGCCAAGGGTAATATATTGAAGGCAGCTGAAATGTTAAATTTGAGTAGAGCTACTATTTATAGAAAGATAAAAAAATACAATATAAGTGTAAAGGAATTGCTGTCTCAAATTGAGACTAAATAAAAGGAATCTCAAAATGAGACAAATGATTTTGTATAAATATGAGATTGATAATTTATTAACCCTTAATTTAAGGGGTTTTTTATTTTGGCATGAAATTTGAATATTAATTTTAATAGCATTGTTTTTGATAAAAAATTTTAAGAAATGGAGGCGGTACTTATTAAAAGGTTTATAGTCGAGTTTGGATATGGAGTAGATTTACACGGTCAAGATGTCAATAAAGCTGCTCAAAAGGCAGTAAAAGATGCGATATCTCATAGTTGTCTATGTGGACTTACGGAAATATTGGGTGTTGACTTAAATGAGATAGTTGTAGAGGCTACAGTGGCAGTATCAAGGCCAGAAGAAATTGAAGAAGAAGGAATAAAGGCTGTGCTTCCCATTGGGGAAAAATATGTAAAAGCAATAAAAGGGGGGATGAGGGTAGCAGGAATAAAAGAGCCGGAATTTGGAGACAAAGATGACACCATTGAAGTTGCAGTGGCTTGCATAACGGTAAGTATAAAATGAGGAGGAGATGAATAGTTATGGAAATTTCAAGAGATATTCTTCTTGATATGTACACTAGAATGGTTAAAATCAGGAAGTTTGAAGAAAAAGTCGCGGAACTATTTGCTCAGGGGAAGGTTTTAGGTTTTGTACATTTATACATTGGTGAAGAGGCTACAGCTGTCGGTGTATGCGAAAATTTAGAGGATAAAGACTATATTACCAGTACTCACAGAGGTCATGGTCATTTAATAGCAAAAGGTGGCGATCTAAAATATATGATGGCCGAATTATATGGCAAAGAAACGGGATACTGTAAAGGGAAAGGCGGATCTATGCATATAGCGGATGCCACTAAAGGAATTTTAGGAGCTAATGGTATTGTAGGTGGAGGTTTTCCTATTGCAGCGGGTGCAGCTCTTTCCGCTAAAATGAGAGGAACTGATCAGGTGGCAGTATGTTTCTTTGGTGATGGCGCCTCCAACCAGAGTACTTTTCACGAGGCGTTGAATATAGCCTCTATATGGAAGTTACCAGTAGTGTTTGTCTGTGAAAACAACCTTTATGGTATATCTATGAGGCAGGATAAGCACCAAGCTATCAAAGATGTAGCTGACAGAGCTATTGGTTATGGTATTCCTGGGGTTACGGTGGATGGAAACGATGTATTGGCAGTATATGAAGTAGCAAAAGAAGCTATAAACAGGGCTAGAAGTGGCGCCGGTCCGACTTTAGTTGAATGTAAAACGTATAGATATAGAGGGCATTTTGAAGGGGATCCTACTATTTATAGGTCTAAAGAAGAAGTGGAAGAATGGTTGGCAAAAGATCCAATACTTCGATTAAGTAAACATATACTCGACAATGATGTGGCAACTGAGAAAGAATTAAAAGATATAGAGGCAAGGATAGTTGAAGAGGTAGAAGAAGCGGTAAGGTTTGCTGAAGAAAGCCCATATCCAAAAGAAGAGGCAGCGGTAGAGGATGTTTATACAGATATAGTAGAGGAGGTAAGGGTAAGATGAGGAATATGACGTATGCAGAGGCTTTAAGAGAAGCTATTTTAAATGAGATGAGAAGAGACCCGGCAGTGTTTTTATTAGGAGAAGATATTGGGAGATTTGGAGGGACTTTTGGCGTAACTCGCGGCTTGATAGATGAATTTGGAGAGGACAGAGTAAGAGATACTCCTATTTCAGAAACAGCAATTACAGGTGTTTCGATAGGAGCTGCAGCTACTGGCATGCGACCTGTTGCTGAGCTTATGTTTATGGATTTTGTAACAGTGGCAATGGACCAGCTTGTCAATCAGGCTGCAAAAATGAGGTATATGTTTGGCGGGAAAATCACAATACCTATGGTTTTAAGAATGCCAGCAGGTGCAGGAATACAAGCAGCAGCTCAGCATTCACAAAGCCTTGAAGCGTGGTTTACTCATGTGCCGGGATTAAAGGTGGTTTATCCTTCTACTCCTAAAGATGCTTTAGGTCTAATGATATCTGCAATACGTGATGACAACCCGGTGGTTTTTGTGGAACATAAAGTTTTGTACAGTATGAAAGGGGATGTTCCTGATATTAATGAACCCATACCTCTTGGAGTAGCAGATATCAAAAGAGAAGGCAGCGACGTTACCGTAGTTGCAACAGGTCTCATGGTCCATAAAGCGTTAAAAGCAGCAGAAATATTGTCAAAAGAGGGTATAGAAGTGGAAGTAATAGACCCGAGGACTTTGTTCCCTCTTGACAAAGAAAAAATTTTTAATTCCCTAAAAAAGACTCACAAGATAGTAATAGTTACAGAAGAAGTTAAGAGGGGTAGCTGGGGCGGTGAGTTAGCAGCATTGATAGCTGAAGAAATGTTTGATTATCTAGATGCACAGATAGTACGCATTGGAGCTTTAAATACACCAATTCCATTTACGACGGTTCTTGAGAATGCTGTAATCCCTAATGAAGAAGATATAATAAAGGCGGTAAAATCAATAGCATAGGACGTAAAGCATTTTGTTTGATAAATATAAGGAGGCAGACATGAAAACCATAGGGATAATTGCAAATCCGTCATCGGGGAAAGATATAAGGCGATTGGTTGCACATGCGACGGTAATTGATAATTATGAAAAGGTAAACATAGTAGAAAGAATTATATTGGCTGCTCAAAAATTTGGTACTGAGAAAATATATATAATGCCTGACACTTATGAAATTGGATATAAAGCCAAAAATAACTTAATTTATTTAAAACAATTGGGAATAGATGTGGAGATACTTGATATGACTATAACTGGTAGTTTTGCAGATACAATGGTAGCTACGAAAATAATGGAACAATTTGGTGTGGGATGCATTGTTTCATTAGGGGGGGATGGAACCAACAGAGTTATTGCAAAAGTGATTAACGAGACACCACTTTTGCCAATTTCGACAGGTACCAATAATGTATATCCTATGATGTTGGAAGGAACTATAGCTGGCATTGTAGCTTCTGTAGTATCTTCTGGTAAATTTGACAAAGAGATATTGTGTAAAAGAGATAAAAGATTAGAAATATACAAAAACGGTAAGTTAATAGACATTGCTTTGATAGATGCTGTAATATCTAAAGAGAACTTTACAGGTACTAAGGCGATTTGGGATATATCGACAATAACTGATATTTTTGTTACAAGGGCTCACCCTAATAACATCGGCTTTTCTTCTGTAGCTGGTTATAAAACAACATTGTTAGAAGATGAGGATGGAGGTATATATGTAAAAATAGGGAAAAGCCCGGAGTCGGTCATGGCGCCTATAGCTCCGGGCGTCGTTGAAAAAGTAGGGATAATTGATTGTAAAAGATTGAACATGGACATAGATTATTCTTATGAGGTGATGGAAAAAGGTACTATCGCATTGGATGGAGAAAGAGAAGTGATAATAAAAGAAGGTGATAGATTAATTTTTAGAATATCGCGGAGTGGACCTTATCGAGTTAATGTAACAAAAACGCTTGAAATTGCACAACAAATAGGATTTTTTGTAAAGAGGTGATTTTATGCCGGTAAATGTAGTGATGCCTAAATTGGGACTTACAATGAAAGAAGGCAGAGTAGATAGATGGCTTAAAAAAGTTGGTGATATTGTAAAAAAAGGAGAAGAGATTGTCGAGGTTTCTACAGATAAGATTACCAATGTTGTAGAATCTCCAGCGGATGGAATTTTGGCGAAGATCTTAGTAAATGAAGGAGAAATTGTACCAGTAGCTACTCCTATTGGAATAATTACAGCTGAAGGGGAAAAGTTAGAAGAAGTAGAAAAAAGTGAGGAAAAGTTTATAAAAGCTACTCCAGTAGCAAAAAGGTTGGCGAAGGAGAATAACATAGACCTTTCTTTAATAACTGGAACAGGACCAGGTGGAAGGATTACTGAAGAAGACGTAAAAAAGTTTATTTCTGAGCAAAAAGTAAAAACAGAAGAAGAGGGACCAAAAAAAGAAGTAGCAGTAATAGAAGGACAAGCATTGGAAAAAGTTGAAAGAATGCCAATGGACAATATTCGCAAAACCATAAGTCAAAGGATGAAAAAAAGCTGGTCAGAAATTCCTCATGTTACAGAAGATATTAAAGTGGATGTCACAGAACTGGTTAACTTAAGAGAAAATTTAAATCATATTAGCGATAATAAATTTACTTATACCGATTTAATTGCAAAAGCATGTGTAATAGCTATAAAGAAAAATCCTGTAGTTAACTGGTCTATAGAAGGAGAATATATAATTAAAAATAGCAGTATAAATCTCGGAATTGCAGTGGCTTTAGATAATGGTTTAATAGTTCCTGTAGTGAAAGAGGCGGACAAAAAGAGTCTATTAGAATTGTCAAAAAATATAAAAGAATTAAGCGAAAGAGCGAGAAATAATAAGCTTACTCCAGACGAAATAATCGGAAGTACATTTACTATCACTAACCTTGGAATGTATGAAATAGATAGTTTCACGCCTATTATAAATCCGCCCGAAAGTGCTATATTGGGTGTCAACAAAATATATAAAGAACCAGTAGTTCTTGATAACAATATTGTTATAAGGCATATCATGAAACTTAGCCTTTCTTTTGACCATCGATTAATAGACGGGGCTACTGCTGCTAAATTTCTCCTTGACTTAAAGAAAACATTAGAGAATCCAGTATCTTTACTTATTTAAATTAAAATTTTAAATAAAACAAGCTGATGTTGAAAATAAGTTATATTTTCACCATTGGCTTGTTTTATTTAATGCCGAGATAGCCTAACAAATACTTTGAGTTGATTCGACTTTTTGAAATTTTTTGATATTATATGAATTTATGATATAATAAAATCAATACATAAGGAGAGGGGATGTTAATTATGCCTGAGTTTGGAACTCCTTTTTCAGGACTCACTGAAAAAAGAAAAGTGACCCATGAAGAGTTGGTACGGGCTATACGCTTTATGGTGGCGGCAGAGTATGAGGCAATTCAACTTTATACTCAGTTGGCAGAAGCTACTGATAATGAATTAGCAAAAGCAGTTTTAATGGACATAGCAGATGAGGAAAAAGTGCATGCGGGAGAGTTTTTGAGGCTTTTGAAAGAATTAGCTCCTGATGAGGAGAAATTTTACGAAGAAGGGGCAAAAGAAGTAGAAGAAATGATTGAAAAGATTAAATAAAAGAAGGAGTTTGTGCTTATAGATAGTTGCAATAAGTACCTCAATCGAGGTACTTATTTTTTTGATTTTTTGTAACTATCTAATATATTAAAACGTATATTGTAGATAGATAAGATAATTTAAGTTAATAAAAGCTTAAACTGTGAAGGGGGAAATAATATGGCTTTTTCTAAAAAGATGATAGGACAGCAAGAAATAGTGCCAGGCCCTGTAGAGCCAGGGCAACTTCCAGAACCTACAGAGATAGCTTGCATTGAAGTGACTAAAGTGTATGATGCTTGTTCGCAAAGAATATGTTTAGATAATATACCACCTATTACTTTTGTACCTTCTGTATTGAATTTAACTCCCAGCTTTGGAGAAATAACAAATATTACTGTATCACTTGTTACACCTCCTGGTTTTGTTATAACTCCACTTCCGGATAGGCCAGGATTTGCGAGGGTAGAAGCAACTTTTCAAGTGACTTATGATATTGTGATTAACTATCCAGATGGAACTACACAAACATTGCCAGGAAATATTACTACTTTCAACAAAGATATTGTACTTTACGTACCAGACCCAAATGTAGCAATAATGAAATACGAGGCGTTAGCAGAGGGCTTGTACGGAAAGGTTAATCTAGGAGTTACTACCACTGTAGAAGTGATAATTGGGGTATGGATTGTGATAAAATCCGCAGTAGATGTGCAATTATTAGTTCCGTCTTACGGTTTCTGCCCTACTCCAGCAGCTTGCGAGGAGTTCGTAACAGATGTGTGTGAAATTTTCAATCAGAAGCCTTTCCCATCTTTTGATCCGCCTCAAATGCATCAAAATCCTTATTAAAAGCCAGCTACTTAGCTGGCTTTTTTATGTGCGCCCGGCATGGGCGATAGCTAGGCGGTGAAAGTCCGCTGTGGGCTTGGTAGTGGGAACCACTAGCCAAGAGCAAGGGTGTCCATCGTGAGGTGGAATCTGAAGGAAGCTTAAGGCAAAATCTCGGTCTGATGAACAAGAACCAGATAAGAGGCTGAATTGGGATGGATGAGTTTGCGTAACAAAACGAAGTCCAACACTACCCGAATCCCATATAGTAAATCTGGCAGATATATGAGATGAAAGTTATCGTTCTTACCCGGGGAGGTCTCAAGGATAAGTCATGGGAGTAAAATCTGAAGTGACAACCCATGCAGTGATGTATGGCTGAACCTTGAGAAGTCAGCAGAGGTCATAGTACTTATCTAGACATGAATAGATAAGGAAGGACCGAACGTTAGGAGGTTTTGGAAATCTTATGGACTCGAAAGATATGCAGAGACTGCAGACAACTCAACAAAGAGGCTATCCGTTGAATAGAGAAATGGAATTTCAAAAGACAACGGAAGTGCATAGTATATCATCGGCGTCAAAAGATAGAAGAAACGATGTACAAAGATATACCAGCAAGATGCTTGAAATGATAGTAGAACGAGGAAACATGAGAGCAGCATACAAGCGCGTTGTTGCAAATAAAGGAAGCCATGGAGTCGATGGGATGGAAGTAGATGAACTTCTACCGTATCTCAAAGAAAACTGGGCAACCATAAAACAACAACTGCTGGAGGGGAAATACAAACCACAACCAGTGCGAAGAGTAGAAATTTCCAAACCAGATGGAGGAGTAAGACTACTAGGAATACCTACAGCACTAGATAGGCTAATACAACAAGCAATAGCCCAAATACTAAATAGAGTCTACAACCATACATTTTCTGATAGCAGTTATGGATTTAGACCAGGACGCAGTGCAAAAGACGCAATAAAAGCCGCAGAAGCATATATAAATGAAGGATATACATGGGTTGTAGATATGGACTTAGAAAAGTTCTTTGACAGAGTAAACCACGACATAATAATGTCCAAACTAGAAAAGCGGATAGGAGACAAAAGGGTACTAAAGTTAATACGAAGATACCTAGAATCAGGAGTAATGATAAACGGAATCAAAGTATCAACAGAAGAAGGGACACCCCAAGGAGGGCCATTAAGTCCCCTATTAGCAAACATAATGTTGGACGAACTAGACAAAGAACTTGAGAAACGAGGGCATAAATTCTGCCGATATGCAGATGACTGCAACATATATGTAAAAAGCAGGTCTGCAGGAAACAGAGTAATGAAGAGCATAAAGAAATTCATAGAAAGCAAATTAAAACTAAAAGTCAACGAAGCAAAAAGTGCTGTAGATAGACCATGGAGAAGAAAATTTCTTGGATTTTCATTCTACACAAAAGAAAACGAAGTAAGAATAAGAATCCATGAAAAATCCATCAAAAGGTTTAAGGAAAAAGTAAGAGAAATAACCAATCGGAACAAGGGAATAAGCATGGAAAACAGAATAAAAAGACTAAATCAAATAACAACAGGATGGGTCAACTATTTTGGATTAGCAGACGCAAAAAGCATAATGAAAACCCTTGACGAATGGATAAGGCGAAGACTAAGGGCATGTATATGGAAACAATGGAAGAAGATAAAAACGAAGCATGATAACCTAGTAAAACTAGGAGTAGAAGATCAAAAAGCCTGGGAATACACCAATACAAGGAAAGGCTACTGGAGAATATCCAATAGCCCAATCCTAAATAAGACTCTTACAAATAATTACTTTGAAAGCATAGGTTATAAGAGTTTATCCCAAAGATATCTAATTGTACATAAATCCTAATGAACCGCCGTATACCGAACGGTACGTACGGTGGTGTGAGAGGACGCTGAATAAAATAATTATTCAGCTCCTACTCGATATAGTGATTGACTCTTTATTATTTTTGTGGCAAAGTTATAATAGAATACGAGCAAAAGAAATCTATCTATTGAAAGGTGTGTTGTAAGTGAGTGATAGTTTGAGAAATGATATTTTGCTGAGATTAAAAACAATAAAAGGGCATATTGCCGGTATAGAAAAAATGGTAGAAGAATCAAAAGGATGTGAGGATATCTTGTTGCAAATAGCAGCTGTTAAAGCCTCATTAGAAAAAGTAGGTATGTCAATCATTCAAGAACATGCAAAAGAATGCATATTAGCAAATGAGGATGGAAAGGCTACCTATGAAGAGGTAGAAAGAATTATTAATTTAATGATTAAATTTGCAAAATAATTTAAATTATAAAAGTTTAATAATTATTCACAATATCCAGGAATTTGCTATTATTAAAAATCTAATTAAAGGGATGATGGCCATGGAAGTATATCTCGACAATAGCGCTACTACAAGAGTTAGGAAAGAAGTAATTAAAAAAATGGCTGAAGTTTTAGATAAAGAATACGGCAATCCCTCTTCTTTACATATGAAAGGCTATCAAGCTGAAAAGTTAATGAAAGAAGCGAGAGAAAATGTAGCTAACTTAATCAACAGTGAGCCCGAAGGAATAGTTTTTACTTCTGGAGGGACAGAATCAAACAATCTTGCTTTAATAGGGGTTGCAGAAAGTTTAAAAAAGAAAGGAAATCATATAATATCTTCAAAAATTGAACATCCTTCTGTGCTCAATGTTTTAAAGTATCTTGAGGAAAATGGCTTTGAAGTAACTTATCTAGATGTGGATAAAACAGGAAAAGTAGATGTAGAGGATTTAAAGAGGGCGATAACTAATAAAACTATACTTATATCAATTATGGCTGTAAATAATGAGTTAGGAACAATAGAGCCAATAGAGGAAATAGCTGATATTGCAGAGAATAAAGACATAGTTTTTCACGTTGATGCTATACAAGCAGTAGGAAAAATAAATATAGATGTAAAAAAGCATAAAATAAAGATGGTGTCTTTAAGCAGTCATAAAATACACGGTCCTAAAGGAGTAGGAGCCTTATATATTGATAAATCAGTAAAGATTAGGCCAATAATTTTTGGAGGGGGACAAGAAAAAAATTTAAGGTCTGGGACAGAAAATATGCCAGGAATTGTGGGATTTGGTGTGGCTAGCAAATTAGCCAAAGAAAATTTCCACGGTAATGTAAGCAAATTAATGACCTTAAAGAAGCGACTTTATCAAGGCATAGTTTCTGAAATAAAAGATGTTCATTTAAACGGGCCAAATGTTGAAGAGGGAGCGCCACATATACTCAATATTTCTTTTGCCGGTGTGAGGGGAGAGGTGCTTTTACACGCTCTTGAAGAAAAGGGCATATATGTTTCTACGGGATCGGCTTGTTCTTCCAAAAAGAAAGGACAAAGTCATGTTTTAAAAGCGATAGGTCTTAAAGAGGACCTTATTGAAAGCGCTATAAGATTTTCCATTGGAATTTTTAATACAGAAGAAGAAATTGACTATACTATATCAGTGTTAAAAGAAAAAGTGAATTTTTTAAGAAAGTATAAACGGAGGTAAAATATGCAAGACATATTATTGATTAAATATGGAGAATTAGCTTTAAAAGGAGATAATAGGTCTTTTTTTGAAAATAAATTGATAAAAAATATAAAACATGCTCTTTCTGACTTTAAGGAAGTTAAAGTTGAAAAAACTCATGGCAGAATTTATGTAGAATGTGATGGAGATATTGAAGAGGTAATAGAAAGATTAAAAAAAGTCTTTGGTATTGTAGGAATAACAAAAGCTAAAAAAACCGATTTAAACTTGGATGAAATATTTAAAGCTGCAGTAGAACTTATGAAAGGACACGAAGGAAAGACTTTTAAAGTAGAGACTAAGAGGCCAAATAAGTCTTTTCCTTATAACAGCATGGAGGTCAGCCGCAGAGTAGGAGCAGCAGTATTGAAAAATGTCAAAAACTTAAAAGTAGATGTTCATAATCCTGATGTGCTTTTAAATGTAGAGATAAGAGAAATGGCTTTTGTATACGCGGGAGTGATTGAGGGAATAGGAGGACTTCCTCTTGGGACAAACGGTAAAGCGACTGTACTTTTGTCAGGAGGAATTGACAGTCCTGTAGCTGCTTGGATGATGATGAAAAGAGGCGTAGAAGTAGAAGCAGTTTATTTTCACAGCCCTCCTTATACTTCTGAAAGGGCTAAAGACAAAGTTGTAGATTTGTGCAAAGTCCTTTCTCAATATGGACAAAGGATAAAATTACACGTAGTTCACTTTACTGATTTGCAATTAGAAATTTATGAGAAATGTCCACCTAAATTTACTACTATAATTATGAGAAGAATGATGATGAAGATAGCAGAAAAAATTGCTCAAAAAAATGGTTCTATGGCTCTAATCACAGGGGAAAGTTTAGGACAAGTTGCAAGCCAAACGATTGAAAGTTTATATGTAACCAATGCTTCTGTCTCTATGCCAATATTTAGACCTCTTATTGGGATGGATAAGACAGAGATTATAGATTTAGCTCAAAAGATTAGTACGTTTGAGATCTCTATAAGACCCTATGAAGATTGTTGCACTATCTTTGTGCCAAAACATCCTGCTACAAAGCCAAAATTAGAAAAAGTAATAGAAGCAGAACAAAAAATGGAGTATCAAAAATACATTGATAATTTTGAAGAAGAGGTTATAGAAGTTTAAGCCAAGCAGCTTTGCTTGGTTTATTTTTATCCTTTTAAAAAATTAATTTTTTTAAACTAAAACTTAAAATAATTTAAAATTTATATTGACATTTTTAAAATAAGGGTTATAATAAAAACAAGACGACGAATGAGAGCAGGTTTTTTATAATAAACTTGCCTTTTAAGAGGTGATATTAATGAATGAAGTAATAGGTAGATGTCCAGTTTGCAGTGAAAAAATGGTGGTAACAAGGCTGGAATGTCCTCAATGTGGAACAGCAATTGAAGGCAAATTTGAACTTTGTAAATTTTGCTATTTGTCAAAAGAGCAAAGAGATTTTTTGGAACTTATCATACGGACGAGGGGAAATATAAGGGAAATGGAAAAAGTATTAGGTTTATCTTATCCTACCATCAGAAATAAATTGGATAATTTAATTGCTGCTTTAGGATATAAAGTTGAGGAGACACCAAAGATAGACAAAAAAGAGTAATGTATAAAAATCGCCTAAAAGGCGATTTTTATACATTAAATCTAAATACTACTATATCTCCATCCTGCATCACATAATCTTTTCCTTCCAGTCTCATAAGTCCCATTTCTCTTGCTGTTGCCTGTGAACCGGCTTTTACTAAATCTTCATAAGAGATTACTTCTGCCCTTATAAATCCTTTTTCAAAATCTGAATGAATTTTCCCTGCTGCTTGAGGTGCTTTTGTGCCTTTTTTTATTGTCCAAGCGTGGACTTCTTTTGGTCCAGCAGTGAAAAAGGTTATAAGTCCAAGGAGAGAGTAACCATGTCTTATTATGTTGTTAAGGCCGGGTTCGGCAAGGCCGTATTCTCTCAAAAGTTCATTTCTTTCTTCATCACTTAAAGAAGCTAATTCTTCTTCAATTTTTGCACTTATAACCAAAACTTGAGAATTTTCTTTTTCAGCATATTCTTTTAGTTGCTTTACATATTGATTTTCTTCTCCTGAAATTAAATCTTCTTCTGATATATTTGCTACATACATGACGGGTTTAGAGGTAAGCAACATAAGTTGACATACAAAACTTTTTTCTTCTTCGGTAAATTGAAGAGCCCTTACAGGTTTCCCTTCATTCAATCCTTTTTTTATTTTTTCAAGTATTTCCAATTCAAAGGCTGCTTTTTTGTCATTTCGCGCAAGTTTTGATGTTTTTTGAAGCCGCCTTTCGACAACTTCCATATCAGCAAGTATAAGCTCTAAAGTTATTATTTCAACATCTCTTATAGGATCAATACTTCCTTCCACATGGACAATATTGCTATCTTCAAAACATCTTACCACGTTTAATATAGCGTCAACTTCCCTAATATGAGAAAGAAATTTATTTCCTAAACCCTCTCCTTTACTTGCTCCTTTTACAAGGCCTGCTATGTCAACAAATTTTATAGTTGCGGGTATAACTTTTTGCGGATTTTCAATCTTTGCCAAAAAATCCAGCCTTTTATCTGGTACAGCTACAATTCCCACATTTGGTTCAATAGTACAAAAAGGATAGTTTGCACATTCTGCCCCTGCTTTTGTAATGGCGTTAAACAAAGTGCTTTTGCCGACATTAGGTAGTCCAACAATTCCTATTTCCATTTCATCTTCCCTCCAATAGTTTTACATATGCATTATATATTACTCACAAAATTTTTTCAAATGTTTTTCGTAAAAATTCCATAATTTAGTATAATACTTTTTAATAAAAGTGAAAAAATATATTTTGAGGAGGTGCATAGCTTTGAAAAAAATAAAAAGTATAATTACAATAATGCTTATTGGGATAATGATAATGGTTTCAATGGCAGGATGTAAAACTGCGACTAGAAAGCCTACTCCTGCTCGTTATACACCGGCACCTACAAGGACTACTCCTGCGCCTTCTAAGACTCCAACTGCTGTAAAAAAACCGACTACAGAAAGTGCAAGAGCAAGTAGAATAGCTTCAAATGTTGCTAAAATTCCAGAGGTAAATAAGGCTACAGTGGTAGTATATGGAAGCACTGCTCTTGTAGGAGTGGATTTGAAAGCAAGAGTACAGGGAACTCTTGAAACAGATGTAAAAAAGAAAATAGAAAAGACTGTAAAAGATACTGATAAGTCTATAACAAGGGTCTATGTAACTGCAGATCCAGATTTGTACAAAAGAATAGAAAATATTGCTAAGGGTATTTCTGCAGGAAGACCAGTTTCTGAATTTGCAAAACAAATTTCAGAAATTATAAAACGCATTACACCTGGTATGTAACAGAAACCTGGGGTTTTTCCCCGGGTTTATGTATTATTGACTTTGTGTTACAATTATCATATAATCAAAAAATAATTGGATTATTTTAGAAGGAGTTGATGA
This sequence comes from Thermoanaerobacter sp. X514, assembly GCF_000019065.1. NCBI lineage: Bacteria > Bacillati > Bacillota > Clostridia > Thermoanaerobacterales > Thermoanaerobacteraceae > Thermoanaerobacter > Thermoanaerobacter sp. X514. The sequence continues at coordinate 2,031,133 of NC_010320.1, read as the reverse complement.
CATGGAATTAATTAGGAAACAATTAAACAACGGAATAAATTTATACATAGATACTACAGACAAATTTAAAACAGTGACAATTAATCTTTATATCCACAATCAATTAGGAGAAGAGGCTACAAAATACGCTTTGCTGCCTGCTGTTTTAAAAAGGGGTACTTTTAGTATTAAAACTTACAAAGAAATGGTGAAGTTTTTGGAAAACTTGTATGGCACTACTATGGCTGTTTCTGTGTATAAAAAAGGAGAAAGGCACCTTCAACAATATAGATTGGAATTACCTCAAGAAGAGTACATACAAGAGAATATTTTAGAAGAGGGAGTAAAATTTTTAAAAGAGTTAGTTTTCAACCCTCTTACAGAAGGAAATGCTTTTAATAAAGATTATGTACTTCAAGAAAAAGAGATTCACAAAAATTTAATAGATTCAAGAATAAACGATAAAACCAAATATGCAGTAGACCGTTGTTATGAAGAGATGTGTAAAGGTGAACCTTTTGCTATTTTTGAATTGGGTAGAAGTGAGGATTTAAACTCCATTGATGAAGTCAACCTTTACCAGTATTATCAAAATTGTATTAATACTTTGCCAATGGATATATATGTTGTAGGAAATGTGGACCCTAGATATGTAGAAGAGGTTTTTACAAAATATTTTTCTTTTCAAAGAGGACAGATACTAAATATTCCTTCCCCCAATATATATAAAGAGGTAAAGGAAGTAAAGTATGTGACAGAAAATTTAGAAGTAACACAGGGGAAGCTTACTCTTGGCTTTAGAACTAATGTACCGGCTAACAGTGAGGAATATTTTCCTCTTTTGGTATACAGTGGTGTGTTAGGAGGAGGACCTTTTTCTAAACTTTTTATGAATGTGAGGGAAAAGGCAAGCCTTGCTTATTATGCTTATTCAAGGCTAGAGAGATTTAGAGGTTTAATGGTGGTGAGTTGCGGCATAGAGATAGAAAATTACAACAAAGCTCTTGACATAATACTTAAACAGTTAAAAGAAATTGAAGAAGGTAATATCTCAGATTATGAATTAGATTCCACAATAAAAGCCTTAAAGACCTCTTTGAATGCAATGAAAGACAATGCTACTTCTAAATCTGACTACTATTTGTCACAAAAAATTGCAGGAGTAGATTTAAATATAGAAGAATTTATTAAAAAAGTAGAAAAGGTGACAAAAGAGGACGTAGTGGAAGTTGCTAAAAAGGTTAAATTAGATACGGTGTATTTTATGACCGGCAAAAAGGAGGAATAATTATGCAGCAGTTGTACAATGAGAGAATAGACGAAAAAATGCTTTTACAAGAATTGGATAATGGCCTAAAAGTGTATATAATGCCGAAAAGAGGTTATACAAAGCAGTTTGCAATATTTGCTACCCATTTTGGTTCTAATGACAGTAAGTTTATCGCTCCAGGGGATACTGATGTAACGGAGGTACCTGATGGGGTTGCACATTTTTTGGAACACAAAATGTTCGAAGAGGAAGAAGGTAGTATTTTTGAGCAGTTTTCAAAATTAGGGGCTTCAGCTAACGCTTACACTAATTTTACTACAACTGCTTATTTATTTGCGAGTACTGAAAACTTCTATGAAAATCTAAAACTTTTAGTAAAGTTTGTACAAAATCCTTATTTTACAGATGAAAATGTGGAAAAAGAAAAGGGAATAATAGCTCAAGAAATAAGGATGTATCAAGATGACCCCAATTGGAAAGTTTATTTTAACGCATTAGAGGCTCTTTATCATGTACATCCAGTTAGAAAGGACATAGCTGGCACAATTGAATCAATTTCTCAGATAAATAAAGAAATTTTATATAAGTGTTATTACACATTTTATCATCCTGAAAATATGGTATTGTTTGCGGTAGGAGACATTGATATAGATAAAACTCTTGACATTATAAAAGAAAATATGAGACAAGATAAAAAACAAGGAAAAATAAAAAGGATATATCCTAAAGAGCCTTTAAGCGTTTATAAAAAAGAAGTTGTACAAGATATGCAAGTATCCATTCCTCTTTTTAATCTAGGTTTTAAAGATACAGATGTGGGTTTTGGGGGAAAGAAATTATTAAAGAAAAATTTAGAGATACAAATAGGTTTGGAAATGGCATTAGGCAGAAGTTCTGACTTGTATGAGAGGCTTTACAATGAAGGGCTTATTGACAGCACTTTTAGCTTTGATTACGGTGGAGAGATAGATTACGGTTATTCTATAATAGGAGGTCAATCTAAAGATCCTTTTAAAGTGAGAGATATCATTTTAAATGCAATAAATAATCTACAATTTTTAAAGGAAGAAGATTTTGAGAGAATAAAGAAAAAATACATAGGAAAATTTTTAAGAACATTTAATTCGGTCGATAGTATAGCTTACAGTTTTATAAACTTTTATATGAAAGAAATAAATTTACTGGATTATTTAGATGTGCTTTACAGTATAAGCTTTGAAGATGTTAGAGAAAGATTTCAAAATCATCTGAGAGAAGAGAATAGTGTACTTTCCGTTGTGAATCCTATAAAAAAATAAAAAAATCAGGCGCAAAGCCTGATTTTTTTATTTTTTTATAAAAATTTAGCAGGATTTTTTAAATTTATATAGAATAACATATTAAGTGGTGTAATGTGGTGGTAAGTGGGAGAATGTGAAATGAAAGTTTGGTGTTTTGTATGTTGATGGGCCAATACGAACACACAATTGATGCAAAGGGAAGAGTCATAATTCCCGCAAAATTCAGAGAAGAACTAGGGGAAAAGTTTGTATTGACTAAAGGTTTGGACAATTGTTTATTTGTATATTCCTTGGAGGAGTGGAAAAATATTGAGGCCAAACTTAAAACTTTGCCACTTACCAAAAAAGACGCAAGAGCATTTACGAGATTTTTCTTAGCTGGAGCTGTGGAATGTGAAATTGATAAACAGGGAAGAATACTTATACCTGCTAATTTAAGAGAGCATGCCAAAATAGAAAAAGATGTTATATTTATTGGAGTTTCTACAAGGGTTGAGATTTGGAGTAAAGAGGTTTGGGAAGAATACTCTAACAATACAGATGTTTCTTTTGAAGAGATTGCTGAGCATCTTGACGACTTAAATATATAGGTGTGATAAAGAATGGAATATAGCCATAAAAGTGTTTTGCTTAAGGAGACAATTGAATATTTAAATATAAAACCAGAGGGAATATATGTAGATGGTACTTTAGGTGGTGGAGGCCATTCTGAAGAAATATTAAAAAGGCTTACCACCGGAAAGTTAATTGCGATAGATAGAGATTTAGATGCGATAAAGGCTAGCAAAGAAAGGCTTAAAAATTACAAAAATGTAGAGTACATAAATGATAATTTTAAAAATATAAAAGAGATACTTAAAAGTTTGAATATTGACAAGGTTGATGGCATCCTTTTGGATTTGGGGGTATCTTCTTATCAATTAGAAGAAGTTAAACGGGGTTTTTCTTATATGAAAGATGCTCCGATGGATATGAGAATGGACAAAAATTCACCTTTTTCTGCCTATGATGTGGTGAACAAGTATTCACAGCAAGAATTAGAAAGAGTGATAAGAGAATATGGAGAAGAGAAATGGGCATCACGTATTGCTAAATTTATTGTAAAAGAAAGAGAAAAAGGAGAAATAAAAACTACTTTTCAGTTAGTAGAGATTATAAAAAACGCTATTCCTGCCTCTGCCAGGAGAGAAGGACCACATCCAGCAAAAAGAACATTTCAAGCCATACGAATAGAAGTCAATGAAGAACTTAAAGGTTTAGATAAGGCGATTGAGGATATGGTAGAGGTATTACGGGGGAAAGGGCGCATTGCGATAATCACATTTCACTCTTTGGAAGATAGAATTGTGAAGAATACTTTTAAAAAATTAGAAAATCCCTGCACTTGTCCACCTAATATGCCATGTACTTGTGGTAAAAAACCGGTAGTGAAGATTATAACAAAAAAACCGGTACTACCTTCCAAAGAGGAAATAGAAACAAATTCCAGGTCCCGTAGTGCAAAACTTAGAGTTGCGGAAAAACTGTAAGTTCTAAAAGAAATGGAGGTAGAATAAATTGATAGTAGCACAAAGAGAATATAATTACGAGTATCCCCCATATACCTCAGAAAAGAAAGAGCAAGTAAGAAAAACTAAAAAAAATGCGAAATTAAAGAATTTACTTTTGGTGTTTTTTATAAGTTCTCTAAGCATTTTGATACTTTACAGGTATACTGTAATTTATCAAAGGTCAATTGCTTTAGACAAAATGGAAAAACAAGTACAATATGCAGAAAATTTAAATCAACAATTAAAAGCCCAAATTGCTTCTTTAACCAATCCCGCTCGAATTGAAGAGATTGCAAAAGAAAAATTAGGAATGCAATTGCCAGAAGAAAATCAGATAGTCTACATAAATGTGGGAGAAAAGCCTAAAGTAGCTGAAGAGAAAAAAGGTGAAGAGAAATCACAAGATAAAAGTAACTTTTTTATGAGGATATTGGGGGTGTTGAATAGATAGGGGGGATAATAAATATATCCAACCATATCTGTAAAGAGAAGAATTCTTTTTTTACTTTTTTTATCTTCTATAGTAGTTTTTGGACTTATACTCAGACTTTTTTGGATACAGGTAGTAAAAAGTGAAGATTATCAAAAGATGGCACTTCCTCAATGGACTTTAGAAGTATCTGTTAGTGGTAAAAGGGGAAATATATTTGATAGAAATGGCAAAGTATTAGCAGAAAATATAAGTGTTAATAAAATAAGTGTTATCCCTAAAGAAATACCTGATTCTCAAAGAGAAGCAGTAGCTGAAGCTTTAGCCCAAATATTAAATTTAGATAAAGGAAAAGTTCTTCAAAAGATTTCTAATAAAAACTTACAAGAAGTGTTAATTGCTAAACAAGTTGATGACGAAAAGGTAGCAGAGATAAGAAAGCTTAATATAGATGGAATAATAATTTCTGAGGACATGAAAAGATTCTATCCCAATAATACTCTTGCATCACATGTCTTGGGTTTTACTGGAATTGACAACCAGGGTTTAGATGGCGTTGAATTAGCATTTGACAACTTTTTAAGAGGTATTCCGGGAAGAATTTTTACTCCAATGGATGCTATAGGTAGAAAGATGGATGTGGGAGAGGAAGAGTATTTTGAACCTCTTCCAGGTTATAACGTAGTGCTTACAATAGATGAAACTATTCAGCATTTTGCAGAAAAGGCTCTTAACCAAGCGATGGTTCATTCTAAGCCTTCAAAAGGAGCAGTAGCCATTGTTATGGACCCCAAAACAGGGGAAATATTGGCTTTGGCTAATAGACCAAATTTTAATCCTAATAATCCTTTTGAAGGACCGCAGGAAGAATGGTATAAAGTTTGGCGAAATAAAGCTATTTCTGATTCTTATGAACCTGGTTCTGTTTTTAAGACAATTACTGCTTCTGCAGCTTTAGAAGAAAAACTTGTAGGTCTTAATGAACAGTTTTATTGTCCGGGCTATACTATAGTTTCTGGACATAGAATAAATTGCTGGGCTACCCATGGCAGTGAAAATTTTGTTCAAGGTGTTCAAAATTCTTGCAACGCAGTTTTTGTGACGTTAGGACAAAGGCTAGGAGTAGAAAAACTCTATAAATACATACATGATTTTGGATTTGGACAAAGGACAGGAATACTTCTTCCTGGTGAAGCTCCAGGTCTTGTATTGGCAGAAAGTAGTGTTGGGCCTGTTGAGTTAGCCACTAATTCTTTTGGGCAAGGTATTGCTGTGACGCCTCTTCAGATGATTACTGCTGTCTCCGCAATAGCCAATGGAGGAAAATTGATGCAACCTCTAATTGTGAAATCAATTGTAGATTCAAATGGAAAAGTAGTGAAGGAATTTAAACCAAAAGTAGTGAGGCAAGTCATTTCTGAACAGACCTCTTCTACAATGAGAGAAATACTAAAAAGTGTAGTGTCAGAGGGAACAGGCAAAGCAGGATATATTGAAGGATTTGATGTAGCTGGAAAGACTGGTACTACAGAAAAATATATGCCAGGCAAATATGTGGCATCTTTTATAGGTTTTGCACCAGCGGAGGATCCAAAAGTTATTGTGTTGGTGGTAATAGATGAGCCTAATAATCCGGAAACCCATTTTGGAAGCCAATTGGCTGCACCTGTAGTAAAGAGTATTTTAGAAGATACCTTAAGATATTTGGAAGTACAGCCAAGAGGAATAGAAAAACCTGCATCAGTTGTAGTACCGGATGTGAGGAATATGAAACTTTATGAAGCAGAAAACATTATTTTATCGAATAAGCTTAACTTTATTATAGAAGGAAATGGAGATACTGTTTTTGACCAAATGCCTAAACCAGGAGCAATTGTAGAAGAAAACACACAAGTTATTTTGTACTTAAATGCTGAAAAAATACAAGAGGTAGTAGTTCCTGATTTAACTGGTAAAAGCGTAAAAGAAGCTACAGAAATTTTAAATTCTTTGGGGCTTAAAATAAGAATAAAAGGCAGCGGTTTTGCTGTGAATCAAAGTCCGAAAGAAGGCACGATTTTGAAAAAAGGCGAAACTGTAGAAGTGGAGTTTAGGCCTAAGGAAAAATAAACTTCCTCTATGCAAAATCTATAATTGTGCTATACTATTTAGTGGTGGTATGCTTTTTAGATATTTTTGTGAGGAGGCCTAACATGAAACTAATAGATATTTTGAAGGGTGTTAAGTGCGAGATAAAAGGAGATCCTAATATAGACATCAGTGGGGTGTGTTACGATTCCCGTAAAGCCAAAAAGAAATATTTATTTATTGCTATAAAAGGGTTTAAAACCGATGGTATTTTCTATGTGGAAGAGGCTATTAAAAATGGGGCAGTTGCAGTGGTAGCAGATAGGGAAATAAAAGAATATCCTGGCATTACAACAGTATTAGTAGAAGATGCTCGAGCTACCATGGCAAAAATAGCTTCTAATTTTTACAATAACCCCACCAGCAAACTTACTTTAATTGGTGTAACAGGAACAAATGGCAAAACCTCTGTTACTTATATGCTAAAAGCGATTTTAGAAAGGCAAAATAATAAAGTGGGCCTGGTGGGGACTATACAAAATATGATAGGGGATGAAGTGATACCTTCTGTACATACCACACCTGAATCGTTAGATTTGCAGGAGCTTTTTAGCATTATGGTGAACAAAGGTGTTAAGTATGTAGTTATGGAGGTATCGTCCCATTCTTTAGCATTAAATAGAGTAGACGAATGTGAATTTGATATAGCAATTTTTACCAACTTATCCCAGGACCATTTAGATTTTCACCAGAACATGGAAGAGTATGCTAAGACAAAGAGTAAGTTATTCAAGATGGCAAAGAGGGCGTCGGTTATCAATATAGATGATAAATACTCTTCTATGATGATTGAGAGTTCTAAAGCAAAGGTTTTGACTTATGGTATAGAAGATTTTGCTTATGTTATGGCAAAGGATATTAGGAATAGTTTAGATGGTGTAAAGTTTAAAGTTCAGATTGAAGATAAAAAAGAAGAGATGTCATTGAAAATTCCTGGTTTGTTTAATGTCTACAATGCTTTAGCTGCTATTACAGTGGCTGATTTTCTTGGTATTTCTTTGCGAAGTGTGAGAGAGGCTTTAAGTCAAGTTACAGTAAAAGGTCGATTTGAACCGGTGGAGACAGGAAAAGACTTTTATGTGTTCATAGATTATGCCCATACTCCTGACGGAATACAGAATATAATGGAAGCCTTGAAGGAATATAAAACTGGGAGAAAAATACTTCTTTTTGGTGCTGGAGGAGATAGGGATAAAACTAAAAGGCCTTTGATGGGAGAAGTTGCAGGAAAATATGCAGATTTTTGCATTTTGACATCAGACAATCCTCGTTCGGAGGACCCAAGAGAAATAATTTCACAAATTGAGGAAGGCATAAAAAAGACTAATTGCCCTTATGTTGTAATAGAAAATAGAAAAGAAGCGATAAGATACGCTCTGACTAATGCTCAAAAAGACGATGTAATAATATTAGCAGGCAAAGGCCACGAAACTTATCAAATTATAGGAAATAAGGTTATTCCCTTTGATGAGAGAGAAATAGTTAAAGAAATTTTGTCTGAAGGTGGTAATAAATGATGGAACTTTTAATAGATGAAATTGTAAGAGCCACAGAGGGAAAATTGATAAAAGGAAATTTAAAGGACAAAGTAATGGGAATTTCGACTGATTCGAGAAAAGTCAAAAAAGATGAATTATTTATCCCTTTGAAAGGGGAAAAATACGATGGAGAAGATTTCGTAAAAGATGCAATAGACAAAGGTGCTAGTGCAGTTATTACTGCGAGGTTGGATAATGTAGAATGTTTGAAAGATTTTTCAGTTAATGTCATTTACGTTAATGAGACTTTAGAAGCTTTGCATAAAATTGCTTCTTATTATAGAAAAAAATTCAATATTCCCTTTATTGCTGTGACAGGTAGCAGTGGAAAAACTACTACTAAAGATATGATTGCACAAATATTGTCTAAAAAGTATAAAGTTTTGAAAACAGAGGGAAATTTTAATAATGAAATTGGCTTGCCATTGACAATTTTTAATTTGGAAGATACTCATCAGATTGCGGTAGTGGAAATGGGAATGAATGGTTTTGGAGAAATTAGGAGGTTAAAGAATATTGCAGAGCCTCAAGTAGCAGTTTTTACAAATATAGGAGTTGCTCATATCGAAAAATTAGGCTCAAGAGAAAATATATTAAAAGCAAAAACTGAGTTAATTGAAAATTTTAAAGAGGAAAATGTGATTGTATTAAATGCAGATGATGATATGCTATCAAAAATTCCTCTGCAGTATTCAAGTAAGTATTACAGATATGGTATAAAAAGTGGAGAAATTAAAGCTTGCGATATAGAAAAAGAAGAAAAAGATATAAAATATACTTTAAAATATAAAAATTTGGCGAAAGAAATAAAGCTTTCGGTTCCTGGTATTCACAATGTGTACAATTCTCTTGCTGCAATTTGTGTTGGATTAGAGTTTGGTATTAATGTAGAGGACATGGCAGAGGCTTTAAAAGATTTTCAACCAGGCAAAATGAGACTTAATATAATAAAAATAGGTGATATAAAAATTATTGACGATGTATATAATGCTAATCCGGATTCTATGAAAGCAGCTTTAAGCGTATTAAGGGATTTACCTGCTAAGAGAAAAATAGCAGTTTTAGGAGATATGCTGGAATTAGGTGAGTATGCAGTAGAAGCCCACAAAGAAATAGGAAAATTGGTGGCAGATAGCCATATAGATATTTTGATAACCTCTGGTGATATGTCGAAATATATTGCAGAAGAATCCAAGGTTTGTGGGATGAAAGAGAATAATATTTTTGTTTGTAACACTAATAAAGAGGTTAATGAAATTTTGAAAGATATTATCAAAGAAGGGGATTCAATTTTAGTAAAAGGTTCAAGAGGTATGAAAATGGAACAAATAGTACAATTTTTACAGGAGAGGGTAAAGTAAAATGTTACAAAAGATAATTTTGGCTACAGTTGTTGCTTTTGTGCTAAGCTTGGCCTCTGGTCCTCTTTTTATACCTTATCTTAGAAAATTAAAATTTGGGCAAAAAGTAAGGGAAGATGGGCCTAAAAGCCACATAAAAAAATCTGGAACCCCTACAATGGGGGGAATAATGTTTATTACAGCCACAGTTATTTCTACTTTAATTTTTTCTCATTGGAATAAATATTTGGCTATTTTGTTATTAGGTTTTTTGGGATATGGTTTAATAGGATTTGCAGATGATTTTCTAAAGGTTTATTTTAAAAGGCCTTTAGGTTTAAAAGCGAGAGAAAAACTTATTGGACAGTTTTTACTTGCGATAATCATTTCATATTTTGCTCAAGAATATGTAGGAACAGAAGTGATTTTTCCTTTTTTAAAAACTACTATTGACCTTGGCAATTTTTATATTCCTTTTATAGTTTTTGTGATTGTAGGAACAGTAAACAGCGTAAACTTGACAGATGGGCTTGATGGATTAGCAGCAGGTGTATCTTTTATTGTTATGGCTTTTTTCACTATGACAGCTTTATTTTTAAATAATATAACTTATGGAGCGTTCAGTGCCGCTTTGACAGGAGGATTGCTAGGATTTTTGAGGTATAACCGTCATCCTGCGGAAATTTTTATGGGAGATACTGGTTCCTTAGCTATTGGAGGAGCTATAGCTACTGCCGCGGTTTTGACTAAATTGCCTTTGATTTTGCCCTTGATAGGTATTATTTATGTGGCTGAAGCTTTTTCAGTGATTATTCAGGTATTGTCTTTTAAATTGTTTGGTAAAAGAGTTTTTAAAATGAGTCCTTTACACCATCATTTTGAACTGTCAGGATGGCAAGAACAAAATGTAGTCTACGCTTTTTGGATTGTTACTTTAATTGCGATGTTTTTATCTTTTTATAGTTTAAGCTAAGGAGTGCAAATTATGGAACTAAAGGGTAAAAAAGTTCTTGTGGCAGGTTTAGGAGTTAGCGGAATAGCTTTGTGTAAAGTGTTGGACAGCTTGAAGGCGAAAGTAATAGCTTATGATGAAAAAGAATATGATGTATTAAAAGAAAATTTAGAAGAAATTAAAAGTTTGTCCATAGATTTTAGGTTTGGTAAATTCAAAAAGGAATTTTTAGAAGGTGTGGATTTGATTGTTTTAAGTCCAGGTGTTCCTATTGATTCGGATATAGTAAAAACAGCACAAGAAAAGAAAATTGAATTATTGGGAGAAGTGGAGTTTGCATATAGGTTTTCTAAAGCTCCTATTTATGCAATTACAGGTACAAATGGCAAGACAACTACTACTTCTTTATTAGGAGAAATGTTTAAAAATACGGGGAGAAAAGTATATGTTGCTGGGAATATTGGTTATCCACTTATTTATGCTGTCATGGAAGCGGCAGAAGATGATTTTATCGTAGCAGAGATTAGTAGCTTTCAATTAGAGACTATAAAAGAGTTTAAACCTAAAATAAGCTGTATAATAAATATTACTCCTGATCATTTAGACAGACATAAAACCTTTGAAAATTATAGGGATATAAAAGGAAGAATTTTTGAAAATCAACGAGAAGATGAATATACTGTTCTCAATTACGATGACCCTGTTACTTGGAGTCTAAAAAATAAGGCTAAATGCAGAGTTTTTCCTTTTAGTAGAAAAAGTTTATTAGAAAATGGGGCATATATAAAAGATGGAAGTATTTATATAAGTGTTAATGGAAATGCTGAAAAAATTATTGACATAGAGGAAATTTATATTCCTGGAGAACACAATTTAGAGAATGCATTGGCCGCTTCTTCAGTAGCATATCTTTCAGGGATTAGTGCAGATGTTATTGCAAATACTTTAAAGACTTTTAAAGGTGTAGAACATAGGATTGAGTTTGTTGATGAAATAAATGGTGTAAAATTTTATAACGATTCTAAAGGGACTAACCCAGACGCTTCAATTAAAGCAATACAGGCCTTAAAAACCCCTATAGTTTTAATTGCTGGTGGTTATGATAAAGGTAGTGAATTTGATGAGTTTGTAAAAGCCTTTAATGGGAAAGTAAAGAAATTGATTTTGATAGGGCAAACTGCAAAAAAAATCAGAGATACTGCAAGGAAGTATTCTTATCCTGAAGATGACATACTTTTTGCTGGTACCTTAGAAGAAGCTGTTAAAAAAGCTTATGAAAGTGCGAAAGAGGGAGATAGTGTACTTTTATCACCAGCTTGTGCCAGTTGGGATATGTTTAGGAATTTTGAGGAGAGGGGAAGAATCTTTAAAAAGGCAGTGGCAGAGTTGAGGAGGTAAAATAATGAAAAAAAAGTACCCTGTGGATTATGGCATTTTACTCACAGTTTTAATACTAGTCTCCATTGGTGTAATTATGGTCTTTAGTGCTAGTTCTGCCAGTGCTGAGTATATGTATAATGACCCTTATTATTTTTTAAAAAGGCAATTGTTATGGGTAATATTGGGTTTTTTTGCTATGGTTTTTATGATGAATTTTGATTACACTATTTTAAAAAAGTTAGCTGGTCCTTTACTTATTATTTCGATTGGATTGCTTATTGCAGTCTTGATTCCTGGAATAGGAGTTGAAAGGTATAATGCAACCAGATGGATAGGAGTTGGAAGCTTTACAATACAGCCTTCTGAAGTGGCAAAATATGCTCTTATTATATACTTGGCAAAATATTTTGACAAACATCCTGATTATGCAAAGAGTTTCAAAAAAGGAGTTATGCCTGTCTTAGGATTGGCAGGATTGTTTTTTGGTCTTATAATGTTACAGCCTAATTTTAGTACAGCTGGTATTATATTTATTGTGGCTGTAATAATTCTCTTTGTAGCAGGTGCTAAATTATCTTTTATGGGAGCTTTATTTGGAGCAGGAATTGGGGCAGCGGTCGTTGTTTTTTCATCTTTTGAGTATATACGGGAAAGGGTATTTACATTTTTAAATCCGTGGCAGGATATTCAAAAATCTGGGTATCAAATCGTACAATCCCTTTATGCATTAGGTTCTGGAGGACTGTTTGGAGTTGGACTTGGAGGAAGCAGGCAAAAACTTATGTATCTGCCTATGCCTCACAATGATTTTATATTTTCCATAATTGGAGAAGAATTAGGACTTGTTGGTACAGTCACTATACTTTTGATGTTTTTATACCTTATTTTGCGAGGTTTGAGAGTGGCAGCAAAAGCTCCAGATATGTTTGGATGCCTTTTAGCTACAGGAATTACAAGTCTTATAGGAGTGCAGACACTTATAAATGTTGCGGTTGCAACTTCTTCTATGCCACCTACAGGGGTGTCTCTTCCTTTTATAAGTTATGGAGGTACTTCTACAGTTATTATGATGGCAGGAGTAGGAATACTATTAAATATTTCACGATATGCAAATTTAGATAGGAGTTGATGATAATTGAAATATTTGTTTGCAGGTGGAGGTACTGGAGGACATATTTATCCTGCCATAGCCATTGCTAAGGAAATATTAAAAAATGAAAAAAATGCTCAAATTTTATTTGTAGGTACAAAAAAAGGTTTAGAAAATGAGTTAGTACCAAGAGAAGGTTTTGAATTAAAGACGATTACTGTGCAAGGATTTAAAAGGAAATTATCATTGGATACGTTAAAAACTATTTATAAAGCAATGGTGGGTCTTAAGGAAGCAAATAATATTTTAAATGAATTTAAACCAGATGTAGTAATTGGAACAGGGGGATATGTTTGCGGTCCTGTTTTAATGATGGCGGCTTTAAAAGGGATACCTACTTTGATTCATGAACAAAATGCTTTTCCAGGCCTTACAAATAAGGTACTATCACGATTTGTGAAAGTAGTAGCGGTAAGTTTTGAAGAATCAGTTAAATATTTTAAAAATAAAGAAAAAGTTGTGGTAACAGGTAATCCAATTAGAAGAGAATTGCTAAAAGTTACTAAAGAGGAAGGTTTAAAAAATTTGGGTTTTTATTCTGATAAACCTTTAATAGTATCAGTAGGGGGAAGTAGAGGAGCAGAAAAAATAAATTTTACAATGGTAGAATTTTTAAAGCAAAAGGATAAAAACTTGCAAGTTTTAATAATTACAGGAGCTAATCAATATGAAAAAGTGTTGGAAAAAGTTAAAACTGAAACTATAGACATAGATGAAACAGTTAAAATAATTCCTTATTGTCACAATATGCAGGATGTATATGCTGCCGCAGATATTATAATCTGTAGGGCTGGGGCTATTACTTTGGCAGAAATTACTGCAAAAGGTGTTGCTTCTATTTTGATTCCTTCTCCTTATGTTGCTAATAATCACCAAGAGTATAACGCCCGGGTGTTAGAAAAAGCCGGAGCTTCTTATGTTATTTTAGAAAAGGATTTGACAGCAGAAAAATTATACAAAAAAATCAAATATCTTTTGGATAATCCTCAAGTACTTTCAAAAATGAGAGATAATGCCCAAAAAATTTCTAAAATTGATGCTGCGGAGAAAATATACAAGCTTATAAAAAGCATAACTTAATACCCTATGTAACACCCCATCTTATTTATGCATAGTATATGGTGTAAGCTGTATTAAATTTAGGGGTGATAAGATGGGGAAATTTAAAATTAATGGAGGGAACAGGCTGTATGGTGAGTTAAAGGTAAATGGCGCTAAAAATTCTGTTTTACCCATCCTTGCAGCATCAATTTTAAATGAAGGGATTTCTGTAATACATGATTGTCCTAAATTAAAAGATGTTTATTCAATGATAGAAATTTTAGAACATTTAGGTTGTAAGGTAACTTTTAAAGGCAGAGACATTATTGTAGATGCAAGGGATGTAAAAGATAGTGAAATACCTGATAGCTTAATGAGAACCATGAGGTCATCTATATTTTTGATGGGGGCTTTAATATCAAGAAACAAAAAAGCTTTGATGAGTTTTCCAGGAGGTTGTGATATAGGACACAGACCTATAGATTTACACCTTAAGGGTTTGAGAAGATTAGGAGTTAAAGTGGAAGAATCTTATGGATATATTAAATGTGAAGGTGGGAAGATAAGAGGAAATGAAATTCACTTAGACCTTCCTAGTGTAGGAGCCACAGAAAATATCATGTTGGCGGGAGTTTTTGCAGAAGGCGTCACCATCATTAGAAATGCAGCAAAAGAACCGGAAATAGAAGACTTGCAGAATTTTTTAAACTCTATGGGGGCTAAAATATCAGGAGCTGGTACTAACACGATTATCATAGAAGGAGTAAAAAGATTGCATGATGCGGAATACACCATAATTTCAGATAGAATTGTTGCGGGTACTTATCTTTGTGCTGCGGCGATGACACGAGGAGAATTAACAGTAGTAAATGCTTTAAAAGAACATTTAGAACCATTGTTGTCAAAATTGAGAGAAACGGGATGCGAAATACATGCTGGAAATGATTATATAAAAATTATATGCGATAAGCGCCCCAAAGCAGTAGATATGATTGTTACATTGCCATACCCTGGCTTTCCCACAGATTTACAGCCCCAGATGGTTTCGGTTTTATCTGTAGCAGATGGGACATCTATTGTTACAGAAACAATATTTGATAATAGATTTAAATACACAGAAGAACTTATACGAATGGGAGCAGATATAAAAGTGGAGGGAAGAGTAGCGGTAATACGTGGTGTTGAGAAGCTAATGGGTGCAAAAGTAGTAGCAAGAGATTTAAGGGGAGGAGCTGCTTTGATTATTGCAGGTTTGGGGGCAGAAGGTACTACAATAGTAGATGAAGCAGAACACATTGATAGAGGATATGAATCAATCGAAAAGGCTTTAAAAAGTGTGGGAGGGGATATTGTAAGAATAATGTAAAACAGCGTCATGCTGTTTTACATATGCAAAAGAAAAGTACAAGCAGGGGATGGTTTAATGGTTGAAAGTGCTTTTAAGAAGCGGTTTTTAATATTTATGTTTGTGACGCTAGTATTTATAGTTTTGCTTTACCTTTTTATGTTTCAATCAAATTATTTTGAGATTAAAACCATAAAAGTTGTAGGCAATCAAATTTTATCTTATAATGATATTAAAGAGTTAGCTATGATTGATTATGGAATGAATATTTTTAAAGTTAATCCTAAAAAAATAGAAAGTAATTTACTTGCTAACCCCTATATAAGGGAGAGCAAAGTAAAAATTCAATACCCTGACACTGTAGAAATATTTATAAAAGAAAGGCGAATAGTTGCACAAGTCAAATATCAAAAAGACTATTTAATGATAGATAAAGAAGGAGTAGTAATAAAAAAGGAGAATTATAACCCTAAACTTCCTGTTATAGAAGGAATAAAAGTTGAGAAATATCAAATTGGCAAAAAGTTGAATGATATTTTTGAAAAAAGTTATTTAGGAACGCTTTTAGAACTTATAGAAGGTACAGATTTTTATTCTGTTATAAAATATATGAATGAAAAACAAATTATTTTAGTTACAAAAAATGGCATAGAGATATCTTTTGACAATCCTTTGGATATTAATTATTCTTTCAAATTTGCCGAATTAATATTAAAAGATTTAGCTAAAAAAGGGTATCATAAAGGTACAATTCAAATTATTGGAGACAGTAATCCGGTATTTATACCATAGAGGATGGGGGTACTTATGAAAAAAAGTGTATATATTTCCGTAGCTTTAGTTTCAATAGTATTAGGAATAATGCTTTCTACTCAATTTAAAATAGTAAAAAAAAGCGGTATAGTTACTGTGCAGAGAGCAGAAGAATTGGCAACTCAATTAAAGGAACTGCAGTCGGAAAAAGATGCTTTTCTAAAACAGATTAGTGATTTAGAAGCAAAAATAAATGCTTATGAAGATTCTGCCTCAAAGAATAGCGTGATTATTCAGACTTTGAAAAATGATGTAGAAAAATATAAAGGTTTAGCAGGACTGACTGACCTTCAAGGTCCAGGAGTAATTGTAACTATAAATGATAGCAAACAAGCTGTTCCGCCGGGACAAGACCCTAATTTATTTTTGGTTCACGATGAGGACTTGTTGCGAGTTGTAAATGAGCTAAGAGCGGCAGGAGCGGAGGCCATATCTTTAAATGACCAAAGATTAATTGCTACTTCAGAAATTAGGTGTGTTGGCCCTACAGTAAATGTAAATTCTGTGCGTTTTTCTGCGCCGTATGTCATAAAAGCTATTGGAGACCCTGATACGTTAGAGGCTGCTCTTAAGCTAAAAGGTGGAGTAGTAGATACTTTAGCTACTTGGGGAATAGAGGTAAATATCAAAAAATCGGACAAGATATTGATTAAAAAATATGACGGAGTGATAAAGTTTAGATATGCAAAACCTTTAGTTGAAGGAGAGAATAGCTAATGGCTTATATTATAATAATTAGTTTATTAATAGGAATAGTGATAGGTTTTATTTTGCCAATTAATATCCCCAGCACTTATGTTTCTTATTTATCTGTTGCTATTCTTGCAGCGTTGGATTCAGTTTTTGGTGGTATTAGAGCTAGTCTTGAAGAGAAGTTTGACAATCTTATTTTTATAACTGGTTTTTTTGGCAATGCGATATTGGCAGGAGGCCTTGCTTATATTGGGGATGTATTAGGAGTTCCCATTTATCTTGCGGCAATTTTTGTATTTGGAAGCAGGCTATTTGTCAATTTTGCATATATAAGGAGATATCTGATAGACAAGATGCGGAGAAGATAGCAGTCTCCTGAAGGAGGATTTGATAATGGGTGATTTAATAGTTGGTTTAGACATTGGTACATCTAAAGTATGTACAATTATTGGAGAAGGGGATAAAAACGGAGAACTGCATATTGTTGGGATTGGCTATTATCCTTGTAATGGGGTAAAAAAAGGAGTTATTGTAGATATAGATGAAACTGCCTATTCTATAAAAAAGTCTGTAGAGCAAGCGGAAAGAATGGCCAACCAAAAAATATCCTCTGTGTATTTGAAAATATATGGGGGATTGACGACAATATATAAAAACAATGGAGTAGTAGCAGTATCGAGAGAAGATAGAGAAATAACAAAACAAGACGTAGATAGAGTTTTACAAGCTGCTAAAATTATTGCCATTCCTTCTGATAAAGAAATTATCGATGTTATACCATTAGAATATATTGTGGATGGGTATGGGGAAATAAAAGACCCTGTTGGAATGGCAGGTATAAGGTTAGAGGTAAATGCTGCTATAGTAACAGGAAGTGTTACCGCTATTCAAAATATGGAAAAGTGCGTTAAAAAAGCAGGGTTAGAGGTAGAAGGAATAATTGTAGGCCCTTTAGCTACGGGAGAAGCAGTACTTTTAAAAGATGAAAAAGAGTTGGGAGTTGCATTAATTGATGTGGGTGCAGGAGTGACGGATATTTCTGTTTTTAAAGATGGCAACATTATTTATTCTTCTATGATAGCAGTGGGAGGATGGCATATCACAAACGATTTGTCTGTAGGGTTAAAGATTTCTTTTGAAGAAGCCGAAAATATAAAGAAGAGATATGGAACTCTAGAAAAATTACCTCCTGAAAAACTGGAACCAATTAAAATTGCAAGTCTAGCAGGTAAAAACAAATCAACTACAGATGTAAATGAAATATCTGATATAATAGAAGCAAGGGTTTCTGAACTTTTAATGCTTGTGTACGAGAGATTAAAAGAAGCGAAGGTTCTGGAAGACATTGTTACAAATGTTGTTATAACAGGTGGAGGTATTTCCTTCTTAAAAGGCAACATAGAGTTGGCACAAAAAATTTTTAATAGAAACATTCGTATTGGTTCTCCGCAAAATATCGGAGTAGCAACTCCTATTTACTCGGCAGGGACAGGAGTGGTAAAATATGTATATAACAATAAGAGGTTTATGCATAATGTCCAACCGACTGATAAAAAAGAGAAAAAGAGTTCTAAATTAGTTGACAAGCTCAAGGAAATATTTAGCGATTTTTGGGCGTAAGAGGAGGGTTTTTTGTGATAGGTATAGAAACTGATATGGAACAATTTGCTGCTATTAAAGTAATAGGAGTTGGTGGTGGAGGCGGAAATGCTGTAAACCGAATGATCGATGCTGGCCTTCGCGGTGTTGAGTTTATTGCAATTAATACAGACAAGCAAGCTCTTTATTTATCAAAAGCTGAAACAAAAATACAAATTGGTGAAAAATTAACGAAAGGGTTAGGAGCAGGAGCAAACCCGGAAATTGGGAAAAAAGCTGCTGAAGAATCTAGAGAAGAAATAGAACGAGTTATAAAAGGCGCTGATATGATATTTATTACTTCTGGCATGGGGGGAGGCACAGGAACGGGAGCTGCTCCAGTTGTGGCGGAAATAGCAAAAGAATTAGGAATTTTGACAGTGGGAGTTGTCACTAAGCCTTTTACATTTGAAGGAAGAAAAAGGATGGCTCATGCAGAAATGGGCATTGAAGAACTTAAAAAACATGTAGATGCGCTTATTACTATTCCTAATGATAGATTACTGCAAGTTGTAGAGAAAAAGACTTCAATGATCGATGCTTTTAAATTAGCGGATGATGTTTTAAGACAAGGTGTTCAAGGTATATCCGATCTTATTGCAGTTCCTGGACTTGTCAATGTTGACTTTGCTGATGTAAAAACGATTATGACAAATACAGGTCTTGCACATATGGGAATAGGCATAGCTTCTGGGGAAAATAAAGCTACTGAGGCAGCGAAACAAGCCATTCATAGTCCACTATTAGAGACTTCAATTGAAGGCTCAAGAGGAATTCTTTTGAATATTGCAGGAGGTCCGAATTTAACCATATTTGAAGTTAATGAAGCGGCTAATTTTATCTATGAGGCTGCTGACCCTGATGCAAATATTATATTTGGTGCAGTAATAGACGAATCATTAGAGGACCAAATAAGGATTACTGTTATAGCTACAGGATTTGAAAGAAATGAAAAATCTAAGGATACAGCAAAGAAAAAAGACACTAGGGAGCCTGAAGTAAAATTAGAAAATGTTATAGAAAGTGATGATTTGGATATACCTACTTTTTTAAGAAGAGGAAGACGATAAATCTGCAAAGGTTTCTTTGCAGATTTTTTTATGCAAAAATTCTACAAAAACAACCTTATTTTTATACCAAAATATTACAATAAATTTGAGATTTTTATTTTATAATATGAATAAAATAGGCAAATGGGAATATACATTGTATAAGGATTAAAAGTGTCCCCGGGGATGGTATGAATGTATTTAGACGTAATTTTTTTCGAAAATTTAATTATTAACTATTTTATTTTATCCCTTACACGAAAATTTTCTAAAAAAGACAGCAAACCTATTAAACTTTTTTTAGGTGCATTATTGGGAGCCTGTTATGTCCTAATAATTTTTTTGTTACCTTATAAGATGATTCATGAAGTTTTCGCAAAAATTATTTTATCTCTCTTAATAATATATATGGCATTTACTCCAAAAACATTAAAAGAATTTTTGAGAATTTTAGCAGTTTTTTATCTAATTTCTTTTGCAATAGGTGGGACAATTTTTGCGGTTTTATATACAGCAAAACTTAATTTACATAGTTTATGGATTGGAATATTGATAGCTATTTTACTTTTCTATACTAATTGGGATTATATAGTGAGAAAATCAAAAGAGGAAAAAATGTTATACAGCATAAAAATAGAAATTTTTCAAAAACAAATAGAGATAAAAGGATTGTTAGATACTGGAAATAGATTATACGACCCTTTAACTAAATCGCCTGTTGTGGTAGTGGAGTTTTTGGCTATGAAAAATATACTTCCTGATAATATGGAAATTTTATTAAATGAAGAGAAGATAGATTTTAACAAAATTTTTGAAGTTTTGAAAGAGGAAAGATGGTTATCAAGGATAAGGTTAATACCCTTTATATCAGTAGGACAGTCTAAAGGAATAATGTTAGGATTTAAGCCAGATAAATTAGTGGTAGGTGAAAAAGAGATAAGGAATGTAATAGTAGGAGTATACAAAAGCCAAATAGATAAATATGGTAATTATGCGGCGTTGTTAGCACCAGAAATTTTAGTATAATGGGGGTGTTGGAAGTGCAACTAAAAACAAAAGTAAAAATAGAAATGCTATTGTTGTGGAAAAAAATCCTTGATTTTTTAGATTTATCTGAAGGCATATTTTATATTGGAGGAAGTGAAGCATTACCTCCACCTCTTTCTGTAGAAGAAGAAATGTATTTAATTTCAAAGATGGAAAAAGGAGATAATGAAGCAAAAACGGTACTTATTGAAAGAAATTTAAGATTGGTAGTATATATAGCAAAAAAATTTGAAAACACAGGAGTAGGAATCGAAGATTTAATATCTATTGGCACGATTGGACTTATAAAAGCTATTAATACTTTCAATCCTAAGAAAAAAATAAAATTAGCTACTTATGCTTCTCGATGCATTGAGAATGAGATATTAATGTATTTAAGAAGGAATAGCAAAACTAAATTAGAGGTTTCTTTTGATGAACCTTTAAATGTAGATTGGGATGGAAATGAACTTTTGCTTTCAGATATTTTAGGCACTGATAATGAAACAGTTTATAAATATATCGAAGATGAAGTAGAAAAGGAATTATTGACTTCTGCATTAAAGAAATTACCAGATAGAGAAAAAAAGATAATAGGACTTAGATTTGGATTAGAGGGTGGAGTAGAAAAGACTCAAAAAGAAGTGGCAGATATGTTGGGAATTTCACAGTCCTATATTTCTCGCTTAGAAAAAAAGATTTTAAAAAGATTAAAAAAAGAAATGAATAGACTAGTTTAAGCGTTTCTGTATATTTTTTTATCCTGCCGGCAATACTGTTAATAAGCTAAACATGTGGGGGCAGGATTTATGAATAACAAAGTTGAAATTTGCGGTGTCAATACCTCTAAGTTACCTGTTTTAAAACCTTCCAAGCAAAAAGAGCTACTGCAGCGGATGAAAAATGGAGACAAAAAAGCAAGAGAAGAATTTATAAATGGCAATTTGCGATTGGTACTAAGTGTTATTCAAAGATTTAATAATCGCGGGGAATACGTAGATGATTTGTTTCAAGTAGGATGTATAGGGCTTATAAAAGCTATTGACAATTTTGACTTAAATCAAAATGTAAAATTTTCTACTTATGCTGTTCCAATGATAATTGGAGAAATAAGAAGATACTTAAGAGATAACACTCCTATAAGGGTGAGCCGCTCTTTAAGAGATATAGCCTATAAAGCATTACAGGTAAGGGACAAATTAGTATCGGAAAATTCCAAAGAGCCGACAGTAGGCGAAATAGCTAAAGAGCTGGACCTTCCAAGAGAGGAAGTGGTAATGGCTCTTGATGCTATTCAAGAACCGGTTTCTTTGTTTGAACCTATATATCATGATGGTGGAGATGCAATTTATGTGATGGACCAAGTCAGCGATGACAAAAATATGGATGAAGTGTGGCTAGAGAAAATTGCATTAAAAGAAGCAATACAAAAACTAAGCGAAAGGGAAAAAATGATATTGACGATGAGATTTTTTGAAGGGAAAACCCAGATGGAGGTAGCAAAAGAGATAGGAATATCTCAAGCACAAGTTTCAAGATTAGAAAAAGCGGCTTTAAATCACATGAGGAAATACATCTAGCTTATCAGGAATGATAAGCTAGATTTTTTCATATAATTTTATGAAAAGGACAAAAGGGGGAAATGAGGATGATTAAAGCTTCAGAGTTAAGAGATAAAGATGTTATAGATATAAATACAGGAGAAAAATTAGGGAATATAATTGACATTGAAGTAAACCTTGAAGAAGGAAGAGTAGAGGGAATTGTTATACCGAAAGAAACAAGTTTTTTTAGGTTTTTTAATAAAGATATAGAAATATACTTGCCGTGGGAATCTATAAAAAAGATTGGAACGGATGTAATATTAGTAGATTTTAAAGATAGAGAAGCTTAAGTTTGACTAATGAAAACAAGTTTATTATAATTTTATTAAACAATTAAGAATTGTTGGAGGTAATAAGATGAAATGCCCTTATTGTGGGTATCCAGATTCAAAAGTTATTGATTCTCGACCTACAGATGATAACACTTCTATAAGGAGAAGAAGGGAATGTTTAAAATGTGGGAAGAGATTTACTACTTATGAGAAAGTAGAACAATTGCCTATACTTGTAATAAAAAAAGACAATCGCCGAGAAGTCTATGACAGAGATAAAATATTAAAAGGCATGATAAAAGCTTGCGAAAAAAGGCCAGTGCCTATAAAGGTGTTAGAAGAAATTACAGATGAAATTGACAAAAGAATAATAAATTCAATGGAAAGGGAAATAACCTCCACCGAAATCGGAGAAATGGTAATGGAAAAACTTAAAAATGTAGATGAAGTAGCTTATGTTAGGTTTGCCTCTGTTTATAGGCAGTTTAAAGATATAAATACTTTTATGGACGAACTTAAGAAACTTCTTAAAGAGAGTGAGACAAAAAAAGAAAATGCATAACTTTTTGCTTCAAAGGTGTACAAGCCATATTATCTGGAGGTGTCAAAATGGCCCATACGGTTTTGGTTATAGAAGATGAAATTCATATATTGGAACTTTTAAGATACAACTTGGAAGCAGCAGGATACAAAGTTATTACTTCGGAAAATGGAAAAGAAGGCTTGGATAAAGCACTTGAAGGAAAACCTGATTTGGTTATATTAGATTTGATGTTGCCAGATGTGGATGGACTGGAAATATGTAAAATTTTAAAAAAGAATGATGAAACGAAAAATATACCGATAATAATGTTAACAGCAAAAAGCGAAGAATTTGATAAAGTATTGGGATTGGAGTTGGGAGCAGATGATTATATAACAAAGCCTTTCAGCGTAAGAGAATTGTTAGCTCGAATTAAAGCCGTTCTTCGGCGAACCCAACAACCAGATGAAGAAAAAGAAGGAATAATAAAATTTGGTGATATAGTTATAGATACTGGAAAGCATTTGGTTTATAAAAAAGGAAAAGTCCTAGAATTGACTTTAAAAGAGTTTGAGCTTTTAAAACTTTTGTCTCAAAATATGGGTAAAGTATTAACTAGAGACTATCTTTTAGACAAAGTATGGGGATATGAATATGCTGGAGAAACTCGAACTGTTGATGTACACATCAGGCATTTAAGAAAGAAAATAGAAGACGATGATAAATCCCCTGTATATATTGAAACTGTAAGAGGAATTGGGTATAAGTTAAATGATAAAGGTGAAGCGTAATGTTGAAAAAATCCTATTGTAAATTGTTTTTTATAAACCTACTTGGAATTTTAATAGTCGCCATATTTTTTTTAGGCTATGTTCCAATGACTAAATTTATTTTTGCTATTTTATTAGGAATTTTAGTAACATTTTTTTTAAGTTATAGATTTATAAAAAATATAGTAGAGCCTATAAAAGAGATAACTGAAATCACAAAGGATATTGCAAAGGGGATATACAGTCATAGGCTTGAAAGCGATTCTATTGATGAAATAAAAGAACTTTCTCTTGCAGTAGATTCTATGTCTTATAAATTAAAAGAAACAATAGAGGAATTAAATGATAGAAACGCAAAATTAGAAGCCATTTTAAAAAGCATAGTAAATGGGGTTATCGCTTTTGATAATAATGAGAAGATATTACTTATAAATGACGCTGCGAGGAAAATTCTAAATATAAAAGAGAAAGATTTAATTGGAAGACATATCTTAGAAATTGTAAGAAATAGTAAATTACATGACTTTTTTGAAGATGTTAAGAAAAATAAAAATTCCCCTTCCAAAAGTTTAGAACTAAATGTTTTCAACAAACACCTCAAAGTGTATACTAGTCCAATTCTTCATCCAATTTCCCATCAAAATTTAGGTTTTGTGTTAATAATAGATGATATTACAGAAATGAGAAGATTGGAAAAAATAAGAAGCGAATTTGTTGCAAATGTGTCCCATGAGCTGAGAACTCCTTTGACTTCTATTAGAGGCTTTATTGAAACTTTAAGAAATGGTGCTATTGACAATCCGCAGGCAAGAGATAAATTTTTAGATATAATTGATTTTGAGTCTGAAAGACTTACAAGACTTATAAACGATATACTCACTCTTTCTGAAATAGAAAATGTTAAAGAAGGTTATCCTAAAGAAGAAATAGAATTAGATAATGAGATAGAGGATATATTATATATAATGGACAAGGTCGCGAGAAATAAAAATATAACGTTGAAAAAAGATTTAAATTGTACAGATTTAGTGATAAAAACTAATAAAGATAGATTTCATCAAATGATGATTAATTTAATAGATAATGGTATAAAATACACTCCAGAGGGAGGATTTGTAAAGGTATCTACCAGAGAAGAGGGGGATAAAATAATTATTACAGTTGAAGACAACGGTATAGGAATTTCGAAAGAAAATATTCCTAGGCTTTTTGAGAGATTTTATCGAGTTGACAAAAGTCGCTCAAGAAAATTAGGTGGTACAGGATTGGGACTTGCTATAGTTAAACATATTGTGGAATCTATGAAAGGAGAAATTTTTGTAGAAAGTGAAGTAGGGAGAGGTACAAAATTTATTATAAAATTCAACAAAACTGATTTAACAAAGACTTAACAATATCTTAATATTGAATTTACAATAGACTGTTACAATGTACTTGTACAAAAAAATTTAAGGAATTTTGGAGGTGCTTTAATGTTAAAGAGTCGATTTGCAAAAGTTGTTATTGCAGTACTGTTGATTGCAAGCTTTTTTACTTTTGCTGCGTGTGGTTCAAAACAACCCCAAAGCAATAATTCTACTACAACCACTGACAATCTTTCAGGTAAGATAACAATTGCTGGTTCTACAGCGTTACAGCCATTAGCTGAACAAGCTGCCAAAATGTTTATGGAAAAATATCCTAATGTAGTGATAACAGTGCAAGGTGGTGGCAGTGGTACAGGGTTGACGCAGGTAGTTCAAGGCGCAATTGATATCGGAAATTCTGATATTTTTGCGGAAGAAAAATTAGATGCCGAGGCAGCAAAATCTTTAGTAGATCATAAAGTTGCAGTTGTAGGTTTTGCTGTAGTTGTGAATAAAGATGTTGCAGTTGATAGTTTAACTCAGCAACAATTGGTAGATATTTTTACAGGTAAAATAACAAACTGGAAAGAAGTTGGCGGGCAAGATGAAAAGATAACAGTTATTTTGAGACCTGCAAGTTCGGGCACAAGAGCAACTTTTAAGAAGATCGTGTTAAAAGGTCAGGAAGAAGCAGAAGGTCTTGCTTTGACAGAAGATTCTAATGGAGCAGTTAAAAAAGCTGTAGCAGATACAAAAGGTGCAATTAGCTATATCGGTTTGGCATATATTGATGATACTGTAAAAGTGCTAAAGTATGATGGCGTAGAGCCAACTGCCCAAAACATAATAGATGGCAAGTATCCTATTTGGTCATACGAGCATATGTACACAAAAGGAGAACCTACTGGTGCAGTTAAAGCTTTCTTAGATTTCATGATGTCAGATGAAGTACAAAAAGAACTTGTTCCTAAGGTGGGATTTATACCTGTTAGTGAGATGAAAACAAAATAGAAAATAATTAAAAAAGGAGCTGACATGAATGCCAGTTCCTTTTTTAATATATATATAGATATAGATATCGATTTAACATAGATTTAACACATATTTAACATAAATTTAATGAATTTTTTTTTTAGAGTTGATACTATAAAAGAAGTGCCATTATTGTCATTATAATTTCTTATAATTCATAAATGGGGGAAAGCACATGACAGTTGATAAAAATTATGAAAGAAAGCGGAAATTGGTTAATTCGTTTGGAAAGGCTATCGTTTTCATATCTGCTTTGCTATTAATAATTATCACTGTTTCTCTCTTTTTATTTGTAGCATCTAAAGGTCTTTCCACTTTTATAAAAGATGGTATCTCTATAAAAGAATTTTTGTTTTCTACTACCTGGAAGCCTGATAGAGAGGTACCTGCGGTAGGGGCATTACAATTTATATTAGGTTCTATATATGTGTCTGTTTTTGCTATTATGATAAGCGCACCTATTGGAGTTTCCTCTGCAATTTTTATGGTAGAAATTGCTAAAAAATTAGGTCAAAAGATTTTACAACCAGCTATTGAAATATTCGTAGGCATTCCTTCTGTAGTGTACGGTTGGGTTGGTCTTACAGTATTAGTTCCTTTTATAAGTAAACATTTTGGAGGATTGGGATTTAGTTTGTTGGCAGGTATATTAGTTCTCACGATTATGACACTTCCTACAATTACCAGTGTTAGCACTGATGCTATAAAGTCGTTACCTACGGAGATAAGAGAAGCCAGTTATGCTCTCGGTGCGACAAGGTGGCAAACAATAAGACATGTGATTCTTCCTGCAGCGAAACCGGGAATTTTAACTGCTATTGTATTAGGACTGGCAAGGGCTTTTGGAGAAGCTTTGGCAGTTCAAATGGTTATAGGAAATCGACCAGTGATTCCTAAATCTTTTTTAGAACCTATGAGTACTATAACTTCTATCATTACAATGGACATGGGAAATACAGTAATGGGTACTGTGTGGAATGATGCCCTTTGGTCTTTGGCATTACTCCTTCTTATGATATCTTTTACTTTCATCATTGTAATTAAATTGGTTGGCAGGAGGGGAATGTATAAATGAAATCTAAACTGTATGATAAAATAGCGAATATATATTTTTACGTTGTTGCTGTGTTTTTAATCTTGCTTTTGGTTTCATTAATAAGTTATATATTGTATCAAGGGAGAACTAAACTGAATATAGATTTTTTAACTTCCCCTCCAAAATTTATGGAAGCAGGAGGAGGCATAGGGCCACAGCTTTTTAATTCATTACAATTATTAATAATAACTTTGATAATTTCTGTTCCCATAGGCTTAGGTGCAGGAATCTATATGGCAGAGTATGCAAAACCGGGTTTATTAACGGAAATTATAAGGTTGTCAGCAGAAACTTTATCTTCAATGCCTTCTATTGTAGTAGGTCTTTTTGGACTTTTAGTGTTTGTAACCATGACTGGATGGGGTTATTCCCTCGTTGCAGGAGCTCTTACTCTTACGGTGTTAAATCTTCCTGTAATGACAAGAGTAAGTGAAGATTCGATTAGAAGTGTGCCCAATAGTTTAAGAGAGGCAAGTTACGCTTTAGGTGCTACTAAATGGCAAACAATTGTAAAAGTTGTAGTGCCTGCTGCAATGCCTGGAATTATAACAGGAATAATTTTAACTGCTGGAAGAATTTTTGGAGAAGCTGCTGCTTTGTTGTATACTGCAGGCATGAGTAGCCCTGCCTTGAATTTTTCAAACTTAAATCCCTCAAGTCCTACTTCGCCTTTAAATATCTTTAGGCCTGCAGAGACTTTGGCTGTTTATATTTGGAAGGTAAATAGTGAGGGGTTAGCACCTGATGCAAGACAGATTGCAGACGGTGCTGCAGCAGTTTTATTGCTAATGGTATTGATCTTCAACATTCTTGCTAGATGGTTAGGAAATACATTATATAAAAGAATGACAGGAGAAAAATAAAATGGTATAATATAGCTAATAGGAAGGGGAATGACTGGTAAATGAAAAAAATACAGGTCAAAGATTTAGACTTGTTTTACGGAGATGTCCAAGCCCTCAAAAAAATAACTTTGGATGTAGAAGCGAATAGCGTTTTGGCACTTATAGGTCCCTCTGGTTGTGGTAAATCTACCTTTATTCGTACTTTGAATAGGATGAACGATCTTATTGAGGGAGTTAAAATAAGTGGTACTGTTTTACTTGATGGTCAAGATGTATATAAAGAAGTGGATGTTATTGAACTTAGAAAGAGAGTAGGAATGGTTTTTCAAAAACCTAATCCTTTTCCTATGACGGTTTACGACAATGTAGCTTATGGCCCAAGAATTCATGGTATAAAAGACAAAAAAAAGTTAAATGAAATTGTTGAAAAAAGTTTGAAAGCTGCAGCTTTATGGGATGAAGTAAAAGATAGGCTCGACAAATCAGCTCTCAGTTTGTCTGGTGGCCAACAGCAAAGGCTTTGTATTGCTAGGACATTGGCAGTAGAACCAGAGGTAATTTTGATGGACGAGCCTACTTCAGCCTTAGATCCTATTTCTACTATGAAAATTGAGGAATTAATTAATGAGTTGAAAAATAAATATACAATAATAATAGTAACTCATAATATGCAACAAGCAGGAAGAGTGTCAGATTACACGGCCTTTTTCTTAAATGGTGAATTAATTGAAAGTGGACCAACAGACAGGGTTTTTTATAATCCTAAAGATAAGAGGACGGAAGACTACATTACTGGAAGATTCGGTTAAAAGGAGGTGACACAGTGAATCGTACTCATTTTGAAAAAGAATTAGAAGAACTTCATTATGATGTTTTAAAAATGGGTAGCCTTGTAGAAGAGGCCATAGCAAATTCTATTGCTTCTTTAGTAAACCATGATACAGAATTAGCTCAGAAAGTTATAGATGACGATGACAGAATAGACAAAATAGAAGTAGAAATTGATAATAAGTGTGCAAAGATTATTGTAACCCAGCAGCCAATTGCAAGAGATTTGAGAATAGTTTTGACGGGTCTTAAAATTGTTACAGATTTAGAAAGAATGGCGGACCATGCAGTAGATATAGCAAAGACTACGTTGAGGATTGCTCATCAAAATTATATAAAACCTTTAATCGATATTCCAAGAATGGCAGAAATTGTAAGAGAAATGGTTAAAATGTCTTTGGATTCCTATGTACGACAAGATTTAGAACTGGCGAGAGCTATTGGCGAAAAAGACGATATAGTAGATGCTCTTTACAAACAGATTTTTAGAGAACTTTTGACATATATGATGGAAGACCCTAGAAACATTGACCAGGCAACACAATTTTTGTTTGTTGCTCGTTATCTTGAAAGAATTGCTGACCATGCAACTAATATATGTGAATGGGTAATTTATCTAGATACCGGTGAACATATAGATTTAAATTGAAATGCAAAAAGCGCTCACTCGAAAAAGTGAGCGCTTTTTGCATATTTTTTTTGCATTGTGTAAAACATATTTTTAAGAAAAAAAGTTAGGGAGTGATTTTGATGCCATTAAGCTATATTTTGCTTTCTATTACAGGATTGGTCGTTTTGTTCGGATTTGCCCATAGAGTATTAGATAGGATGAAAATGACAGATACATGGGCTTTTTTGGTGATAATTGGGATGATTATAGGGACATTAATACCTAATATTCCTATAACAAAAACTGTGTCTATAAACATAGGTGGAGCTGTTATCCCTATAGCAGTATGTGTGTATCTTTTTTTGAAAGCAGAAAGTACCAGAGAAAGAGTAAATGCAGTTGTAGTATCAATTGTTGCAGGAATAGCTGTTTTTATTGCAGGGCGAATACTTCCTGCAGAACCTGAAGCCATGATTATTGAGCCTAAGTATATTTATGGTATTGTTGGAGGTTTAATTGCGTATCTTTTTTCACGTTCGAGAAGAAGTGCTTTTATTGCAGGGGTGATGGGAATAATACTGGCAAATGTAATGCAGGCAGTCTCAAACTACTTGACAGGGACAAGAGGAGCCGTATCCATAGGAGGAGCTGGATTTTTTGATTCGGTAGTTATATCTATGATAATTGCCGTGTTTTTGTCTGAAATAATTGGGGAAACAAGAGAAAAAATACAAGGAGGTACTTCTAAAAAGCATCTTGAACCTAGGGAGGGTATGGCTAGCAGCTTGATAGATACTAACAAAAAAGAAGAGGGTGATAAAAATGAACAAAAGGAAGATGAATAAAGTTACAATATTAATCTTATTGGTTATTGGATTTTTATCTTTTTCTATTAGCAGTTATGCAGAGAAGCAGGCTGAATTACAACCCGATTATTACACAGTGTATGATGCAAAGACAAATAAAGTACTTTTCAGAACTGCAATGGAGGTTTATAAGGGGGATAGATATTTATCAGGAGATAATAAATTGTATGAAGTGTTCAAAGTGAATAAAAATGAAAATACAGCTTATGCAAAGTATTTGCAAACAGAAAAACTTCCAGATGTGAATATAGAAGAAATTTTACAAGCAATGGCAGTAGCAGAAAATACTGGTGAAAAAAGAGTGGCGATATATTCTACCCACAGTGACGAATCCTATCTTCCTTCAGATGGCGCTGCAAGTATCAATGGACATGGCGGCATATACAAAGTAGATGCTGCCTTACAAAAAGCTTTAGAGGCAAAAGGAGTCACAGTCAAAGTGGACAGGACTTTGTATCTACCTCATGATGCTATGGCATACAGCCGATCAAGAACTGGAGCGGTCAAACTTTTAAAGGATTTTAAACCGGACCTACTTTTGGATGTTCATAGAGATGCAGTACCACTCGAAGAATATATACGAAAAATTGCAGGGAAGAATGCTACAGGCGTAAGAATTGTCTTAGGACGAAACAATCCTAATTTAAAAGCAAATCAGCAATTAGCCTATAGGATAAAAGCTATTGCGGATAAGACATATCCAAACATGATCAAGGATATATTTTTTGGAAAAGGAGATTTTAATCAAGATTTGACTCCAAACTCTTTATTGTTAGAATTTGGTACTTATTCTCATACAAGAGAAAGAGCAGAAGTTTCTGCTTCTTTAATAGCAGACATATTGACTAAAGCACTTTATGGTTCAGATGAGCAAAAACAAGTAGGTACTGTTACAAAAGCTCAAAGACCGCTTCCTGGACAGAACAAAGCTGCAGGTACCGGAATATGGGTTTTGATTGGAGTTGTCGTAGTGTCAGCAGTAGCTTTCATGTTTTTGAGTACTGGTGGGCGAGAGATGTATCACAAGTTTTCTAAAGCTACGCGCAAAGAATTTGCAAGTTATTTGGGTAAGTTTAGGCGGAAAAAAGGAGATGAGCCATGAGCATAAATCATGAATTTTATATCAATATTGTGGTTTGTGGAATTGCTTTGGGGACACTTGCCCGCTTTATATATTTAAGAGTGGACTATAGGCAGTATCCTACTTATCCTCAAGGTTATATGACTCATTTAACCTTAGGGATAATTTCAGCGGCTTTAGGAGCTTTTTCTGTGCCTGCATTAATTGAAAAACAGTACACTGCTGTCACCTTTTTAGCTTTGGCAGCACAACAATTTAAAGAAGTAAGAGAAATAGAGAGAGCCAGCTTAGAAAAAATGGAAGCAACAGAATTAGTTCCAAGAGGAGCAGCGTATATAGAAAATATAGCTAAAATTTTTGAAGCAAGAAACTATATTGCTATGGCAGTAGCTGCTCTTACTTCTTTGGCAGTTTATCTTTCTAAAAGTGTTATAATAGGTACAATTGTGGGAGGATTAGCAATTTATTTGTCTCGTTATGTAATGAAAATCGCTTATATTAGAGATATTGCTGAAGTTCTTCCTTCAAAGATTGTTTTTAAAGGACCTTTATTGTGCGTTGAGGATGTGGTTTTAGCAGATATAGGTCTAAAAGAAGGAAGAGAAATAATAGAGAAATTTGGAATGGCTGTTATAATACGTCCGAAAGGGTTAGATAGTTTAATTTCCATAAATAACTTAGGAATAAGACAGGCTATTCTCCATGAAGCTGCTAATCAATTAGGATTAAAAATGAATATTGATACTCCTGAATTAGCTCCTCTTACTATGAACAACAATGAAAATGGAGATATTATTGTGGTTATGGTAGCGATGAAGCCTGATATAGATGCATTTGTGGAAATTATAAAGAATGTGCCAGCAATTGAAACTGTAAGAAAGTATCCTTCAAAGTCAAGGGGCGCGAGAAAAGCTTTCAATTGAGGTGATAGAATGGAAGTACATGTTACAGGATATATAATAGCAATAGTAGCTTTAAGAAAAGCAAAAGACAATGTCTCAAGTGGTACTGCACCCATCATTTATGTAGAAAATGAAGAAGAACAGCAAAAGCTTTCTATGTATTTGAGCAGAATTTTTAAGGCAGCCGTTCACGACCTTGAAAATGGAGTATTTATTTTAGTTAAACAATATTAGGTGGTATCTATGAAAGTAGTGTATTATAGCTATTATGGGTGCTATTCTTCTCCTATATGTGCATATCTTCATTTAAATGACAAATCCAAAATTGAAAAAGAGGAATTTTTTAAAATTCCTTTTTTGTTTCAAGTTGATTATGGACAAATGAGATTTATTGGGAAAGATAATAATCAAAATGAAGTCTTCATAATAGGAATGAAAAATTTTAGTGAAAATATCAAGAAAACTTTGTATGATTTGATGGAAGTTTTTAAAATAAAAGAAGATATAATTTTTATAGACACTTCCCACTATGATGTAATTTTTTTTAAAGTGCTGATGAATCTAAGAGGTAAGAAAATACTAACACAAACTATAGACAATTTTTTATATAATTACTATTTGATGAGACACAAGAATATAAAAAGATTTGTAGAGAGATATAAAAAAATACTATGAGGTGATAGGCTTGTGATTATTGTATATATGTGTTATGGAAGTGCCCACTCTTCTGTTGTAGCTGCTTCTATACACATAGGACTTTTGCCTATTGACAGAGTGCCTACTTATGAAGAAATTGTTTCTCTTCCTCATTATGATAAAACTTCCAACGATGAAATTGGCACTCTTTTTTATATGGGTAAGGATGAGTTTGGCAATGAAGTGTATATTGTAGGAGCAAGAAATGGAAGACAAATAGTTACAAAGGCTATTTATAGTTTTTTGTCTTTATATGGAATTTCAAAAAAGGACATATTGGTGGTAGATGCACTTCCTACCATAGGACTTACTACAAAGATTGGAGGTATTACGTCAAGGCGCTTAGGAATTATCTTTTTAGGTAGGCCTATAACGGTATATGGTATATTGAAAAAATACAACAATTTCGTAAAATTAGTAACAGATATTAAAACAAAGTTGCAAATAAGGTCTTGACGTATTGATAGGATTAATTCATAATTGAAAAGAGAGGAGTTAATTTAGGAGGAAAAATATGCATAAAATAAATATAAAAGATGTAATAAAAGGAAGTATAGCATGGGATTTAGATATACAAAAAGGAGACAAACTCATTACATTAAACGGAAAAGAAATAATTGATATAATAGATTATCGATATGAAGTGTCAAATGAGTTTATACAATTAGAAATTGAAAAGGCTACAGGAGAAAGATATATTTTTGAAGTGGAAAAAGACTATGATGAGGATTTAGGGTTAGTCTTTGAAGAAGAAATAATTGACAAACCAAAACATTGTAGAAATAAGTGTATTTTTTGCTTTATTGACCAGTTACCTAAAGGAGTCCGCAAATCTCTTTTATTTAAGGATGACGATTATAGGTTTTCCTTTTTACAAGGTAATTTTATTACTATGACTAATATGAGTGAAGAGGAAATTGCCAGGGTAATAAAATATAAGCTCTCTCCCTTATATGTTTCAATTCATGCCACTGATGATGATGTAAGAGTGAAAATGATAAATAACCCGAATGCAAAAGGTATAATGGATAAATTAAAAAAGCTTTGTAAAAACGGAATTGAGGTACATGGTCAAATCGTATTATGTCCAGAAATAAATGATGGCAAAATTCTTGACAAAACTATCAAGGATTTGTCGAGCTTGTATCCAGGAGTAAAATCAATAGCAGTTGTTCCAGTAGGACTTACAGACCACAGAGAGAGACTTTATAAACTTAGGACATTTACCAAAGAAGAAGCTAAAAATGTAGTCGAACAAGTGTCTTCATGGCAAAAGAAATTAAAGAAAGAATTAGGTTCTTCTTTTGTTTTTTTATCAGATGAGTTTTATGTGATGGCAGGTGTTACTATACCTTCTTATTATTATTACGAGGGGTTCCCTCAAATAGAAAATGGCGTAGGACTTATGGCATTGTTTAAACATCAATTTGAAAGGAGTCTAAAAAGATTAAAAGCGAATAAAGGGAAAAATATAAACACCACCCCTTACCTTATTGTTACAGGAATAGCTGCCTATAATTTTATGGAAGAAGTAGCGAAAGAATTAAGAAAAACAGGGTTTAATGTAAAAGTGGAGAAGATACACAATGAGTTTTTTGGTCACAACATCACGGTAGCTGGACTTGTGGTGGGGAGAGATATAATAAACCAATTAAAAGGCGAAGTAAATGGGGAAGTTTTAGTTATTCCCGATGTCATGCTAAGAGAAAGTTCAAATGTTTTTCTTGATGATATGACAGTTGAAGAAGTAGAAAAGGAACTTGGTGCACAAATTATGGTTTCACCAGTGGATGGAAAAGAATTTTTACAAAAGATACAGAGTGGAAGGTGATAGTATGGCAGGTGCAATGGTGAGTATTGTAGGTAGGCCAAATGTGGGTAAATCTACTCTTTTTAATAAGATTATGGGAAAGAGAATTTCTATTGTTGAAGACAAACCAGGAGTTACAAGGGATAGAATATACGGTAATGCAGAATGGCTGGACAAAAAATTTATATTAGTAGACACAGGAGGATTAGACCCAAATGCTGAAGATATTCTCTTTTCAAAAGTTCGTTTACAAGTGGAAGCAGCAATTGATACTTCTGACGTAATATTATTTTTAGTTGATGCAAAAGAAGGTTTAATGCCAGAAGATGAAGAAATAGCAAACATTTTAAGAAGAGCAAAAAAAGAAGTTATTTTGGTTTGCAACAAGGTGGACAGTTTTAAAGAAATGCCTCCTACTTATTATGACTTTTTTAGTCTTGGTTTAGGCAATCCCATTCCAATTTCAGCGTCAAATGGGTTGGGCATCGGAGAACTTTTAGACGAAGTAGTAAAAAGATTGCCACAGGAAGAGTTAGAATACACTGAAGAGACAATTAAAATTGCTGTTATTGGCAAACCTAATGTGGGGAAATCCTCACTAGTTAACAAAATATTAGGAGAAGAAAGGGTAATAGTCAGTAACATACCTGGCACTACACGGGATGCAATAGATACTCCTTTTTCAAAAGATGGGAAGAACTATGTTCTTATTGATACAGCAGGGATACGTAGAAAAAGTAGAATTAGCGAATCTATAGAAAGGTACAGTGTACTAAGAGCTTTAGCTGCAATTGAAAGGTCTGATATATGCCTTTTGATGATAGATGCTACAGAAGGTCCAACAGAACAGGACACTAAAATAGCAGGATATGCGTTTGAGAATGGAAAAGGAATCATCATAGTTGTTAATAAATGGGATGCAATAAAAAAAGATAATAATACTGTTAATGAGTATACTAAGATGGTAAGAGAAA
This sequence comes from Thermoanaerobacter sp. X514, assembly GCF_000019065.1. Classification (NCBI taxonomy): domain Bacteria; kingdom Bacillati; phylum Bacillota; class Clostridia; order Thermoanaerobacterales; family Thermoanaerobacteraceae; genus Thermoanaerobacter; species Thermoanaerobacter sp. X514. The sequence goes on along the minus strand of NC_010320.1, from coordinate 1,995,277 downwards.
AACTATCTTTTATATCTTTTGCTCCTATACTATTTATTTCAGCGAAAACAGGGCAAAGAGTACACAGAGTTTTAGAGACTGTAGATAAAGTGTGGGAGGAATATAATAAAAGAATTACTACTGGTCTTTTAAATAATGTGCTAAATGAAGCTATACTTATGTTTCCGCCACCTGCTGATAAGGGCAAACCATTAAAAGTATATTATACTTCACAAGTAGGAATTAAGCCACCTTCTTTTGTAGTATTTGTCAATGAACCAGAGCTGATGCATTTTTCCTATTTAAGATTTATTGAGAATACATTAAGACAAAATTTTGGCTTTGAAGGGGTACCTATTGTGATTTCTACTAAAAAAAGAGGAGAAAATTAAAAGAGAAAGGGGGGGAAATATGTACGCTGTTTTAACGGCCATCATTGCTTATTTGATTGGTTGCATAAACAATGCATATATTTTTACAAAATACACGCGAAACATAGACATTCGCAATTATGGAAGTGGAAATGCAGGAGCTACTAATGTTTTGAGAGTATTAGGATATAAAGCTGCAGCTCCTGTTTTTGCATTGGATGTGTTAAAAGGAGTAATAGCCGTATTAATCGGTAAGTATTTAATGGGTAATACTGGTGCTATGATTGCAGGAATAGCAGTGGTATGCGGTCATAACTGGCCTGTGTTTTTAAAATTTAGAGGTGGAAAAGGAATTGCTACAAGTGTTGGAGTTGTAATGACTGTAAGTCCTCTTTTAGGGCTCATAGCCTTAGCAATTGGGGTTACAGTAATTGTTTTGACAAAATACGTATCTTTAGGGTCCATAACAGGGTCGGTTACTTTTGTGCTTTTAAATGCAATCTTTTGGAATTCAACACAAATATTCATATTTTCGCTTATTCTGGCATCTTTAGCAATTTTCCAACACCGTTCTAATATAAAACGTTTGCTGGCGGGAACAGAATCCAAGCTGGGACAAAAGACGGAAATAAAATGAGAAAGGAAAGTGGTCATGAAAATATCAGTATTAGGTGCGGGAAGTTGGGGAACAGCTATAGCGATACACTTAAACCGACTTGGGCATCAAATTACATTGTGGCTGAGAGATAAAAATCAGTTTGAGGAAATTGTGTCTACTCGTCACAATAAAAAATATCTTGATGTTGATATTCCTCAAGAAATTTCCATTACTACTGATTTAAAAGAGGCAGTAACTAACTCTGAAATAGTAGTAATCGCAGTACCTTCTCATGCTGTGAGAGAGATATCGGAAAAATTAAAAGAGGTAGCTGATAAAAACTTTATTGTGGTAAATCTTGCAAAGGGAATAGAGACTTCCACTTTAAAAAGAATGTCTGAAGTCATAAAAGAATATCTTTCAAATGATGTAGTTGTTTTGTCAGGTCCTAGTCATGCTGAGGAAGTAGTCAGGCAAATTCCTACAGCCTGTGTTTTAGCCTCTTTAAATGTTAAAGCTTGTGAGGTAGTGCAAGATGCCTTTATGGATGAAAACTTTAGGTTGTATATAAACAAGGACGTTGTGGGAGTGGAATTAGGAGGATCATTAAAGAATATTATAGCCTTGGGAGCTGGAATTTCAGACGGGCTTGGATTTGGCGATAATACCAAAGCTGCTCTTATGACAAGAGGTCTTGCGGAAATTACTCGTTTGGGTGTCGCGTTAGGTTCTGATCCGTTGACGTTTTTAGGTTTGGCAGGTGTAGGAGACCTCATTGTCACTTGTACCAGCATGCTTTCACGAAATAGAAGAGCAGGGATACTTATAGGTAAAGGTAAAAGTTTAGAAGAAGCATTAAAAGAGATAGGAATGGTAGTAGAAGGAGTTAATACTACAAAATCCGCCTACAGACTTTCTCAAATTCATAAAATAGAAATGCCAATAACTAAAGAAATTTATTCCATACTTTTTGAGGGTAAAAATCCCTATGAGGCTGTTTATAGCCTTATGACGAGAGATAAAAAACATGAATTGCACGGTATTTGATCTCCGGTTTTCCGGAGATTTTATTATATTTCAATATTTTTTACATATAAATGTACTGTTAAAGCATATATATATGAGTGAGAAGAAAAGGATATGGGGATATAAAAAGGAGGGAAATGGGTTGGAAAACTACGATATCTATAAAAATATTGCAGAAAGAACACAAGGGGATATCTACATAGGAGTAGTAGGCCCAGTGAGAACAGGTAAATCGACTTTTATTAAGCGATTTATGGACATATTAGTACTGCCATACATAGAAAATCTTCCCCAAAAAGAGAGAATAAAAGATGAATTGCCACAAAGTGCAGCAGGCAAAACCATAATGACTACTGAGCCTAAATTTGTTCCTGAAAAAGCGGTAGAGATAACAATTAATGAAAACACGAGGTTTAAAGTGAGATTAGTAGATTGTGTAGGATATATGGTCAAAGGTGCACTGGGATACATGGAAGGGGATAAGCCCCGTATGGTGTCTACTCCTTGGTATGATTATGAAATACCTTTTGAGGAAGCGGCAGAAATAGGAACAAAAAAAGTCATAAATGACCATTCTACAATAGGATTAGTGATGACCACTGATGGAAGCATAACCGACATACCGCGAGAAAATTATGTAGCAGCAGAAGAAAGGGTAGTAAAAGAATTAAAAGAATTGAATAAACCTTTTATAATAGTGCTAAATACAACTGATCCTCAAAGTCCCGAAACAATTAATTTAGCAAAAGAATTAGAGAAAAAATACGATGTACCTGTTGTTGTTTTAAATGTACTTAAAATGGAAATACCAGACATTCATGCAATTTTGGAAAAAGTCTTATTTGAATTTCCCATACGGGAGATTGCAATTGATTTGCCTAAATGGGTAGATGCTCTTGATAAAAGTCATTGGCTTAAGCAAAATATAATGGAAACAGTAAAAGAAAACATAAAAGATTTGTTTAGATTAAGAGATATACCTAAGTTAGTTGGTGGTCTTAAAGCAAATGAAAACTTTTCTGAGGTGTTTATAAAGAAGATAACTCCAGGTGAAGGCTGTGCAAATGTTGAAATAAAAACCCAGGAAGGCTTATTCTTTAAGATATTAAGTGATGAAAGCGGACTTGAAATTCATGGTGATAAAGAATTAATGACAATGATGAGAGAATTGGCTTATGCAAAAAGACAGTATGATAGAGTTAAAGATGCTTTTTTACAAGCTGAAAAAACAGGTGTAGGAGTGGTACCTGCAAGCCTTGATGACATGAAGTTTGAAAAACCCGAAATAGTAAGGCAAGGTGGGAGATTTGCGGTAAGGCTTAGAGCTTCTGCTCCTTCATATCACATATTTAGAACTGATATTACGGCAGAAGTATCGCCAGTTGTAGGAACAGAAAAGCAAAGTGAAGATTTTGTAAAATATTTGACAGAACAGTTTGAGAGCGATCCAGAAAAAATTTGGGAATCTAACATTTTTGGCAAGACCTTGAGTGACCTTGTAAAAGAGGGAATGCAAAACAAGATTGGCACCATTCCCGAAAACTTAAGTCATAAACTGAGAGATACATTAGAAAGAGTAGTGAATGACAGCGGAGGCGGAATAATCTTTATAATCATTTAACTATTGATTTTTTCTTTTATCTCGTTTATAATAAAAGCTGAACATAGTTTCTTTCTGGGTGTGGCGCAGCTGGTAGCGCGCCAGAATGGGGTTCTGGAGGCCGGGGGTTCAAGTCCCCCCACTCAGACCAGTGAAGATCAGTAACCGCAAGGCTTTGCGGTTTTCTTTTTTGGAAATACAATTAGAAATCGAAATTTGCAAACATTTTGCAAACATATTTTTTATTTTGTTTCTTTATCAAGAATTGGGGTGGGTATTTTCTGAATGCCTGCCCTTAGTTTTTAGATTGGAACGTAATACTATTATTGGCAATTTTATATATTGAATGCAAATAACTTTATTTTACTCTAATCTTATTTTAACCTCAATTCGACAAGTAGCAACTAGATTAAAAATTCAATTTCTATGAATGTAAAATATTGATACTTCATTATCAGATCTTCAACTATTGTATATTTGTTGGATAAAGATGTTCTTTTTGATTAACATAATTTATAAAACATCTAATCCATGCCTGATTTTTGGCTTTCATTTCATGCTCATAATCTTATTCTAAGCAAAAATGAAATTTTACCCCAAAAATTTGGACTTGTCTTAATGTAGCTATCTATAAGTTTTTTGACAGAAGAATATCATAGGGATAATATTATGCCAGGAAAATTTTTATTGTGTTTTTAAGTAAAAAGAGTATAATAATATTTCGGAAATAGAAGTCTTGAGTGATTTTCAGAAAATATAGCAAAACGTTTTTATAAGTTACATTTGGCTATATTTGCTGAAATCTAGTTAATTGGAGGCATTAACTGATGAATGCTGTTTAAAGGAGAACAGAAGCAAATTATCTTTAACACAGTACACCGCAGGAAAGATGGTTCTCTTTATCCAGTAGAAGTTCACTTGGAACTTGTAGAATTTGGGAAAGAAAAAGTATATGCAGCACTTGTGATTGATATAACGGAGAGTAGAACAATGGAAAAAGAACTGAAGGAAAGGAATGAGATTTTAAGCACTATAATGGAGTCTGCAGGAAATGCCATTATTATGATTGACGACAAAGGGAACGTAACTTTTTGGAACCCTGCAGCGGAGCGTATACTTGGATATTCAAGAGAAGAAATAATAGGAAAAGAATTACACGCACTTATGATTCAAGATGAAGGATGGAACTGCAAGGAATAGGGGATGTAACAGCAAGCTTTGGAGTAACTGAATATAGGGATACTGATACCATTGACATAGTTCTTATTCGAGTAGACAACATGCTTTATGAAGCAAAGGGTGAAGGAAGAAATTGTGTAAAAAGCGAATAAAAAATGGAAATGAAATATAATGTGGGAGGAGGATAAAAAGAGAGGCTTGTAATGAAGCCTCACTAAAAGAACTATGGAGGAAAGGAAAGATAGTAAAAATATTCTAGTAATAGATGATTCTGTATTAATACGGCTTATGGCTAAAAATATATTAGAGGCAGAAGGATATAACGTTGAAGCTGCAGCTACCGCTGAAGAAGCGATGCTGAAAGTAAAAAATAGAAAAGAATTATTTGATTTAGTAATTGTAGACATTAATCTGCCGAATCAGAATGGTTTTGAATTTATACGGAAATTAAAGTCAGAGGAAAAATACAGAGACATCCCGGTAATGATATTGAGCGCAGATGCTACAGCACCTTCAATTAGACAGGCAGTAGAAGCTGGTGCGGTAGAATATCTCATTAAGCCCTTTAAAGCAGCTGAGCTTGTAAAACGTGTAGTAAAACTAATAGGATACATTAAAGAAGAAGATCACTATCCGGAACTTAAAGAGCTGCTAAAAAAAGAAATAAACCGGGCCAAGAGAAGCAATGTAAATCTTTCTTTAGTTCTGGCACAATGCGAAGGAAAAATCAGAGTAGAAATTTCAAAAATAGCAAAACAGGTAAAGAACAGACTTCGCGACATAGATACAGTATTTGAGATTGATAAAAATACTTTGGCTTTAGTTCTTCCTGTTACAGGAGCTAATGGCGCAGTGGTTGTAATAAAAAAAGTTAAAGGTAAACTGCCGGGTAAATGGTATTTTGGTATAAGTACATATCCCGATAACGGCAAAGATGAAGAGGAGCTAATTAATTTTGCAAAAGAAAGCTTAATGAAAGAAATATCGAATTTAAAACAAGAGACGGCAGAAAGGAAAGAAATATAGGAGTTATACAGACAGTAATTTTTTGGTATTATATTTTTAGACAAAAAAATAATAAAATTGCTATTGCAAAGGAAATGTTAAAAAAAGCTGCTAAATTAAATACTCTGAAGATAGGCGGGCCAAGGCTTTTCTTGACCTATTTTATTTACCCCTTTATTTACAAAACATTTTTATTGGGAAAATTTAAAAAGTATTATAATATAAAGTGAAATTCAAAAGATGGACTTATATAACAACACATAAGTTTATCGGGTGAAGATCTATGAAGATTATAGGAAAATTTTTTTACTTTTTAGGAAAGTGGATATTTTATTTTTTATTTAAAATATTTATCAAAATTGAAGTTGAAGGAAAGAAAAACCTTCCTGAAAAAGGGCCTCTTATAATCGCATCAAATCATAAAAGCATATTGGATCCATTAATACTAATGGTTATATTACCTTATTATATAACTTTTCTTGCTGCTTCATACCTATTTAAAATACCGTTTTTAAATATAATTTTAAAGCTTGTGGGTGTGCTTCCTGTAAAAGAAAAAAAGCAAGATTTAAGGACATTAAAACGAGCAATAGATTTGCTAAAAAACGGCAATATAGTCGGCGTTTTTCCGGAAGGCGGGGTGAGCGTAAATGAAAATGTTAAAGAATTTAAACCTGGTTTTGCTTTCCTTTCGGTTAAAACAAATGCACCTATCCTTCCTATAGCGATAATAGGGACGGAAAGAGTGCTTCCTCCAGGAAAATGGATTCCAAAAAGGGCAAAAGTTAAAATTTGCATTGGGGAACCCATATTTTTAGAAAAAGTAAATATAAAGGATAAAAAAGAAATTTACAGTTTTTTAGTAAATTATACAAGGGCAATGATTTTAAAGTTCATATCAAAATTTAGCACTCCTGTAATAAATTAAAAGGTTGTAATATTTTCCGAAAATTGGGTATGAAGTATATAAGAAGAATAAAAAAAATTGCGAAGCAAAGTTCAAAATAGCCAAAGTAGAAAAATTTCTAAGATTTATAGAGGAAAAAATATTAAAAGACAAATGGTCGCCAGATGCAGTAGTAGGTTATTTGCAGAAGGAGTTCTGGATGAAAAAAAAGAAACAGTTTGTACTAAGACACTGTAATAGACTTCCAAGAAGAATTTTAAGATATAAGACACCAGAAGAATTCTTTTTGCAAGAGATAGCTCAAGCTATTAACTAGCATAACAAATGGGAGCAAAAAATTTAAAACAGAAGTTATTGCAGATTTAGTTAATATGTAAAATTATGGAACTGTACTTCCCCTATAGGGGAAGTACATATAAGTATCATACATGGTTATGAAATAATGGCATTTAATGTAAATAAATGTTGCGTTTAATATTGCAATTTACACTACAAAATCTTGACACGGATGAACTACGTTAGTAATTGAATTTGTTGCAATAAGGTAATATAATAATATAGTTGACTGTAAAACCATTTAATACTTCAAATTATCGGCAAAGGAGAGGATTTCCTTGCTCGAAAAAATTAAAAGGGTTTTAATTGGACAACCATTGCCAAATGAAGTTGAAAAATCAGAAAAATACGGTGTTTTATGGGGTTTGCCGATTTTGTCAAGCGATGCTATATCATCCATTGGATATGCAGGGCAAGAAATGCTATATGCATTACTTCCTGCTGTAGGAATTTTAGCGTTTGAAAAAATCCCTATTCTTTCACTAGCTATAATTGTATTACTTTTTATTCTTATGATTTCATACAGTCAAACCATTGATAACTATCCAAACGGTGGTGGAGCCTTTATTGTTGCCAAGGACAATCTTGGAGTTTTAGCAGGAATCATTGCTGGTGCTGCCTTATCAGTTGATTATATACTTACTGTTGCTGTTTCTATATCATCTGGTGTTGATCAAATTGTAACTGCTATCAGTGTGTTAAGACCATATAAATTGGAGATATGCTTGCTTTTAGTCTTATTATTGATGATAGGAAACTTAAGGGGAATAAGAGAATCTTCACGTATATTTGGTATTCCGGCTTATGCTTTTATGTTGGCGATAGTTTCACTAATAATCGCGGGATTTTTCAAGCTCAAAACTGGTTATATACCGCCTGAACCAAAAATAAATTATCCAATACACCCTGTTACAATGATTTTGCTTTTGAAAGCATTTGGAAGTGGATGTACTGCCTTAACAGGTGTTGAGGCAGTTGCTAATGCTGTTCCCAACTTTAAAGAGCCTGCTACAAAACATGCAAAAATGGTTCTTATGCTTTTATCTTTGATAATTTTTATATTATTTGGTGGGACATCTTTACTGGCGACTTACTATCGAGTAAATCCCGAAAAAGGTGCAATGCTTGTTTTAATGGCTCAAGAAGTTTTTGGCAAAACTTTTATGTATTATTTCGTTGCTGCAACAACATTTATAATTCTTGTATTTGCTGCAAATACAGCTTTTGCAGGTTTTCCAATGCTTGTAGCTGTCATGGCAAAGGAAGAATTTGTTCCAAGACAACTAAGTATGAAAGGAGACAGATTGAGCTATTCAAATGGAATAATAATTCTTTCATTAATATCTGCTTTATTAATTGTCATTTTTAAAGGCAATGTTTCGGCCTTAATTGGTCTTTATGCTATTGGTGTATTTATATCATTTACATTGTCTCAAAGTGGCATGTTTGTAAGATGGCTCAAACATAAAGGTAATAGCTGGCACATAAAAGCTTTTATAAACGGGTTTGGAGCTCTTACTACCTTTGTTGTTGTCATTATAATTGCAATAACCAAATTCAAAGAAGGCGCTTGGATTGTTGTTCTTTTAATACCTGTACTTGTTCTTGCAATGGTAAAAGTAAAACTTCATTATATTGCTGTTGCTGACCAGCTCAGAATAACACCTGCTGATAAAGAATTGTTAGATATTGAACACAATATCTATAGAAATAGAGTAATTGTTCCAATAGAAAGTTTAAACAAAGCAAGTGTAAGAGCATTAAGGTTTGCAAGGACTATATCTGATAATGTAATTGCATTCAATGTTTCTATAAGCGAGGAGCAAGCAAAGAAATTGCAAGAAAGATATAAAATGTTAAATTGTTCTATTCCTTTAGTTATCAGATACTCACCTTACAGAAAAATCATCGAACCACTTTTAGAATATATAAAGTCAGAAGAGTATAACTATCAAAAGGGAGATATAATAACTGTAATTATACCAAAATTTACTGCACCAAAGTGGTGGCAAAAGCTGTTGCACAATCATACATGGTTGTTTATTGAAAAAGAGCTGTTAAAAGAAAAGCACATTGTTGTGTCTGTTATGCCCCTTCAACTAAAAGATGATGAAATTGTTTTGAAGAATAAAAAGCAATCTTTGTGGAATGTGTTAGAGAAAGATTAGATTTTTGTGATTATCAAGTATTTACAGATTTTAATATAAGAAAAATTAATGTGTTATCTTGGAAAGAGCAATGCCAGGGCAGTGGTTAATTGCTCTTTTTTAATTAACTTTTTAATTAAAAAGAAAAAGCTTAAAAGTTTTGCCACAGTCAGCCATTATCTCATCGAATAATAAAATTTAAAATGTTAACAAAAATAAGCTACCTTAAAACTTTAAAAAGCCTTTAAAGTAGCTTTATATTAATTCTTTTTGATTTATTTATAAATTCATAACATTTCTACACAACAAAAATCAAAAACCTTTTAATGCATTTACAATCGCATTCATATTATCATATATAATTGCTTTTTGTTCTTCAATTTTATTGTAAAGCTGTTTTAAGTATTGCACTTCTTCAAAATCCTTTGACTCTAAATAGGCTATATATTCATTAAAAAATTTTCTTGATAATAGCTGTTCTAGATTTTCTAAAATCATATTGCTATCATCTATTCTTTGAGGTAAAGTATTAACATAGTTAGATAGGGATATAACAAATCTTATCTTTATTAAACTAATCTGGAATGTTGTTGGTATAGTTAAAAATTCTAATATGTTTTGAAGCTTTTCTTTGAGGTCATTATTTTTTGTAGTTTTTTCTATTTTTACTATTTTGTCTAATATAGAAAAATACACTTTTTCTGCAACTATATCTTCATCAAAAATTTCATCTATCACTTCATCAAATATAGAATCAAAAAGTTCTTGTTGTTCTGTGTTTTTCTTTTTAAAGAATTCAGCAGCTTTTGTAAGGAACTTTAAATAAAATATATAAAATACATAAAATGGTATTTCAATTTCCATTTCAGGGTCTAAAATATAATTTAAATCATCTTCCATTTCCATAAGCATATTGGCACTTAAATATTCGGCAAATATAGGATATTTATAGAATATTTCCATCACTTTCTCCTTCACTAAGTCATGAGGTAATTTTTCTGCATCATTTATAACTTTTTCTAATTCATCTTCTCCATCCACAAGGTCAAATTCCGTTGCTTCTAAGATAGGTGTTGTAAATATCTTATAAGTTTTATCTATAACTGCTATTGAAAGCCAGATAAAGATATTTTTCATTTCTTCTTCGGTAAATTTTTCTGTACGTAGAGAATAGGCTAAATTCAATAAATAGTTTTCTAAAAAAGATGTATTAGATATTTCATCTAAAACTCTTTCCATTTCTTCCTCATTATCAAGATCTACATTCATTATAAAAGTAACCGGGATCCTTAAGTCTTTCAACCCTTCATTTTTTCTGAATATGCTTACAATTTTTCTAAATAATTCTTCGGTTATTTCATCTTCATTTTCTTCATTAAGTTCTTCCGCCTGTCGTTTTCTTTCTTCCAATGATTCTATTAGTAATACTTTTAATTTTTCCACGTTTACAGCTTCATTTTTACCATCCAGCTTAATTCCATACATTACACTTAATATTCGTATAAATTCATAATCATAAGGTAAAAATACGTCATCTTTTTCCATTTCTTTTAAGAGGGTTTTCTCAATTTTTTCTATGTTAGGAAGACAGCATTTTTTATATTTTTTTCCACTTCCACAAATGCATTCATCATTTCTATCAATATCAAAAATTTTACTCATTTAACGCCCTCCAAATTGATTTTTACTTTCTTTTTATAGATTACCACACTGTTTTCTTCTTGTCTATTATTTTTAAGGATATTTATCTCATTGTTCACGCATTTATTTATATCTTTATCTATCATTTTTATAATAAAATGTTTACACCCTATTGACTTTGTAAAAATAATGTTATAATATAATTTGGAAACCAAAATATTAGGGAGGCAAATTGATGAAACTAGGGTATATAGACAATTTAGAAATGTTTTTACGAGAGATAAACCACATATTAAATTTATATACTCGAAGCTATCTCAACGAAAAAAATATAACAATGGCGAGGTTTTGGGTTATGAACAAGTTGTCGGCTGACAACCCAATAACCATGAAAGAATTGCAAAGAAGGTTGCTGCTGGCTCCTGGCACTCTGACAGGGCTTGTTGACAATCTTGTAAGTGATGGGCTCGTTGAAAGATGGCGAGATGAAACTGACAGAAGGCTTGTTTATCTTAAATTAACCCAAGCAGGTGATAAACTATTAAAAGAGATCTTACAATATCGTACATCAATACTCGCAAATATTTTGAAAAAGATTGATGGACTTGACGTAGAACGTCTAAACAGGGATTTGAGGTTAATTTGGAATCAATTGAAAGAATGTGAGACTTGCTAAATTTTAATTTGGAAGCAGGTGTTTATATGCCTTTTTCTGTTGAAGTTAAAAATCTAAGGAAGCTTTTTGGAAAGTATGAAGCAGTTGCAGGTATAAGTTTTACCATAAACGAAGGAGAAGTTTTTGGTTTATTGGGACCTAATGGAGCAGGAAAAACAACTACAATTCGTATGATAACTACGCTTTTGCCTCCGACATCAGGCGAAATCAAAATAGAGGGAATAAATGTTATAAAAAATGGAGGTTATATTCGAAATTTAATAGGATATGTACCGCAAGCCTTATCAGCCGATTCAACTTTAACAGGGTATGAAAATCTTCTAATTGTTGCAAAATTATTGCGCTTACCTAAAAAAGAGAGAGAAGAAAGGATTAATCATATTCTTGACATATTAAATTTAAGTGAAGCAGCAAACAGGATTGTCAAAGAGTACTCTGGTGGTATGGTTAGAAAACTGGAAATCGGCCAGGCATTAATACATAAATCCTCTGAGTTATATTGTAGAACTTTTAAGAGGATATTTATTAAATAGTCCTATACCAAATGCAGGCTTGGATTGGCTAATAATAATATTCATAACTGTTATTTTGCAATTATGTGCCGCATTATTATATCCAAGAATCGTTGTATGAAAGGAGATGCATACTGTGAAAAAATTGGAATACAAATGGATTGTACTTTCATGCACTACAATAGGTGCTCTTTTTTCTGTTCTTAATGGAAGTATGCTTTTAATTGCTTTGCCTGATATTATGAAAGCTTTACATGCTGATATGACTATAATCATGTGGGTTGTCATGAGTTACATGCTTTCTATTACAATACTTGTACCGACAATAGGGAGAATTGCAGATATGATTGGAAGAAAGAAATTATATGTTACAGGTTTTGCGATATTTACTTTAAGTTCTTTACTATCTGGAATGTCAAATTCGGGTATTCAATTGCTTTTGTTTAGAATTATTCAATCTATTGGTGGCGCCTTAATGATGGCTAATAGTACAGTGATTGTAACAGACGCTTTTCCTAAAAACGAATTAGGGAAAGCTTTAGGTATAAACAGCATGGTTATAAGCATTGCAAATGTCATAGGACCTATTTTAGGAGGATTTTTGCTTAAATTTGGATGGAGAAGCATCTTCTACATCAATGTGCCATTTGGGATTATTGGCACGCTGTGGGCAGCACTACAGCTTAGGGAAATAGAGGCTCTTCCCGAACATCAAAAATTTGATTACAGCGGTACTTTAGTATTTACTATTGCTATGATAATACTTTTAATTGCCCTGTCTTTTGGAGGATTTGCAGGATGGGGAAATCCACACATTATTACTCTCTTTGTTGTCTCAATAGCCTTGTTTGTTTTATTTATTTATATTGAAAATACCGTGGAACAGCCAATGCTTGATTTGAATCTTTTTAAAACGAGAATATTAGCTTTTGCCTATACGAGTAATCTTTTAAATGGAATAGCAAGAGGAGCAGTTACTTTTCTTTTGATTTTTTACTTGCAGGGTATTAAGGCAATGGATCCATTGACTGCAGGTATTTTATTGACACCATTTGCTCTAGCAATGATGGTGGTTTCACCAATTAGCGGTTGGCTATCTGATAGGTATGGGTCACGAGAGTTAAGTAGTATAGGGCTACTTATATCTGCAGTAGGACTTTTAGGTTTTATGGGAATAAATGCTACAACGTCAATTACAAAGTTAATACTGTGGATGGCTATAATGGGTTTTGGCTCCGGACTATTTATATCTCCTAATACCAATGCTATAATGAGCAATGTTCCGGTCGACAAAAGAGGAATAGCGGCAGGAGTAAGGACAATGATGAACAATGCCGGAACAGTAATAAGTATAGCATTAGCAATGGGAATAATTTCTTCAAGCATAGATCCACAAGCAATGCAAGCACTTTTTGTAGGAACCCAAGTTGGGGCAAAAGGGATAGCAGTTGCTCAATTTATTAAGGGCTTAAGGTCTACTTTTGGGATTTCTTTTGCAATAAGCTTGGTTGCAGCTTTTATATCCTATCTAAGAGGACCACAGCCCAAATGGGAATCAGAATATAGTGCTAATAAAAGAATGTAAGTAAGTTAAGATAATAAAAAACACCAGTAGCAGAAAGATGGATTGCAACGCAGAGAGAAAATATTGCTTTTGATAAAATCTAAGGAACCCTTTACAGCAGAGGGATTCCTTACTTTTATAGCATAACAACTAAAACAAAAAAGTAGATAAATGCAATTTCTCAAATTAATTTATCCTAAGACTGGTCATTTTATTGGAATAACCTTGTCCTTCGATTTTGTTGAAACTTTTTTTGCTACTCAAAATACTCAGTCGTGTCCAAATACTCTCTTCCTGAGGCCCATTTTTCATCTTGTTCCATTAATGAGGATCCAATTAGGCAAATAGAAGATTCTCGACTGGGAAATATCCTTATTACTCTTTCACATCAACGAATTTCTTCATTTAACCGTTCTAACATATTAGTAGTACGAAGCCTTCTCCGATAAGGTTCAGGAAGTTCTAAGACCGCTATCGCATCTTTAAACCCCTCTTCTAAAACTTGTATTGCCTTAGTTACTTTATTTCAATTTCGTCCACACTACTTTATTAAAGCATAATAGTGCGGCAAAAAGGTGAATATCCTTAAGGCATTAGGAATATAGGAAAAAACCAGGTCACAAAATTGCAGAATACATAGAGAAGCCGCTAATGTAATAACTATAATTGCAATGAACTTGACTCTTTTAGACCCACTTTTAAGATTGTATGATTAAAAGTTAAATAACGAATAGGAGTTTCTTGATAAAAAACTACAGGCTTTTCCAGAAAATTATGCTTTTTATTAATAAGGTGTAAATTTTTTAATAAATTTTTTTTGTTTTCATATAGTTCTTCTTGTTTGCAGATGGTAAGAGATGTTAAAACCGCTGGAGCTGTAAGAAAACCGATATAACGGAGTAATTTTGAAAAAGCAAGCTGATAAAATCGGTATGGATAAGAATCAGAAAAATAGTAACTGGAAAAATTAAAAATAGGAATTATGCCCTGCACATTTTCAGGAAGGCGGTATTTAAGGCTGGCAAGTAAAGGTTGCACTGACGAGGCGCTAATGAAACTAAAAGGTGGAGATAATTCGCTGACTTCTAAAGAATTCTGCACTTGAAAAAGTTTAAATGTAGAACCGACTTTAAAAAGAGCTAAAGAATAACGGTAACCAAATAAAACGGCAGCACCTCGGGCTATTTGTAACAAAGGAGCAAATTCGTAAATTTTACCGCAAGTTTGTGGTAAAAAATCTTCGGTTAAGCAGACTGCTTCGTTTTCAACCCAATATATTCCTGGGGGGTAAGGAGCAAAAAAATCTCTAAGTTGCTTAAGATAAGGATATACTGTAACCATAAAATTATCAGCTATTAGCAAAGCTTTTTCTCGTTCATAAAAGCCAAGCTGGGGATAATCCTGAGATTTTAAGATTGTTGCCGAAGCGAGTTTTTTAAGTATACGAATAGCTTTGTCTTCTTTTTCAGGGTAGACTAGACCAAAAGGCGCAATGATGGAGATTACATTGGCTTTTTTAATCTGCTCTTTATTTTCTTCTAATTTTTGTAAAAGTTTTTCTGGGGTTACTTGAAAGATTGTTACTAGTTTTTGTAAATTTTGGGATTGGGTAAAAAAAGCACTAAATTGCTCTGGTACTAGGCGAAGATGAAAGATTGGCTTAATATCACTTTTTGCTGAAGAAGAAAGAGGTGGAGTAAAATAGACTTTAATTACATCTTTTCTAGATAAGCCTAGTATGGAAAGGCAGTGCTCTAATTCATCTAAAAAAGTCTGCCAAGAAAATTTTCCTTCATAAAGAAAGTACTTACCTGAGCCAGCGATAAGAGTTCCAGATTGACCATTCAAAAAAATTCCAAGTGTAAGTTTCAAGAAAATACCTCCTTTTTATGGTAGTAGTCCCAATATAGCTTTTCCAGCGGTACATAAATAGTTCGATAGCCAAAACATTGAGGGCCAACGACATCTAGAGCTTTGCTGATTCTGAGTCGAAGCGGTGCTGGAAGGCCCAGAAGTGCCAGCTGTTGTCCTTCATAAATTTCGTTGTTGTTTACTGGTTTAAGTTTATTTAAATCAATTGCAGAAATTAAATCAGGCACACTAGCAACCATATTACCGTTTTTAAAAGCGAGCAGATTTTCATATTGAAAAAGAAGTTGTAATTTTTCACCTTTTGGCGAAATTAATGTTGCAGCTTTCCATTTAGTAATTTCATATGTGGAGATGTTTGTTACGGTACCTTGGAAAATTTCCACTACTGGCCCGTAGAAAGAGTTAGAAGTTACTTCTAAAAGCAAGCTAAACAGTTCACGATAATTATCAGCTTGTAGAAAGCATTCACCTATTTCTCGAGCAAAAGTTAACGTGCCTGGAAGAAGGACTCTTTTTAGCACAGAACCAGGATAAGGAAAACCAGCAAAATAACCTACTCCTCCCTGCTGGGAAATAATCTGGCGAGTATTCAATTCTAAAAGGAAGGTATCTTGCTTATCAAGAAACAAATGCAAATTATAATTGCTGTCAATTAACACTAAAGGAGTAACAGTTAAATTTTCAAGATGATAGGTGGTCATTTGCAATTCGGGAAAAGCTCGCCCCATAGCATCACCATCAGTAACTGGTAAGCCTGTTTGAAGCGCAGTTAAGAGTGGGTAAAAAATATTAACCCCTGCTCCTTCAACGATTGAGATCCCCTTAAACTTAGCACCAGTATATTTTTCTAGCTCCTCAATAATAATACGTGCTTCCATTCCTGAAGGTAGGCTTTCTTCACTTAATTCCGGTGAGCCTAGAAGACCTACGCCGCAAAAAAAATTGTTTTCTGGCAATTCATCAAGGGTTAGTAATGGAATAGAACGGTTTTGTAAAGCTTTATACAGTACAGATGCCAAAAGTTCACTTTTCCCGCCACCACCCGAACCGAGGAAGATACTGCCATACCAAAGTGGTTCAATCCAATCAATGGTAATTTCTTGCATAGTTACACCTACCTTAGATGGTATTTTCTAAGCCAACGATAGAGAGTTGCCAGACTAATACCTAACTCTTGGGCAATTAACTTTTTGGACTGGGTAGAATTACCGTATTTAGCTAATAGAATTTCTAATTGATCTTTTAATTGATCGACCTGGATAATTGGATGAGTAGTTTTAACTTCACCAAACTGGGATTTAGTGGATGATAAACCGTTTTGTAAGTACTTTGGTAGATAATGCAGAGTAATTATATCACCTTTACAAATAGAGACGGCGTAAGTTACTACATTTTTTAATTCTCGTATATTTCCTGGCCAGTCATAATTCTGAAGAATTTCAATAGCTTCTGGGCTGAAAATTTTAAATGGCTTATCCTGTTCAAGACAAATATTTTTTAAATAAAAGTCTAAAAGGAGAAGTATATCATCTCGACGCTCACGTAGTGGTGGTATGAAAACTGGAAAAACATTTAAGCGGAAGAATAGGTCTTCTCTGAACAGTTTAGCATCAATTAATTCTTTTAAATCTTTATTAGTTGCCGCAATAATTCTTACATCAATTGGACGGGAAACAGTAGCTCCAATTCTTTCTACTTGTCGGTTCTCCAAAACCCGTAAAAGTTTTGCTTGTAATTGTAGAGGCATGTCACCAATTTCATCAAGAAAAATTGTTCCACCATTAGCAAGTTCAAATTTACCAGGCTTGCCGCCACGACGAGCACCTGTAAATGAGCCGTCTTCGTAGCCGAAAAGTTCGCTTTCAAGAAGGTTATCGGGAATTGCAGCACAGTTTATTGCAATAAAAGGATGGTTTTTCCGAGGACTTAAGTAGTGAATATAGCGGGCAAAGAGTTCTTTACCAGTGCCACTTTCACCTTGAAGTAGTACTGTGCTGTCGGTTACTGCGATTTGTCGTACAAGGTCTTTTATTTCTAAAAAACGAGGGTTTTTACCTGGAATAGTAAAAAAAGAATCGTCGTGAAAAAGGAATTTGTTTTCTTCCTGCTTGGTTGGTTCTGTTTTCCAGACTATCGAACCCGTTGTTATTCCATCTTTTGTAAAAATACGATAATAAAAGTTTCCCCATGTGGTTTTTATAAAACCTTCTGGCTCACCTGTCTGACTTACCTTTTCCCAAAGGGTAAAGGTAGAAAGTTGGATAGGCGAATGAGTTTGACTTAAAATTAGTTGTCCTTTATTGTCAAAAAGGAAAAACTCTATATTAAATTGATTTGCCAAAAATTGCAATGCTTCCGCGATTAACAAATTATCGGATTTTTGTTCAGGAATATATAACATTTCCAATACAGTCAAAAGAAATTTAACAAGGAATGCGGGTGTTAGCTTTAAATCTCTATCAATGTTTTTAGGCAATGCAACCACAAAAATATCTTCTTCTAGTTTAAAGGAAAGTATTAGCTCATAAGGGCAAGCAGTGCCTTCCGGGCAAGTGGGCGTACAGGGTGGTGCCCAAACACGATAGCCTGTTTTCGGAAGTGAAATAAATGAGAAACATTTTTCCGGAAGATTGGTCACAACGCCAAAAGTTTCTTTAAGAGAATCAATAAAAGAATCAATAAAAGCTTTTCTCATAAATTTTATCACCACTTAAAATGAAAAATTTTAATAGCCATGAGAAAACATGATAAAAAATGAGAAATTTTGAGAATAAATGAGAAAATAAAATAAAATATAAAAAATATAAGTTAATTTTTATTATATTTTAATTCAAAAGAAATTCTGCGTCAATAATTTTTTCTTAGCTATAAAATTTTTAAACGTTTTAATTTTGCTTACAATTGGCATTTTAAGATTAAGAAAATTTTTTTAACACATCTCACTTTTTGTTTTTTTACCTTTCAAAATGGAATTCTACTTATTATCAAGAACTTTCCCATCGTATAACTTTACACATCCTTAGTTAAAATCATAAAAGTTTGGCGAAGAAATTGGCATGATTTTTGCTAAACTATTGCTTCACAGAATTAACTTTTTAAACTTTAAAAAATTAACTTTTTAAAGAGGAGGAGTCAAAATGGCTTTTAAGACTGCTGATGACTATTCTTTAAGTCGTGTTCCATTAGATGCACGACGTCCTATGTGGGAGGTTTTCATGATTCGTTTTGGCAGTGTGGTTTGTTTGCCTTTACTTATGACTGGTGCCACTATAGGCTATGGCATGACAATGAAAGATGTAATTATTGCTACTTTATTGGGTGTTACAATTATGGAAATTGTCAGTTTTTTAACTGGGGTAGCTGGAGCTTTAGAAGGAATGTCTACTAGTTTTCTTTCTCGCTGGGCAGGCTTTGGTCAACTAGGTTCGAGTCTTATTGGACTTGTAATTTCAATTACGGCTACGGGTTGGTTTGGTATTCAAAATTCTGTTTTTGCTGAGGGACTTTATAGTGCTTTTAGGGGTAAGGTTAATATTCAGTTATTAATGCTTATAAGTGGTATTGCAATTACATTAATTGTAGTTTATGGTTATAAAATGCTTAGCTATACAGCAAATATTGCTGTTCCTGCTTTTATAGCCGGAGTATTGTGGGCTACATTTAAAATGTTAGGTAACTACAATATGAGCGAAATTCTTTCATCTCCCCCTCCGGGTCCGCATCTTACTATTGGTGTTGCTGCAACTATGATAGCGGGTGGCTTTATGGTAGGTTCGGTTATAACGCCTGATCTGAGTAGGTTTAACAGAAATGCCAAAGATGTTTTTTGGATGACTTTACTAAGTCTACTTTTAGGAGAAATATTACTAAACTTTATAGGAGCCACGATGGCACATGCAGCAAGTACAAGCGATGTTGTTAAGATAATGTATAATCTAGGTGGTTGGTTTGCTGCATTGTTGGTTATTTTTTCAACTATAAAAATTAATGATTTAAATCTTTATGCTGCTTCATTGGGTGTTACTAATTTTTTAGATGCTGCCTTTAATGTAAAAGTTAACCGAGGAATAGTTACATTGATTATTGGAATAATAGGAACAGCACTTTCTATGATGGGAATATTAGAGAAATTTACAAGTTTTTTGATGATATTAGGAATTGCAATACCACCTATTGCAGGAATCATGGTTGTTGATTATTTTATCTTAAGGCGTTTCAAAAAAGAACTTGAGGAAAGTCGTGCAGAGGGCAAATTACCGGAGATTGTGGAGCATATCAATCCTATTGCATTATTAGCTTGGTTAATTGGAGCTTTAATAGGTTATTATGTTCAGTGGGGTATTCCAGCATTAAATTCTTTAGTGGCTGCTGGTTTAGCACACTGGTTAATATCGAAAATGTGGGCTATAACCACAGGCCGTAAAATGATTCGTTTTGTAAAAGGTGAGAATGCATGAAAAGGATGGTAGTAAAATATAACTTTTTCAGGAAAATTTACAAAAAATCTATTAAAAATGTTTAAAAGGAGGTACAACAAAAAATGAAAAAGGATATAGAAAAAATTAAGAAAATCGATGTGCAAGTAGTCGAAGACATTGCGGTTGGAGCTGCTCTTCTCGGAACTGGGGGAGGAGGAGACCCTTATGTAGGCAAACTCATGGCTATTCAAGCTCTACAAAAAAATGGTCCAGTAGAACTTATTGATGTTGACGATATCCCCGATGATGCATTAGTTGTTCCTGTAGCAATGATGGGAGCGCCGACAGTATTAGTAGAAAAAGTACCCTCAGGAAAAGAGATTTTCAAGGCTTTTGATAGTCTCCAAAGTTTCCTTGGGAAGGAAGTATATGCGGTTCTTCCTATTGAAGCTGGTGGAGTTAATTCAATGATACCTATTATGGTTGCAGCTGAGAAGAAACTACCACTGGTAGACGTAGATGGCATGGGAAGGGCTTTCCCGGAGCTGCAAATGGTGACATATCACCTTTATGGAGTTTCTGCAACACCTATGGTTTTAGCAGATGAAAAAGGTAATTCTATACTTTTACACACAATCAGTAATTTCTGGACGGAAAGTCTTGCTAGAAATGCTACGGTAGTTATGGGTGGATCAGTTATGATAGCAATTTATCCGATGACTGGAAAAGATTTAAAACGAGCAGGAATAAGAAATGTTATTTCTTATTCGGCTCAAATTGGAAGAGCGATACGCGAAGCCCACAAGAAAGGTGAAGATCCTATAGAGGCACTTTTAGAAGTGACAGGTGGATACATGCTTTTCAAAGGCAAAATTTCTGATGTGCAAAGGCGTACTACTGGTGGATTTGTCCGCGGGGAAGCTCATATTGATGGAATTGACCAATATAAAGGGGAAGCCATGACTATTAATTTCCAAAATGAAAATTTAATAGCTCGCCGCAATGGAAAAGTTGTAGCTACCGTACCTGACTTGATTTGTACCGTTGACGCCCATACAGCTTTACCTATAACCACCGAAGGATTACGTTATGGACAGAGAGTATTTATTATAGGAATTCCGTGTGATAAGAAGTGGAGAACTGAAAAAGGCATTGAAACTGTTGGTCCGCGTTACTTTGGATATGATGTTGATTATATACCTTTAGAAGAACTCAATAGAGGTTAAAAGGAGGTAGAAAAAGATGGAATATCGTATTGGAATTGATGTTGGTGGGACCAATACTGACGCAGTCTTAGTAAATGAAAATATGGAACTAATAGAGAGTGTTAAAGTACCGACTACTAAAGATGTTTCAAGCGGTATATTTGAAGCATTGAATAAGGTATTAGATAAAAGTAACATAGATCGCAAAAAGATAAAATATGCAATGTTAGGAACAACCCATGCTACAAATGCCATTGCTGAGCGCAAAAGGCTTTGTAAGACTGCAATTATTCGAATTGGTAAACCCGCAACCGAAGCAATTGCTCCGCTAGTTGGTTGGCCTAAGGATTTGGTTGAGGCGGTAGGGAATCATTATTACCTAATTGCCGGTGGAAATGAATTTGATGGCAGAGAAATAAGTCCACTAGATGAAGATGAGCTTGGTAAAATCGCCAAGGAAATTAAAGGCAAAGTAGAAAGTGTTGCGGTAATATCTGTATTTTCTCCGGTTAGCAATAAACATGAATTAAGAGCAAAAGAAATATTGCAAGAAGTTCTTGGGGAAATACCAATATCTCTATCTCATGAAATTGGTTCCCTTGGCCTACTTGAGAGGGAAAATGCTACTGTTTTAAACGCCGCTTTAGTTGAAGTTGCTCGGACAACTGCTAATAGTTTTAAAGATGCTTTGAAACGAGAAGGTCTTACAGAGGCTACCGTATATCTTTGTCAAAACGATGGAACTTTAATGTCGATTGATTATGCGATGCGTTATCCTATCTTAACAATTGCTTGTGGTCCTACAAACAGTATTCGTGGA
Organism: Thermoanaerobacter sp. X514; assembly: GCF_000019065.1. Taxonomy (NCBI): domain Bacteria; kingdom Bacillati; phylum Bacillota; class Clostridia; order Thermoanaerobacterales; family Thermoanaerobacteraceae; genus Thermoanaerobacter; species Thermoanaerobacter sp. X514. The sequence goes on along the minus strand of NC_010320.1, from coordinate 1,973,421 downwards.
GCAGCTTTTCTTAGTAAGCTAGAAAATGCATTAGTGCTTGACGTTGGTGGAACTACAAGTGACATTGGAGTTATTTCTCAGGGATTTCCTAGAGAATCTTCCATTGCAGTAGAAATTGGCGGGGTGCGGACAAACTTTAGAATGCCTGACTTAATTTCACTCGCACTTGGCGGTGGTACAACTATTCGTGAAGAGAACGGCGAAATTAAAGTAGGTCCTGAAAGTGTAGGGTATAGAATTACCGAAGAGGCTTTGGTATTTGGAGGGAAAACCATAACTGCTACTGACATTGCAGTTCGTTTAGGATTGGCAGAAGTAGGTTCTAAGGAAAAAGTAAAAGATATACCTTTAGAATTTGCTAAGCGAGCACATGCCAAAATGCAAGAAATGATTAATGAAGCCATTGACAAAATGAAAACCAGTAAAGAACCACAACCTCTTGTATTGGTTGGCGGAGGAAGTATTATTGTTGCCGATGAAGTACACGGTGTAAATGAAATAGTAAGGCCGAAAAATTTTGGAGTAGCCAATGCTTTAGGTGCTGCTATAGCTCAGGTTAGTGGTGAAATAGATCGCATTTATTCTTTGAGTGATATGAGCAGAGAGGCAGCATTAAACGATGCAAAGCAACGGGCAATAAATGAAGCAATAAAAGCAGGGGCTAATCCTGAATCAGTGGATGTCGTTTATGTTGAAGATATACCTTTAGCTTATCTTCCCGGAAATGCAGTTAGAATTAGAGTTAAAGCAGCAGGAAATTTAATTTAACAGACTTTAGTAATTTACTTCCATCTTCTATAAAATGGAGATGAATTAGAGTATAAATGGAAACCAAATCTGGGGAGGCATTTACCTTACGAGTAGTAGGTGAGCACGACATGAACTAGTGTCTGTGGAGGATGCGATAGCATTCTATGAAGCAGGGAGCCACTGCCTAATATAGATGGAAGGCAATTCATTTAATTTTAAAAAACAAGGAGGGTTACTTATGAAACTAAAAATTATTGTGCCAATTACTTCAGAGGTATTTAATGAGGAAGTTAAAAAGGAAATCAAACACTATGTAGATCCTGATGATTATGTTGATGTTGAAAATTTGAATTATGGTCCGGCGTCCATCGAGTGTGAATATGATGAAGCTATGGCTGTACCAGATATCTTAAATAAGGTAAAGAAAGCTCAAGAAGAAGGATTTGAGGGTATAGTTATTGATTGTTTTGGGGATCCGGGGGTACATGCTGCACGGGAACTTGTTGATATACCCGTTTGCGGTGGTTTTGAACCTTCTATGCAAATTGCTTTAGGACTTGGTCAAAACATTGGTGCTGTTACAGTTTTGCCCAATGTTATTCCAATGCTACACGATTTAGTTGCCAAGATGGGAATAGAAAAGCGAATAAAAGCACTACGATATTAACATTCCAGTATTAGATTTGGGCGATAAGAAAAAATTAGAAGATGCCTTATTCAAGGAAAGCTTAGATGCAATTCAAAAAGAAAATGTTCATGTTATTGTATTAGGTTGTACTGGCATGATGGGAGTGGCTAATAATCTAATGAACAGGTTAAAAGAAGCTGGTTATGATGTTCCAGTAATAGACCCGGCCTTTGCTGCGGTAAGAATGGTTAAAACTTATATACGCATGGGATTGAAGCATAGCCGGTTGACTTACATGACTCCTCCTGCAAAACCATATACTTGGTGGGGAAAATAGTAAAAAACTTTTGCTTATAATGGCCAGGTAAACTTTCCTTTTACATGCGTAAAAGATAAATTATATCATAAGATAAAAATATTACCAATTAGCTGGTTTTACATGTGGTTTATCGACTAAGACAAAAAAGAGAAGTACAAATGCTTTAAAAGCAGCACTAATATTTAGGTTAGTGAAATAATAAACAAACCAGCCCAAAGAGATTGCCAGAAGAGCAAATACGTAATCAAGCATTAAGTCCTATCCTATTGTCCAAGCAATAAGTTTTTTCATTAGCATATAGATGTAGTTATAGGTAGAACCTATAATTGGAAATATGTATGCCAATTCTGCATAGAAATTGCCGCAAAAGCACAAGCTAATCTTGCTAGAATATATGAGAGCACAACTGCAAGACAAAATTTTTCAGTTGTAGCAACACTAGTAATTACAAATATACCTGTATCTATAATTCTGCTTATTCCAATTACTATTAAGTCAATGGCACTTAAGACTTCTTTAATTTGGTTCTATAATAAATGTTGATGTAATCCCTAGCCACGTCAACATTTATATAGAACCGTTATTTTTATAATTTATAAACATAATAAACATATAAAATTTTTTGCGGGAATCTCACTATTAATAGAGAATTAAGCACTATAAACTAAAAAGATCTGACTGTGTAGATGAGAAGAGAAAGAAGAATAATGGAAGTGAGGTATATGCGACTACTTCTCATTACTAGCAGGGTGTGCACTTCGGCAAATGAAGCGAAGAATACTTCAATTTTCCACACTAAATTTTGCTCTTACTCTGCCGCGCTTGCTGCGCTATGTCCCTACCCCGATGTAGAAGTCAAGATTGTTGATGATCAAATAGAAGATATACCTTACCATGATCCTGTTAACCTCGTCGGGCTCACTGCTGAAACTCCTCATGCGCCAAGAGCTTATGAAATTGCTGAAGAGTTTCGACGCTGAGGGGTTCCCACTATCATGGGCTGAGCTCATGCAACACTTTTAGTGACTGCCGAAGGCCCTTGGTGTCAAGAAGGGTAAAAGACCGGTGATAGTTTATCCTTGATGCCAAAAGGGCTGGAAGCGGTATAATGAATTGAACGGTGGTGATAGAGAGAAATCAGATTCTAACCAGAGGAATTTTACACAAAAATTTGGACTTGACTATTTTTTATAAAGATTTTGATGTAAATAGAGAAGGAATTTGAGAATATGTGTAGAAATTAAAAATTTAAAAGTATAAAACAGTAGCTATTGCAGAGGAAGATTGTTAAAATTTAGACATTAAATAAAGTTATCAAAAGCTAAAAATTTTAATTGGTTTTCATTACATCAAAAAAGCTGCATCCTTTCTTTCTTGGAATATAGGTGTAAAATAAGAATGTATAATTATTTATCTTAGCAGAAGGGAAGAGAACACTGATGAATTTTGTGGTGTTTGCAATTTAGATAATACCTATTTTGAGGCGAGAAGGTGAGAAAAATGGGAGAAGTTAAGTTAAGAGATGTAATTGACGTAAAAAAAGTAGAAGAAATATTACAAAATTTCTCGGATGTTACAGGACTTGGTGCCATTATCGCAACACCAGATGGAGAAAGTATTACAAAACCTAGTAATTTTACAGAACATTGTTTACTCGTAAGAGATACTTTGCATGGAAAAAAAGGGTGTTTTAGATCTGATGCAGAATTAGGTAGGCTTTCTTTACAAAAAGGGGGGGTAGCTATTTCACTTTGCCATTGTGAGATAATTGACTTGGCAGCTCCATTACTGGTAGATGGGAAATGTTGGGGATATGTATTATGTGGACAAGTATTTTTATCTCCTCCTACAGAAGAAATGGTTAAAAGAGCAATAGATCGGGCAAAGAATTTCGGCATAGCTCCTGAAGTATATCTTGAAAAATTTTTAAAGATAAAAGTAGTGCCCCAAGATTACATTATAGCAGCTGGGAATATGCTCCAGATTATTGCTAGTTACTTAATAGAACTTGGCCTTAATAAACTTATGCAAGAAAAACTTCTTGAGGAAACTAAACGGAGGTCCGAATATGAAAATATTATTAAAAGTTTAGAGCTAAAAACTCTTCAGTCTCAAGTAAATCCTCATTTTTTATTCAATACCCTCAATACGGCTGCTCGATTAGCCTATTTAGAAAATGCGCCACGAACAGCGGAAATTATCTATTCTCTTGCTAGTCTTCTTAGGTATTCACTTCGAAATCTAGATCAACTTGTTGCCTTAAAAGAAGAGATATCGTACTTAAAACACTACCTTCATATCCAAGAAATAAGATATAAAGACCATATAAAATCGCAAATTGATGTTCCAACTGAAATCGAAAACGTACTTCTTCCGGTCATGAGTCTACAACCCATAGTAGAAAATGCTATAATTCACGGTCTGGAAGAAAAAGAAGAAGGGGGAGTAATTAATATAAAAGCTTATCAAAAGGATGAAACAATATTCATTGAAGTAAAGGACAATGGAGTGGGAATAGATAAGAAAATGCTTGAAGTAATTAAGAATGATATCGAAAAAGGTAAAGGACATACAACGGCACTAGGCCTACAAAATGTTGATAGACGAATAAAAATGTACTTTGGAAAAGAATATGGGTTAGAAATAAGGAGCGAAAAAGGAAATGGCACTTTAGTTGTTTTAAAAATACCGATAATTAAGAAAGAGGTGGGAAAATATAATGAAATACAAAGCAATGATTTGTGATGATGAGCCTTTAGAAAGAGAAGTACTTTCTATGATTGTTGATAAAACAGGTTTGCCAATTGAAGTAATATGCGATGCCAAAAATGGAAATGATGCAATTAATAAAGCTAAAGAATTTCAACCTGATATAATCTTTATGGATGTTAAAATGCCAGGAATTGACGGAATAACTGCTGCAAAGGAGATAATAACTTTTCTTCCCAACGTGAAGTTAATAATAATAACTGCTTATGATGAATTTGAATATCTCAAAGAAGCTTTAAAATTGGGTGTTATTGAATATCTTTTAAAACCTGTAACTCCAGAAGAGGTTGAGACGGTTGCCCGAAAAGTAATAGAAATCTTTGAGAATGAAAGGTTAAATGAAAAAAGAGAAGAAGAAACAAGGAAGATTATACAAGATATGAGTAAAATTATAAAAACAGGAATATTAGCGGCAAAAATTCTGGGGTGCTTTTTTGAAGAAGAAGTATCTGATATAGAAATGAAATATTTAGGAATACAATCACTCCCCAACTCCGTATTAATAATTGTTCCAGAAATTGAAACTCAAAGCAAAAAAATAATACACAATAAATATGCTGTGTACCATACAATTGAAAAAATTACAAGAAAACATTCAGACATTTTTGTACTTGCTTTAGGAGAAAAAATAGTTATTGGATTTAATGGTAGTAAATACGATAGATATGAGCTAGCAATTAAATTGAAAGAAGAAGTGGAAACAAAGACAGGAATTATTACTACAATTGGAATAAGTGATATAGGAGAATTTAATAATTTAAAAAAGTTATTTGAAGAAACAGATGAAATGGTGAAATTAGGAAAATTTTTTCTAGGAGAAGGAAATATAATAAAGAAGGAAGATATAGAAGTATTTCTAAAGCCTCACTTTGTTTCTTTAAATACCAAAAGGAAGCAAGAAGAAATGATAGAATTTTTACAATTAGGGGATAGTCAAAAAGCGCTCCAACTTCTAAAGGAGGTTGTAGGGGAAATTCTAACAACAACTAAAAACAATTTATTGGAATGCCAAATAAATCTTATAGAGATAATGATGAGAATAGTCAAAACAATAAGTGAAGTAGGAATGCTAACTGGTGAAGAAGGCAGAGTATTTCAATTTTGCTTTAGTCATTTGCAAAAACTTATGAGGACTCAAAATTATAGAGGTATTACCTTGTGGGCTACATCATTTTTAGAAGAAATTAGCGATCTTTTTGCTGGTGCCAAAAGGAATGAGAATAATATAGTCGAACGAGTAGTAAAGTATATAAATGAGAATTTTGAAAAAGAAATAAGGTTAAAAGAACTTTCTCAAACAATATATCTTAATCCTGAATATTTTAGTAGACTTTTTAAGAAAGAGGTTGGATGCACCTATGCTGAATATCTTACACGAATAAGAATTGAGGCAGCGAAAAAATATCTAGCTAATCCTTCGTTAACAATTTCTGAAATTGCAAGAAAGGTTGGCTATCAAGATGCTAATTATTTCAGTAAAGTATTTAAAAAAGTTGTTGGAATTTCTCCTAGTGAGTTTAGAAAATTGGCTCTTTGTCAATAGTTGGGGTGGGTATTTTTTCTGAATGCCAACCTTTAAATTTTATCACATAATATGGTAATGATTGTTAGTTATTAGTTATAATAAGAGAGAGAGAGAGAGTTAGAAGTATGAGTGGGTATTTATCCATGCTTTTCCATTCAGGCTCCATAATGATTGAAATATCTTTTGTTTACAAAAATATTTATGCCTTTTATCACTAAAAATAGCATTGGTTAGTTGTATAATTAAATGCAACAGATAAAAAAATAGAAACCATAGTGAAAATCGTGTATGATATAGGTGTCAACTAAACATCATACAAGGAGGATTTTCACTATGGTTCATAATAATTGTACCACAAAAAAGCGTTCTTTTAAACATTTAAGTAGCTATGAACGAGGAGAAATCTATGCATTACTCAAGGAAGGAAGGAGCATTCGGTATATTGCTAAAAAACTTAATCGATCTCCAAGTACTATAAGCCGTGAAATTAAACGTGGAACTACTACACAACTTAGAAGTGATTTGTCTTCTTATACAAGCTATTTTCCTGAAACTGGTCAGGCTGTCTACGAAAAAAATCGTTCAAATTGTGGAGCTAAATTTAAAGCAGCTAAAGCAGAAGATTTTTTGAAATATGCTGAAAATAAAATATTAAATGAAAAATGGTCACCAGACGCAGTTGTAGGTTATTGTAAGAAGGACCCAAGTTGGAATAATAAAACCATTGTTTGTACTAAAACACTCTACAACTATATAGATAGAGGATTATTAAAAGTTAAAAACATTGATTTACCTTTAAAACTACGTTTAAAACCAAGGAAGAAACAAAACCGTAAAAATAAACGTATTATGGGTAAAAGTATTGATTTTAGGCCTAAAGAAGTTGAAAGCCGTGAAGTTTTTGGGCATTGGGAAATAGATACGTTAATTGGCAAGAAGTCTAATGACAAGGTCCTTTTAACATTAATAGAGCGTAAGACTCGCCATGAAATAATATTACTATTGGATACAAAAGACAGTAAATCTGTTAAAGATGCACTATCAAAATTAAAAGATATGTTTGGTGACAATTTAAGCAAGGTCTTTAAAACAATAACATCTGATAATGGTACAGAGTTTAGTGATTTAGAAAGTGCTCTTTTAGAATATGGCGTAGAAGTATATTATACACATCCATATTCATCTTGGGAAAGAGGTACAAATGAACGACATAATGGTCTTATACGACGTTTTATCCCTAAAGGAAAAAGTATTAGAGATTTATCTATAGATACGATAAAGAAAGTAGAAAATTGGCTTAATAACCTTCCACGAAAATTGTTAAATTATAAAACACCTAAAGAATGCTTTTATGAGGAACTGGCAAAAATTTGTTAAGCCCATCTCTTATAAAGTATAGAGCTCGTTCGTGATTTGTCAAGGGGCAGGCTTCGCCTGACTTAAACCCTTGACAAATCACGACCTTCGCTCAATTTGTTAACTAAGATGGGCTTAAGGTTATATATGATTTGTTCCAAATCCTATATCTACATGATTTTCATTAGGTGTTGCATTTAATATTGCAATTTATAAATATAATTTTGTTAAAAGTTTCAGAGAAAAAATAGAAAGCTTTTAAAAGATGAAAATGAAAAATTTCATATTAAAATAAATTATTTCCAAAATTTATAATTTTATCAAGATAAAAACCAGGAGTATCTTAAAAATAACCATTTTTAATGTTAATCAACAGTGCCATTTTTTAAATTAATTCGATAGAAAGGAATGTATAAAATATGAAATGGCTAATTATTTTAGGCCTTGCAATATCAGCAAGCATAGACAACTTTGGTGTAGGCCTTTCTTATGGCATACGAAATATACGAATAAGTTTTTTCTCTAATGCTATTATCGCAATAATAGCTTTTTTGTTCAGTATATCTGGGATTATCTTTGGCAAATGGTTAAATTCAGTACTGCCTGGGTCACTTTCTATTTTTGTAGGGGCTTTTTTGCTGTTTATAATCGGACTTAGAATTATTTTACTAGCCGTACCTCGCAAGTCAGTTAACAAAAAGGTAAGACAGTCAAAATATAATTCTATAAAAGACATTTTAGAAAGTCCCGAAATTGTAGATTTGGATAAATCAGGAGAAATCAGTTTGATTGAAGCAATTCTTTTAGGAATAGCCCTTTCAGCAAATGCTCTTACCAACGGTTTGGGTGCAGGCATTTTAAGCTTTTCTCCTTTTACTATATCATTAACTACATCAATTGGAAGCTTTATTTCTGTTTGGGTAGGTGTAAAATTAGGAAAAAGAGTTGCGGAAATACGGATAGGTTCTTTTACACTTAGTCAGTTTGGAACACTGATAAGTGGTATTATTTTACTATTTATAGCAATTAGTACTTTGTTTTAATTGACAATATTAAATTAACGTTATTCCATTAATATTAATAATTTTTTAATAAATGAAATAAGATGTTTTTTAGTGCTTTTTTCTTATGTCCCTTATTACAAAGGGATTTTTTTACATTTAATATATATATTTTTTCATTAAAATAATGCGAGGACGCCAATTAATAGTCAAAGAGATCTATTAGATACTAGTTATAAAGTTTCTAGTTTTTAATAAATATATAATTTTATGTATAATTTCTGTTAACGCGATGTTAAATTTCTATGCAAAAGATTAGAACTCATTCTGGTGGGATGTCAAAAAAGAACATCTAGAAGTCAAAAAAATTCTATTACAGTTATAATACTTAATTAGTAATTTTTTCTATAAAATTAATTCATCTATTTATTACAGTGGATATGTCATTTTTATTAAGAGGTAATTTTGTTATTAAGGCGAATTATAAATAAAGAAAAATAAAATATTAAAAAACAAACTATTATGGAGGTGTCTTTTAATGACAGGTGAAGCATTAGGAATGGTAGAAACAAGAGGATTAGTACCAGCAATTGAAGCTGCAGATGCGATGGTAAAGGCAGCAAACGTAAAACTAGTTGGTTATGAAAAAATAGGGTCAGGATTAGTAACTGTAATGGTAAGAGGAGATGTAGGGGCGACTAAGGCTGCTACTGACGCAGGGGCAGCAGCAGCAAGAAAAGTTGGTGAGGTTGTATCTGTCCATGTAATTCCAAGACCTCACGCAGATGTTGAGAAGATTCTTCCTAAAGCTGAAGAGTAAAAATTTTATGTGAAAGAAAGGAGGTACTAGGATAATATGGATGAACAAGTAATCAAAAAAGTAGTCGAAGATGTATTGAAAAAAGTAGGAATAGAGCAAAAAGAAGAAAATAAAGCAAATAGAGGAGAGCCAGTAATTACAAATCCAGGCTTGACTGAATTTGTAGGTACTGCACTAGGTGACACAATTGGATTGGTAATTGCAAATGTGGATGCTTCTTTGCATGAGAAAATGGGAATTGACCCAAAGTATCGTTCTATAGGAATAATTGGTGGTCGTACAGGAGCAGGACCACAAATAATGGCTGCGGATGAAGCAGTAAAAGCTACAAACACAGAAGTAGTTGCTATTGAATTGCCAAGGGATACGAAAGGTGGCGCTGGACATGGGAACCTTATCATCTTCGGTGCAGAAGAAGTCTCGGATGCAAGAAGAGCAGTAGAGGTTGCATTGAAAGAGCTGAGACGCACCTTTGGCGATGTATATGTAAACGAAGCTGGACATTTAGAATTCCAGTATACTGCAAGAGCAAGCTATGCATTGCAAAAAGCATTTGGAGCTCCGTTAGGAAAGGCATTTGGATTGATTGTGGGAGCACCAGCTGCAATTGGAGTATTATGCTGTGATACTGCTGTAAAGGCAGCAGAAGTAGAAGTTATTGGCTATGCTAGTCCAGCAAAAGGTACCAGTATGACAAATGAGGCGATATTATTTATTTCAGGAGATTCTGGAGCAGTGAGACAAGCTATTATTGCTGCAAGAGAAGTGGGATTGAAGCTTCTAAGTACACTTGGAGAGGCACCAAAATCTCTGAGTGGTGAACCTTATATTTAACTCATCCATATATCTAACTTCGCACGATAGCGAAACAAATTTGAAAGAAAAGAGGGAGTGAGAATGAGGTCTAAGCGATTTGAAGTATTAGCTAAAAGACCTGTGAATCAAGACGGTATTATAGCAGAATGGCCAGAAGTAGGCTTGATTGCTGTAAACAGTCCTAATGATCCTAAACCAAGCATTAAAATAGAAAATGGTAAAATTGTTGAAATGGATGGTAAAAAACGCGAAGAATTTGATATGATTGAGCAGTTTATCGCAGATTACGCAATCAACATAGAAATGGCTGAAAAGGCTATGGGGATGGATAGCCTAGAAATTGCAAGGATGTTGGTAGATATAAACGTTCCAAGAGAAGAAATAGTAAAGATTGTATCAGGCTTAACACCTGCAAAAGTAGTGGAAGTTGTCAACCACTTGAATGTTGTTGAGATTATGATGGCTATACAAAAGATGAGAGCAAGAAAGAGACCAGGTAACCAGGCACATGTTACAAATTTACGCGATAATCCAGTGCTTATTGCAGCAGATGCAGCAGAAGCAGCATTACGTGGATTTGATGAGCTAGAAACGACAGTAGGAATAACAAGATATGCACCTTTCAACGCCTTAGCATTACTAGTTGGTTCTCAAACAGGACGTGGTGGAGTGCTTACACAAGATGCGTTAGAGGAATCATTTGAGTTAACGATTGGTATGAGAGGCTTTACTTCCTATGCGGAAACCATTTCTGTGTATGGCACAGAGCAAGTATTCGTAGATGGCGATGATACTCCATGGTCAAAAGCATTTCTTGCTTCTGCATATGCTTCAAGAGGGTTGAAGATGAGATTCACTTCAGGAACAGGTTCTGAGTGTCAAATGGGATTCGCAGAAGGGAAATCAATGCTTTACCTTGAAGCACGCTGTGTGATGATAGCAAAAGGTGCAGGAGTTCAAGGATTACAAAATGGTTCTATAAGTTGCATTGGTGTTCCAGGTGCCGTACCAGGGGGCATTAGAGCTGTTGCTGCTGAGAACCTTATCACAATGATGGAGGATTTAGAAGTTGCATCTGGTAATGACCAGACATTCTCTCATTCTGATATCAGAAGAACGGCAAGAACATTATTGCTAATGTTGCCAGGTACCGACCTTATCTTCTCAGGATATAGTGCTGTACCAAACTATGATAATATGTTTGCAGGTTCTAATTTTGATGCAGAGGACTTTGACGATTATCTCATGTTGCAGAGAGATCTGATGGTAGAAGGTGGAGTAAGTCCTGTGACAGAAGATGAGGTTATTGCTGTAAGGAACAAGGCAGCAAGAGCTTTACAATCGGTATTCAAGAAGTTGAATCTGCCGCCTATTACAGATGAAGAAGTGGAAGCAGCAACATATGCGCATGGTTCAAAAGATATGCCTCCAAGAGATGTCAATGCAGATCTCAAAGCTGCAACAGAACTCATGGAGAAAGGGCTAACAGGTCTTGACGTTGTAAAGGCATTAGCGGAAAGTGGATTTACAGATGTAGCAGAAAATGTGTTGAACATGCTCAAACAGAGGATAGCAGGTGATTATTTGCAGACGTCAGCTGTTTTGGATAAAGACTTTAACATAGATTCGGCTGTAAATAATTCAAATGACTATAAAGGCCCTGGTACAGGCTTCAGGCTTTCAAAAGAGAGATGGGAGCGAATCAAGAATGTACCACAAGCGCTTAAGCCAGAAGATCTAGCCTGAAGAGTTTGATAAATAAAGGGGGATAGTGTAAGAATGGTTAAAACAGAATCATTGGTTGAGCAAATTGTAAAGGAAGTTTTGAAAAAGTTGGAAAATGTTGAAATTGCAGCTCCAGCGACACAATCATCAGATGATGCAAATCAAGAATGGGAAATGATAATTGAGGAGATAGGGGAAGCAAAACAAGGTGTAAATGTGGATGAGGTTGTAATAGGGGTTTCTCCTGGCTTTTATATAAAATTTAAGAAAAATATCATTGGTATACCACTGGGTAATATCCTTCGCGAAATAATATCAGGAATTACAGAACAAGGATTAAAAGCACGAATAGTAAGAGTGAAACACACAGCTGATGTTGGGTTCATTGCCCACACAGCTGCAAAACTTTCGGGGTCGGGAATTGGAATTGGTATTCAATCACGAGGTACGGTTGTTATTCATCAGAAAGACTTACAACCTTTGAACAACCTAGAACTTTTCCCACAATGTCCAGTTTTGACTCTAGAAACGTATAGAGCAATTGGAAGAAATGCTGCACTGTATGCCAAAGGCGAATCTCCTACACCAGTTCCTGTACAAAACGATCAAATGGCAAGGCCTAAATACCAGGCAATAGCTGCAGTAATGCATAATTTTGAAACCAAATATGTGCAAACTGGTGCTAAACCAGTAGAGTTAAAGGTGTCTTTTGCTAGAAAAGGGGGGAATAAGAGTGATAGATGAAAAGACCCTTGAAATAATAGTACGAGAAGTATTAACCAACTTGACAAGTGATAAAGGAACACAAAATCAGCAAAAAACGGCAAGCTCTTCTTTGCCAAAGTTAGATCCTAAGAGAGATTATCCACTTGCGAAAAATAAACCTGAATTAGCGAAAAGTATAACAGGCAAGACAATAAATGAAATAACACTTCAAGCTGTAAGAGAAGGCAAAGTATTACCAGATGATCTTAAGATTTCACCAGAAACCTTGTTAGCTCAAGCAGAAATAGCTGAAGCAGCAGGGAGAAAGCAACTAGCAAATAACTTTAGACGTGCAGCCGAGCTTACAAAAGTGCCTGACAAAAGAATTCTTGAAATTTACAATGCGCTGAGGCCTTATCGTTCTACTAAAGAAGAATTGTTAGCGATAGCTGATGAACTTGATAATGCATATGGGGCGAAGGTGTGTGCAGCCTTTGTAAGAGAAGCTGCGGAGGTGTATGAGAGACGTGGTAGGTTAAAAGGTATGGAATAACATGGGTGGAGGAGACAAATATGATCATTGCAGGTGTAGACATAGGGAATAGCACTACTGAGGTAGCGTTAGCAAAAGTGAACGGGGACGAAATAAGGTTTTTAGCGAGTGGTATTTCAAACACGACGGGTATTAAAGGAACGCCTCAAAATGTTGAAGGTGTTCGACATGCTTTAGAAGATGCTGTAAGAAAGGCCAATTTAACTATTAAAGATATAGATTTGCTGAGAATAAATGAAGCTACACCCGTTATTTCAGATATTGCGATGGAAGCTATTACTGAAACAATAATCACAGAATCTACAATGATAGGTCACAATCCCACAACTCCGGGAGGGGTGGGGCTGGGGATAGGTATTACTATCCCCATCTTTGAATTAGAAAAATGTAAACACGGGGAAGAAGTAATTGTAGTGATCCCTAAAAATGTTGATTATGAAGATGCTGCAAAGATTATAAATAATGCTTTTTCCAAAGGAGTAGAAGTAAAAGGAGCAATTGCACAAAAGGATGACGGAGTTTTAATTGCCACTAGACTTCAAAGAAGGATTCCAATTGTTGATGAAGTAAAACAAATAGAGAAAGTTCCAATAGGAATGTTAGCATGTGTGGAAGTGGCGGAACCTGGATACACAATTAAAACTCTTTCAAATCCCTATGGAATAGCATCGGTTTTTAATTTGACGGCAGAGGAAACCAAAAATATTGTACCGGTAGCAAGAGCTTTGATAGGTAACCGATCAGCAGTAGTTATAAGGACTCCAAAAGGAGAAGTTCAGGAAAGGAAAATACCGGCAGGAACCCTAATTATAAAGGGAAACAACAGAACCTTTACTGTAGACATTGAAGAAGGTGCAGAGGCAATCATGAGTGCAGTAGAAAGCACATGGCCACTTGTAGATGCGGAAGGGACTCCGGGTACTAACGTTGGAGGCTTAATTGCAAGGATAAAAGAAACCATGGCAGATGTGACAGGGCAAGACAGTTCTAATATTCAAATTCAAGATGTGCTTGCAGTAGATACCTTAGTGCGGCAAAAAGTAAAAGGCGGAATTGCAGAGGAATTTTCATCTGAAAATGCAGTGGCACTTGCTGCAATGGTAAAAAGTTCAAAATTACCAATGGAAAAGGTTGCTCAAAAAATAGAACAGGAAATTGGCATTGCTGTTGAAATAGCAGGAATTGAAGCAAATATGGCCATCATAGGTGCACTTACTACACCGGGTACAGAGTTGCCATTAGCAATACTTGATTTAGGAGGAGGTTCTACTGATGCGGCTTTAATGACTAAAAACGGGGAAGTGAAAAGCGTTCATATGGCAGGCGCAGGAGAAATGGTTAATATGTTAATAAAAACAGAACTAGGGATAGAAGATAAATATTTGGTAGAAGATATAAAGAAATATCCGGTATGTAGAGTAGAAAGCTTATTTTCCATTCGTTTAGAAGATGGAACAGTAAGATTTTTCAAAGAACCATTAGATCCAAGAACATTTGCAAGAGTGTGCTTATTAAGAGAAGATGGGCTTTTACCATTACCACCAGAGTTGAACATGGAAAAGGTAATAAATGTCCGACGAAATGCAAAAAGAAAAGTTTTTGTTACTAACGCATTACGTGCTCTTTCAAAAGTAGCTCCTGCAGGTAATATTCGACTAATAGACTTTGTGGTAATGGTAGGAGGATCAGCATTAGATTTTGAAATCCCAGAAATGATTTCTGATACATTAGCAGGCTATGGTATTGTAGCGGGAAGGGGTAATATAAGAAATGTAGAAGGACCACGAAATGCGGTAGCAACAGGATTGGTTTTGTCGAGGTGTAAAAGGAAATGAGTAAGGATGAAATAAAAAAACCTGTAGTACTTATATATTGTGATACAATAGAAGGAACAAACATATATTTAAAGAAAATTTGCGAAGGTTTAGAAGAAGAAGGCGTACCCTTTCAAATCCAACAAGTAGAAAAGGTTGAAGATTCTGTAGAGGTTTTAGCACAAAACGCTTCAAGAAATTCTAACTTAGGAATTGGGATTGGGGTTTTGAAAAATGGAGATTGTGCATTGCTGCAGAGACGTTTACCACCCAACTTGCCTATTCAGACGCTGAGAGGAGAAAAGTACGATCCCAATTTGTATAGAAATATTGGTATAAATGCAGCCAGGTTAGCCAAAAATTTACCATTAGTTTTTGCGTAAGAAAGTGAGGTGGAGAGGTGGTATGAGTGAAGCCATAGGATTAATAGAAACAGTAGGGCTTGTTGCAGCAATTGAAGCCGCTGATGCAGCAGTTAAAGCAGCCAATGTAAAACTAATAGGTTACGAATTAGCTAGAGGTAGTGGTCTTACAACAGTAAAGATAAAAGGAGATGTTGGAGCTGTGAAAGCAGCAGTAGAAGCTGGCAAAGCAGCGGCTTTAAGGGTAGGCAAAGTTTATGCAGTTCATATAATACCTCGGCCTGATAAGCAGGTAGGATTTATTGTGGGAGAAGAAAAAAACCTTACTTTATTGATGCCAGTTATCGAGAAAGAGGAAAAAGAGAAAAACGATTCTGAGCCAAAGATAAAAGTAACAGAAGGAGAGACAATAGAGAAAAGAGAAATAGAACAGAAATTTGAGAAAGAGGATAAAAGTGAGGCTAAAGAAGAAACTGGAGAAGTAGAGGAAGAAGATGATAAGGAAGGAATGGCATATACGTGCAATCTCTGCAAAGATCCTGGATGTCCACGTAAAAAAGGTGAACCACGTACACTGTGCATTCATTACAACGAGCTAAAAATGAGGTGATATGATGGACTGCCTCAATATTGAAGAACTTACCCGGATTATAATAAAAGAAATTAGGGATTATGAAGAAAAAGAAGGAGTTAAAAGTAGAAGGAAAATAGAAGTACCAATAAATGTATCAGCAAGACATGTTCATTTAAGCGAAGAACACATGGAAGCTTTATTTGGCAAGGGTTATACTCTTACTCCCATAAGAGACTTAATGCAGCCTGGTGAATTTGCTGCAAAAGAAACGGTTATAATAGTAGGACCTAAGGGTATTTTGCCAAGCGTGAGAATTTTAGGGCCAGCACGGAAGAGAACACAGGTTGAAGTTTCCAAAACAGATTGTTATACATTGGGAATAGAAGCTCAGGTGCGAGATTCAGGGAATCATGAAGGTACTCCTGGATGTATCATTGTAGGGCCAATGGGTGCGGTTAAACTTGAAGAAGGTGTAATTGTTGCCATGAGACATGTTCATATGCCAAAAAATTTAGCAGAAAAGATAGGAATAAAAGATAAAAACTTGTTAAAGGTAGAAGTAGGTGAGGAAAGGAAATTGATATTTGAAAACGTCCTTGCACGAGTTTCAGAAAAATTCGTATTAGAAATGCACGTAGATACTGATGAAGCAAACGCAGCAGGAATTAAGAACCAAGCAAAAGGGTATATCTTACTATAAGGAGGAAAACTGATTTAAAAGGGAGCATTAAAGAGATGGATACAAAAGTTGTACCTAAAATATCTGAAAAGATATGTGAGAAATTTGCAAATATTATAAACAAAAAGCCTCAAAAAAAAGGTAAAGAATACAAGATAGGGGTTGATTTAGGAACAGCAAATGTAGTTGTAGCAGTGCTAAATGAGAATAATGAACCAGTTGCAGGGGCAATGAAGAGTGCCCAGGTTGTAAAAGATGGTGTAGTAGTAGATTTTGTGGGGGCAAAAGAGATAGTGAAGAGAATGGTAGATTTCCTGAATGAAGAGTTAGAAGGGAAACTTAGAGTTGCGGCATGTGCTATTCCTCCTGGGACAGGGGAAGGAGTGTCAAAAGCAACAAAATATGTCGTAGAAGAAGCTGGTTTAGAAGTAATAAAGGTGGTAGATGAACCAACCGCAGCTGCAAAACTGCTAGAAATTATGGATGGTATAGTGGTGGATATAGGAGGAGGCACAACAGGAATTTCTGTATTGAAGGATGGGAAGGTCGTATATGTTGCAGATGAGCCTACGGGAGGTACGCATTTTACACTTGTACTTGCGGGACATTTCAACATCAGTTTTGAAGAGGCAGAGAAAATAAAACTAGATGTCCAAAGGCAGAAATTGCTGACTCCTATTTTAAAACCATGCATGGAGAAAGTAGCTGAAATTATAAAAAGGCATACTTTTTCTTTTGACAATATAGATACTATTTATCTAGTAGGAGGAGCAAGTGCATTGCATGGTTTGAAAGAAGTAGTAGAAAATACGACAAGGAAAAAAGTGATAGTCCCTCAGTATCCTATTTTTATAACTCCATTAGGCATAGCTCTTTCCTGTGAGAAGGGGTGAATTTAAATGAGTGATATTTCAATTGAAATGATAAAAAGAATAGTAGAGGAAGTTGTAAAAAAGTTTCTTTCAAAAAAAATTCTTGTAGTTTTTACTGGTGGAAAAGTAAATTTTGATATATCGCTAGACGAGCTGAAAAAAATAAAAGAAAACAGTATGGTAGAATATACTCTTGTATTTTCTAGGGCAGCGTCGCAAATTTTTAACAAAAAAATGATCTCTGACCAGCTTGAGAGTGTGGAGGTTATTGAAGAAGGTGAAGCTATAAACGCAAGAGAATGTGTTCAAAAACATAACATGGTCATTTTTGCAACCTTGACAAGAAATACTGCTTCAAAAATATCCCATCTTATTTTAGATACCCTTCCAACTCAAATTGCAATTAATTGTGTATTATCAGACGTTCCAATAGTGGCAGTAAGGGATGCTGCAGATCTAAACGTAGAGACGTGGAGAGAGTTAGGTTTTTCGAATTTCCCACCTGCTTTAAAAAATTCTTACGACAAGATTTTCAAAGACATTGAAAGCTATGGGATAGAACTTTGTAATTCATTTGAGCTGGCAAAAAAAGTACTAGGTTATCTTAATAGTAATAGCTTTTCAATTGCAGAAAAAATAAATAAAGAAGAAAAAAGCAAAAGGGAAAATTCTTACTATAATGGAGCGAAAAATATCAGATTAGAAAAGAAAATAATAACTCGAGAAGATATAATAGGGTTAAAAGGGAAGATAGATACAATTGAGATAGCAAAAGACTCAATAATAACACCGTTGGCAATGGACTTTATCCGTGACAACCAATTAAAAGTTATAAAAACATAATCTAAAAAGTAAGTAAAAAGTAAGGCGGTGTGGGTAAAGTGCAATTAGCAAAGGTGGTAGGAAATGTAGTTGCAACAAAAAAGAATGACTTTTTAATAGGGACAAAATTATTAATAGTACAGCCTATGAAGTTTATTAACAAAGCAGATGAAAAAGAAGAAAGTAAAAATGGTGAACTATTAGTAGCAGTAGATACAGTAGGTGCTGGAATTGGGGAGACAGTTTTGATTGTAAGAGGAAGTACTGCAACGAGAGTTGCAGCGAATGAAAGTGTTCCTATAGATGCGGCTATAGTGGGAATTGTAGATAATATTGAAATAGAAGAGGCGAGCTTGAAATGAGGATATATACCAGAGTGGGGGATAAGGGAGAAACATCTCTAATTGGAGGCAGGAAGGTAGAAAAGTGTGACCAACGAGTTGAAACCTATGGGACAGTTGATGAGGCTATAAGTGCAATCTCGCTGGCAAGGTCGTGTGTAAAAAGGGAACAAGTAAGGGGCTATTTGCAAAAAATAGAAGAAGACTTGTTTATTCTTAACAGTGAACTGGCAACATTAGAGCCTGAAAAACTAGAAGTACGGCTTACTCAAGAAGAAGTTAAATGGGTGGAAAAGAAAATAGATGAAATTACTGAAAATATTAAATTGCCTAGGGATTTTATTTTACCTGGACCTTATTTGTCTTCCTCGTCTTTACATCTTGCGAGAACAGTTGTAAGAAGGGCAGAAAGGGAAGCTGTAAAACTTAAGAGGAGCCAAAATATAAGAGAAGAAATTTTAATGTATCTCAACAGATTATCTGATTTTCTATACTGTTGTGCCTTATTTGAGGAAACAGAAGAAATTATTAAACAGGCAGTAACTGAAATTTCAAAAAGTGTAAAAGAAAAGGTGAGCAATGAAATGAAAGAGGAAAAGATTCTATTTAAGATTGTGAAAGACATTATTCAGAAAGCTCAGGAAAAAGCAGAAGAAATAAGAAAACCTATGTGTATTGCAGTAGTAGATGAATATGGTTATTTAATAGCATTTGAGCGTATGGAAGGTGCCCTGCTAGGAAGTATTGAACTTGCTATTAACAAGGCAAAAACAGCAGTTTTGTTAAAGATGGAAACTTCTGAGCTGCATGAATTAGCTCAACCAAGTGGTGAATTATATGGGATAAATAATGCTAGTAGTTTAAATTTTGTAACATTTGGTGGCGGGATACCATTAAGGTGGGGAGGACGGTTAATAGGCGGGATAGGAGTTAGTGGAGGAAGTGTGGAGGAAGATATTGCTGTAGCAACTTCTTGTGTAAAAGAAATGGAGCACATTTTAGAAATTTTATATAAGTGAGGAGGTCTTGCAAAATGATTGATGAAAATTTGGTAGTTACTATTACAAAAAAAATATTAAATGAAATAAATTTAAAAGAAGCAGAAGAAAAAAAGGAAAAGGATAATCCGGATCTTGGGATTTTTAATGATGTTAACGAAGCAGTAGAATGTGCAAAAGAAGCACAGAAGAAATTTGCACTTATGGACTTGGAAAAAAGGGAAGAAATAATAGCGGCAATAAGAGAAGCGTGTGTAAACAATGCCCGACTATTAGCTGAGATAGCATGTAGTGAAACTGGGAGAGGTAGAGTAGAAGATAAGGTAGCGAAGAATATATTAGCTGCTAAAAAAACGCCTGGTACAGAAGACTTAAAACCAACAGCATGGACGGGGGATAGAGGGCTAACCTTAGTTGAAATGGCGCCAGTAGGAGTTATAGCATCTATAACTCCAGTGACTAATCCAACAGCTACCATTATTAACAATACAATTAGTATGCTTGCAGCTGGGAATGCAGTTGTGTTCAATCCTCATCCAAGTGCTAAAAAGACTTCAAACAAGGCAGTGGAAATAATAAATGAAGCAATTTTAAAAGTAGGGGCACCAAACGGATTAGTTTGCAGTATAAATAACCCCACAATACAGACGGCACAAAAATTAATGGAGCATCCTGAAGTAAATATGGTAGTTGTAACAGGAGGAAAAGCAGTCGTTCAGACAGCTTTGCGATGTGGCAAAAAGGTGATTGGCGCGGGAGCAGGTAATCCACCAGTAGTAGTTGATGAAACTGCAGATATAGTAAAAGCAGCACATGATATTGCATGTGGTGCAAGCTTTGACAACAATTTACCATGTATTGCGGAAAAGGAGATAATCGCTGTTGAGAGAATCGCTGATACGTTGCTTGAAAGAATGAAAAGAGAAGGTGCATATGTATTACACGGTAAAGATATTGACAGAATGACAGAACTAATATTCCAAGGAGGGGCTATAAATAAAGATTTAATAGGAAGAGATGCTCATTTTATCCTATCGCAGATAGGTATCGAAACAGGTAAGGACATAAGATTAGTAGTAATGCCAGTTGATGTTTCACATCCCCTTGTATACCACGAACAGCTCATGCCAGTAATCCCTTTTGTAACAGTACCTACTGTAGAAGAAGCTATAAATCTTGCTGTAAAAGCAGAAGGTGGTAATAGACATACTGCAATGATGCATTCAAAGAATGTAGAAAACATGACTGCATTTGCAAGAGCTATCCAAACTACCATCTTTGTTAAAAATGCTCCTTCATATGCGGGGATAGGGTTTGGAGGAGAAGGATATACAACATTTACCATTGCAGGACCTACGGGTGAGGGTTTGACTTCAGCAAGAACATTTACCAGACAAAGAAGATGTGTGTTAGTTGATGCTTTTAGGATAGTTTAAAGTATAGGCGAAAAATTGAGAGGGGGGAGAAAAACGGTCTCATCTTCCAACTGGTTAAGAAACTTGCAGATAAGATTGTAAAAATGATTATTTAATTCTAAAAACAACAAAAAATAAATTATTAGGTGATTGCAAAATGAGATAAATATTAGAGTAAAAAAGTTACATTACAAGGAACAAAATAAAGAAATTACATTTTAAAGGCACACTCAAGACGGAAAAAGAGAAATGGAAGAAAGATACAAATTCAAAAAAGACAATACTTAACACACCTTTTTAATGTAAAAAGATGACAAACAAATCAAATCATAAGAACAAGTTATCAAGCCAAAAGTTTTTTCAAAGATAAAGGATGTTCAAAAGTACCAAGCTTTGCAGTAATAATTAAACCAATATGTTGAGTGATAGCCCCAAGAAAAACATCAGCTTTGATTGACCTGGTATTTATGAGTTTAAAGCTATCAACAGCGATAGAACTTTTTAAAAGAGAAATAGATTTTTCAATAATAGGGCGTTTTTCATAAAGTTTGGACCACTTTTTAGAGTTACGAGGGACAACAGTATTTTTTCTAAAATCAATATCAAGGGTAGTATAGAATATTCTGCCACATTTAGAAGAGGTACAGGGGTTATCACATTGAAGGATATAAGTAGTTTTACCATTTAGTCTAACTTTTTTGGACATAGGGCAAAGCCATTTAATTCTGGTAGCTCTACCTTTTTCCCGAACGATGCCATCATAGGACATTTTAAGAGAAGGGTCACGGGGGCAGGTAGGGATACCATCAGAGTTAAAAGTAGGCTGAGGTAAGTTTTTAGAATTTCGAGGGTTAATAGGGATAATAGGGATTATGCCAAGCTTTGAGAACAAGTATTTATAATTATCAAAAGAATCAAACCCAGCGTCACCTAAGAAGTATCTATAAGAGAAATTAGGATGTAAATTAAAGAATTCCTTAAGAGAAGGGATTAAAGTTTTAGAATCGTACAAATCTTTAGACTCGGCAGCAGATTTAGCAGTATTGACATTTAAAGAATCATCGTCATAGAAACTAATATGCTGAATAATGCCTAAGCCATTAGTGAGGATGGTAGCTTTGATAGAGTAACAATAATGGCCATTAATATAAGAGAATTTAGCATCAGGATTAGAGTGAGCGAACTTAGGCATTTTAGAACAAGCATAAGAGTGGGCATCAAAATCAGGATTAGATTTAGAGAACTTTTTAATATTTCTATAAAGGGAATCAAAGAACTTAGGATTATTTTCTCTGACATAAGGTTCAAAGCCAGTAGTATCAGCGATGAGGATATTAGAAAGTGAAGGATTAATAGCCTGACAAATAGGCTCAGTTAAATTAACAAGATTATTGAAGAAATTCTCCAAATCTTTGAGGAAAATGGATTTAAATCTAGAGAATTGAGAAGGATGAGGGACTCTTTTAAAGCCACAAAGCTCTCTTAATTCTTTAGATAGTTTAAGAACATGTGCAAGGAGTTGAACAGTAGGGATAGAGAGAATTTTTTGGATAATCAAAGCAGTGAGCATAGATTCAAGAGAAAAATCTCTATGACGTCCAAAGTGGGAATAATAGTGGGCATAAAAAGAAGATGGAATAAGTTCAGATAAATCAACAAAGGAATCAAAGAGTTTAATAAACTTGGGTTTATCTTCTTCAAAGAAGGATTGAACATCATCGTAAATATCGGAGAGAGAAAGTTGTTTAGCTTTGATTTTCATAGGATTTCCTCCATTTCTTTTTGGGATTTGGTTCTCTATATAAATTCGACGAAAGTGGAGGAATTCCTTTGAAAATATATAGCAGAATCCCTTAATCCATAAGGATTTTGGGATTCTGCAAAGACCTAAATAAATTATCGTAGGGAGGGAGAAATAATTTATGAAAAGAGAAAATTTAAAAGGGGAGCTTTTATCAGAATTTTTAGGAACCTTGTTGTTGATTATGCTAGGTTGTGGAGTTGTGGCTAATGTTCTTTTTGCACCACGGCTAAATGGTTTTGGAATTTTCAAAACAGGTGCAGGTTACGATTGGAATGTGATAGCTTTTGGGTGGGCAATGGCAGTGACGATAGCAGTATACGTAGCAGGAGGCGTAACTGGTGCACATCTTAATCCAGCAGTAACATTAGCAGCAGTAGTAAGGAGGGGCTTTCCGCTAGGAAAAGCGATAGCATATATGATAGTTCAAGTAGCAGGAGCATTCTGCGGTGCTGGTTTAGCATATGTAATATATAGAGGCAATTTTATAAAAGATGGATATATGAATATATTCTATACAGGAGCTGCTAACGACAGCTATACACTTGCTAATTCGTTCTTAGTCGAGATGATAGCTACTGCAGTCCTGGTATTAGGAATATATGCAGTAACTGATGTACAGTATAATATAGGTATGGCAGCAAACCTTTGGCCAGTAGGAGTAGGCTTTATAATACTGATGATAGGATTATGTTTAGGTGGGCCAACTGGTTATGCGATTAATCCAGCCCGTGATTTTGGTCCAAGAGTATTTGCAGCATTAATAGGAGACAAGGCAGCATTTTCTGGAGCTTATTGGCTACTTGTTCCAATAATAGGACCATTAGTAGGTGGTGTATTGGGAGCAATTATTTATGATTACTGCATAGCTCCAAATCTGCCGAAGAAAAGAGAAGAATTAGCGGAAAAAGAAAGTGTAAATTAGAAAAAACCCAAATTTACATTTGATGGAAGATGAGACCGTTTTAAAAGGAGGATTTTTTATGCGGGCGATTGGATTGTTAGAGTTTAAAGAAATAACGAGAGGAGTATACGCAGCTGACGTGATGCTAAAAGCTACTCCTGTAGAATTACTATTAATTGATAATATATGTCCTGGAAAGCTGATTGTGTTGATTGAGGGAGAGGTAAGCGCGGTAAAAAATGCAATATCTAGAGGTAAAGAAGTGTTTAGTGAAGGAGTAATAGAAGAAGTTGTTTTAACAAATCCTCATCCGTCTTTAAGTACGGTATTCCCACGAAAAAAGCAATCAAAAAAGTTGAACTATAATTCAATAGGAATTATTGAAACATTGTCAGTTTCTTCGGCTATAAAAGCTGCAGATAAGGCAGCAAAAGGAGCAAACGTTGAGATAATTGATATTAAAATAGCAAGATTTTTAGGAGGAAAAGCTATAGTTGTTTTAGGTGGTGAAATAAGTGCAGTTAAAGTAGCAATAGATGCAGGAATAAGTGCTGTGCAAAAGGGAAAATTGGTTTCCTCAACTGTTGTTGCTAATATTAACGAAAAGTTATTAGAAATGTGGGTGTAAATAAATGATGGAAGAAAAACAGAGAATCATTCAGGAGTATGTTCCTGGCAAACAGATTACACTTGCTCATATAATTGCAAGCCCTCAAATAGAGTTGTGCGAAAAACTAGGAATAGAGAAAAAAGAAGCGATTGGAATTATGACAATTACTCCAGCGGAAGGTGCAATAATTGCAGCCGATATTGCTCTGAAAACTTCCACAGTAAAGATAGGTTTTTTAGACCGTTTTAGTGGTTCTTTGGTAATTATAGGTAATATTTCAGCAGTGGATGAAGCAATTCATCGAATAATGAATACTCTTGTGAGAGTTTTGAACTTTTCTCCGTGCCCTATAACAAAAAGTTAAAGGTAGAGAGTAATGAGTAAGAAAATAGTATTTGTAGGACCAGTAGGTGCAGGCAAATCTACATTGATAGCAAATCTTAGAAAAAGCGAAAATCATGTTTTAAAGACACAAACTATAACTTATATGGGAGAATTTGTAGATATTCCCGGTGAATATATAGAGATACGAAAATTCAATTATGCAGTTATAAATGAAATCTTAAGTGCCAAAGCAGTGGTTATTGTTCAGGATGCGACAAGCAGTAAAATGGCAGTACCACCTGGTTTTTGCAGTACATTTGAAGGCAAAAAAATCTTTGGAGTAGTAAATAAAATAGATATAAAAGGAGCTAATCCTTTAAAGGGAAAAAAGCTATTACTTGAAAGCGGAGTTAAAATGGAAAATATTATTTTCGTTTCAGCAATAACGGGTGAAGGGATGAAGAAACTGGAAGAAACAATTAACAAAATATTGAAGGAATGAATGGAGGAAGCTTTGATGAAGATATTGGTCCTTAACTGTGGAAGTTCATCTGTAAAATACCAACTAATTGAAACAGATAATGAGTTGGCATTAGCAAAAGGAATTATTGATAGAATAGGTTTGAATGACTCAACGGTAAAATATAGTTCATTAAATGGAGAATGTGCAACTACTGAGCAGATCCAAAATCATGAAGAAGCGATTCAAAAAGTTTTGCAACTTATTACAGATCAATCAATAGGAGTATTAGGCAGCTTGGATGAAATTGATGCTATTGGCCATCGCATTGCTCATGGAGGAGAATACTTTACAAAACCCACCCTTATTGATGAAACATCGAAAAGATTACTTAAAAAGTGCATAGATTTAGCCCCATTGCATAACCCTGCTAATATAAGGGGGATAGAAGCCTGTGAACACAAGATACCTGGCAAACCCAATATAGGAGTTTTTGATACCGCATTTCATCAAACTATCCCAGAATATGCATATTTATACCCTTTACCGTATGAACTGTATGAAAAACACAAGATAAGAAGATATGGATTTCATGGAACTTCGCATAAGTATGTAGCATTAAAAGCTGCAGAATACTTGAATAAAAGAGTAGAAGAGTTGAATTTGATAACCTGTCATTTAGGAAATGGAGCAAGTATCTGTGCTATAAAAAAAGGGAAGTCTTCAGATACGAGTATGGGTTTTACACCTTTAGAAGGTTTAATGATGGGAACACGGAGCGGCTCAATTGATCCTGCAATTGTTATATATCTTATGCAAAAGGGAAATATGAGTGTTGAAAAGGTGAATGAGATTTTAAATAAAAAGTCTGGGTTGTTGGGGATTTCAGGGGTAAGCAATGATCTAAGAGATATATTGAAGGCAGCAAACAACGGAAATCAACGAGCTCAAATTGCTATAGAAATGTTTTGCTATAGAGTAAGAAAATATATTGGTGGATACATGACAACTCTAGATGGAGTGAATGCTATTGTCTTTACGGGAGGAATTGGAGAAAATAGCCCAGAAGTAAGAGAAAGAACTATAATTGGGTTAGAATGGATTGGTATAGAATATGATAAAGAAAAGAATTATAGCCATAAAAAATGCGATCAAATTGTAGAAATAACAAAACCAAATTCGAAAATTAAGGTGCTTGTAATTCCTACAAATGAAGAACTCATGATTGCTAAGGAAACTGCGGAAGTAATGAGCTTTTTTGATAACAAATAATCTTTGTTCTTCCTGTATATATAGTGGATTTAGTGGATTGTAAAACCAAAAAAACAACACAAGAAATTAAAAATACAAAAAGTCAAAGACCAAAAGTAAAAACTTTGCATACCGGCTTATTAGCATTTTTGAGAACATAGTCATCTTTAAACTAAGTATGTTGACTGACTTGTTTACAAAAATTACAGTTATAAACTAGGAGAGTATTCTTATTTATTGATTGAGGAAGGATTGTATTTTCTATAAACTTTAAAAAAGTTTTTGATATGAGGTGATAAATGTGAAAATATTTAAATTCCATATGCCCCCTATAAATTTAATAGGTGTGGGATGTTTAAAAGATGTGGGAAGGGAGATCAAAAAATTAGGTTTTAAAAAAGGAATTATTGTTACAGATAAAGTACTTGTCAGAGCTGGGCTTGTGAATAATGTAATTAGTGTTTTAGAAGAAGAAGGAATAGAATATGTTGTCTTTGATGAAACAAAACCCAACCCTACAATTAAAAATGTAACAAATGGACTTAAGCTTTTGATAGAGAATAAGTGTGATTTTATTATTTCGTGCGGCGGAGGATCAGCTCATGACTGCGCAAAAGGGATAGGCCTCATTGCTAAAGAGAAGAATTTCATTGATGAGGTAGAGCGTCTAGACAAAGTAAAGTGTGGTGGTTGGAATAGTGCATTATTACTGCCCCTAGTTGCTATAAATACCACGGCTGGAACAGGTAGTGAAGTTACTAAATTTGCTATAATTACAGATGAAGAAAAACGTATTAAAATGCCAATTGTGGATTGGCGCATTACACCTCTAATAGCAGTAAATGATCCTCTCTTGATGATAGGTATGCCAAAATCTCTAACAGCTGCAAGTGGCATGGATGCACTAACTCACGCTATTGAAGCTTACATTTCGATTGATGCAAATCCATTTACAGATGCACTTGCTTTGAAAGCTATTGAAATTATATTCAACTACCTTAAAAGAGCGGTAGAAAATGGAAATGATATTGAAGCAAGAGAAAAGATGGCATATGCAGAGTTCTTGGCGGGGATTGCTTTTAATAACGCAGGTTTAGGTTATGTCCATGCTATGGCTCATCAATTAGGAGGATTTTACGATCTTCCTCATGGTGTATGTAATGCCGTATTATTACCTCATGTTTTGGAATATAATCTTGAGGCAGTTCAAAATAAACTTATATATATAGCGAAAGCGATGGGTATAGATGTAGATAAATTAACAACAAAAGAAATAGGAGGCAAAATTATTGAAAGCATAAACCAGCTCTCTCAAGAGATTGGTATACCATCGAGGTTAAAAGAACTGGGGGTAAAAGAAGAAGACATTAAAGAGTTATCGCAAAATGCATTAAAAGATGTATGTGGTTTTACAAATCCTAAAAAGGCAACATTAGAAGATATTATTAATATTTTCAAGTCTGCAATGTAAAAACTAGCATAAAATTTTTAGCGGGAATAAGTTAATTAAATTTTACCTTGCTTCTAAATGCCACAACGCATAGAGTTATAAATAGATTTATAAATAATGAGTAATTAAATATATAGGTGTACAAGTGAATACAAAAAATCTTATGGTCTTGAGAAGTTAAAAGGGAAAGCGGTGAAAATCCGCTGCAGCCCCCGCTACTGTGAGCGAGGATGAAGCCCTAATAAGCCACTGCTTGGCGTTCAAGAGATGTGCCGGGTGGGAAGGCAGGGTGGAAGATGAATCGCGAGCCAGGAGACCTGCCATAAGATTTCGGAAGTTCGCCTTCGGAGGGAAGGTGGAATGGAATTTTTATGCTTAATTTTGGCAAAAAAGGTCTACCTCCGTGGGGTAGGTCTTTTTTTGATACTTGAAAAATTTAAATTAGGAGGGTACTTATGAGAAGATTTAAAGGTTTACTTGCTTTATTGGTAGTCTTTGCTTTAATGTTTTCACTGGCGGCTTGTTCAACAAACAATGCTACAAAGCCACAAGATACATCTCAAACAGCAACTGAAATTGTAAAAACACAGTTTCCTTTAAAAGTTACAGACTTTTTAGGAAGAGAAGTAACTATAGAGAAAGAACCCCAAAGGATAGTTTCTCTTGCGCCTTCTACAACAGAGCTTATATATGCTTTAGGAGCAGGAAATAAAGTAGTGGGTGTTACAGACTTTGACAATTATCCACCTGAGGTCAAGGATGTACCCAAAGTGGGGGGGTTTAAAGGGCCAAATGTAGAAGCGATTACTGCTCAAAAGCCTGATATAATATTTGCTTCCACTCTTTCCGGTAAAGAGCAAATGGAATCTTTAGAAAAAATGGGTATACCCGTCGTGATGCTAGAGGCTAAAGACATTGACCAGATATACCAATCTATAAAAATAATAGGCCAAATAACAGGTACTGAGAAAAAAGGTGAAGAAATAATCAAAGAAATGCAGGACAAAATAAAAGAAATAAACGACAAAGTCAAAAACCTTCCGAAAGTCAGCGTATTTTATCTTGTCTCTCTTGACGGAAACTGGACATCTGGAAAAGGGACTTTTATTGATGAGCTCATAAACCTTGCAGGTGGCAAAAACGTTGCAGAGGATGTAAATGGTTGGGCGCAGTACAGCGTAGAAGAATTAGTCAAGAAAAATCCAGATGTGATAATAACTTCTCCTCATGCAGGGGATGTGAAAGACATTAAAAACATGGCAGGATATAAAGATACTAATGCTGTTAAAAATGACAAAGTATTTGTGATAAGCAATGACGACATAATATCAAGAGCTTCTAATAGAATTGTTTTAGGACTTGAAGAAATCGCAAAATTCTTACATCCGGAGGCATTTAAGTAAAGTGGGAGTAAAAAAAGGGATATATTTTGGTACAGCCTTTTCACTGCTTGTCTTTACCATGATTTTATCAATTTCTGCAGGGGCGGTAAAAATACCCCTGCAGGAGATTTTAAATGTTTTTTTGGGCGGTGGCAGTGAAACCTCTAGGACAATAATCCTTAATTTAAGACTTCCAAGAGCTATTGAATCTGCGATTGTAGGTATGGGACTTTCTGTTGTTGGGACATTTTTTCAAGGGCTTTTGAGAAATCCAATGGCAGACCCTTATGTATTGGGTGTATCATCAGGAGCGGCTTTTGGAGCTACTATTGCGATAATTTTGGGGCTTGGAATATTTGGACTGAGTTTTATGGCTTTTGTTACTTCTTTAATGACTGTATTTTTCGTATACACTATTTCTAAAACTGGCACAAGAGTATCCATGACCACAATGTTATTGGCAGGTATAGCTATAAGTGCTTTTATGTCTGCAATTATCTCTCTCATGATGCTTTTAAACCATGATGAGTTTTCTCGAATTGTTTTTTGGACTATGGGAGGATTTAGCCTCATAAATTGGAATAGTGTGGTCTTTACTACTCCTATAATAGTAATTGGCTCTTTTGTGATGTATGTATTTTCAAGGGATGTAAATGCGATATTGACAGGAGAAGAAGTTGCCGAACATTTAGGTGTCAACACAGAACTAGTCAAGAAAATAATTCTTATTACAGGGTCTTTGGTGACTGCAACTGCTGTGTCAGTTGGTGGAATTATAGGTTTTGTGGGACTTATTGTGCCTCATATATCAAGGCTTATTGTAGGACCTGACAATAGAATTCTTGTACCTTTTAGTGCTATATCAGGAGCGATATTTTTAACTTTTGCAGACTTATTAGCACGAATTATTTTAAAGCCAATGGAAATTCCAATTGGGATAATTACAGCAGCACTTGGAGGACCATTCTTTTTATATCTGTTAATAAAGAGCAAACAAAAAAGTGAAGGAATGTGATGATATGGCTATTTTACAGGTGGATAATTTGCACTTTTCTTATGAAGAAAAGGAAGTTTTAAAAGGAATAGATTTTACCATAAACAAAAATATGGTTTTAGGAATAATAGGAGCTAATGGCAGTGGTAAGACTACTCTTTTAAAAAATATATCAGGCTATTTAAAGCCAGCAGCTGGGGATGTCTTTATATTAGGGAAAAATATCAAAGACTTTACTATAAAAGAAAAGGCAAAATATATAGGGTATGTGCCTCAAGATATAGTTTACGACTTTGAATTTAGCTGTTATGACGTGGTAATGATGGGAAGAATTCCTTATCTTAAAAGGTTTCAGTCGGAGAAAAAAGAGGACAGAGATATTGTAAGAGAGTGCATGGAAATTACAAATACATGGCAGTTTAAAGACAAAAGTATAAAAGAGTTAAGCGGCGGTGAAAGGCAAAGAGTGTATATAGCAAGGGCATTAGCACAAAAAGCTCGAATTTTACTCATGGATGAGCCAGTTTCTCAACTTGATATAAAATACCAAGTTGAAATACTGTCTCTTGTAAAAGATTTATCCTTAAAAGGGATACTTGTAATTATTGTGCTTCACGATATTAACCTCGCTTCACAGTTTTGTGATGAGATTTTCATTATGAAAGAAGGCAAAATAATAGCATCTGGGTCTCCCAGAAGTGTTTTAACATTGAACAACATAAAATCAGCCTTTTCAATAGATGTGGAAGTGTTTGAAAATCCCATCACACATACTCCTTACGTCATTCCATCGCTAAATGGAAAGGAGCAACTCAAAGTTGTGTAAAGCTTTAATGATTGCAGGCACCCATTCAGGAGCAGGTTAAAGTATCGACATGAAAGAAGTCTATGAAATTATGGAGAGGTATAGAGATTAATGGAAGTGGTATTAGCCTACTTATTAGATTTGTTGATAGGAGACCCTGAAGGATATCCTCATCCTGTAAGAATTATAGGGAAAGTGGTATCGCATTTAGAGAGTATACTTAGAAAATATGCTAAAAGCAACAGAGCTTTAAAAATAGCAGGTTTTATACTGTGTGGACTTACAGTAACTTTGGCATTTGCAGCAACATATGTACTACTTTATATTGCAGGACTTATACATCCATATTTAAAATATGCTTTCGACGTTTTAATTATATATACCTGTCTTGCTACAAAAGACCTTGGTAAAGCTGCTGGAAGAGTATACGAAGCGTTGGCAAAGGGTGATATAGTTGAAGCAAGAAGAAGATTATCTTATATAGTCAGTAGGGATATAGATAGGCTTGATGTTGAGAATATATCCAGAGGAGCGATAGAAACAGTTGCAGAGAATATATCAGACGGTATAATAGCCCCTATGTTTTACGCGTTTATAGGAGGTGCGCCGTTGGCTGTCTTTTATAAGGCAGCAAGCACTCTTGATTCTATGGTAGGCTATGGAAATGAAAAGTACCTCGATTTAGGATTTGCTTCTGCAAAACTTGACGACATATTAAATTTTATCCCTGCTCGCATAACAGGTTTTTTGATTGTTATAGCTGCTTTTCTCTTAGGCTATGATTATAAAAATAGTTGGAGGATTTTTTTAAGAGACAGGTTGAAACATCAAAGTCCAAACAGTGCTCACGGAGAAGCAGCAGTTGCCGGTGCTTTAAATATACAACTGGGAGGGCTTAATTATTATTTTGGAAAGCCTGAAATTAAACCAACTCTTGGGGATGGAAAAGAAAAAATTACCCCCCAACACATAAAATACAGCATAAAAATAATGTATATGACTTCATTTTTAGGTCTTGTGGTGTTTTATGGGATGAAGATTTTGGTACCATAAAGGAATAACTTATAATTGCCTCAAAATATTACATAAAAACACCTAAAAATTGTAAATAGGAGGAGATTGATGTGAAAGAAAAAGCAAATGCATTAAAAAATGTTAAAACTCTTACTCTTGTTGCTATGCTTATAGCCTTAAGTGCAGTAGGTGCTCTCATAAAAGTTTTTAACACAGTTGCTTTCGATTCAATGCCAGGATACTTTGCCGCATTATACCTTGGAGGTTGGTATGGAGCCCTTGTGATAAGTTTAGGGCATATGCTTACAGCAATTACTTCTGGATTTCCTTTAGGGCTTACAAATCACATATACATAGCAGTGCAAATGGCATTATACGCCTATTTGTTTAAATTTTTTTATCGAAAATTTAACATCTATATTGCAGTAATCGCTGCTACGATATTAAATGGTCCTGTTGCAACCCTTTTGTTTGTGCCCATATTCGGATGGGGATTTTTTGCGGCATGGGTATTACCACTAACAATTGCGTCATTTGCAAATGTATTTCTTGCAGCATTGGTTTACAAAGCGATACCGAAAAGGAGTAGGGAATAAAAAGTGATTGAGAGATACAGAGATTTAGTTGTAATTTATGAAAATGATGTAGCATATGTGATATCTTGTGACAGCCTCGGAGCAATAGGGAATAAAGAGCATGATGTGTTAAAAGTTGATGAAGAGATTGTAGGAAGGACTACTGTAAAAGTGGCTCTTTCGGAAGTACTATGTGTAGGAGCAAAACCCTTAGTCATATCCGATACTTTATCCGTTGAAATGAATCCAACAGGGCAAAAAATTTTAAGAGGCATAAAAAGCGAGCTTGAAGAGAACGGACTTTCAGACGTAGTTTTTACAGGAAGTACTGAAGAAAATTTTCCCACATCTATGACAGGTATAGGAATCACTGTAATAGCAAAAGCAAATATTGGAGACTTAAAAATAAAAAAAGTCAAAACAGGTATGCATGTTTCTATTTTAGGTTATCCACGTGTAGGAAGTGAAGTTTTAAGCTCAAACGATGTGCTTACATTGAAAGACTACGTAAAAATTTCCAACTCAAAAGAAATAGTGGAAGCAATACCTGTGGGTTCAAAAGGGATAAAATATGAAATTGGCATATTAGAGAAGATATCAGGATTAAAGGTGGAGGCGAATTTTCCACAACATCTTGATGTATTAAAATCAGGGGGGCCTTCTACCTGCTGCCTTGTAGTCCACAGTGAGGAAGATACAGCCTCTATTAAAGGACTGACAGACAAGTCTTTAACATACATTGGAAGGTTAATTTAGGATAAAGGAGAAAACAAATTCTCATAAGAGATGCTTCTAATTGACAAAAGTTTTTTTAGAGTTGCTATAAAAACACATGAAGACAATGAAAAATTGATAAAGGCTTTAAAAGAAATAGATAAAGATTTAATAGAAGAGAAAGAGAGGGTTGCAATACAATGAGCCTCATTATGATTACAGGCGGTGCAAGGTCTGGCAAAAGTGAATTTGCTGAAAAATTGGCATTGGAAAAGGAAGAGACAGCGTCCTTTATATAGCTACTTCTATTCCTTTTGACGAAGAAATGAAAAAAAGGATCAAAAGGCATAAAAAAAAGACCAGCTTCATGGCAGACAAAAGTTTATAAAAATCTAAACAAGGTAATAGTGGAAAGCAATGCAAAAGTTGTATTAGTTGACTGTCTTACAGTTATGATTACTAATCTTTTAATAGAAGTCGATTTGACTTGGCAAAATAATTTAACTGCTTTTATGATATATGCAGACTGCGGCATTCAAAGAATGCCTAATGCTCATTTGGATAGCTTCAAAATTGCTTTCTTTTGCAAACATTGTAAAATTTTCATAGAGAAACTGGTATTCAAATCTTTAATAATAAAAATTATTTAAACTATTTCCTACATAAACTTTACACCAAACTTTTGTTATATTATTGGTGAAATCTAATGCAAACAGGGGTTGTTGCCCAAAATTATCCTACAATACCTTGACACGAACTTTGAAAGGGAGGGGCTTTTAATTTTTACTACAGTGATATATAATATAAGCGAAAACGTAAAATTAAGATATGGAAAATTAAATGTTTTAATAACATTTTTAAACAAAAAGAGTAAAAAGTGACACTAACAAATTCAGTATTATTCTTATTTTATCAATATTTTACAATGTTTTAAGTTAGTTTTATAGTTCTATCTTACTTGTTGTTTTCCAAAAATATGATTACTTATAAATTTTAATGAGAGAACTAATTTTGTTTAT
The DNA here is from genome assembly GCF_000019065.1 of Thermoanaerobacter sp. X514. Lineage (NCBI taxonomy): Bacteria > Bacillati > Bacillota > Clostridia > Thermoanaerobacterales > Thermoanaerobacteraceae > Thermoanaerobacter > Thermoanaerobacter sp. X514. The sequence continues at coordinate 1,939,274 of NC_010320.1, read as the reverse complement.
TGTGCTTTAATAACTAAATATCTGTTTTTAACATTTCTAAGAATTGTACTTCTTCTCAATAAGAAATTCTCCGTTCTAACTTTGTGGTAATTAAATTACAAATAGGAATACTTTTTTAGTTTTTAGACTAGCGATTTATAAAATATAACACATAAAAAGTTTAAAAAGTTACGTGAGGTGACAATACTTGATTTATCTTAGTCTTAATTTTATTTAAAAGGTGTGATGTTTTATGAAAGAAAAAATTGCTCGATTTGTTAACAAAAAAATAATATTGTTCAGGGAAGAAGACCTAAATAGAAATGGCAAAATTAATTTTAAAAAGTATAATTATATTATATTAACTTCTAATCGTTTACCTCAAAAAATAATTCCAATATTAGAAAATGGGAATACAGCTGAACGTTTAGCTATAACATCCTTTTTGACAGTTAAGGAAAACGAAGATATTGATTTAGAAAGTTATAATGGGGAAGTTTTTTTGGTGACTGACGATTACAATGAGATAAAAGGTGTTGTTACAAATAGAGAAATAATCTTTTTCTTACTAGATAATTTAAAATCTATTAAGGCTGAATTTGACCTTGTCAAAACTGACCTTGACGCTTTTATGGCGTGTTCAGACGATTTGGCCTGTATTACAGACGGATCTGGTTTAAAAGTGAGAATTAGCTCTTCTGCTGAAAAAATATATGGTTTAAAACCGGAAGATCTCATAGGTAAAAATGTGAGTGAACTTGAAAAGAATGGTATGTATTTTCCGTCAGCTACAAAGATTGCTATTGAGGAAAAAAAGAAAGTTACTGTAATTCAAAAAACAAAGACAGGCAGAAAATTATTAGTTACAGCTACACCATTTTTTGATAAAGATAATAACATTAAAAGAATTGTTAGTATATCAAAAGACATTACAGACGAGGAAAAATTAAAGACTGAGTTAAAACAAACAAAAGAATTACTTCAAAAATATGAAGAGGAACTATCTTCACTTAGAATTGCCCATCTTAAGAATTCTGAGATTATCTATAGAAGTAAACAAATGGAAAGATTGATAGAATTAGTAAATAAAGTCGCACCTACAGAATCTACTATTCTTATTTATGGAGAAACAGGGGTAGGAAAGGAAGTTTTAGCAAAATACATTCATAATATCAGCAGAAGTGAGGGACCATTCATAAAAATAAACTGTGGAGCGATACCTGAGAATCTTTTAGAAGCAGAGCTGTTTGGTTATGAGAAAGGGGCATTTACAGGAGCAAAAAGCGAAGGTAAACCGGGGCTTATTGAAGTTGCAGATAAGGGAACTTTATTATTAGATGAGATTAGTGAACTGCCTTTATCATTGCAAGTAAAATTATTAAGAGTTTTACAAGAAAAAGAATTTATTAGAGTAGGTGGTATAAAACCTATCAAAGTAGATGTACGAATAATTGCTGCTTCAAATAAAGACTTAAAAGAATTGGTGAAAGAAGGAAAATTTAGACAAGATTTATACTATAGATTGAATGTAGTTCCTGTTACTATACCTCCATTAAGAGAGAGGGTTCAAGATATACCTATATTGGCTTATCATTTTCTTAATATGTATAATGAGAAATACGGTCATTCCAAACAACTAACTAATGAAGTAATGGAAATATTTATGAAGTATCCCTGGCCAGGTAATGTTCGTGAATTAGAAAATGTTATAGAAAGAATTGTGATAATTTCTGAAAATGATCAGATAACAAAAAAAGATTTACCTGGAGAATTACTTAACCAAGAAGAAACAAATCACTCTTTTGGAGTGCATGTTTCCAGATTGATGCCATTAAAAGAGGCAAGTGCTCTTGTAGAGTATCAGCTTATAAAACAAGCCATAGAAGAATGTGGAAGCAGTTATAAGGCAGCGGAAGTATTAGGAGTAGATCAATCTACAATAATAAGGAAACTAAAGAAATACGAGTCAATGTTATCATAAACTTTAATGCAATTATGCAGTTATTAGATTTTTTAAATGCATTAAATCATTAACAAATTGAACTATTTGATGTAAATAAAATATTATGCATTCCAATTATAATAAGGCCTTTGCACTACAGTGCATGGGTCTTATTTTTTTGGCACGAATATTGCTTAGGTAGCTTAGATAGAAGCTTGAAAAATTGCCTATTGGAGGGTTACTAGATGACTAAAAATAAAAATTACAAACCTAGTGCAATGGAAAGGCTTAACTCATTGTCACCAAATGTAGAACTATGGTGGGATTCAAATCCTTTAATTTATGAAAAATGGTGTAATGACTTTTTAAATTCAATAGAAGATAAAGACTTAAAAGATTTAATAAGTTTTCAGTTAAAAAAGCTATGGGACCAAGAATCTGATCCAAAAGATTGGGTTTTTAAAGGAGTAACTACAAATCCCCCGCTTACAAAAGCGGTATTTGATAATTTAAAAGAGGAGTGGACAAACATTATACAAGAAATTATAAAGGATAATCCTCGAATGGATTATACCCAAGTAACATGGGAAGCATACAAAGAGGCGTGTAAACGCGGTGCAAGTCTTTACATGCCACTTTTTGAGAAATCAGGTTATAAATATGGTTATGTATCAGCACAGGTAGATCCAAGAATTTCAGTGGATACCAAAGAAATGGTAAGGCAAGCTCTTGAATTAAAGGCATTACAACCCAATATTATGGTCAAAATTCCGACAACTAAAGCAGGTGTTTTAGCAATATATATTCTTACAGCGCTAGGAATACCTACAAATGCTACTCTTTGTTATACTTTACCACAAATAATAGCAGTAGCAGAAGCCGTAAAACAAGGAAAAGCACTGGGAGAAAAATATGGAACCGATTATTCTAAGTGGCGTTCTGTGATTACAATCATGATAGGAAGATTTGAAGATGCAAAAATTTTTGAAGAACAAGCAAAAGAGAGAGGAATAGAACTAACCGAAGAAATGAAAAGGTGGGCAGGAATTGCTATAACAAAAAAAGCATGCAAGATATTGGCTAAGAGAGATTATCCGAGCAAAATGTTAGTAGCATCCAGCAGAGTTAGCCCTAAAGTAAATGGAACACAGTATATATGGCATATAGAAAAACTTGCAGGTTGTAATTTAGTATACACTATGAATCCTGAACTTATAAAAGCATTTATGATGCTGTATATGGACAGACCAATTGAAGATAAATGTGAAGAATCTGTTCCGGATGAGATAATGGAAAAACTACTAAGGGTTCCCTATTTTGCAGAAGGATATGGCGAAACTACAATACCACTTGAAGATTTTGAAAAACTTGAACCTACTATTACTACTTATACTCAATTTTCAAAAGCTGTTATAGACCTTGAAAATTATGTAAGGAGTTTATTTTAAAAAATAAAAATAACTGAAGGAGTTGATTCTTTTGAGCATTACTTTTGAAGAAATTGATTTGATAAAACAGACTGCTGATTTGATAAGAAAAGATTGCATTTGGATGAGTACCCGGGCAGGTACAGGACACCTTGGACCAGCACTTTCATTAGCAGAAATTTTAGCTACTTTATATAAAAGTGTATTAAAGGTAGATCCACAGAATCCAAAATGGCCTGATAGAGATAGGCTAATACTTAGTAAAGGCCATGGATGTTTGGCACTTTATTCTATACTTTCACAAATGGGGTTTTTTGAAAGAAAATTATTAGGAGATTTTTGTACTAAATATGATACTATGCTTCCGGGTCACCCAGAAATTAAGCTTCCTGGTGTAGAAGCTAATACTGGTTCTTTAGGACATGGAATAGCTCTAGGAGTAGGAATGGCTTTAGCAGCCAGAATGGACAAAAAAGAATACAGAGTTTTTGTAATAACTGGAGATGGAGAATTACAGGAAGGAAGTAACTGGGAAGCAGCCATGACTGCTGCTTATTATGGACTAGATAATTTAATTGTAATAGTAGATAGAAATATGTTGCAATTAGGAGATTTTACAGAAAATATAACCCGGTTAGAACCTTTAGCTGAAAAATGGAAAAGTTTTGGATGGGGCGTAGAAATAATAGATGGTCACGATATAGAAAAATTACTTACAGCTTTTAATAAAATTCCGTTTGTTAAAGGTCAGCCTTCTGTTATTATTGCTAATACTGTAAAAGGAAAGGGCTTAAAAATTGCTGAAAATAAGGTTGATTGGCACTATAAAGTTCTTTCATATGAACAATACGAGGAATTAAAAAATGAAATGTCATTGGAGGAGCTTTATCATGAGTGAATTAAAGAAGTCAACCAGAACATCATTTGCTGAGGCAATTGTTGAGCTGGGAGAGAAAAATCCAGATGTTGTAACTGTTGCAGCGGATTCAGCATCACGATATGGAGATTTTATAAAAAAATTTCCGGAAAGGAGCTTTAATGTTGGCATAGCAGAACAGACTATGGTAAGTGTAGCTGCTGGAATGGCTCTTTGTGGAAAAATACCTGTTGTCACATCATATGCTAATTTTTTAGCATTTAGGGCAGCAGAACAAATAAGAGTAGATGTGGCAGGTAGCAAATTAAATGTTAAATTAATAGGAACAGATACAGGATTTTCATCAGCGTGGTTGGGCTTTACACATTTAGCACTAGAGGATATGGGAGTGATTCGAGCAATTCCTGGAATAGTCATAATAGATCCAGCTGATGCAGCAGAAGCTTATGTTGCTACAAAAGCAATATTTGAATACAATGGTCCTGTTTATATGCGGCTTAGAGGTAGAAAAGAAGAACCGGTAATTTTTTACAAAAAGAAAGATTTTAAAATTGGAAAAGGAGAAATTATAAAAGAAGGAAAAGATGCTTTAATTATTGCTTGTGGTGGTGCTGTATATGATAGTTTAAAAGCTTCTGAAATTTTGCAGTCAAGAGGTATAAAAGTAACGCTTGTAAATATGCCTACTGTAAGACCATTAGATGAAGATTTGCTACTGGAGCTTACATCTTCAGTAGATAATATCATTACTGTTGAACATCACAATACAACGGGTGGACTAGGGAGTGCAGTGGCAGAATTTTTAACTGAAAAAAGGCCGCAAATTAGACAATTGAGGTTAGGAGTAAAAAATAGATTTGGAACGGCAGGTTCAGAAGATATGTTGAAAAAAGGGTTTGGGCTAGATGGTGAGACAATAGCTATAAGTATAGAGAATTTTCTTAAAAATAGAACTAAGTGAGGAGGAAAAAATGATGAAGATAATTTTGGGTAGTGATCATTTTGGTTTTGATTTAAAAGAAGTTATTAAAGAACATCTACAGTCTAAAGGAATTGCAGTAGTTGACATAGGGGTTTATGATAAAAATCCAGTGGATTATCCCGATATTGCTGTAGCACTTGCCGAAAGAGTTGCATCGGGAGAATTTGAAAGAGGAATTCTTATTTGTGGCACAGGGATAGGGATGGCTATTGTTGCCAATAAAGTGCCTGGAGTAAGAGCTGCAGTATGCCATGATGTGTATTCTGCAGAAAGAGCACGTAAAAGTAATGATGCACAAATTATGACTATGGGTGGAGTCATAGTAGGACCAGAACTAGCTAAAAAACTTGTAGATGTGTGGCTTGAGTCAGAATTTCAAGGAGGACGTTCTTTACCAAAAGTGGAGAAAATTAAAATGATAGATGCAAAATATCGCGGTATGGCTAAATAAATAAAAGAGCGGTTTACTTTGAATGTTAAAGCAGTTATTTTCGATTTAGATGTAACGCTAATAGATTCAAAAAAAGATATTGTTATAGCTGCAAATAAGGCATTTAGTGAATTTAATCTTCCAACTTTACCTGAAAAAACATTAGCATTTTTAACTGCTAACGGTGCTGAAGCAGTTATAAAGTGTGGTTTGAGGGAAAAAATATGCATTTGTTTGATAGAGTATTCGGCAGATTTGAAAAGATTTATGGCGAGTCCTGTACTAATTATACTTCTTTATTTCCAGGAGTAAGAGAAACTTTAAACTTTTTAAAAGAAAGGAAAATTAATATTGGAATTGCTACTCTTAAATGCAGAATTATAACAGAAAAGATTTTAAACATTTTAGAATTGAGAAATATTTTTCAGCTGTATTGTGCTTAGAAGATGTCAAAAATATAAAACCTCATCCAGAAATAATAGAGAAGCTATTGCAAAAAATAAATAATGTTTCAGAGTAAACTTTATACATTGGGGTTCTGAAGTTGAGGTTTTGTGTGGAAAAAATGCAGGAGTTTATACTGTGCTGTAACATATGGAACAGGAGATTTACAGTCTATCGTTGCTCTGCAGCCAGATTTTGTAATTACCGACTTAACAAAATTAATTGTTTTAGTATCTTAGTATTAGTATAAATAATTAATTCAAATAATAATTAATTAAATAAATGATAAAATAAAAAGTAACAATATGAAATCTTGCAAGATCAGAAAGGTGGTGAGTTTTGTATATATGTTATCTTTCGCAGAAGGTTCGATAGCTCCTGGAATTGTGACTACTTCTTCTTCATTAAATGCAAAATACGAATGTGATTTACACTGTCATACTACGCGTTCTGATGGAAATGATTCGCCGGAAGAACTGGTTATTAATGCCGCTAAAGGTGGTCTTAAAGTTGTTGCAATTACAGACCATGACGTACCGCCTCCTCTTTATCTGGATACTCCTCAAGGTAGGATTAGCGTAAAGGAATTTGCACACCAGCATGGAGTAGAAATAGTATTGGGAATTGAGTTTTCATGCGATACTTATGTAGATGATGTTCATATTTTAGGGTATCGCATGGATTGGGAAAATCCACTGTTAGCGGAAGCAGTAGAAAGGATGAGGAGAAGCAAAACAGAAGCATATAGAAAGCTATGTGAAATACTTACTGCTAAGGGAATGCCAATTGACTATGAAAATGAGATATTAAAGTATATTGATGAAGATGGAAATATAAGATATAGAGATCCAGACGAAGTTGAAAGAAAACATATATTTGAATTAATGGCCAAGAAGGGATATGCACCTTCATGGAAAGATGCAAAAATAATGGTTAGGGATGATCCTGAATTAAATGTAAGAAGGGAAAAAATAAGTCCATTTGATGCAATTGATTTAATAAAGTCATGTGGTGGAACAGCGGTACTAGCACATCCTTTTTTAATTGATGAAATAGTTCACTATCCCGATGGAAGAAATCTAACAAGAGAAGAATATATAGAGAGGCTTATAAACCATGGAATCGACGGTATGGAAGCACGATATCTTTACAGTAAAACAAGCTATAAAGGAAGTTTAAAAGATTTTGAAATTGAGAAGTATATTAGAACGAAATATTCTACAAGAGTAAAATTCTTTAGTGGGGGTTCAGATTACCATGCTGATCATAAAAAAGGAGTATCTAACCCAAGACATTTAGGTGAAGCAGGAGTTACATTACAGGAATTTAATTTCATAAAAGAATATCTAATATAAAGGAGCTGATATAATGCCACTTGTAACAAGTAAGGAAATGCTTATTTATGCAAGAGAGAATGGATTTGCAGTAGGAGCTTTCAATGCTTATAACATGGAAGTGGTTCAAGCTATAATCGAGGCAGCTGAAGAGGAAAATGCTCCTGTGATAATTCAGATAAGTGAAGGAGCAATAGCATATGGGGGTGAGAAATCATTTGCGGCTCTAATTAAAGTATTAGCTGAGGAAGCTACAGTACCTGTAGTATGCCATTTGGACCATGGAGTAAACTTTTCTACAGTTATAAAAGCATTAAAAGCAGGATTTACATCACTTATGTTTGATGGGTCGTCTCTTACGTTTGAAGAGAATATAAAAAAAACAAAAAAATTAGTTGAAATAGCACATGCTGCAGGAATTCCTTTAGAAGGGGAAATTGGGAAAATACCTGATGCAGCTAAGGGGCCCCTTTCTCCAGAGGAAGTAAAAAAATATCTTACGACTCCAGAAGAAGCTCTAGAATTTTATGAAAAGACAGGAGTAGATTCACTGGCAATTTCAGTGGGAAGCGCTCACAGAATGAAAGTTCAATCTGTGCAATTAGATATTGAAAGAATAGCACGAATAAAAGACAAGGTAAAAATACCATTAGTACTTCATGGTGCTTCTGGAGTAATGGATGACTCTGTTATTCAAGCAGTAAAAGCTGGGATTTCAAAAGTTAATTTTGCTACAGAATTAAATAAGGCTTTTACCAATGCTTTAAGGGAAAAATTATCAAATAACCCGGATTTAGTTGATGTTAGAAAATATGGTGCCGTAGCAAGAGAAAATGTAAAAAAGACTGTAAAAGAAAAAATACAACTATTGAATGCTACTAATAAAGCACCAGAGATATTAAAACTTATTAATAAAAGAAGTTTTGCAATGGGAAATAAAGATGTGGAAGCTATAGAATAACAATAACTTTAGTTTGCAAATGAGGTAATGATAGACTGTCTGTGAGCATTGCATTTGTGCATTGAAATAAAAAATAAATGGCAAATTTGCATTAACGATTTTTAATGTAGACTGTGAAACGATAGGAAACTTCACTATCAAACGTTTTGCGTGCTTTGGCACAATTTTTGCTTTACTGCTTAAAATAGAGGTTGAAATAGAAAACAAAACGAAAATAATGACTGTAAATTATTAAATGTAGTTTTAAACTAAAAAAGGAGGATATTACTGTAATGAGTATAAGAGAAAAACTTACAGGAGTATTTGCGCCACTTGTAACTCCTTTTGTTAATCAAGAAATTGATTATGAAAAGTTGAAAGAGAATATTCAGAAATTAAATAGTTCTAAATTAAAAGGTTATTTATGCTTAGGAAGCAATGGCGAATTTAGAAGTTTAACAGATGAAGAGGCAATTAAAGTTATAAAAACAGCTGCAAAGAGTAAATCAAAAGATAAAACTTTGCTTGCTGGTACAGGAAGAGAATCAGCATGGGCTACAATAGAATTTACTAAAAAAGTAGCAGATTTTGGAGTTGATTTTGCCAGTGTTCTTACACCTCATTATTTTGCTAGTAAAATGACTGATGAAGCATTAATCAAATTTTATACTGAAGTTGCTGATAAATCTCCTATTCCGATAACAATTTATTGCATTCCCAGATCTGCAAATGGAGTATTAATTTCTCCTCGAGCAATTTCTGTACTTGCGCAACATCCTAATATAGTTGGCATAAAAGATTCTTCAAAAGAAGATATAGGAAATTATGTAAATGCTGTACCTAAGGGAGCAGAGTTCTATGTACTTTCCGGCTCTATAAATAAATTTTTGGACGGTCTAAAAAAAGGAGCTATAGGCGGTGTTCTTTCAATGGCAAATTACCTGCCTGACCTTTGCTGTGAAATTCAAGAATTATTTAATGAGGGCAAGTATCAAGAAGCAGAAGAACTAAGTAACAGACTTTGTAAAATTAATGAAAAAATATCCGGCAAAGGTGGAGTAACAGCTGTTAAAGTAGCAATGAATTGGTTAGGTTATTATGGAATGGAGCCAAGACTACCATTATTACCGTTAAATGAAAATGAAATTGAGGAAATTAGAAGAATTTTACAGGAAGAAGGGCTACTTGCATGAAAAAAGTATTGCTTTCAGAGGAGATACATCCAGAGGGAAGAAAGTTATTAGAGGGAAAATTTGAAATTGTTACAGCACCTGATACAAGTCAACAAACGCTTATATCTATGGTAAAAGATGTAGATGCTATTATTTTAAGAACTAGATCAAAGATTACAAGGGAAGTAATCGAGAATGCTCCACATTTAAAGATAATATCGAGGACAGGGGCAGGAGTTGATAATATAGATGTAAATGCAGCAACAGAAAAAGGTATATTGGTTTGTAATTTGCCAGCAGTAAATAATTTATCTGTAGCAGAACACACAATAGCAATGATACTAAATTTATCAAAACAGTTAAGTTTAATGGATAAAGCTGTTCGCAGTGGCAATTGGGGAGCGAGAAACTCTAATATTTCAGTGGAGATAGAAGGGAAAGTACTTGGAATTGTTGGAATGGGGAATATAGGAAGTTTAGTTGCAAAAAAGTGCCATGATGGATTGGGAATGAAAATAGTTGCTTATGATCCATATGTAAAAGAAAAGTTTAGGGGTTATGATTATAAATTTGTTGACACGCGTGAGGAACTATTTAAAGAATCAGATTTTGTAACGTTGCATTGTCCTGATATACCTGAGACAAGAGGAATGATAACGAGAGAGCTTATATATTCTATGAAGCATACAGCTTATTTAATAAATGCGGCAAGAGGAACAGTAATAGACGAACAAGCTTTGATTGAGGCTTTAAAAGAAAAAAGGATCGCAGGAGCAGGCCTTGATGTGTTTCAGCAAGAGCCACCATCAAGCGATAATGAATTATTAAGACTTGAGAATGTAATACTATCTCCTCATTCAGCAGCTCTAACAAAAGAAGCGACTGTACGTATGGCAGTAGAAGCTGTCCAAGCCGTTATTGATTATTTTGAAGGCCGTCAACCAAAATATATTTATAATTACAAAGCTTTAAAAGAGAAGGGGTATATATAATTTGTTGATCTGAAAGTATTAAATAATATAGTAAATAAATCCTTACTTTTTATACAGATTAGTAAACGATTTTTGAAGGAGGTGATGGAATAATTTAAGGGGTTTTAATGTAAGCTAATAACTTCTGAAGGTTAGAAAATATTCTAAAAAATTTAAAGGGGGAATATATTTATGAAATATGTAGTAAATGTTAATTCTAAGGAACCGGATGTAGATGCAACGAGGTCATTAAGGGCATGGGTGAAGAACAGGGAGAAGCCAACGCTAAGAGATACTTACTGGTTAGTTGATCCAGAGAATTCGCCTTCTAGGCGTTTAAAGATGGGGTATACGATAATATATCCCACAGGGACTACAACAGGTCATGCACATGATGAGGAAGAAGTATACTTTGTAGTACAAGGCGAAGGAGTAATGGTTGTAGGGAATGACGAATTTCCAATAAAGCCAGGGGATGCATTATATGTTCCACCAAGAGAATTTCACACTACTCGACAGGTAGGCAATATTCCGTTAGTTGTTGTATGGGTGACTGGTAAAGTGAATGAGGAGGAGATATAGATGGTACAGCACTATAAAATGCTAATAGGTGGAAAATGGGTAGATGCAAAAAAGGGCGGAATAATAGAAGTGGTAAATCCTGCCACAGAGGAGGTGTTTGCGTCTGTTCCAGCAGCTACTAAAGAAGATGTCGAAGAAGCAATTTTAAAGGCACAGGAAGCTTTTTTAAAATGGAAAAAGGAAAATCCATTTCAACGGAGTAAAATTCTTCGAAAAGCTTCTGAAATAGTACTTCAACGTTCTGAAAAAATTGCTAGGACTATGACAGAAGAATTGGGTAAGCCAGTAAAAGAAGCCAAGGGAGAAGTAGAAAAAGGAGCAGAAATTCTTAGATATTATGCAGAAGAAGGTGAAAGAATTTATGGACGTGTAATAGCAAATGAAGAAAAGGATACAGAAAGTATAGTTGTATACGAACCTATTGGAGTTGCAGCAGCTATTACTCCATGGAATTATCCGATTGAATTGCTGGCTTGGAAAATAGGAGGAGCATTGGCATCTGGCTGTACGATAGTAGCTAAATTGCCAAGTGAAACTCCACTTTCTCCTTTAAAATTTGTTGAATGTTTAGTGGATGCAGGAGTGCCAGAAGGAGTTTTAAATGTAATAACAGGCTCCGGAGGGACTGTAGGGCCTGCATTAATAGAAAATCCATTGGTTAAGCGTGTTGCCTTTACCGGTTCTACAGAAACAGGAAAAGAAATTTTAAAAATGAGTGCTTCTTCAGGGATAAAGAAAGTAACTCTTGAACTTGGTGGCAGTTTACCAATGATTGTTTTTAAAGATGCTAATTTAGATGCTGCTGTTACGGGGGCTGTCAGGCGTAGTTTTAGGAATGCTGGTCAGATTTGCATTGCAGTAAACAGAATATATGTAGAAAGAGAAGTATACGAGACTTTTCTTGAGAAATTTGGAGCAAAGACAAAAAAACTGGTCGTCGGGAATAGTCTCATAGACGAAAATGTAGATATGGGGCCTATGTGTACAAAAGCAGGTGTTGAAAAAGTTGAACGTCATGTAAACGATGCTGTAGCCAAAGGTGCTAAAATAGTGTGCGGAGGTAAAAGACCGTCAGGTCCAAAATTTGAAAAGGGCTTTTTCTATGAACCAACTATTGTTCGTGATGTTAACCATGATATGCTGATAATGCGCGAAGAGACATTTGGTCCGGCGGTTGGAGTTATGCCATTTAATAACATAGATGAAGCAATACAATTAGCAAATGATACCAATTATGGTTTAGCAGCAATAGTATATACAAATAATATGAACATAGCTAAACGTTGTGCACAAGAGATTCAGGCAGGTAATGTTGCTATTAATAATGTAGATGCGGGAGTAATTAATGCTCCATATGGTGGATGGAAGGATAGTGGTTTAGGAGCAGAGCATGGTCCTGAGGGCTTGCATGAGTATTTAATCCAAAAACATGTAAGGATACATTACTTCATTTAATTAGTTTGGTTTTAAAGGAATTCCTTTCTACCTAGTTTTGTATTCGATATAAGTAAAAATGGTTTCTACCGGTGGGAGGAATTCCTTTGAAATATAAAGCAGAACTCCTTTTATCATAAAAGGGGTTCTGCAGGAAAACCAAAAATTTTATAAAAAAGGGGGAGTATTTTACATTATGAAGCTGTCAAGAATTTTGATAGGAGCAATTACAGGTGCTTTTGCTGGATACGGTGTATTCACAATATGGCCTTCAGCATTAGCTCATTGGCATTGGCTTGGTGGATGGCTTGCAGCAGGACTTATAATAACCACAGCATGGTGGTTAAACCACTATGCAAATGCATTTCCAAATGATCCAGATGGTGCATGGATAGATATGGCATTTGCCATATGGCTTTCATCTTTGCTGGGGGGTAATATACAACTAAAAACAAATGGCGAACTGGTAAGAGCTTCTTATGGCTTATATCATGGAATAAGTATTGGACCAGCTTTAGTGACCATTGTTCTCGAATTAATAGGAGCTACAATAGCTGGCTACTTATTACATCTATTCAGAAGGAGTGATGCATAAATGTGGACATGGCAACATGTAGTAACTACTATATTTGGCGGCATTTTATTTCCACTGGCAATAGGATTAATGTGGGGAAAACTTGCTGAGGAATGGAAAAGCATTGGAGGCTTACTTGCAGGATTTTTTATAGTGGGTACGGTGTGGTTAGTTAATCATGGAATAGGGCTGATTTTTGAGCCACAAATGAGTGGCCATCTTCCAGGACCATGGAGTGACCAAGCATTGACGGCATTTTGGGGTGCTTTTGTAGCTGATTTGTTTGATCGCAAAAAAATAAATTGGGCAGCAATTTTGGCAGGAATTTTAGGAGGTTTATTGGGTGGATTATTGTTGTATGCAACAGTTTAATGTTTTAATAAGTTTACATTAAGGATGAAGGGGGAGTATATTATGGCATATGTGTTGGGAATTGATGTTGGTACTTCTGCATGTAAAACGATAATTGTTAACGAAACAGGTGAAATTGTAGCTAAAGCAACAAAAGAATATGATTTTATTGTTCCAAGACCCGGCTGGACAGAAAGTGACCCTGAAGTGTGGTGGGATGCAACTGTTGACACAATAAAGAAGGCTTTAGAAAAAGCTGCAATCAAACCTGAAGAAATAGCAGCGATTGGATTGAGCGGTCAAATGCATACTCTAGTACCACTTGATAAAAATAGAAAAGTCATAAGAAATGCTATAATGTGGAATGACAATCGTGTTGGAAAACAATGTGATGAGGTTCATAACAAAGTTGGAGGAGAAGATAGGTTAATAGACTATGTTGCAAATACTGCTTTACCTGGATATACTATTGGAAAAATTCTGTGGATTAAAGAAGTAGAGCCGGGAAATTACGAAAAAATAGATAAATTTGTAATAGCTAAAGACTATATTAGATATAAATTAACAGGGAAAATTGCTACGGATGTTTCTGATGCAAGTGGTACATGCTTATATGATGTTGAGAAAAATAAATGGTCAGATGATTTAATAAATTTGCTTGAAATAAAGAAAAGCATTTTCCCAGATGTAGTAGAAAGTCCAGAAATAAGTGGACATTTAACTTCTGAAGCAGCTTCAATATTAGGCTTAAAAGAGGGTACTCCAGTAGTAGGCGGAGCAGGGGATGTATTAGCTCAGGCAGTAGGAACTGGAGCAACAGAAGAAGGAATAGCGATGCTTATAATTGGTACAGCAGGAATTGCTTCCGTCGCTCTTTCAAAATTTGGACGCAATCCAGGAGGTTCCTTACAACTTTTTAGAGGTGGAGTACCAGGAGAATGGAATATTTTCGGATGTACCCTTGCGGCTGGCGGGTCTTTCAAATGGTTTAGAGATTCATTTGGTCTCGAAGAAAAAATTATTGCAAATCTGAGCGGAGAAGATGCATATAACATTTTAGTTAATGAAGCTATGCAAGTTGAGGTAGGGGCTAATGGATTATTGTTTACTCCATATATAGTAGGTGAAAGATGTCCTTACACTGATCCAAATGCAAGAGGTGCTTTTGTTGGAATAAATGTTATGCATGATAAAAGAGCGTTTGTAAGAGCTGTGTTAGAAGGCATTGTTTTCAGCTTGAAGGATGCACTAAAATTAATTGAAACATTAGGTGTTCCCCTCACACAGGTTAGAGTAAGTGGAGGAGGAGCTATAAATCCTAAATGGAGACAAATCCAAGCAGATATATTAGGTACAGAAGTTGTTACAGTGAGTTACAGTGGCGAAGGAGGATCATATGGTGCGGCTATACTTGCAGGAGTAGGAGCGGGTTTCTGGCCATCAGTTAAAGAAGCAGCAAGAAAACTTCTCAAAATAGAAACTAGAACTATGCCAATTGCTGAAAATAAGAGCAAATATGAAAAAGTTTACGATATATATAGAGAAATATACTATGCTTTAAAGAAAGTTAATGATAAAATAAGCGAACTATGATAATAAGTAGTAGATACCCCCGCTTTTATACGGGGGTATCTATGTTCCTTCTTAATATGCAAATATTCTATGTTATCTGATCAGGAAATAAAATCCTAAAGTTTATTGCAAATGTATTGTATTATAGCGATACAAAAGAGAGGGATTTAAATGGCAGTCTTTATAATAGTATCACATAGCAAAAAGGTTGCTGAGGGTGTTGTAGAGATAGTTGAACAAATGAATAACAAAAATTCTAAGTTAATACCAATTGGTGGTACAGAAGATGAACGTATAGGAACTAATCCTTTAAAAATAAAAAAGGTAATAGAGGAAATTTATGATGGTGACAATATTTTTATTTTTGCAGATATAGGAAGTTCTATTATGGCGACTCAAATGGTATTAGATATGCTAGGTGAGAAAATAAGAAAAAAAATCACACTTGTAGATGCACCTTTGGTTGAAGGGACGATAGCAGCTGTTATACAAGCTTCAATTACTAATAATGTAAGCGAAATTATTCATGCAGCAGAAGAAAGCAAAAAAGTAAATAAATTTGGTTAATTTAAATTAATTAAATTAAAAGGAAGGAGATTTTTATGAGAAGACTAATCAATAATCCTTATGACGTGGTGGAAGAAATGCTGGAGGGGTTTTGTAAAGCTCATGATAAACATGTAAAGTTACTGGAAAATGATGGGCGCGTAGTAGTTTATAAAAGGGCTCCAGTAAAGAACAAGGTAGGAATAATTATAGGAGGAGGTTCAGGACATGAACCGTTATTCTTAGGATATGTTGGTGAAAATTTTGCAGATGCAGCGGTTATAGGAAATATCAATACTTCTCCTTCTCCAGAACCGTGCTATAATGCGGTTAAAGCTGTGGATGCAGGACGTGGATGCCTATATTTATATGGAAATTATGCAGGAGATGTAATGAATTTTGACATGGGAGTTGAAATGGCAGCTGCGGATGGAATTAGAGTTGAGACAGTTTTGGTAACTGATGATGTGGCTTCTTCAGCGAATATTAAAGATCGGAGAGGAATTGCGGGAGATTTCTTTGTATTTAAGATAGCAGGTGCTAAAGCAGCTACGGGTGCAGATTTGGATGAAGTAAAAGCTGCTGCAATAAAAGCAAATGACAACACAAGAACAATGGGAGTTGCACTTGCAGCAGCAACACATCCATCAACAGGTAAACCAATGTTTGAATTAGAGGAAGGACTTATGGAAATAGGCATGGGTATACATGGTGAACCAGGCGTTAGAAGAGGTAAACTACAGGAAGCTGATAAGGTAATTGATGAAATAATGAATCATATATTACCTGACTTACCGTTTAATAAGGAAGATGAAGTAGCAGTACTTGTAAATAGTTTAGGGGCTACTCCGTTAATGGACTTACATATTTGTTTTAGAAGAGTAGCTCAGATTCTAGAAGAAAACGGAATTAAGATTTATAGATCATTTGTGGGACCATATGCTACTACAATGGATATGGTAGGCATGTCAGTTACTTTAATGAAATTAGACAACGAATTGAAAGAACTATTAGATTATCCTTGCGATACTCCTTATTGTGTTATCAAGTAATGAAATAATTGTTGACCAATTGACCAGAAGCGAACACCATTGACTTCGCTGGTGTTCGCTTAACCCTTTTAGAACTAATATATTAAATTGACTAAAAAGTGCATGATGAGAATAACCCTTACGGCCAGGACTAGAGGAAGGGAATTCAGGTATTGAAGACAGGTCTAGATTTTCAAACATAGAAGAATAGAAATCAATTTTAGACTGAGAGGTAAAGAGTTCAGGTATATTTAAAAGCAATTGAAGCTGATACATGTAGGATTTCCTCCTTCTTAAAAAATTTTTTATAGTGTATATATAATAATTCGACAAATGGGAGGGGAAATCCTACATAAAAGATAAAAAATTCAAGAGTGATAGGAAAAAAGTATGTCTGTAGAATGGCTTAAATGAAGCCTTCTGAATTTTGCACAAGTCTAATTAAATTGATACAAGGGAGTGGAAATGTTCATGTATAAAGACTACATACTTAATAAAAGTTATTTTGTGAAAGTTATTGAAAATTTAGCGGAAGTTATAGAACAGCAAAAAGATTATTTGACTAAATTAGACTCTGAAATAGGTGATGGTGATCATGGAGTAAATCTGAGTATAGGATTTAGAGAAATTATGAAAAATTTGCCAGAATGGAAAGAAGGAAATCTAACATTTTTCTTTAAAAAAGTAGGGATGGCTTTATTATCTAAAGTTGGTGGTGCTGCAGGACCATTGTATGGGAGCTTTTTTATGAAATTTGGGGAACCGGCGGAAAATAAAGAAGAAGTTGATTTTGAAGTTTTTTACAATATGTTTAAAGTGGCAATAGAATCAGTTGAAATGAGGGGTAAAGCTGTAGTAGGAGAAAAAACGATGGTTGACGCTTTAAGGCCTGGGTTGGATGCTTTTACAAAGGCTATAGAAGAAAATATAGAGCCCAAAAAAGCGTTTGAAATATTTGTAGAAGCAGCTAAGAAGGGTGCAGATTCTACTATTCCATTGGTAGCAAAAAAAGGTAGAGCAATGAGACTCGGAGAAAGGGCAATAGGGCACCTTGATCCAGGTGCAGCTTCGTCAGTATTGATATTGGAGACATTTAGAAATAATTTACCGTAATTAGGGGAATTTTTTGGTAGAAGAAGAGGATTTTGTTTATCCTAAGGTAGGACAACTTTTTAAATAAACAAAATAACAATATTGTACTTTGAATACATGTAAATTCGGAGTTAAATTGGACAGGTATAATCGGTACTTTTAAAATTGAAAAAATGGTGAAATCTAATGCCAAAGTTTAGCAAGTAATTAAAAAATTAAAAGATTCACAGATTAAAAAATAGGAAATCCTTGAGAAGCTATAAGTTCTCTTAAAGGATACGAATAAATAGTTGAATAGAGAATTTTTTGGACAATTGAAAAAGCAAGCATAAAGTGATAATTAGGATTTGATTTTCCTGGGAATTCCTTTATTTTATTTTTTGAATTCGGCTACGATATAAATTTTACAGGATTAGGGGAATTCCTTTAAAAATATGTAATAGAATTCCTTATTTATAAAATAAGGGTTCTACAAAAACCAAAAAATGAATTTAGGTGATTGCAAAATGAAATAAATATTAGAGTAAAAAAGTTACATTACAAGGAACAAAATAAAGAAATTACATTTTAAAGGCACGCTCAAGAGGGGAAAAGAGAAATGGAAAAAAGATACAAATTCAAAAAAGACAATACTTAACACACCTTTTTAATGTAAAAAGGTGACAAACAAATCAAACCATAAGAACAAGTTATCAAGCCAAAAGTTTTTTCAAAGATAAAGGATGTTCAAAAGTACCAAGCTTTGCAGTAATAATTAAACCAATATGCTGAGTGATAGCCCCAAGAAAAACATCAGCTTTGATTGACCTGGTATTTATGAGTTTAAAGCTATCAACAGCGATAGAACTTTTTAAAAGAGAAATAGATTTTTCAATAATAGGGCGTTTTTCATAAAGTTTGGACCACTTTTTAGAGTTACGAGGGACAACAGTATTTTTTCTAAAATCAATATCAAGGGTAGTATAGAATATTCTGCCACATTTAGAAGAGGTACAAGGGTTATCACATTCAAGAATATAAGTAGTTTTACCATTTAGTCTAACTTTTTTGGACATAGGGCAAAGCCATTTAATTCTGGTAGTTCTACCTTTTTCCCGAACGATACCATCATAGGACATTTTAAGAGAAGGGTCACGGGGACAGGTAGGGATACCATCAGAGTTAAAAGTAGGTTGAAGTAAGTTTTTAGAATTTCGAGGGTTAATAGGGATAATAGGTATTATGCCAAGCTTTGAGAACAAGTATTTATAATTATCAAAAGAATCAAACCCGGCGTCACCTAAGAAGTATCTATAAGAGAAAATAGGATGTAAATTAAAGAATTCCTTAAGAGAAGGGATTAAAGTTTTAGAATCGTACAAATCTTTAAACTCGGCAGCAGATTTAGCGTCATTGACATCTAAAGAATCATCGTCATAGAAACTAGTGTGAAAGTGAAATAGTGAAATTTGGGCACACCAAAAAGGGCACCAAATAAAGCTGCCCAAAACCAAATAATGGTAATATATAATGATGTTAAGTAATTTTTGGAGGGATAATAGTACAACCTTCTTTTTCTAAAAATTTAATAGCTTTTTTAATATATTGTTGCTTATGCTTTTGATAAAGTTTTTCTGGCATATTAGTGTAATCGGAGTCAGATGGATTAAAAGGTTCTTTTTTCAAAAGCATATGATAGAGGCAGGTGAGGATCATACGAGCAATAGCAACAATTGTACGTTTATGACCCCGACGCTTTTTAATACGTTCATATTTAAGCTTTTCGTCCCTTCTAGTTTCGTCCCTCCTAAGGATATCCGCATGTTACGTGAACTTGTTCGCTATCGTTTTAAACTTATTGGACATCGCTCTAGTGAAAAAAACAGGCTTCAAAATGCCCTCACCGTATCCAATATCGCTTTAGCCTCCGTCGTCAGTGATTCTTTCGGTAAATCTGCTTCTTCTATCATTGAATATATTTTAACTTGCGATACTTTTGACCCTGAATACTGCAAGTCACTTCTACACAAAAGTCTTTATAAAAAGGCTGACGAAGTCATTCAGTCGATTATTGGATACGAATTGAGGGATGATCAATCAGTCAAGTTGAAGGTTTGCAGAAAACACTATGACTTTATCAATCAATGTGTTTCTGATTTAGATAAAGCCATTTCTCAATTAGCCAAACCTTATCAAGACTTGATTGATATCGCTGTTACCCTCCCTGGCATAACCGAAAAATCGGCAACTTATATCATCGCTGAAATCGGCACGGATATGACAGTTTTTAAATCTGACAAGCACCTTTGCTCTTGGGCTGGTCTTACTCCTCAAAACAACGAAAGTGCAGGTAAGAAAAAATCTGTCCATGTCTAAAGAGCAGGCGTTTACTTAAAACCTCTCTTAATACAGTGTGCCAATGCAGCAATTAGGGATAAAAAGAATCATTGAGATGGCTTTGCAATTTTTTAAGATTACCTATTTCTTACACTCCTTTTTTGGTTTAAAAAGAGCTTGTAAATATTCGATTTATCGAATATTTAAGTTAAAATATTTTAGCCTACTGGCCAAAATATCACAACTATTTTTTATTACTTTCTGAAGGAACCAACAGTGTCCCATTAAGCGTTCCAATCAAAGACTTTATAAAAGTGCTTATCCACAATATAGCAAGTAAAATTGCTAATAATACTGTATACCAGTATATAAGCTGTATTTTTGTATACATAAATACATTAAAAGCCGGCAAAGTTGCCTTGCTGAAGGAGATGTTGAATTAAGCACTATGATTGTGGCTTTAAGTTTTATTGCTGCAATTTTTGCAGTTCCATTTTGGATGAGGATTTTTGCTTCTCATACGAACGTTCCTGTACCGACAGGTCAACTACTTATGTCTATATTAGAAGTTCTTATTTTGCCAATGGATTTAACAAGGACTTTGTTAGTGAAAGCTACTGCTGCTTTTTCTCCTATGGTTGCTATACCAGCGGCTACCATGCCTATCTTTCAGATTATTTTACTGATTTTATATCTTAAATTAGGGCCTTGGATAAAGAAGAAGTATCCAAGACACATAAATTATATGGAATGCAGATAGTTGGCAAAAGTTGATTGCAGAAGCAACGCAGGTTATCAGAATGAACGGAAAAATTGAGGATATTACGGCAACTATACACACACATCCAACATTAAGTGAAATAATAGCAGAAGCAGCAGAAAAAGCGTTAAGTAGCTTTTAATGGTTTTTCAGTAGACATTGTTTTTATAAAATAGTGCTGTCAAACAAGTTGAAAGTTGACACAGAGTGTTAAAATGTATGAAAAGGGTGAGGAGATGAATATTTTATATATTTCCGGAAGTCCAAGGAAAAAGAGCAACACTGACATTCTTTTAAAATTAACTATGTCAATTACGGGAGGAGAATTTATAAAGCTTATAGACCTCTATGCCGTAACTACGGCACCATCAGAGGATGAAAATACCCTTTTTTGATGTATAATTAGTACAGCGGCTGGTGAAGAAAGGTCGTTCTTACCTTGGTGCTTTGAGCCCGACTTATAGGCAGACTCCAACGACCAGGTGCACCACAGATTGTTGCTCCCTTTACGGGAAGCACGCAGGATAGAATAACCCCTTATGGTTGTTGCACCAGCTTTTCAATATTACAAGTCGCTATCGTTCAAATTTTAAAAAGGGAGTTGGTTCTTTCATGGATTTAGTTTATTCTCACGTTTGCGGATTAGATGTCCATAAAAAGAATGTCGTAGCTTGTATAATAACACCAGAAGGTAAAGAAATCCGCACTTTTTCAACTATGACCGATGACCTTATTGCATTAAAAGAATTTATTAAAGCTAAAGGTTGTTCTGTTGTTGCTATGGAAAGTACCGGCTCTTACTGGAAACCTATTTACAATCTCCTTGAGCTTGAGAATATTAAAATCCTACTCGTCAATGCTAAGCATATTAAAAATGTCCCTGGTAGAAAAACTGATGTAAAAGATGCCGAGTGGATAGCAAGTCTCTTGCAACATGGCCTTTTGCAAGGCAGCTTTGTCCCAGACAGAGAACAAAGAGAGCTTCGCGAACTTGTCCGCTATAGAAAAAGCCTCATTGAAGAAAAATCAAGAGAGCTTAACCGCATACAAAAGGTCTTAGAAGGTGCTAATATTAAACTGTCTTCGGTAGTCTCTGATATTAATGGAGCTTCTAGTCGCTCTATTCTTGAGGCTATCATAAATGGTGAAGAAAATCCTGAAACCTTAGCACAGCTTTCCCAAGGTAAATTGAAAAATAAAATGGATGAACTAAAACGCTCTTTAAAAGGCCTAATTAATCATCACCAAAAAACTCTCATTGAAATTCAACTCAGGCATATTGATTATCTTGACCAAGAAATAACTAAATTAGATGAAGAAATTAAAAATAGAATGCACCCTTTTGAACAAGACCTGGCACTGCTGGATACTATCCCTGGTGTCGGAAGAAGAACTGCAGAACAAATAATAGCCGAAATCGGTACAAATATGGAACAGTTCCCCTCTGCTGCCCATTTGTGTTCCTGGGCAGGGCTGTGTCCAGGTCATAACGAAAGTGCTGGTAAACAAAAGTCTGCCAGAACTCGAAAAGGTAACCAAAAATTGCGAAGCTCTCTTATTGAAGCTGCCAGGGCTGCCTCAAGGGCAAAAGATACTTATCTCTCAAGTCAGTACCACCGCATCGCTGCTCGAAGAGGAGCAAACCGAGCAGCAGTTGCAGTGGCACATAGCATTTTAGTTATAGTTTATCATATTCTCAAGCAAAAGCAACCATATATTGAATTAGGTCCTACTTATTATGAAGAGAAAAAGCGTAATATGATTATTCGTCAATCTTTAAAAAAGCTAGAGTCTTTAGGTCTTAAGGTCACGGTCGAATCTGTAGCGTCTTAACTTTTAATTTAACCTTATTAATCATTCATTTATCCCATATTTTTACATTGGTATGGGTTTAGTTCTTTGTTGCCTTTTTGAGAGACACTATTTTCAGGATAGATATTTTTCTAATCTGCCTGAATACATTATAATCAATTGGTTTAATACTATATCCCAATTTTTATATCTTACGGTCCATTTCTTTAATACATTCATACTTACCAAATATAGCATTTTTTCTAATGCTTCATCGGATGGAAATATTGTTTTTGATTTTGTAACTTTCCTTAACTGCCTATGGAATCCTTCAATTATATTCGTTGTATACATTATTTTCCTTACTTCATTAGGAAATTTATAAAATGGACTTAAAACATTCCATTTCGCCAAATTGAGTCTTTACAGTCTCAAAAATCTGTACCATTATTTTGAAAATAAAAAAGTCTCATTTTTGAAACTCTTCTTAACCTTTTAAAACATTAATTTAGCAATTTCTTTATTTCTTCTACAGGTAACTTTGTAATTTTTGCAATTTTGTCGATATCTATGCCTTCTTTTAACATTTCTTTTACAATAGCAATTTTTTCTTGCATTACATCTTTTTCTATTTCTTTCTCTATTCCTTTCTCCAATATCATCTTATATGCTTCAGATTCTTCAATTTCTCAACATATTCTTCCTTCCGTTTCTCCTTAATTACCTTCTACTTATAACCACACTTCACAGTGATAATAAATCCGTTACACTCTCTATAAGTGATTCTTCTACTTCATCGTCTTGTCAAGAATGTTTCTCATAAAACGGGTTTGGCTAAACTTAAAAACTGTGGTAATATTGAATTAAAGGATTTTGCATTCTTTTGCCAATGAATAGAATTAATTTAAAGGAGACTAAAATGATGAACGAAATAAGTATTGCGCATCTTAGGCTTTGCTACTTTTATTCATGTAGATGAGAATGGAAGGCCAGCGCCGCATAATGTTACCTTACCTGAGCCTGAGAATGAAGAAGAAAGAATGCTTAGGGAAAGGGCAAAACAAATTATCTAGGAGATGAGAAATAAATATCAACTGGAGAAAAAACCACTTCTGTGAGGAAGGGGAGTTTATGGGGTAGTGATAAAATGGATACAATAAGGATTTATACCAATATTATAAAAGAGAATATGGATAGACCGGAAAAAGTAAATAAGCTAATAAACTTTGGTCTTACCGCTGCTTATTATTATGTGAGCTTTTTCAAAGACAAGAGGATTCCCAAATCTCTTAATTACCTAAATAAATACTCTATAAAAAGCATAAAAGATTCTTTAGCAAATCCTCAAAATTCTGCTTGGGTAAACCTCTTTGCACCCTCTGAATTTTTGATTGCTATGGACATAAAACCCTTATTTATTGAAGCATATTCTTCTTTCATGTCAGGCTTCTTCATCGAAGATTATCTCGTCGATACTGCCGAATCGAGAGGCATGTCAAATACTTTATGCAGTTACCATAAAACTTTTATAGGAGCCAGTGAGCTTAATATTCTCAAAAAACCTAAATTTATGATGACTACTTCCATGATCTGTGATGCGAATATACCTACTTTCAAGTATCTTTCAAAAAAGCACGGGGTTCCACTGTACATTATTGATATTCCCTACAAATATTCTAAAGACGCTGTAGTGTATGTAAAAAAACAACTTTTAGAAGTGGCGGAAAAGCTTGAGGAAGTCTTTAACAGAAAGCTTGATACTGATAAATTGAGGGAAGTCGTAAAAACGGAAAATAAAACAAGAGCACTTATGAGAGAGTATTTAAATCATGCGGGAGAAAAAAGATTTTTACCTACTATGACCTTTGAAATGTATATGCTTTTTGCATCCCATGTATTCATTGGAAGCAAGGAAGTATTGCATTTTTATGAGATGTTAGTGGAGGATATAAAAAGAGCTCCTGAAAGAAGTGGAAAAAGCATATTTTTTATACACCTTCTTCCTATGTTTGAGAAAAATTTTAAAGATTACTTTAATTTCAACGATAAATTTCACATTGCTGGTAGTGATTTAAATTATGATTTTCTTGAGGAAATTGATGAAAACGACCCATTCAAGGGAATTGCTGAAAAGCTTATCTTAAACTCTTTTAATGGTGAAATAAATAGAAAAGTTGCAAGAATCAGAGAACTGATAGAAAAAATAAAACCGGACGGCATTATACAGTTTTGTCATTTGGGCTGTAAACAGTCGATGGGTGGAACGTTTATAATTAAAAATCTTGCTTCAGAATTGGGTATTCCATTTCTTTATTTAGATGGGGATTGTGTAGACAAAAGAAATAATCAAGAGGGACAGAATAGGACGAGGCTCGAAGCCTTTCTTGAAATGCTCTAGTAATCCTTCTGGAGGTGAAAAATTGATAGGGTACATTTGCAAATACACGCCTGTAGAAATAATCGAAGCTTTTGGAGAAAAACCGGTAAGACTTGATCCAGGATATAAGTCTCATGAGCGTGCTGAAGCACTGATTCATTCAAATATGTGCAGCTTTGCAAAAGGGGTTTTGGAAAATATAATTGAAAATAATATTGAAGAGGTTGTATTAACTGCCTGTTGTGATAGTATAAAAAGACTTTATGATGTGTTAAAAGATAAAGTAAAATTTATCCATCTTCTAGACCTCCCCAGAAAAAAAGATCTTCTCGCAATAGATCTTTTTTACAATGAAATAATTGAATTTATAGAAGCGTATCAGGCCTTTAAAAACAAGAGTTTTGATGAAGAGAGTTTGCTAAAAATTCTAGAAAGCAAGTCTTTTAATAAAGAAGAATCCGCTGAAAGCATTGCTATATTAGGTGCGAGGCTTAAAGATGATGTTATAGAAAAAATCAGAAATTCTTGTACAGCAAACGTAATAAATTTTACCTGCACAGGTGAAGAAAGAGTATTCAATATTGAAGCAAAAGATAATTTATTAAAAAGCTACGCGGAATCGCTTCTTAATTTTACACCCTGTATGAGAATGGCAGAAGATCGAAGCAAGTTAATCAATAAAGAATTGAAGGGGATAATATACAACACCATAAAGTTCTGTGATTTTTATTCCTATGAATATGCTGAACTCAAAAGCAGAGCAGACATCCCACTTTTAAAAATTGAAACTGACTATAACGATTCAAATAGCGGACAGATTTTAACAAGAATAGATGCTTTTTTGGAATCAACCGGTATAAAAAAGATGGAAAAACAGAAAGCCAAGAAAGGATATTTTGTAGGAGTGGATAGTGGCTCTACTTCTACAAATGTAGTCATAATCGACGAAAACAAAAACGTAATATCATATTCTATTATTCCAACAGGTCCTAAAGCTCTAGAAAGTGCTTTTAAAGCTTTTGAAATTGCTTTAAACAGTGCGGGCCTTCAAAAAAAGGATATTACATCAATAGTAGCAACAGGGTATGGAAGAGTAAGCATTCCCTTTGCAGATAGAATTATAACTGAAATTACCTGTCACGGAAAAGGCGCATTTTTTATAGACAATGCTATTAGAACTGTTATAGATATAGGTGGACAGGATAGCAAAGTGATAAGGTTAGATGACAGCGGCAATGTTATTGATTTTGTGATGAATGACAAATGTTCAGCAGGGACAGGCCGGTTTCTTGAAGTAATGGCGAGAACGTTAGGCATTTCAATAGAAGAAATGGCAAAAGTCCATAAGGAAGTAAAAGAAAATATCACGATTACCAGTATGTGCACTGTATTTGCAGAATCGGAAGTAATATCTCTTATTGCCCAAAATAAGGACCAGAGGGATATAATACATGCCCTCAATAAATCCATTGCTTCAAAAGCTATTTCCCTGGTCGACAGAATAGGGAGAAAAGGAAAATACATGATGACAGGGGGCGTTGCCAAAAATCAGGGAGTAGTTTATGCCATCGAAAGCAGGCTCGGCGAAAAACTTATAATTCCATTTGAACCACAGATTATTGGAGCACTTGGAGCAGCGCTAATTTCACTTGAAGGTAAATGAGGGCATCACTATAGTCAATTAATTTTTAAGAGGGATGCTTATGCTCAGTCATGAGGATTATCAAAAGATTGTAAATAGGCTTATGAATATTCTTGGCAAAAATATAAACATTATGGATACAAAAGGGGTAATTATAGCATCAGGAGATTCTACAAGGATAGGCTCTTTCCATGAAGGGGCAAAAATTGCAGCCTCGAGAAAGATTGATGTTATTATAGATGATAGCAATATAGAATATTACAAAGGAACTAAAAAAGGGATAAACATTCCTTTGTTTTATAATGGTGAAGTAATAGGTGTTGTTGGAATTACGGGTGAACCAAAAGAAATAATTGGCTTTGGTAGAATAATTAAAGAATTAGTTGAGCTTATGATTCAAGAATATGAGAATAAAAAATATGAAGCATTACATTCGAGAGCAATGGTAAGTTTCATTAAAGAAATTCTCAATCACCCTAATATAGGGCATGAGGAAGAAAAAATTTTAAAAAGCAGGGCTAAACTTATAGGCTTTGATATAAAAAAGCAGAGAAGTTTAATTGTTGCTGATATTAGAGGCTTTAATGATTTCATTTTATCCAAAAACTTGAAAGAGATAGATATTCAAGAATTAAAGGAAAACATTGTAGAATTTATAAAAAGTAAATTAAATCACGATGAGATAGTCTTTAACTTTAACGAAGATAGATTTGTTATAATGCTGAGCTCTAAAAACCCTATGCCTTTCTGTAAAGAACTTCAAGAAGGGGTTAAAAAGAAATTTAATCTTTCCTGCATCATAGGAATAGGTCCAGATTGTAAAGATATAAAAAACTATCATACTTCTTTTACAATTGCAAATAAATTAATAGATATTGGGAGAAAGATTGACAAAGATATTTTAGATTTTAAAGATTATAAAATAGAACTATTGATTCACAGCTTATCCATCAATGATAGCATAATATTCTTTGAAGAGTATAAAGATATTTTAAATTCGAAAAACAAAGATATAATAAACACTATTAAAGTTTATTTTGAAAGCGGAATGAATATAAATCTTGCTTCTAAAAAACTTTTCATTCACAGAAATACTCTTACCTATAGATTAAATAAGATAAAAGAAGAATTTAATGTAGATATAACAAATCCCTATGTTTGTATGAAAGTTTATATATCAATATTGATTAATCAATTATCCCCTTGAGTGATGAGGGGTTTTATTATTTATGCACAAAAATTATATAGAAATTATAACAAACTATTGTTCTTTTTGAATATTTTAAATAAACAAGTTTTATGATAAAGTTAAAATCGTAGTGATGATATTCGGTGGTGATGTTGTGAAAATTCTTATAGCTCCTGATAAATTCAAAGAAAGTTTATCCGCTTTAAAGGTTGCAGATAGCATAGAAAAAGGAATTTTAAAGGTTTTCCCAAAAGCCGTTATCGTGAAAGTCCCTATGGCAGATGGTGGCGAAGGGACTGTTGAATCATTAGTTGATGCAACTGGAGGAAAAATAATAAAAACAAATGTAAAGGATCCTCTATTTAGAGATATTGAAAGCTTTTATGGAATATTAGGTGATGGCAAAACAGCAGTTATAGAAATGGCTGCTGCCTCAGGACTTTATCTTTTGAAGGATTATGAGAGAAACCCCATGATTACAACAACATACGGAACCGGTCAGCTTATAAAAGACGCTTTAGATAAAGGCTGTAGGAAATTCATTATAGCAATAGGTGGAAGCGCAACAAACGATGGTGGTACTGGTATGGCAACAGCGTTAGGAGTTAAATTTTATGATAAAGATGGTAGAGAAATAGGTCTTGGAGGAGGAGAACTTTCAAAAATTTACTCAATAGATACTTCAAATCTTGATGAGAGACTGAAGGAATGTGAGTTTATCGTAGCCTGCGACGTAGCAAATCCTTTAATTGGAGAAAATGGTGCGTCAAGAGTTTACGCTCCACAAAAGGGCGCTACAAAGGAGATGGTAGAAGTTTTAGATAAAAACCTTGAACATTATGGTAAACTTTTAGAAAAGTATTTTAATAAAAAAATAATAGATGTTCCAGGCTCAGGTGCTGCAGGCGGCTTAGGCGCAGGACTTATGGCATTTTTAAATGCGCAGTTAAAAAGTGGTATAGAAATAATAATTGAAACATTAAAACTTGAAGAAAAAATAAAAGAAGCTGATATAGTAATTTCCGGTGAGGGAAAAATAGATTTTCAAACAGCGTTTGGGAAAACAATTTCAGGAATAGCTAAATTGTGCAAAAAGCATAATAAACCGCTTATTGTAATAGCAGGGACGGTTGAAGATATAGAAAAACTTTATGAGATTGGAGTTAGCAGCGTTTTTTCAACTATGGAAAAACCAATGTTTCTTGAAGATGCCATAAAAAACGCACCAACATTGGTAGAAAAATCTGCTGAGAGAATTTTTAGGTTAATCAAAGCCATAAAGGCTTAAAAAAATAAAGGAGGGTTTTTAATGTCAGGTTCATATTTAGTTTTTATTCTATTCTTGACTATACTTTTTATCGTAATTGCCACAGCAAAATTTAAACTTCATCCATTCTTAGCCCTTATTTTCGCATCATATTTTTTAGCTTTTGCAGCATTTATGCCATCTGATAAAATTGCAGGGATAATTTCTCAAGGCTTTGGTAACACACTAACAAGCATAGGAATAGTAATAATAGCTGGTGTTATCATAGGAACCATTCTTGAAAAATCAGGTGCTGCAATCAAAATGGCTGAAACAATTATTAAGTTTGTAGGAGAAAAGCGACCTACAATAGCAATGAGTATCATAGGTTGCATTGTTTCTATACCTGTTTTCTGTGATAGTGGATTTATAATTCTTTCTTCATTGAACAAAGCTTTAGCAAAGAAAACGAAAACATCTCTTGTTGCAATGTCTGTAGCACTTTCAACAGGACTTTATGCAACACACGTTTTAGTTCCACCGACTCCAGGTCCAATTGCGGCTGCTTCCAATCTTAAACTTAATAATCTTTTATTGGTTATTTTAATAGGACTTTTGGTAGCGATACCAGCAATGATAGCAGGTAATATATTTGCTAATAAAGTTGCTTCAAAATATCAAGCTAATATTGATGAAAGCATAAGCTATGAGGAAGTTTTAAAAAAATACGGCAAACTTCCAGATGCTTGGAAATCATTTGCCCCAATTGTTGTTCCCATAATTTTAATGGCACTTGGCTCAATCGCAAAGTTCCCAGGTGAACCATTTGGAGAGGGCTTTTTTTATAAACTATTTGTATTTTTAGGAACACCTGTAAATGCACTTTTAATAGGTATGTTCTTTGCATTTTTGCTTTTACCAAATTTAAGTTCTGAAACATTAAATTCCTGGATTGTCGAAGCAATAAAGGATTCAGCAACAATATTAATTATAACTGGAGCAGGTGGTTCATTAGGTAATGTAATTAAAGAAATAGGAGTAGGTGATTATCTCGGACAAACTTTGTCGGGATTAAATCTTGGTATGTTTTTGCCATTCATTATTGCAGCAGCAATTAAAACTGCACAAGGTTCTTCGACCATTTCCATTATAACAACATCAGCATTAATGCTTCCGCTACTACCATCTTTAGGATTTACTTCAGATATTGCAAAGGCCCTTGTGGTTGCGGCAATAGGTGCAGGTGCTATGACCGTTAGCCATGCAAACGATAGTTATTTTTGGGTTGTTTCTCAATTTGGTGGAATAGATGTTAAAACTGCATACAAGACTCAAACTGTTGCAACTCTAATAATGGGAATTGTAACAATTATCACAGTTCTCGCTTTGTCGTTGTTCCTACTTTAATTTAAAAAAATAAAAAAAGGAGAGGCGGAATTCTCACCTCTCCTTTTTCAATGTATTTTTTGGGAAGTGCAGAGAGGGGAAGTAGGGCTAAGTATGGGGTTTAATATTAAAATTTTTGACAACAAAGGAGTGCAAAAAATTTTATAATCATTAAAAAAATATTGATAAGCCATAAATATTAATGATATAATATTTCGTGTATTCAGATTTTACATATTGTATAACACTTTTACTGAAAGGATGAAAATAAATGAAAACCATAATAAACACCGATACCGCCCCTAGAGCTATTGGACCATATTCGCAAGCTGTAATGATAGACGGCTTTTTGTACACATCAGGGCAAATAGCAATTGATCCTGCTACAGGAGAACTTGTAGAAGGAGGTATCGAAGCGCAGACGGAAAGGGTTTTAGAGAACATAAAAGCGATTTTAAAAGCTGCGGGGATGGACCTTAACAATGTTATAAAGGCAACTGTATTTGTCACTAACATGGGGGATTTTGCTAAAATTAACGAAATTTATGGAAGGTATTTTAAAGACAATCCACCTGCCCGTTCTTTAGTTGAAGTAAAAAGTCTTCCTAAGGGTGCTCTTATAGAAATAGAAGTCGTTGCTCATAAATAAATTTTTCTCGTAAACTCTCCTTGGAATTGTAAGGCGTACAAATTTATTTATCCCTCTAGTTACAATTATACTGTTTTACCTAAAATTTCTCTTATAGATTTACTTATGAGCCGCCAATATTGAGGCATTTTACTGCGAGATTAGAACCGGTAGAATAAAAAATAAGGGGATGGGCAATTCACCATCTCCTTATTTTGTCTATAAAAATATCGAAAACTGTGATAAAATGAATATATGCATAAATTTGTAGAAGGAAAATCGGCATTTATATAGAATATATTGATAGGTGAGAGATGTGAAAAAATTAGCTAAAATTGTAGTTATATTATTGGTGATAGTTTACATAAGTAAAGTAGGAATAACGACTTTTGCAAACAAAAATAAAACTACAGTAGTGACTTATGGAAGTATTTTAATAGCCTTTAATGCCCAAGGATATGTTATAAAGAATGAAATGTTGATAAATGCTCCTTTCGATGGCAAAATAAAAAAACTTGTACAAAGTGGAGAAAAAATTCCGAAAGGTACTCCTATTGTGCAAGTTTATTCTGCCGATTTTGATGAAGAAAAACTACATCAATTAGAAGAGATAGACAGAGAACTAAAAAATCAGGATACTAATATACCTTTTTATTCAGATATTCAAAAATTAGACAACATGATAAAGACAGAAGAGCAAAATTATCAAAATGCGATACAGCAAAATAGCCCTGATGCAGATAAAATACAAAAAAGGATTGAAGACTTAAAAGCCAAAAAAGAAGAAATTTTAAGTAAAGGGCCAATAATACTTCAAAGAATTGAAAACTTAAAAGAGCAAAAAGAGTATTTAGAAAAGTATGTAGAAAAAAATGCGATTACTATAAATTCACCAGAGTCAGGAATTGTAAGTTACTATTTTGATGGCAGTGAAAGTATTCTAAATGAAAGAAATATGTTCAATTTAAATCCGACACAACTTGAAAATTTAAACTTTCAATCCAAAGAAATTAGTACAGAAGTAAAAGGAGATTACCCTTTTGTAAAAATAGTGGATAATTTGGAGTGGTATTTAGCGTTGGTTTTAAATGAAAAACAACAGGACTTATTAAAAGAAGGTAGTAATGTGAAAATTTTGATTGATAATTATAGTGGTGAATTGCGGGGAAAAGTTATAAAAACCTACAAAGGTGACGATAAATTATATATAGGAATAATTGAGATGATAGATGAATATCCCAACTTTTATAAAACTTCTAAAATAAATGTAAAAGTTAAAGTTAAAGAGTTCAATGGACTTAAAATACCTCTTTCTTCTATTGTGCAAAAAGAAGGAAAAGAAGGAGTTTTTGTAATAAAAAATGGCAAAGTTCCTACTTTTAAAGAAGTAGTAATAAAGGCTACAGATGGCAAATATGCAATTGTAGAAAGCGTTGATAAAACATCTGGATTAAAAATATATGACGAAATAGCGGTAAATGGAGAGGATTACTTGAGCAAATAAGGGGGGATAAATACGACTATATGTGAAAATATAAGAAAAATAAAGGAAAACATAAAAGAGCATGCGTTAAGGGTAAACAGAAATCCAGAGGAAATATTAATTGTGGCAGCTACTAAAACTTTCGGTGTAGAGACTATAAAAGAGGCTATTGCTTGTGGCATAACTGACATAGGTGAGAATAAGGTTCAAGAGTTAAATGAAAAATATCCTTATTTAAAAAATGAGGTAAAATTTCACTTTATAGGACATTTACAGACAAACAAAGTGAAATACATTATTGACAAAGTTAAGTTGATACATTCTTTAGATAGTATTAAACTGGCAGAAGAAATAGACAAAAGGGCTAAACAAAAGAGTCTCATAATAGATTGTTTGGTGGAAATCAATATTGGTGGAGAGGAAAGTAAATACGGAATTCCTCCTGAAGAAATGCATAATTTTGTTAAAGAAATGGAAAAATATGATAATATAAGAATTAGAGGGCTTATGGCAATAGCTCCTTACCTTCCACCAGAAGAGGTAAGGCCCTATTTTAGAAAGATGAAAGAATTATTTGAAGAGCTAAAAGAAATTAAGCAACATAATGTACAAGTAGAATTTTTGTCAATGGGTATGTCCAATGACTATTGGGTAGCAGTTGAAGAAGGGGCGAATATTGTTAGAATTGGCACTTCTATTTTTGGGCAAAGACAATATAATGTGGAGGGATAATTAATGTCTTCAAAAATGATTGATAAATTAATGAGTTTCTTTGGTATCGATGAGCCAGAAGAAGAGAAAGAAGAAGTAGACTCTTTACAACCTGTCATACCTTACGATAGAAAGCCTAAAATTGTCAATATTCATACACAGCCCCAAGTAAAAGTTTTGATTTTAAAGCCAGAAAAGTTTGAACAAGTGATGAATATATGTAATGAATTGAAAAATAAAAAACCGGTGATTGTAGATTTACAAAAGATGGACAAAAATGAAGCTCAAAGAGTAGTGGATTTTTTAAGCGGTGCAGCCTATGCTCTTAATGGAGAGATAAAGAAGATATCTGGCTATATATTTTTAGTTGCGCCTGAGAATTTTGATATTACAGGGGATATAAAAGATGAAGTAAATTCTTTATACAATCTAAATTGATAAGGAGGAAATGATTTTGCCTGTAAATTTTGCAATTTTAACAGCATTAGATTATTTTTTTGAAGTTATAAATTGGCTTATATTGATAAGGGTTATTTTATCTTTGCTACGAATGGAGAATATGTCAAATCCACTTTCTCGCTTTGTGATCGTAACGACAGAACCAATACTTGAGCCTTTTAGGGCATTACAATTTAGGTCTTCTATTGGAAGAAATTTAATGATAGATTTTTCGCCAGTTTTGGCGATTTTGGTGATTCAGTATTTAGTTCGTCCTTTAGTTTTTAAATTAGTATTATTACTGATGAGGTATATATGATGGACAAGGAATTTACTGTATCCCGATTTGAAGACATAATTAAAGGCGTTTTAAAATCTAAAAGAGTAAAATATACAGACTTTTTAAGCCTCTCTGAACAAAAAATTTTTGAAAAAACTATATTAAAGTATCGACAGCAAGATATAAACTATAATCTAGATGGAGGATATCCTTTAGCAGAAAGAAAGATAGCAATTATTTACCCCGATTTTTTACAGCCGGAAGATACCCCTATTTGCGCTGTAAGAATTGAAGGCAATTTTTCTAAGCTATCTCATAGAGATGTGTTGGGTTCACTTTTAGGGTTAGGGATAAAAAGACAAAAAATAGGCGATATAATTGTAAAAGAGGATAAATGTGACATATTGTTACATAAAGATGTGGAAAGTTATGTACTTATGAACCTTTTTAAAGTCGGGAAAGAGAAGGTAAGAGTTAATTCAATTGACTTGAAAGATGTGATAGAACCTGAAATAAAATATAAGGACATTTTTTCTACCGTAGCCTCACTACGGGTTGACAGTGTGGCAGCTGCAGGTTTTGGTATATCAAGGACGAAGGCTTCAGAACTTATAAAGTCCGGTCTTCTTCAAATAAATTGGGAGTATACAGAAGACCCTTCTTCAGAAGTAAAAGAGGGAGATGTAATTTCTTTACGTGGTTTTGGAAGAATTAGATTAGAAGAAGTGAGAGGTAATACAAAAAAAGGTCGCGTTTCTGTACATATTCTAAGGTTTATATAATGTTACAAAAGAAAAGGAGGTAATATTATGCTGACGCCTATGGATATACATAATAAAGAATTTAAGCGGTCTTTTAGGGGTTATAATGAAGAGGAAGTGGACGAGTTTTTGGATAAAATTATGGAAGACTATGAAATGTTATACAAAGAAAATGCGGAGTTAAAAGATAGAATTAATATAATGAATGAAAAACTTCAAAGTTACATAAATATGGAGAACACTTTAAACAATACTTTGATTGTTGCTCAAAATACTGCAGAGGAATTGAAAAGAAATGCAGAAAAAGAAGCACAACTTATCATACAAAATGCACAACAAAATGCAGAAAAAATATTAGAGAAGGCAAATCAAGAAGTTGTAAGAATAAGAATGGAGTTAGAAAGATATCGCAAGCAATTAAATGTTTTTAAAGCGAAATTTAAATCTCTTTTAGAAGCCCAGTTGGAATCAATACTTTCAATAGATGAGAAAGAATTGATTCCAGATGAGGATGAGGAGAAGGATGCAGAATAGATTAGGGGTTGTTGGAATATTGATTCAAAATAGAGAAAATGTGGCGGATAGGGTAAATCACATATTGAGTGAGTACGGCCACATTATTGTAGGAAGAATGGGTATACCCTATAAAGATAGGGGAGTATCGGTTATCGCTTTAATAGTTGATGGTACAACGGATGAAATAGGGGCTCTTACTGGTAAACTTGGAAGTCTTCCTGGTGTAAAAGTGAAATCTGCTCTGACTGCATGAGATATGCATACTATTGACGAAAAACTTGTGGTATTATATAATTGTGTAAAAAATATTGTTAAAAGCTATGATGAGGACGAGTAAGTAGAAGCGACTTCCAGAGAGTTGGCGGTAGGTGCGAGCCAATAAGTTCGTTTCTACTGAAAATCACCTCGGAGCTGCAGGCTGAACTACAGTAAGCTGTGCCGGGCTTCCCGTTATCTTAAATGAGAGATTAAGGCAAAGTTTTTCTTTGTCTTAATAAGTAGGGTGGTACCGCGAACTTCTCGTCCCTGACGAGAAGTTTTATTTTTAGTTTGAAAGATAATATTTGAAGAGGAGGTAATGTTCAGTGGATTACAACAAGACACTTAATTTGCCGAGGACAGATTTTCCTATGAAGGCTAATTTGCCAACACGAGAGCCAGAGATATTAAAAAGATGGGAAGAAATGGATATTTATCATAAAACATTGGAAAAAAATAAAGGCAAGGAAAAATATATTTTACACGATGGGCCGCCTTATGCTAATGGAGATATACACATTGGAACTGCTATGAATAAGGTATTAAAAGACATTATAGTGAAATACAAAACAATGAGGGGTTATGATGCTCCTTATGTGCCAGGATGGGATACACACGGTCTTCCTATTGAACAGCAAGCTATAAAAACTTTAGGTATAAAAAGGCATGAAGTAAGTCCTACAGAATTTAGAAAAGTGTGTAGGGATTTTGCTTTTTCTCAGATTGAAAAGCAAAAAGCTCAATTCAAAAGATTGGGAGTAAGGGGAGATTGGGATAATCCTTATCTTACCTTGAATCCGGAGTATGAAGCTAAACAGATAGAAGTATTTGGTGAAATGGCTAAGAAAGGCTATATCTATAAAGGTCTAAAGCCTGTATATTGGTGCCCCAGCTGTGAGACTGCTTTGGCAGAAGCAGAAATTGAATACTTTGATGAAACCTCTGATTCTATTTATGTAAAATTTAGAGTTAAAGATGATTTAGGGAAATTCAAGGGAATTGTTGAGAATCTTAATAATGTGTATTTTGTAATATGGACAACTACTACATGGACTATTCCGGCTAACCTTGCAATTGCTTTAAATCCAGAGTTTGATTATGCGCTTGCAAAGTTTGGAGACGAAGTATATATAATGGCAAAAGACATGTTAGATACTGTAAAGAAAGAAGCTAACCTTTCAGATTATGAAATAGTTGCTGTATTTAAAGGAAAAGATTTGGAGGGCATGAAGGCTACCCATCCTTTATATGACAGAGATTCTTTAATAATCTTGGGTGAGCATGTAACTTTAGAAGCTGGTACTGGATGTGTTCATACTGCTCCCGGCCATGGCGAAGAAGACTTTTTAGTTGGGCAAGAGTATGGGCTTGAGGTTTTAAATCCAATAGATGATAAGGGATATTTTACAGATAAAGCGCCAGGATATGCTGGTCTGTATTATGAAGAGGCTAACAAGGTCATAAAGGAAGACTTGAAAAAAGCTAATGCATTAGTGGCAGAAACCCGTATTACCCACTCATATCCTCACTGTTGGAGATGTAAAAGTCCAATAATATTTAGGGCGACAGAACAGTGGTTTGCTTCTGTGGAAGGATTTAGAGAAGAGGCACTAAAAGCTATTAAAGAAGTTAATTGGTATCCTTCATGGGGCGAAGAGCGCATAACTAACATGGTAAGAGATAGACGAGACTGGTGTATTTCAAGGCAAAGGGTATGGGGTGTGCCAATTCCTATATTCTACTGTGAAAAGTGTGGGAAACCGCTTATAAATGATGATACAATAAATGCAGTTAAAAAGATCTTCAGGCAAAAGGGTTCAGATGCATGGTTTGAAATGTCAGCTGAAGAGATATTGCCAAAAGGGATTACTTGCGAATGCGGTTCTACGAAGTTTAGGAAAGAGACAGATATAATGGATGTGTGGTTTGATTCAGGCTCCAGCCATGCAGCTGTGTTGCAAACTCATCCTGACCTAAAGTGGCCTGCAGAGCTTTATTTAGAAGGTTCAGACCAACACAGAGGATGGTTCCAGTCTTCCCTTTTGACATCTGTGGCAACACGTGGAAAAGCACCTTATAGAAACGTATTGACCCACGGGTTTGTTGTAGACGGTGAAGGAAGGAAAATGTCAAAATCTTTAGGGAATGGTATTGACCCAGCTGATGTAATTAAAGAATATGGAGCAGATATTTTGAGGCTTTGGACTGTTTCTGCTGACTTTACTTCAGATATGAGAATTTCACAAGAGATTTTAAAACAGATGACAGAAGCGTACAGAAAAATACGTAACACTAGTAAGTTCTTGTTAAGCAATCTTTATGACTTTGACCCTGATAAGGATATGCTCCCTTACGAAGAGCTTTTAGAGATAGATAAATGGGCTTTATTTAGGCTTAACAGAGTAGTTGAAGAGCTTACAGAGGCTTTTGATAAATATGAGTATTACGATTTTCTCCATCTGGTTCATACCTTCTGTGTAGTAGATATGAGTAGCCTTTACCTGGACATTTTAAAAGACAGATTGTATACTTATCCTGCTACTTCTAAAGAGAGAAGAGCGGCTCAAACGACACTTTACATTATTTTAGACACTCTTGTAAGGTTGATAGCACCAGTGCTTACATTTACTTCAGAAGAAATATGGTCATATATGAAGCACGACAGTCAAAATAATTTTGAAAGTGTTCAGTTAGCTGATTGGCCTCAAGTCCAAGAAAAATACAATAATCCTTATATAATAGAAAAATGGGAAAAACTTTTTGACATAAGAAAAGATATTTCTAAAGCTCTTGAAATAGCGAGAACTGACAAAAAGATAGGTCACTCTTTAGAGGCACAAGTGGATATATATCCATCTCAAGAGCTTTATGATTTCTTTAAAGGCTTTAATGACCTCGAATATGTGTTCATAGTTTCAAAAGTGGTACTTCACCAACCAGAAGAACCTGCTCCTCAAAATGCTTATGAAAGTGATGATTATAATTTGAAGATTGTGGTAACCCATGCACCGGGGGAAAAATGCGAACGCTGCTGGATGTACAGTGAAACAGTAGGAACTATAAAAGAGCATCCAACTATTTGCGCAAGATGTGCTTCTCACATTGAGCAGCAAACACAAGTTTAAAAAGGGGATTTTTCCCCTTTTTAAACATTATTTTTAGGAGGGATATTATGAATCTGCTTATAAAAAATGTAGCTTTGCTATCTATGAAAGAAGAACAGCCACTTATGGAAAACACCAATATCTATATTGAAGGCGACACGATAACTTACATAGGAGAAATTAATCCGGATATAAAAGTTGACAGAGTCATAGATGGAACAAAAAAAATTGCAACGCCGGGTCTTATAAATGCTCATACTCATTTGGGAATGTCTTTACTTAGGAATTATGCAGATGATGTGCCGTTATTTGATTGGTTGAGTAAACATATCTGGCCTGTTGAATCTAAACTTTCAGCAGAAGACGTTTACTGGGGTTCTTTATTGAGTATGATAGAGATGATTTATTCTGGTACTACTACTTTTTGCGATATGTATTTTTTTATGGATGAAGTAGCTAAAGCAACAGAAGAAGTAGGGATAAGAGGAGTGTTGACAAGGGGTATTATAGAAGAAAGTGACGCTGAAATAAATAAGGAAAAGTTAAGAGATACGCGAAAACTTTATAATACCTGGCATAATAAAGCGGATGGAAGAATCAAAGTAATGGTGGGTCCTCATGCACCTTATACTTGTAGCTCCTCTTATTTGAAGGAAGTAGTAGAATTGGCTAAGGAGTTAAATACAGGAATTCATATTCATGTATCAGAAACAAAAAAAGAAGTAGAAGAAAGTTTCCAAAAGCATGGAAAATCTCCTGTGAAACATTTAAAGGACATAGGAGTATTTGATGTTCCGACTGTAGCAGCTCATTGTGTTCATGTAAGCGATGAAGACACTGAAATATTAAAGGAAATGAAGGTATCACCAGTTTACAATCCTACCAGTAATGCCAAGTTAGCCAGTGGTTTTGCTCCTGTGGATCAAATGCTAAAAAAAGGAATAAACGTAGCTTTGGGAACAGATGGTCCAGCCAGTAACAATAACCTAAACATGTTTGAAGAGATTCATTTTGCTGCCACTATTAATAAGGCGTTAAATTACGATGCTCTTGCCGTACCGGCCTTGGAAGCTCTAAAAATGGCGACAATCAATGGCGCTAAAGCTTTATTGTGGGATAAAGAGATAGGTTCCATCGAAGTAGGGAAAAAAGCGGATATAGTGATTATTGATATTGACAAGCCGCATTTTTATCCACACCACAACTTAATTTCTGCTTTAGCTTATACTGCTCAAGCATCAGATGTGGATACAGTAATAATAAATGGCAAAATAATAATGGAAAATAGAGAAATAAAAACTGTAGATGTGGAAAAAGTAATGTATAACGTGGAGAAAAGAGCAAAAAATTTGATACAAAGATAAGGTGTTCTGGATTGTAGACAAGGTCTCATTTAAGAAGTTTTTGAATTTGGCATAAAAAGTTTGTCAAAAAATTGAGGTATTCTGACAATAAGTCAGAATACCTTAATTTTTTTTGTAAATTGTTTAAATAACAAACTTGACAGTTTATTTGCAATACTATATAATTTTCTCAGAACAACTTGTCAGACAAGTTGTTCTGCAAAATGATTAAAAATCGAGGGTGATGACGTTGCTAATGCAATCAGAAAGGGAACAAATAGTAGAATATGGTAAAAAACTCATAACCTCTAATCTTACCAAAGGTACAGGTGGAAACTTAAGTATTTATAATCGAGAAAAAGGATTAATGGCTATAACTCCTTCTGGAATGGATTATTTTGAAATTCGACCGGAAGATATTGTTGTGATGGATTTAGATGGCAAAAGGATAGAAGGCGATAGAACTCCTTCCTCGGAATATGAAATGCATAGAATTTTTTATGCTAATAGGCAGGATATAAATGCCATTATACATACACATCCAGTGTATTCTACTACTCTTGCCTGTTTAAATTGGGACCTTCCACCAGTTCACTATTTAGTAGCTTTAGCTGGACCAAATGTGAGATGTGCGAAATATGCGACTTTTGGTACTAAAGAATTAGCGGAAAATGCTTTTGAAGCAATGAAGGACAGAAAAGCTGTTTTATTAGCTAATCATGGATTACTAGTGGGAGCCGAAGACCTTCCAAATGCTTTTAATATAAGTGAACAGATTGAATATGTTGCGGAGTTGTACTATAGAGCAAAGTCCATAGGAGAACCGGTAATTCTTTCTGAAGATGAGATGAAATTGATGTTAGAAAAATTTAAAACTTATGGACAAGTTAAAAAATAATTTTAGGAAGGATAGTATGACAGAGTTTAGAAAAAGTAAGAAGTCTGTTTCTTTAAGCCAAGAAGTAAAGAAAAAAATATTGGAGTACATAGAAAAAGAAAATTTACAACCAGATGATAAATTACCTTCGGAAAGTCAACTGACAAAAATGTTCAAGATTAGTAGATATACTATAAGAGAGGCTTTGGCCCTTTTAGAACAGGAAAAGATAATATATAAAATTAAAGGTAAGGGTACTTTTGTAAACAAAAAGCCTATACAGATAAAGAGTGGATTAGAATATTTGGATAGCATAACAGAAATTATTAGAAAATTTGGATATGAGCCGGGAACAAAATGGGTTAGTATTGAGGAAACTATACCTACAAAAGATATGGTGAAAAAACTAAATCTTAAACCAAAGGAAAAGGTGATTACTTTTAAAAGAATTAGAACGGCTGATGGCAAACCTGCTGCTTTTTTAGTAGATACAGTTGCGAAAAAAATACTTGGTAACAAAAAACCTGATCAAATTAATTTTGAATCCCTGTTTGAATACATGGAAAAGGAGTTTGGAATAATTATTGAATATGCCATTTCAGAAATTATACCGACTTTCCCTACTGAAGAGATGATTCAATATTTAGGTGTAGATAAAAATTCCCTGTTTTTGTTGCTTTATCAATTACATTATGACAAAGAAGGAAGGACTATATTTTATTCTTTAGATTATTTTGATCCAAAAATATTTAAATTTAAAGTTATACGAAGTCGGTAAATTAAGTTGGAAGAAGGGATAAGAATGAGGGGCTTGCATTTTGATAGCAAGTTAGAGCTGCGGACTGATTTGCAAAAGCCTAAGGCCCAAAAAGGCGAATCTTTGATTAAAGTTGTGTTGGCTTCTATCTGCAATACAGATATTGAGATAATGAAAGGATACAAGAATTTTAAGGGAATATTAGGCCATGAATTTGTAGGAATAGTAGAGGAATCTGATGACCCTAATTTAATAGGAAAAAGAGTAGTAGGCGATATCAATATAGCCTGTGGTAAATGTGACCTTTGTAGAATTGGACTTTACCACCATTGCCGTAATAGAAAAGTATTAGGGATAAAGGATAAGGATGGCGCTTTTGCTGAATATCTTACGCTGCCAAATAAAAACCTTTATATTGTACCAAATGAAATCAAAGATGAAGAAGCAGTTTTTACGGAACCTATTGCTGCAGCTTTAGAAATTATTGAGATGTATCACGTAAAACCCACTGATAAAGTAATAATAATTGGGGATGGTAAATTATCACAGTTTATTACTCAAGTTGTTGCTCTTACTGGGGCTAATTTATATGTGGTAGGGAAGCATCAAGAAAAGCTGGATTACCTAAAAAGTAAAGCAAATATTATTTTACTAGATAATTTAGATAGACTAAGTTTAAAAAATAAATTTGATATTGCTATTGAATGTACAGGAAATGAAGGAGGTTTGCAATTAGCTCAAGAATTAGTAAAACCTACAGGTACTATTATATTAAAAAGTACCTACAATTTCCTTGCTACTCTGAGTCCCACTGATTGGGTTGTTAATGAAATAAAAATGGTAGGTACGCGGTGTGGACCTATGGAAGCAGCCCTGAGACTACTCCAGAGAAAATTGATTTCTACAGATTATTTGATAAGTGGCATCTATTCTTTAGAGGAATATCAAGAGGCTTTTTCAAAAAAGAATAAATTAAAAGCAGTTATAGATCTGCGAAAATAATGAAGAGGACGAGGTGAAAAAATGAAAGAAATTAAATCAATAGAGTTTAAAAACGAAGTTTTGTATTTAATTGACCAAAGGAAATTACCTAATAGTTATGAGATTTTTGAATGCAAAACTTATAGGGATGTAAATTTTGCTATAAAAGAAATGGTAGTAAGAGGGGCTCCTGCTATTGGTGCTGCAGCAGCCTATGGTGTTGTGCTGGCAGCTAAAGAATTTCTCAAAGAAGATAGAGAAATATTTTTTGAAAAAATAGAGGAGGCCTTAGAAGTTATTGCAAACTCGAGACCTACAGCTGTAAATCTTATGTGGGCAGTAAAAAGGATGAAGAAAGTTATAGAGAAAAACAAGGAGTTAGAACTAATAGATATATATCAAGCTTTAAAAAAGGAAGCAGATAGTATTTATTTAGAAGATATAGAGACTAATAAAAAAATGGCTAAGTTTGGTAACGAAGTAATTAAAGAAAATGCTGTTATTTTAACCCACTGCAATACAGGAGCGCTTGCCACTGTAGGATATGGTACAGCCTTAGGTGTCATTAGAGAGGCTCACTATAGTGGTAAGAATATATTTGTGTACGCTGATGAGACAAGGCCTCGATTACAGGGCAGTAAGTTGACAGCTTGGGAATTAGTACAAGAAGGAATTCCTGCAAAATTAATTGCTGATAGTGTTGCTGCTACTTTAATAAGGGATGGGAAAATAGATGTGATATTAGTAGGAGCTGATAGAATTGCTTTAAATGGAGATACTGCTAACAAGATTGGGACTTTTATGTTATCTGTAATTGCAAAAGTATATAATGTTCCCTTTTATGTAGTAGCTCCTACCAGTACAATTGATTTTGAAATTGAGAGCGGAAAAGAAATAATAATAGAAGAAAGAAGTCCTGAGGAAGTTACTCATATAAACGGTGTTAGAATTGCTCCAGAGGGGATAGAAGTATACAATCCAGCTTTTGATGTGACTCCTCATGAAAACATCACGGGTATAATAACAGAAAAAGGGATAATTAAACCTCCATATAAAGAAAATATATTAAAACTAAAGTGAGGGAGATAGGATGTCAGTTATTGAA
The DNA here is from genome assembly GCF_000019065.1 of Thermoanaerobacter sp. X514. Classification (NCBI taxonomy): domain Bacteria; kingdom Bacillati; phylum Bacillota; class Clostridia; order Thermoanaerobacterales; family Thermoanaerobacteraceae; genus Thermoanaerobacter; species Thermoanaerobacter sp. X514. The sequence goes on along the minus strand of NC_010320.1, from coordinate 1,895,645 downwards.
ACAAATGTTAATTCAAAGGAGATTGTGATAAAGGATTTAACTTTTAGATATAAAGACCAAAAAGAAAGAAATGCAATAGAAAATATTAACTTAGAAATTGAAAAAGGAGAATTTGTAGTGATTATGGGACCAAGTGGGGCAGGGAAATCTACATTAGCGCAATGCTTAAATGGCCTCATCCCTCATTTTACAAAAGGGCACTATAGCGGAGATGTTATAGTGAAAGGTATAAAAGTAAAGGAAACAAGAGTAAGCAAGATGGCAAAAGAGATAGGGCTCGTGTTTCAAGATTTTGAATCACAACTATTTTCTACAAACACAAGGTTGGAAATAGCTTTTGGTCCGGAAAATTTTGGAGTAGAAAGAGAAGAAATACAAAGACGAATAGAGAGAATATTAAAAATTGTTAATTTAGAAGGACTTGAAGATAGACAGCCTTCTACTCTTTCTGGTGGTCAAAAGCAAAGATTAGCTATAGGTTCTGTGTTAGCATGTATGCCAAGTATAATCTGTATGGATGAACCTACTACTGATTTAGATCCGATAGGCAAAATAGGTATTTTTAATATTGCAAAAGAATTACATAAAGATAAAGATTTGACTCTGATTATAATAGAGCATGAAACGGAAGAGGCGTTGAATGCTGATAGAGTGATTATAATGGAAAAAGGTAGAATTATAAAAGATGGGAAACCTGAAGAAATTCTCAAAGAAGTAGAATTAATGGAAGAAATAGGAATAATGCCTTTGCAAATTCCCAAGTACTTTTTACAAGTTTCTTCTTTAAAAAGAGAAGAACTACCACTTACTTATGAAGAAGGGATTGAGAGGTTTAAAGAATTAGGACTTAAAATAGACGAGGATAAGTATAATGAAATTCTTAGGAAAGAAGAGGAAAGAGAACAAAGTTATGGTGATGTGATAATAGATGTTAAAGATGTAGAGCATGTGTATGCTAATGGTACAAAAGCATTAGATGGAATTAACTTGCAGATAAAAGAAGGAGAATTTTTAGCACTTTTAGGACATAATGGAAGTGGCAAAACTACGTTGGCAAAACATTTAAATTGTCTCTTAAAACCTACCAGTGGTAGTGTGATAGTATATGGAAAAGATACTAAAAAGTCGAATGTATTTGAAATAGGAAATTATGTAGGGTATGCTTTTCAAAATCCCGACCATCAAATATTTGCAGATACCGTATATGATGAAATAGCTTTTGGACCTCGTATGAGAGGGTGTTCTGAAGCAGAAGTGAAGGAAAGAGTAAGTGAAGCATTAAAAGCTGTTGATATGGAGGGTTTTGAAAAAGAAGATCCTTTTTCACTATCTAAAGGAGAAAGACAAAGAATTGCTGTGGCTTCAATTTTAGCAGCAAGGCCAAAAGTCATTATTCTGGATGAACCTACTACTGGGTTAGATTATAAAGAACAGAAGAGAATGATGGAATTAGTGAAAAAATTGAATGAGAGTGGCCATACAATAGTGATGATAACTCATACAATGTGGATTGTATCAGAGTACGCTCATAAAGTAGCTGTGATGAAAGATGGCAAAATAGAAATGTATGGCAAAGTAAGGGATGTATTCAGAGAAGACGAAAAATTTTTTCAACTTTTTTTAAAAACACCTCCTATTGTTAGCATGAGTAATAGGTTGGGTAAAACTTTTTTGTCAGTAGAAGAAATGGTAAGTTGCACAAGGAGGTAAATTAAAAAATGGATATGTTTCTGTATCTAGATAAAGATAGCTTTTTACATAAACTTGACCCACGTACAAAAATTTTCGTTATGCTTGTAAGCTTTGCAATAGCTCTCATGTTTAGTTCTTTAACAGTTCTTTTACTCTTATCAGCAGTGATAATTGTATATGGTTATATAGGGAAGGTACTTTCTAATCTTAAACGCATACAAGTAATTTTAATTATGATTGCTCTTATGTCGATTTTGTTATGGGCCTTTACTTATCCAGGAACTACTCGCCTTTGGGGGCCAATAACAAAAGAAGGAATAATTTATGGCATAGCTATAGGATTAAAATTTGATATTATGATAATTTCAGGAATGATTTTTTTAAGTTCTACAAAAATTGAAGAAATATCTCTCGGCTTAGTTAAATTAGGCATACCTTATAGGCCTGCTTTTGCTTTTTCTACAGCTATTAGATTGGTTCCAATGATAGTAGCTACTAGTTACACTATAACTCAGGCACAAAAATCAAGGGGATTAGATTTAGATACAGGTAGTTTTCTTCAGAGAATCAAAAAATATATTCCTTTATTAATACCTGTTTTGATTTCTGTAATACGACAAGCAAATATATTGGCTATGGCTTTAGAATCAAAAGGATTTGGATATAGCGACAGGAGGACAAATTATTTGGAAATAAAATATACAGCTAAAGATTATATACTAATAGCAATCGCAATTGTAGTATTGATAATTGCTATATTTTTCAAAGTTAAATACAAAATGTAGGAGGTACATTTTAAATGGAAAAGGCGATCATTGGTGGTACTGGATTTTACGAAATAGGACAAAAGGTGTCAAAAAAATTGGTAGAGACAAAATATGGAGAAGTGGAAATTGATATTGTGACTATTGAAGGGGAAAAAATTGGCTTTTTGCCCCGACACGGGAAAGGTCATGCAGTTCCACCTCATCTCGTAAATTATAGGGCAAATATTATGGCATTGAAACAAATGGGAGTAAAATATGTGTATGCAACAGCTGCAGTTGGTTCTTTTAATGAAAATTATGAGCCAGGGGATGTTGTAGTACTTAAAGATTTTTTAGATTTCACTAAATCGAGACCATTGACCTTTTTTGAAGGGGAAGATGGAGTGGTAAGACATGTAGATATGAGTGACCCTTATTGTAGCAATTTAAGGGCAAAATTTTACAATGCTGCTAAAAAAGAAGACTTATTAATAAAAGGAGATGCAGTTTATGTATGCACTGAAGGTCCACGATTTGAAACTGCACAAGAGATAAGAATGTATAAAAATTTAGGTGCCGATGTAGTAGGGATGACTAATGTTCCAGAAGTAATTTTAGCGAAAGAATTAGGAATGTGCTATGCTGCGGTGGGAATAGTTTCAAATTGGGCTACAGGAATGAAGGGCAGTATAACATTACATGAAATAAAAGATACTTTAGAATTGAACAAAGAAAAAGTGATAAAAACATTTATAAGAGTTTTTTTAGAAGAAAAATTAGATCAAAATCACTGTAGTTGTAATAGAGCAGTGATTGAATTATAATATTTTTGATTATTTTTATAGTTGAGGACAAAATTTATGGTATATTTTCATAAAAAGGAAGGAGGTGGGAAAGTTATTTGGGTATAACTGTTAGATGGCAAAAAATAAATATTTAAAAAGAAGGGAGTTGGAGTTATGAAGGAAATTTTTAGCATGTGGAAGAATACTAAAATGGTTGTTTTAGTTGCTTTAAGTGCAGGATTATATGCAGCAGTTTTAATACCTTTCAAAGGTTTTGTCCTCATTCCTGGCATAACAGAAATAAGACCTGCTAATACTTTACCACCTGTTTTAGGATTACTCTTTGGACCTGCAGGGGCATGGGGTTCTGCTTTTGGAAATTTAATAGGTGATTTCTTTGGTACGCTGGGAGTTGGAAGTATTTTTGGATTTATAGGAAACTTTATGCAGGCTTATGTCCCTTATAAACTTTGGAGAAATCTTGGAATGTTGAAAGCAGACGACTTAGAACCAAACTTAAATTCTGGAAGAAAAGTTTTTGCATACATAGTAGCAGCATTAATTGGAGCTTTTGCATGTGCTCTTACCATAGGATGGGGTTTGGACCTTCTTAAAATGGTTCCTTTTGCGGCTTTAGCTTCTATAATAGCTGTAAATAATTCTATTCCTTCAATTGTATTAGGAATACCTTTATTGTTAATTTTGTATCCAAGAATTAAGAAATGGAATTTATTGTGGACTGATATAATGGAGGAAGAAGATATTTCTAAACCAGATGCAAAAGCAAGAGTAGCTGCAATAATAATGACGCTTGCAGTAATCATAGGACTTTTTGGTGGTTTAGCAGCAGCAGTAGGAGTAGGGCAGGCTTTGTTTGCTGCAGGTTTTGCAGCAGGTGGAACTGGTTCTCTTAGTGTACAAATAATAGCGGGATTAAGCACAATAATATTTATACTCTCTGGTTTATTGCAATAAATTTATAAGCCGGGTATGCTATAATTAAAGAGCATACCCGGTATGTCATTGATATGGAGTATTGTGATTAAATTATAGGAGGAAGTCCTATGGGAGTAAATAAAAACTATCGGTTTGACACAAAAGTAATTCATGGAAATGAGTTTAAGAAAAACCCTGAAAATGCTTTGAATCCTCCAATTTTCCAGACGACTACTTTTGTTTTTGATGACCTTGAACATGTTGAAAAGGTGATGTCTTTTCAATCTCAAGACTATGTTTATACAAGAGGTAATAATCCTACATTAAGATTATTTGAAAACAGATTAGCGGAGTTAGAATATGGTAAAGGGGCAGTAGCTTTTTCTTCCGGGATGGCCGCTATTAGTTCAGTTTTATTTTCTCTTTTAAAACCCAAAGATAATGTAATAATTCATAAGACTCTTTATGGTTCAAGTTATAACGTGGTGACAAATATTTTGCCTAAATATGGAGTAAATTATAAAATAGTGGATCTTACAGATATAAGCGAATTAGAAAAAAGTATAGATGACTCTACAAAAGTTGTGTATTTTGAGACCCCTTCTAATCCAAATTTATCTATTATAGATATTGAAGAGGTTGCAAGGGTATGTCATAAAAAAGATATTAAAATTGTTGTTGATAATACTTTTGCTACCCCCTATTTTCAAAATCCTCTTCTATTGGGAGCCGATGTAGTTGTTCATAGTGCTACTAAATATATAGGAGGTCACGGTGATGCACTTGGGGGAGTTGCAGTTTCCCAAGATGAAAAGTATATACATTATTTAAAATTTGATTATATGTGTGAATTTGGTGGAGTAATGAGTCCTTTCAATGCTTGGTTGATGTTGAGAGGTATAAAAACTTTAGGTATAAGAATGAGACAACATGAAAAAAATGCAATAGAGGTAGCAAATTTTTTAAATTCGCATCCTAAAGTAAAAAACGTTATGTATCCTGGTCTTAAAAGTTTTAAAGGTTATGAAATAGCGAAAAAACAAATGAGAGGATTCGGAGCTATCATAAGTTTTGAAATAGAGGGAGGAACCAAAAATTTAGAGAAGTTTATTGTCAATTCTCAAATTAAATCTCCAAAGATTTTCAAATTATAATGGCATTTTTTAAGTGCATAAAAGTATTTTTTCTCAAATTATCACAGCCTGATTAAAAATTTTTTTCACTTTTTAAGAGCATAACCGCCAAAATATGTTAATATCTGTTATTGGCAATTTGGGTTAATTGAAGTATAATAAAAAATGAGAGTAGCGAAAGCTACTACTCTCATAAACTGATTTCATTTTGTGCCTGGTATATTACTTCTTCATCTATTTCTCTTAGCCTTTTAGAATACGCATAGAGAAGAGAAGCCGTTACCAGGTTATTTATTATCCTTGGCAGCCCTTTTGTTAGAGAATATATTGCTTCATATGCCGATGGTGTAAATATATCATCCATCACTCCAGCTATTTTCATTCTTGTTTTTATATAATCTTGAATTTCTTCTTTTTTTAGCCCTTGCATTACATACTTTATAGAAATTCTTTGCCTTAGTGCACTGTTTACATTCAAGGCTAGTTTGTTTCTTATGTGTGGTTGTCCTGAAAGTATCAGTATATACGGGTTTTGAGAATCCATATTAAAGTTAAATATTATTCTCAAATCTTCAAGAACATCATTAGAAACCAGTTGTATTTCATCTAATATTATGACAGGAGTTATCTTCTGGCTATAGTAAAGTTCTGTTATCGCTCTTTGTATCTGGTGAAAGAGCGTTACTTTTTTGTATGAGGGGGTTTCGCCTAAAATCATAGCCAATGCTTGATAGAATTCTCTCACTGTGAGTGTAGAAAGGGCAAAGTAACATGGTTTAAATGTAGAACGATTGAGGCTTTCAGCATATTTTCTTAATGCGGTAGATTTGCCTGAACCGGCCTCCCCAACGACAAGTCCTATACCCCTTGTTTCTTGTAAATATTTTAGCCTGGCATTTAATTCAGCAATGTCTTCACTTATGTAAAGGTCGTTTACACTTATCTCTTTAGAAAATGGATTAAATTTCATTCCAAAATATTGGGTAAACATTGTAAACACCTCTTTTTTTAATCAATGATATCATTAAAGGATATTACTGGGGAATTAGGTTTTGCCGCAAAATCCACAGTATCTTCATTTTCGCTTACAACCTTTCTGTCTTCGATATATTCTACAGGAATTTTAGCATTATCATGAAAATTTACCTTATACGCTTCCCCTACTTTTTTGCCTTCATGAAAAAGTAAAAGGGGTGTATTATCCTTAAGCCACTGCGGGTCATATCTGACTTCTAAGCGCATACCTTTAAACTTTTCTTCTGTTTCGTAAAGTATATTTTCCACTTTAAGTGTGGCATCTTTGTTTACTTTACGATTTACTCTTATGAGAAAACATTCATTCAACATATCTATGTCACCACACATATTTACCCTTGATATTTGAGACATGAAAAAATCTAAAGGACTCATGCCAATACTGCTATGTTCTTTTCGGTTGTAATCATCCTCCAGCCATTTAAAAAACATCATATTGAGCTCATCTATACTCTTTATGGATGTAGGATCTATTGTGCTTAAAAATCTCATTCTCACCGTATGAAAGAATCTTTCTATTTTCCCTTTTGAATGAGGTGAAAAGGGCTCAGCATGAATAAGAGATGTACCTAATGATGCACATATATATTCAAATTGAGTGCTTCTATATATCTTTCCATTGTCAGTGTAGAGCATTTTGGGTATTCCCCTTCTTAGCACTGCTTCTTTAAATGAGTCTCTTAAAGCTAAAAAATTCTGGGTATAGTAAAAGCGAGCATAGGTACACAGCCTGGAAGCATCATCTATATATGCAATAAGGTACGTTTGTCTCTTTGTTTTACCTTCTTTAATATATGGCCCATACATGACATCAGTCTGCCACAGTTCATTGATGAATTCATGGGAAAATCTCTTTGTTTTACCCTCTTTTTCTTTATCTAAAGATTTTACAGGAATGTTTTTCAAAAACCTATAGAATGTCGAAAGGGATACTTTATCCGGTGAGATTATTCCTTCTCCTATCAATGTCTCATAAAGAAGTTTGTTTGGCATTTCAGGATGTTCAAGCTTTTTTTGCTTTATTTTCTCTGAAAGTTCAAAGTTTATCTTTCTGTATTTGCCTCTGTCGCTTCGATAACCCGGCTTTAACGCTTCTATACCGCCTCTTAAATACTGATATAGCCACCCTCTAAGTGTCTTGGGAGTATATCTTCTCATTCCAAGATAAGGTATCTCAATAGGTTTATCGGAAAGAGCATCAAAATATTCTTTCTGATTTTTTACCTGTCCGTTTAGCACCGGACTTATCAGTGAAAATCTCTTTAATGCTATAGCTTCTCTCGCTTTTTCATCAAGCATTTATATGTTCCCCCTTCACTTTTTTGATTTCTTAATCGTAATTTTAGCTCATACCTGGGGGACATTAAAGGAAAAAGTTATGTTGCTAAGAAAAAATCAAAATTTTTATTTAAATCTTTCGGATTTAATGCTAAAATTATGTGAGAGAGGCCAGAAATGATTTTTGGCAATGAGCATAAAACCGTTGGGAGAAGAGTGGTACAATGCTTATTATGTCCAAAATCTCTCTGGCCCTCTCTCTTTGTGAGTCAGTCTCAGATAACTTTATGTAAGGGTCTATTTGCCTTAATCCGTATATGATAAAACTTAAATTATTCATTATCCTTTTGGTGTAAAAATATATATGCTGTCTTGAAAATAGTATGGTGGGAAAGTTTCTTTTTAAGTCACTTATGAAAGAACTGAGAGTTTTTTCTCTTGTAAGTGTCTCTTTTAAAGACTTTACAATCATATTGAAAGAATACTGAAAATGGGGAAGACAGAAATCAGGAAGGTAGGAAAGAGTTCTTTTACACACAGGACATATATATCTTCTTATGGCTATTTTTATACAGTTAGGTCCATCTAAATAGTAACGGTAATAAAACCCGTGCTTTTTTAGTTTTACTCTACACTTGCAATCGGGATAAGGACATCTATCTGGTGGGTCAGGAAAATTGTAATCTTTACCTTTATGTAAATATTCTTCAATGTTATCAACATGGAAAATTATTTGCATAAGTAACCTCTCCAATTAAAATTAATGCTAAAGGAATCTGAAAAAATTTTTTTAAATTCCTTTAGCATTAATTTTATCACAAGATTATTTAATCTGAAAAATTTTATCGGTTTTGGGCTAAATTAATTTGAGAAATGACAGTTTATAAGTAATTTAAGATTGTGTCAGTTAGCGGTAAGCTTGGGAGATACAGAAACATTAGTGGAAGTACCTTCCCTTATGACTCACAGAGGGTATCCAAAAGAAAAACTTGTGGAGTTTGGATTGAGTGAAAGTATGGTGAGAATATCAGTAGGGCTCGAAGATTACAATGATATCATAGAGGATTTAGATCAAGCTCTTAATCAAATTTAGGGATATATTGAGGTGAGAAAATGCCTATTGTCAATTTAAGCCTGCAAGTATTGCCTGTAGTTTCTGAAGAAAATATATATCCAATTGTAGATAAAGTCATAGAATATATAAAGAGTACAGGTGTGAAGTATGTAGTAGGGCCAATGGAAACTACAATGGAAGGAGACCTTGATGCACTTTTAGAGATAGTGAAGAAAGCACAAGAAATTTGTATAAAAGAAGGTACAAATAGGGTCATCTCTATTGTAAAAATTGATTATAAACCGGAAGGAGTTACAATTGACGAGAAGATAAAAAAATATGAGAATCTTTAAAAGGATGAAAAATTATCTTTGGAGTTGATTTGATGCTTTTTAATTTGAGGAAAAAATATTTTATAATATTAGCTTTCTTGATATTCTTATTATTTTTAATGAGCGGGTGTAACTTTTATACAAGTACTGATATTCCTACAAAGGGAGCTTTGTCAGAAGAGAAGAAAGATATAAAAACTATTACTATAACTGCAGTAGGAGATATAATGGTTCATATGCCACAAGCTAAAAGTGCTATAAAGCCAGATGGAAGCTATGATTTTACCCCTCACTTTGAGGAGGTAAGGGAGTACATAAAAGACAGTGATATAGCGATATGTAACCTTGAGACCACTATAAGTACTCCCGTAAAGGGTTATACTGGATACCCTCGTTTTAGGTCACCAGAGGAAATTATTCCAGCAATAAAGTATACAGGTTTTAATGTAGTCATTACTGCTAATAATCACAGCTTAGATAATTTAGAATTTGGAGTTGTAAATACTTTAAATGCTTTGGATAAATATGGTCTATTTCATGCAGGCACTTATAGAAATGAGGAAGAAAGCAAAAAAATATTAATTATTGATAAAAAAGGTATAAAAGTAGCGATACTTGCTTATACTTTCGGAACAAATGGTATGGAGGTTCACATTGATAGGGGTAAGTTAAAATATATGGTAAATTATATCGAAGAAGAAAAAATTTTAAAAGATATAAATAGAGCAAAAGAAGAAGGAGCAGATATAGTAATCTTGTATTTACATTGGGGAATGGAGTACGCTAGAACGGTTGATGAAGAAAGGAAAACTTTAACTGATAAATTATTTAGAGCTGGTGCGGATATAATATTGGGTACACATCCTCATGTAATACAGCCTATGGAGAAAAAGAAAATAACTACAGATGAGGGAGAAGAAAAAGAAGTTTTTGTGGCATATTCATTGGGAAATTTTATATCTAATCAAAGAGATCGCTATCAAGATAGTGGTGTAATTGTAAATATCACTATTACTAAGAAAAATGATAAAACAAGTATTACTGAAGTAAGTTATGTTCCTACTTGGGTAAGAGTCTTTAAAAAAGAAGGCAAGACACAATATAGAATATTGCCTGTAGGGAAATTTTTAAATTGTGAAGAATTATCAAGTACTGAACTTGAGCGAATTAGAGAAGTATGGCAAGAAACAACTGACATAGTAGGTAGTGATGGGATAAAAATTAAAGACTAATTAGAACCAGCTAATTTGCATAATTATTTTTATTTTGCATAAAAATATATTGACAAATAATTTAATGCGTTATAGAATTAAAATAACACAATTTAAATATGTGTGAAAACCAATGACCGGGAAGAGTAGATATCAGCGTTTAGTCAAAGCGAGCTCGGGAGGGTGGAAGCCGAGTACTGTAGCTGATATTGAATGGGCCCGTGAGGTGAGATGCGAACTTTAAGTAGCAGTATCCGGTAGTCTACCGTTAAAAAGACAGGGTATCGAGGAATTTCCGTACCCGAAAGAGTGGTCCTGTGTTAAAAAGGTGGCACAAGCGAGCATTTCGCCCTTTTGGTGAAATGCTTTTTTTAGTAATACAGGACAAATTGGGTGGCACCGCGAGTCACTTCGCCCCAATGGGCGGAGTGACTTTTTTAATTTTCAGGAGGTGATAAAGTGGTAAACATTTCTAAAGAAGATTTTTGCGAACACAAAAAAAGAGGATATGTCTTCCCAGTCTATGCAGAAATAAACGGAGATGAACTGACACCAATAAACATTTTTTATAGTCTTAAAGGCAAAAACAAATTTTTACTGGAAAGTGCAAATGGAGGCACTAACTGGGGCAGGTACTCCTTTATAGGAAAAGACCCTTATTTATCAATTTTAAGTTATGGAAAAAGGATAAAACTTATAGGTGAAAGTGAAGAAGAAAAAGAAGGCTTAATTCTTGATGAAATAAGAGATATTATGAATTTTAAGTACAATTCCTTAGGGCTTGATATCCCGTTTGTAGGTGGGGCTATAGGTTATGCTTCCTATGATCTGATTAGACTTTATGAGAAGCTACCAGATAAAAACCCTGATGAAATAAATATACCGGACGTATACTTTATGTTTTATAAAAGTTTTATTTGCTATGACCATCTTAAACACAGAATCTATGTTGTTTATAATGTGTATCCTGAGGAAGACGTAGAATATGAAGAAGTTTTGCAAAAAATTAATGAACTTTTGCAAGAGGTAAAATCAAATGCTCCTCAATTTCATGACCTTCCATCACAACAAGAAAAGGAAATTTATTACAATTTTACAAAAGAAGAGTTTTGTAAAATTGTTGAAAAAGCAAAAGAATACATCGAAAAAGGAGACATATTCCAAGTAGTGTTGTCTCAAAGGTTAAAAGCAGCAGTAAGCTCCCACCCTTTCGAGATATACAGAAGATTAAGGTCAAAAAATCCATCTCCATATCTTTTTTACATCGATTTTGGTGATTTTCAGCTTCTTGGTTCTTCACCTGAAAGCCTTGTAAGTGTTTTTGGAGACAAAGTGACTACAAATCCCATTGCAGGCACAAGGCGAAGAGGAAAAGATGAAGAAGAAGATTTAAGACTTAAAGAGGAACTTTTAAAAGATGAAAAGGAAAGGGCAGAGCATGTGATGTTAGTTGACCTTGGAAGAAACGACATAGGAAAAGTTAGTGAATTTGGAAGTGTAAAAATAGAGCGTTTTATGGAAGTAGATTTTTACTCTCATGTAATGCATATTGTATCGACTGTTTCAGGAAAGTTAAAAAGAGGACTTACGGCTTTTGATGCTCTTATAGCTTGTCTTCCTGCAGGTACAGTTTCTGGGGCACCAAAAATAAGAGCGATGGAAATAATAGACGAACTTGAAAATGTGAGAAGGTCTTTTTACGCAGGAGCTGTTGGATATTTTTCCTACAATGGCAATATGGACATGTGCATAGCAATAAGGACTATTCTCTTCAAAGAAGGTTATGCTTACGTTCAAGCGGGAGCAGGCATTGTATATGATTCAATTCCTGAGATGGAATACTGTGAAACTTTAAATAAGGCAATGGCTCTTAAGGAGGTTCTTTGATGATTCTGATTATAGATAATTACGATTCCTTTACCTATAATCTTTATCAATATGTGGGAGAAATGAACAAAGAAATATTTGTAATAAGAAATGATGAAATGGATATTGAAGAGATTGAAAAACTGAATCCTGAGAAAATTATATTATCACCTGGACCAGGAAGACCTGAAAATGCAGGCATATGCGTTGATGTCATTAAAAGTTTAGGGGATAAAATTCCAATATTAGGAATATGTCTTGGCCATCAAGCGATTGGATATGCATATGGTGCAAAAATTGTAAAAGCAGATAAGATAATGCATGGCAAAACTTCTCTCGTATTTCACGAAGGTGAAAAAATATTTAAAGATATTAAGAATCCTATAGAGGCAATGAGATATCACTCTCTTGTTATAGATAGACAAACTCTTCCAAGAAATTTAGAAATTACAGCCTATACAGAGGAAGGAGTGATTATGGGAGTAAGGCATAATAAATACCCTGTATATGGTTTACAGTTTCATCCAGAGTCTATCTTGACAGAGCAGGGTAAAGAAATTTTGAGAAATTTTTTGGAGGTGGGATACCATGTTACAAGAAGCTATTAAAAAAATTGTTTCAAAAGAGAACCTTGAAGAGAGAGAAGCTTATGCTGTTATGAATGAAATTATGAGTGGTAATGCAACTCCTTCTTTAATAGGGGGTATATTAATAGGACTCCGATTAAAAGGGGAAAGTGTAGAAGAAATAACAGGTTTTGCAAAGGCAATGAGAGATAACGCCATAAAATTAGAACTTGCTTCGGATTATGTAATAGATACTTGTGGTACAGGTGGCGATGGTGGGAAGACATTCAATATTTCAACGGCAGTGGCGATAATTGCCTCTGCTGCAGGAGTAAAAGTTGCAAAACACGGCAACAGAGCTGTTTCCAGCAAAAGCGGAAGTGCAGATGTTTTGATGGAATTGGGATTTGACATTGAAATGGTGCCAGAAAAAACAAAAAGATTAATTGAAGAAAAGGGTATGGGATTTTTGTTTGCGCCCAAATATCACGTCGCAATGAAAAACGTAGCAGGCATAAGAAAAGAGTTAGGCACAAGAACGGTATTTAATGTTTTAGGACCATTGACAAATCCCGCATTTGTAAAAGGACAGGTATTAGGAGTTTACGATAAAGAATTGACTCATCCTCTCGCTGAAGTACTTTTAAGATTGGGAACTGAAAAGGCTATGGTGGTCCACGGCTTTGATGGCCTTGATGAAATAACTACTACTTCTCCTACTTTTGTCAGTGAAGTAAAAGAAGGCAAAGTCATTGATTATGTGATAGACCCAGAGGATTACGGTATCCCTTATGCAAAACTTGAAGATTTAGAAGGCAAAGATGCAAAAGAGAATGCTCAAATAATCTTAAACATCTTAAAAGGTGAAAAAGGGCCTAAAAGAGATATAGTCGTTTTAAACGCAGCAGCAGCCTTATATATAGGAAAAGTTGTGGAAGATTTAAAAGAGGGAATAAAAGTCGCAAATTATCTAATAGATACGGGTTTAGCTCTTGATAAGCTTACAGAGATTTTGGAGTACCAAAGGAGGCTTAATTGATGGTATTAGATGAGATTGTGAGACACAAAAAAAAGGAGGTGGAAGAGAAAAAAAGAATAAAGCCAGTAGAGGAACTAATTAACGAAATTAAAGGAGGCTATTCTGGCAATTTCAAGAAAGTACTTCAAAAAGAGGGTATATCAATTATTGGAGAGATAAAACAAGCCTCTCCATCTAAAGGAATTATAAAAGAAGACTTTGATTCAGTAAAAATTGCAAAAGTGTATGAGAAAGTTGATGTTGACGCTATTTCCGTTTTGACAGAGAAGGAATTTTTTAAAGGGGATGACAACTATATCAGGGAAGTAAAAAAAGTGAGTTCAAAACCTATTTTGAGAAAAGATTTTATTGTGGATGAATACCAAATATATGAATCAAAAATTTTAGGGGCCGACGCAGTACTTCTCATTGTATCTGTATTAGGTGACAAATTAAGAGATTTTTATAATTTATCTAAAAGTGTAGGTTTAGATGTGCTTGTGGAAATTCACGACAGACAACAGCTTGAAATAGCACTGGAAGCTGGATGTGATATAATAGGCATAAATAACAGAGACCTCAAGACTTTTAACGTAGATATAAACACAACAGAAAACTTGATTAAATATATACCTCAAAATACAACAATTGTTTCTGAAAGTGGAATAAAAACGCCGGAAGATATAAGGTATCTGGCTTCTTTGGGAGTAGATGCTGTATTAATTGGTGAGACTTTTATGAAAATCATAGATGATATTGATAAAATCAGCGATTTTGTAAAGGAGGCCAAGGGAGGAGGATAAATTGGTAAAAGTAAAGATTTGCGGACTGAGAAGAAAAGAGGATATTGAATATGCCAATGAGCTAAAACCTGATTATGTAGGATTTGTCTTTGCAAAAAGCAAAAGACAAATAGAGGTAGAACAGGCTTTAGACCTCATAAGCCTTCTTGATAAAGAGATCAAAACAGTGGGAGTTTTTGTAAATGAACCAGTGGAAAATGCATTAAAAATAGCTCAAACACTAAATCTCGATGTTTTACAGTTTCACGGTGATGAAACACAGGATTATATAGATAATTTTAAAAATTTCACAGTGTGGAAGGCAATACGCATAAAAGACAAAGAAGATTTGGAAAAAACAAAAGAATTTAAAGTAAATAGTTTTGTATTTGATACTTTGACAAAAAACGAATACGGTGGTACAGGAAAAACATTTAATTGGGAAGTTTTAAAAGGATTTGAATTGAATGTTCCAATAATTTTGGCAGGAGGGCTAAACGAAAACAATGTAGAGGAAGCTATAAGAATAGTAAATCCCTATGCTGTTGACGTCTCCAGTGGCGTTGAGACAGAAGGTTATAAAGATTTTAAAAAAATGAAATCATTTATTGAAAAAGTGAGGGGTATTCGATGAGTGGAAGATTTGGACGTTTTGGAGGTCAGTATGTGCCAGAGACTGTGATGAATGCGCTTATAGAATTAGAGAGGGAATTTGAAAAAGCTAAACAGGATAAAGATTTCATGGAAGAATATAGGTATTACTTGAGGGAATATTCAGGAAGGCCTACACCTTTGTATTATGCTGAGAATCTTACTAAAAAGCTGGGTGGGGCAAAGATTTATCTAAAGAGGGAAGACCTAAACCACACAGGAGCCCATAAAATAAACAACGTATTGGGACAGATTTTATTGGCAAAACGGATGAATAAAAAGAGAGTTATAGCTGAGACAGGGGCAGGACAGCATGGAGTGGCAACTGCTACAGCTGCTGCAATGTTTGGAATGGAATGCGAAATATTCATGGGAGAAGAAGATATAAAAAGGCAATCTTTAAATGTCTTTAGAATGAAACTTTTAGGTGCAAAAGTAACACCAGTAAAATCAGGGACGGGAACCTTAAAAGATGCAGTAAATGAAGCAATAAGGGATTGGGTGACGAATATAAACGATACTTTTTATGTGATAGGTTCTGTTGTTGGTCCTCATCCTTATCCTACAATGGTGAGAGATTTTCAAAGAGTGATAGGGGATGAAGCAAAAGAACAAATACTTCAAAAAGAAGGAAGACTTCCTGATTATGTGATTGCTTGTGTTGGTGGAGGCAGCAATGCAATGGGAATTTTCTATCCCTTCATTGAAGATAAAGAGGTAAAATTGATAGGAGTAGAAGCAGCCGGAGAAGGGATTGAGACAGGGAAACATGCAGCTGCAATGGCGAAAGGCTCTGTAGGAGTATTGCACGGCATGATGACTTATCTTTTACAGGATGAAGAGGGGAGAATAATGCCAGTATACTCTATATCTGCAGGACTGGATTACCCAGGTGTAGGTCCAGAACATGCCTTTTTAAAAGAAAGTAATAGAGCTCAATATGTATATGCGACAGACGAAGAAGCATTGGCGGCTTTTATGGATTTATCTCAAACAGAAGGGATAATACCAGCTTTGGAAAGTGCTCACGCTTTGGCATATGCTATGAAACTGGCTCCAAATTTAACGAAAGACAATATTATCATTGTAAATTTGTCAGGCAGAGGAGATAAAGACGTAAATACAGTTGCAAAAGTATTGGGGGTGGAGTTATGAATAGGATTGACAAAAAGTTTGAAGTTTTAAAAGGAGAAGGGCGCAAAGCCTTAATAACCTTTATAACAGCGGGAGACCCGGATATTGAGACGACTTATGATATAGTCTTGGCTTTGGAAGAAGCAGGATCTGATATAATAGAACTGGGAATACCTTATTCTGATCCCTTAGCTGATGGACCTACAATACAGGCTTCTTCACAAAGAGCTTTAAATAAAGGTGTAAAAATACCTGATATAATGAAAATAGTAGAAAAAATAAGGTTAAAAAGTGATATCCCTCTGGTTTACCTTGTCTACTATAACTCTATATTCAAATATGGCATACAAAAATTTTTAAAAGAGTCAAAAGATGTAGGGATAGATGGGCTTATCATACCAGACTTGCCTATTGAAGAAAGAAAAGATATTTTAGAAGAAGCAGATAAATACGGTATTTATTTAATACCTTTAGTCGCTCCCACATCAAAAGAAAGAATAAAATTAATCACTGAAAATGGCAAAGGATTTGTATATTGTGTTTCAATTACAGGTGTGACAGGAGCAAGAGAAGACATTGAAACTGACATTGAAGAATATATGAAGACAGTCTCTCAATACACCAATATGCCAAAGGCGATAGGGTTTGGCATATCTACTCCGGAGATGGCGAAAAAATTAAAAGATTTTAGTGATGGGATTATTGTAGGGAGTGCCCTTGTAGAAAGAATTGCTAAAGGGTATAATAAATCTGAAATGCTGCAGGAAGTTAAGAGTTTTGTATCCAGCTTAAAAGAAGTGTTATGAAGGTGATGAAAATGGACCTTAAAATAATTGGCGACAAAAATAATAAAATATCAATAAAAATAGGAGATATAACTGTTGGAAAAGATAAACTAATAATAGCGGGACCTTGTGCTATAGAGAATGAAGAAATGCTAGTAAAAACAGCAGAAAAAGTTAAAAGCTGTGGCGCAAATGCTTTAAGAGGAGGAGCTTATAAGCCCCGCACCTCCCCTTATTCTTTTCAAGGTTTAGGGATTGATGGACTTAAAATGCTTAAGAATGTGGGAGATATGTTTAATTTGCCAGTTGTAACTGAAGTTTTAGATGTGAGAGATGTTGAAATTGTGGAAAGATATGTTGATGTTCTTCAAATAGGTTCAAGAAATATGCAGAATTTTTCGCTTCTCAAAGAAGTAGGAAAAACCAAAAAGCCTGTTTTGTTAAAAAGGGGATTTTCAGCTACCTATGAAGAATGGCTTTATGCAGCGGAATATATTGCAGTTGAAGGAAACACCAACATCATCATGTGTGAAAGAGGTATAAGGACTTTTGAAACTTATACACGAAATACGCTGGATATTGCTGCAATTTCAGTAATTCATGAACTTTCAAACTTGCCTATTATCGCAGATGTAAGCCATGGTACAGGGAAAAGAAGCTTAATCATACCGATGGCAAAAGCTTCAATAGCTGCTGGCGCAGACGGAATAATGGTGGAAGTTCACCCTGAGCCCGATAAAGCTTTATCTGATGGAGAACAGTCTCTTGATTTTTCCCAATTTGAAGAATTGATGAGAGAGATAAAAAGCTATTGAAATTTTGCGTGAGAAAATATATAATAGAAGTAACAGAAAATAATTATCTAAAGAAAATAATTTTAGAAAGTAGGGATAGCATGGTAGAGCTAAATAAAAAAGCTCCTGACTTTACTTTAAATACTCATGATGGAAAACAAGTTTCCCTTTCAGATTTTTTAGGTAAAAAGGTTGTTTTATACTTTTATCCAAAAGATAACACTCCAGGTTGTACAAAAGAAGCTGTTTCTTTTAGGGACAACATAAAGTCAATAGAAGAGAAAAATGCTGTTATAATAGGTATAAGTTTAGATGATGAAATTTCTCATAAAAAGTTTATTGAAAAATTCAATCTTCCTTTTATTCTTCTAAGTGACAAAGATGCTAATGTGTCTACAGAATATGGGGTATACAAAGAAAAAAACATGTATGGCAAAAAGAAAATGGGAATAGAAAGGTCAACTTTTATCATTGACTCTGAAGGAATTGTTAGGAAAATATTTAGAAGGGTAAAAGTAGATGGACACGTTGAAGAGGTATTAAAGGTGCTAGATGAAATATAAAAAAAGTTTAGGGAAAGCCCTAAACTTTTTTTCTTATATCTTGTCAAGAGCTTGTTTAAAGTCTTTTATAATATCTTCTATCTCCTCTATTCCAACAGAAACTCTTATAAGTCCTTCTGAAATTCCTAACGCGTTTAATTCTTCCTTGCTGAGAGACCTATGGGAAGTGGATTTTGGATGAGTTATCATGGTTTGTACTCCTGCCAGTGAAGGAGCAAATTTCACCAGTTTCAGCTCTTGCATAAACTTATCTACTTCAGGTTCTCCACCTTCTATTTCAAAACTTAACATACCTCCAAACTCATCTTTAAACAACTTCTTTGAAACACTGTAGTCAGGGTGAGAAGAAAGTCCGGGATAATACACTTTTTTGACTTTTGGATGGCTTTCTAAGAATTTAGCCAATTCCATTGCGTTTTTACAGTGTTCTCTCATTCTTAAGAATAGAGTTTTTGCTCCTCTTAAAGTCAGCCATGCGTCAAAGGGGCTCATTGAACCGCCGAAGTTTTGCGTAATTCTTTTTGTGCGAGAGATAAATTCTTTATTGCCTGCTATAAGTCCGGCGATGACATCGCTGTGGCCGTTAATGTATTTTGTTGCGCTGTGTATTACAGCATAAGCTCCTAATTCAATTGGTTTTATCAAATAAGGTGTTGTAAAAGTATTGTCAACAATCAATTTTATATTGTGCTTTTTTGCGATATTTGCAACTTCTACTACATCAAAAACTCTTATTAGAGGATTTGTCATGATTTCCATGTATATCACTTTAGTGTTTGGTTTTATAGCTTTTTCAACAGCTTCTAAATCGGAGAAATCCACTAAAGTTACATCAATATTAAGTCTTTTAAATTCTGCATTAAAAAGACTGTTTGTACCACCGTATATATCTTTTGCGGCGATTATGTGGTCTCCTGAATTTACTTCTGCCAACAAAGCTGAAAAAATTGCCGCCATTCCGGATGAACAAGCCTGTCCTGCTTCCGCGCCTTCTAAACTGGCAATTAATTCTTCCACTGCAGTTTGATTAGGGTTTCCAAGTCTTGTGTACATATACCTTGAAGGATTACCACCAAGATAATCGTAAACTTCTTCCAACGTATCAAAAGTGAAAACAGAAGTTTGATAGATAGGAAGAGTTTTTGGCATTGGAGGAATTTCTTTATCTATGTAGTTTCCAGTATGTACTACTTTTGTTTTAAAACTTAAATCCATTTTATCAACTCCCACAATTTGTACTTTAAATTAATGATAATATGTGCAAAATTAAAAGTCAACAACGCTTCACTTGAATTATATTTTGAGGTAAACTATTATTAAATACAAAATTGATTGCATATTTTTTCTAATGAATAAATAAACGTTTATAAAGGCTTTATTTTACAGTAATAAAGAAAACGATACTGGAAAAATTAAATGTAAGGAGGAAAAAGTCTTGAATAAAGACGAATATAAAAACAATAATAATATTATGTTAACTGCAATAAAAAAGCAGTTGGACCAAATGTCAGAGATGATGGAGAAGATGAAAATTGCTGATTACGTCGAACTTATGCAAAGCCCTTATAGGCTTTTGTGGCTAAACTTTATAGGCGGGGTAGCAAGAGGTTTTGGAATAGCAGTAGGCTTTACAATACTTGGTGCGATAATTCTTTATATTCTTCAAAAACTAGTGGTGTTAAATTTGCCTGTGATTGGCAGTATTATAGCGGATATAGTTAAGATTGTAAATCAAAAGCTATATTAGATAGGAGTTGGTATAATGGATAGTGAAAAACTGGAACACTTTAGACAGTTACTGTTAAAAGAAAAGGAAAAGGTCTTAAGTACTATAAATCAAATGAATTTGAATGATGGTATAGGAGGGATTGCACAAAGAGAATATTATCAAGAACTTTCTCTTTTGGATAATCATCCGGCAGATTTTGCTTCTGAAGTTTATGAAGTAGAGAAAAATTATGCTCTCAAAGATAATGAAAAATATATTTTAAGGCAAATAGAAGATGCTTTTAAAAGAATGGAAATAGGTACTTACGGCATATGTGCTCACTGTCATAAGCCAATTGAAGAAGAGCGTTTAGAAGCCCTTCCTTATACTGTTCTTTGTGCAGAGTGTGCTAAAAATAATGATTTAGAACTTAAGGATTTAAAAAATTCAAGGCCTAATGAAGAAAGAATGATAAAATACCCCTTTGGATGGGGGTATAAGGATTTAAAAGGTGAAATTCAATTTGATGCAGAGGATTCTTATCAAGAAGTTGCACGGTTTAATAAGACGAAAAGTGGCTTGGACAATTATGACGATGTCTATGATGATGAAAATGCTGGCTATGTAGAAGAAACTGATAAAATAAGTAATGAGGATTATAAGAAGACATTATAAATCTCCGGGAAACTGGAGATTTTTATTCACCTATAATTTTGACCAACACTCTCTTTTTTCTTTTTCCATCAAATTCACCGTAGAAAATTTGTTCCCATGGTCCGAAATCCAATTTTCCATCTGTTATTGCAACAACCACTTCTCTTCCCATTATTGTACGCTTTAAATGAGCGTCTGCATTATCTTCGTAAGTGTTATGATAATATTGTTCATAGGGTTTTTCAGGAGCTAATTTTTCTAAGAAATTTTCAAAATCTTTATGTAAACCCGGTTCATCGTCGTTTATAAAAACACTTGAGGTAATGTGCATTGCATTACATAAAAGAAGCCCTTCTTTGATGCCACTTTCTCTCACACATTCCTCTATAAAAGGTGTAATGTTTATAAATTCTCTCCTCTTTTTTGTTTCAAACCACAACTCTTTTCTATAGCTTTTCATGGTGATACCTCCTACATTGTTGTTTTATTTATATTTTACCACAAATAAATTGTTTGCAAGAGTAATAATACTCTGGTATATTAATTTTAAGAGGAAAAGGGTGTCGTAAAACGGACACAAAAAAATTGGCGTTTGAAGGTTATATTAGGAAAGAAAATAAAAAATTAAGGAGTGTTTATAATGTCAAAAAAGCTTTATCGCTCAAGGACACAAAGAATGATAGGAGGAGTATGTCGTAAAACCCGATACAGTTAGCCATTTTTACCTTGCTATCTTCCCCTCAAATGCAGTCGCTAACTGGTTTAGGAGAAGAGTTTGTCGATAGCATCGATACTAGATACCGTTGTCGGTGGTTATGAGCAAAGGTCTAATTAAGATAAACAAAAAAGCTTTCGGAGGCTAATTCCGAAAGCCTTGTTTTTCCTACTGGCAGGGGAGACAGGAATCGAACCCGCAGCCCACGGTTTTGGAGACCGTTGCTCTACCAATTGAGCTACTCCCCTGCGCGCTTTTTATTATAGCATACAAAATAAACCCTCGTCAATAATTTATATCTTTTTTTGTTGAATTATTCATGAAAAGTTTTTTAATATATAGTATAATTAAAGAAAAGCGAAGACTTGCCGTACTATATACTAAAGATTAAAAATTCAGGAGGTTAAACAATGCGCAAAAGTGCATTTTTGTTAGTTATAATTGCTGTAATATTGTTTTTGATGTTTTTTTCCTTTAATTTTACAAACTTAATACCTACATTTAATGAAGGAAGAATTTCTTTTGAGCAAAATCCAGTTGTTAAAAATATACAAGAATTTATACTTAACTCTCTAAAATATATTGAAACAGTAATTGGAAATAGAATAATGTTGGATAATGGACGCTTAATAATTGATTTTAGGACTAAGACAGGAGTTCTTGAATTACCCTCTTCAAAAGAGTCTGTGGGAACTGATTCTTCTTCTTTTGCTAATTTGCCTTCTGTTAATAGTGAAAAGGATTTGTATCTTTTAATAAAGAACACTCTTCACAAGAATGAAGAAGAGATAACGTTTATTGCTAAATCCTCTTTTTGCGATTCAATGGGAAGTAGCTGTTCAAGTGAAGACATTATAACAAGTATGTCGGATGTTGTGAAATTGGTATTATCTCACCATCCTGAAATTGGATATACTGATAAATGGACTGTGTCTGTAGTTAGCTACAATAATGATGTAAATAAGGTAACCATAAAGTTTGATTACTTTTATCCAAAAGATAAATTGGAAAAAATAAAAGAAGAAGTAAACATAAAAGCTAAAGAAATAATTAGCAAAATAATAACTCCAAATATGACTGAATTACAAAAAGCTAAAGCTATTCACGATTATATAGTTAAACACACTAAATATGATTATAAGAACTATCTAAACAATACTATACCATTAGAATCTTTTACTGCTTACGGAGTTTTAATAAAAGGAGTGGGAGTGTGTCAAGGATATACTGCAGCTTTTAATTTATTAGCTCATATGGCTGGAATAGATAGTCTTGGAGTGTCAGGTACTGGTTTTTACAATGGCAAAGCCATGCCACATGCTTGGAACATGGTAAGAATCGATGGTAAAATTCGTTATATAGATGTTACTTGGGATGACCCTGTGCCTGATAGGGGGAATAAAGTAATGTATACTTATTTTAATGTAACTGAAAAACAATTAGAAAAGGACCATAAGTGGGATAAAGAAAAATTTTCGGAGAAATATTTTGATTATAAGTAAAAGGGTTTTAGAAAAACACTAAAACCCTTTTTTGATATAAGAGTTTTACAAATTTTTTTAAAATAATTAGTTTACCACGCAAATAGGCACAAGGTATTCATTTCCAGAAGAAGAAACGATGACAAATTACCTTGTAAGGGTATGATAAAATGAGCATAACTTTCTG
This sequence comes from Thermoanaerobacter sp. X514, assembly GCF_000019065.1. Classification (NCBI taxonomy): domain Bacteria; kingdom Bacillati; phylum Bacillota; class Clostridia; order Thermoanaerobacterales; family Thermoanaerobacteraceae; genus Thermoanaerobacter; species Thermoanaerobacter sp. X514. The sequence continues at coordinate 1,872,539 of NC_010320.1, read as the reverse complement.
CAGTTTCTATGCCGTTTTTAGAGAAACAGAAACTATAGCTTCAGGAACAGCCACTTCTTTAATTTTTTGTTCTGTGAGACTTCCACCAACTTTAGCAACTTGCCTTTAAACTCCTAGGATATAAAAATAGAGTAAATATTTGTAACATTCTATATGATGCAAGAATTGTATCAAAAATATTCATGACATTTATTATTCATTTTATGGAGGATTTTTTATTTTTATATAGAATAATTATATATTGCAAACAAAATCTAATGAGAGTGATAGATTGGTAAGAAATAAAGAACTCATAATAATAGAAGATAATTATACAAAATTAAGCAAATTACTCAATACCCCCTTTATATCCTGCAGTTAACCAAATTCTAAGTGTGGAGGTGTTTAAAGAAATGTACCATAACAAGGAGTTCCTTAAAAAACTCGAAGAGGAAAAGAAAAGATGGGAAAGCACTACCGTAGAAAAAGTCATAAGTAAGGCCCCCGAGAGGTATGAAAAATTCTATACAGGTTCCAACTTAGAAGTAGACCGCCTGTATACACCGTTGGATGCACAGGAAAACGACTACATAAAAGACTTAGGGTTTCCCGGCGAATACCCATTTACCAGAGGAATCCAGCCTACCATGTACCGTGGTCGCTTGTGGACCATGAGACAGTATGCAGGTTTTGGCACAGCAGAGGAATCCAACGAGAGATATAAGTTTTTGTTATCCCAGGGACAGACGGGCCTGAGTGTGGCTTTCGACCTGCCCACCCAGATAGGCTACGATTCCGACCACCCCATGGCTCAAGGTGAGGTGGGCAAAGTAGGTGTGGCCATCGACTCGCTGAAAGACATGGAGATACTGTTTGACGGCATACCCCTGGACCAAGTCAGCACTTCAATGACCATAAATGCTCCTGCCGCGATACTTCTTGCCATGTATATAGCTGTAGCAGAAAAACAGGGAGTCAGCCCGGAGAAACTTTCCGGTACCATCCAGAACGACATACTGAAAGAATATGTGGCCAGGGGTACCTATATATTTCCACCTGAACCTTCTATGAAACTCATAACTGACATTTTTGAATTCTGTTCCAGGAACGTGCCCAAGTGGAACACCATAAGCATAAGCGGCTACCACATAAGAGAAGCTGGAGCAACGGCGGTACAGGAAGTGGCCTTCACGTTGGCCAACGGCATAGCGTACGTAGAAGCTGCTATAAAGGCAGGGCTTGACGTCGATGACTTTGCTCCGAGACTTTCCTTTTTCTTCAATGCCCATAATGACCTTCTGGAAGAAGTCGCTAAATTCAGGGCCGCGAGGAGACTATGGGCGAAAATAATGAAAGAACGTTTCAAAGCTAAAAACCCAAGGTCTATGATGCTGCGCTTCCATACCCAAACTGCTGGCTCTACTCTAACTGCCCAGCAGCCCGACAACAACATAGTAAGAGTAGCCATCCAGGCCCTGGCGGCAGTGTTAGGAGGCACTCAATCGCTGCACACCAACTCAAGGGACGAAGCCTTGGCTTTGCCTACCGAAGAATCTGTGAGAATAGCCCTGAGGACCCAGCAGATAATAGCCTACGAAAGCGGAGTGACAGAGACCGTAGACCCGCTGGCTGGCTCTTACTACGTAGAACACCTGACAAACCTCATAGAACAAAAGGCCATGGAATATATACAAAAAATAGATGAACTAGGGGGTGCTCCGAAGGCCATAGAAAAAGGCTACATCCAGCAGGAAATCCAAGACAGTGCCTACAGATACCAGCAGGAAATTGAATCAGGTCGCAGGATAGTAGTGGGAGTAAACAAATTCCAGATAGAAGAAGAACCGCCCAAGAACCTTTTAAAAGTGAATCCCGAAGTAGAAAAAATCCAGAGGAAGAAACTGGAAGTACTGAGGGCTACGCGGGACAACATAGCCGTCAAAAGCGCTCTGGAAGAACTTTCCTGTAAGGCGAAAACCAGTGAAAACCTCATGCCGAGCATAATAAACTGCGTAAAGGTGTATGCTACCCTAGGTGAAATAAGTGACACCCTGCGAGGGGTATTTGGTGAATACAAGGCCACTGTAACCTTTTAGTGGGAGGTGGAATAATGGAACAAACAAAGAAGATAAGAGTATTAATAGCAAAACCAGGTCTTGACGGCCATGACAGGGGAGCAAAAGTAATAGCCAGGGGTTTGAGGGATGCAGGGATGGAAGTAATTTATACTGGCCTTCGGCAGACTCCCGAACAGATAGTCGAGGCTGCCATACAGGAAGATGTGGACGTAATTGGGCTTTCGATACTGTCCGGAGCCCATAATGTGCTCTTTCCCAGGGTAATGGAACTTTTAAAACAAAAAGGAGCCGAGGATATCCTAGTGATTGGAGGAGGCGTGATACCCCACGAAGACATACCCTACCTGAAAGAGTGCGGCATAGCCGAGATATTTACCCCTGGAACCTCGATATCCGAGATAGTGGAGTTTATCAAAAATAACGTCAAAAAACGGGGAGAGGTGTGAAATTTGGACCTGGCCGACAGAGTACTAAAAAAGGACAAAAGAGCCGTAGCAAGGCTCATAACCCTCATCGAGCGCGAAAGCCCGGAAGCCACAGAGGCTTTGAAACAACTTTATAAGTACACCGGAAATTCCTTTGTCATAGGCATTACCGGACCGCCCGGGGCCGGCAAGAGCAGCCTTGTAAACGAGCTTGCCAAAAAAATCCGGGCGAAGGGCAAAACGGTGGGGATAATAGCCGTCGACCCCACCAGCCCCTTCACCGGCGGCGCTTTACTGGGCGACAGGATAAGGATGCAGGATTTAACGCTAGACGATGGCATTTTCATCAGAAGCATGGGCAGCCGTGGCTCCCTGGGCGGCATTGCTAAAGCCGCTTACGATGCGGTAAAAGTACTGGATGCTTTTGGCATGGATTACATCATAATCGAAACCGTGGGTGTAGGCCAGTCGGAGATAGACATAGTGAAACTGGCGGATACGGTTGTGCTTGTACTGGTCCCCGGCCTTGGCGACGACGTGCAGGCCATTAAAGCCGGTATAATGGAAATAGCCGATATATTTGCCGTGAACAAATCCGACAGGGAAGGAGCGGATAGATTAGTTACCGAAATCGAAATGATGCTGGACCTTTCACAGAAACAGTTCGACTTTAGACCTCCAGTTGTCAAAACCGTTGCCGTTACCGGTGAAGGCATCGATACCCTGGAACGCAGGATAAGGGAACACCTGGACTACCTTAGCAAAAATGGAATCCTGGAACAGAAGAGAAGAGCCAAAGTAAGGGAAGAGTTCATGGAATTATTGAAAGACCATATCACCAGACTGATACTCCAAAAGAACTCACCCAAAATAGACATGCTGTTACAGGATATATCCAAGAAGGCGGTTGATCCGTATACGGCCCTTGATATTCTTACAAGAGAAATCCTTTAGGAGGTAAAAAGCCATGAATATCCTGAAAATAGACCACATAGGCATAGCCGTGAACAGCATAGAAGAGGCATCCAAAATATACACAGAACTTCTGGGACTTGAGATGCACGGTGTGGAGGAAGTGGCGGAGCAGAAAGTAAAAGTGGCCTTCATACCGGTTGGGGAAAGCGAAGTGGAACTTTTAGAATCCACCGATCCCGAAGGCCCCATCGCACGGTTCATAGAAAAAAATGGTGAGGGTGTACAGCACATAGCCTTCCGGGTGGAGGACATCGAAAAAGCTCTAGAAGAACTCAAGCAAAAGGGTGTAAGGCTCATCGACGAAAAACCAAGGTATGGTGCCGGGGGTGCAAAAATCGCCTTCATCCACCCCAAAGCCACAAAAGGCGTTCTCATAGAATTATGCGAGAGATAAAAGGGGAGTGAAAGGGCAAAAGAAGGGGATGAAAAAATGATAGAAGCATTAAGTACCACTGTTTTAGGCTTTGGAATAACCCTCATCTTCCTTTACCTGCTGTCCCTCATTCTTGACCTTATGAGGGTTGTATTCTACAAGAAGGACAAAAAAGAGCCCAAAATACTGCCGTCACGGGAACAGGAAAAAACAAAGTTCCAGGAAGATGAAACCGAAGAAGATGAAGGGGAACTTATAGCCGTAATAACATCCGCCATTTTAGCATGCTCCCAGAAACCTGCTGACGAGATAAAAATAAGGCTTATCAGGAGAATTAATCAAAGGACCCCTATCTGGGCCATGGAATCAAGGCTTAATCTAATGAAACACCAACAACACTTAAGAAGCCTCCGCTGACACTGTATAAAGTAAAACCAAAAAAATAAAGAAGAGGTGAAACCAATTGTTCGAGGCAATAATAAACTTTCTAAAAACTACTGGCTACTTTAATGTAACGCTATCCCAGCTCATAATGATAATCATAGCCTTTGTACTCATGTATCTTGCAATAGTAAAAAAATATGAGCCGCTGCTTTTAGTGCCCATAAGCTTTGGCATGTTTTTAGCCAACATACCTGAAGCCGGCCTAATGGAGGAGGGGGGATTTTTATACTGGATATACCAGGGAGTAAAACTCGGCATATACCCGCCTCTTATATTCATGGGGGTTGGGGCTATGACCGACTTTGGTCCCTTAATATCAAACCCCAAGAGCCTCCTTTTGGGAGCTGCCGCCCAGCTCGGCATATTCATCACATTCCTTGGAGCAAGACTTTTGGGGTTTGATGCAAAAGAAGCCTCCTCTATAGGCATAATAGGCGGGGCTGATGGCCCCACGGCCATATTTGTGACAAGCAAGCTTGCCCCTCATCTTCTGGGAGCCGTGGCGGTAGCCGCCTACTCCTACATGGCTCTAGTACCTATAATCCAGCCCTCTATAATGCGCCTTCTGACCACCAAAAAAGAGCGCACCGTAGTAATGGAACAATTAAGGCCCGTATCAAAGACCGAAAAAATAATATTCCCGATAATAATCACGGTACTGGCGAGCTTTTTAGTGCCCCCTGCCACGCCGCTCATCGGCTCCCTCATGTTGGGCAATCTCTTCAGAGAATCCGGCGTAGTAGACAGGCTTTCCAAGGCTGTCCAAAACGAATTGATGAACATACTAACCATATTCATAGGGCTGAGCGTAGGGGCTACAGCCAGTGGAGACAATTTCCTGAGGCTCGAGACCATAGAGATAATAATTCTAGGGTTGATAGCCTTTGCAGGCGGTACTGCTGGGGGAGTGCTTTTTGGCAAGCTGATGTATCTGCTCTCTGGTGGAAAGGTAAACCCTTTGATAGGCTCTGCCGGAGTGTCGGCGGTACCCATGGCTGCTCGTGTGTCCCAGAAAGTGGCTCAGGAAGAGATGCCTGGTAACTTCGTACTGATGCACGCCATGGGTCCCAACGTGGCAGGAGTCATAGGCTCTGCCATCGCCGCAGGCGTGTTGCTTTCACTGTATGGTGGATAGTAAAAAGCCGCTTCAATTTTTGAAGCAGTTTTTGTGACGTTGGGGCAGGATATTACAGTTTCCTGGGTCACATAGGAGGAGATGACTTTGTAGCGATTGTAAAAACTTATGATGTAGAAAGGCTTTGTAAGAACATAATAGAAGAGTTTGATTATAACATTGTAAGGTTTTATAATGAGCTGGATGTGAAGAGAGGTTACATACATGCCACAGACAGGCTTGGCAATGAAAGTGACTTCCCCATCATGGGAATATCCATTGCTGTTGTGAATAATTCCAACAGGAAGTTTTCTGATATAGATGAGATAAGCAGAATTGCATCGCAAATTAAAATGGAGTGTAAAAAGTACGAAAAAAGCCATTACATAATTGAGTCATTGGAAAAGGGAAAACAGGCGGTGATATAATAGAACAACCGCCTTTTTCCCTTTGTAGCAGGACCTTTGATTTTTGTTATATTAACTTTCGCAGATATGCGATGGTTTAAGGAAAAGGATGTACTCGATTGAGTTAATAAGGAGTTGTAACTATACCTAAAACTGCTCCCCTTATAATTGAATTAGAGGACAACTTTTGTAAGGATTCAGGATGTCCCACCACTACAACTCCGTAGTATTTTATGCCTTTTTCCTTTAAAAAATTTACTGTTCTTTTTAGATTTGTCGAAGAATAACTTTGCAAATTACTGAGTTGTTCCAGCTGTTTTAAAAATTCTTTTTCGCCATCATGGCTGTCAATATAGGGGTTTCCCACCAATCTTTCTGCAAGATAGTTTTTTTCTTTATAGTCGTTTTCTTCAAAAACCAAAACAGCACCCCACATTAGCTTTAAATCCTCAGGTATAATAGTTTTAATTTCGATAAAGGTTAAAGGCCTGTAAAAAGATAAAGCCATTTCAACGAGATTATCGTTAGGTATATTTTTTAATACATCAAACTCTCTTATAACTTTATCGTATTTTACTACGGGATTGTAAAATTTTAATTTTGGCACGGCATAAGGAGCAAGGTATTCTTTTGTACCTTCTGGTATGACTGTGGAGATTTCGGAATAGGGGATTATGTGGTCAGTTTCGACAACACAAAAAGATTTGTTTCCTTGAAATTGCTCTCCTCCCCAGATATCAAAATCAACTGTGACTATTCCGGCAGGATAAGGCTTATTTCCTATTAACCTTAAAAGATAATATTCTTTTTGCCGCCCGAATAGCCTGACATTATAACTTTCTCCTGAAATTGCGAAGGTATTAGGTTCTGTAAATTTAACAATACCCGGATAAAAGCTATCTATGCGGTTTTCTTGATTCTGCAGCATCATTTCAGGAATTATGAAGGTTAATACAAAAACACCTATGGCGATAATTAAAGAAATTATTATTATGCGAAGTATGCTTTTAAAACGAGCTTTGCGCAAAAAAGCTTTTTCGTCAAAAGATATATCGCTTATTGGCTTATTTAAATCTGATCCCATTTAACTTTTCTCCTCCTCTTTTAAATATTCTTTTAATTTTTTTCTTAGTCTCCATACCATTGTCTTTACTGTATTGGAATTGGTTTTTAAGTAAGAGGAAATTTCTTCATTTGACATTTCTAATATGAATTTAAGGTAAAAGAGCTTTTGCTCATTGAGAGTAAGCCTATTAACTGCTTTTTTTATTACTTCTTTATTTTCAATCTGTTGAAACTCTGAAAAGGTACTTTGAGGAAAGACATCTATAATAGAAACTGTCATATCTTTTTTGGTTTTGCGCAGATAATCAGTGTATTTGTTTCGCGCCGCAGTCAAAACATAAGCTTTTAATTTTCCCTCTTGAATGCCGTCTAAATTCAAGTATGTGGAAAGCAGAGCTTCTTGGGCTATGTCTTCAGCATCAGCCTGTGGTACACCCAATTTAAGTAAATAATAGAATGCAGCTTTGTACAAATCCTGCCACATTAACCCCTCCTCCTTATAGCTTTTCATTAATAAAGACGTTTTGGGGATGAAAAAGTAAACAAATTAAAAATATGCAAAAGTTCATTGTTATTTCGATTATAACTCAAAAGAGTTTGTTCTAAAGCTTTTTTTTAAAAAGGCAGGAAGGATTTCATACTTTTATAGAGAATATAAATCTATTATCGGCATTTTTTAAAAACTGGCATACCAATTTTAGGTTAGCTTTGTAATTCTGGATTAAAAAAAGGAGAGTGTATAAGCATGAAAGAATGCCAGAAACTTATAACAGAGAGAAGGTCTATTACATTTTTTGACCCTACAAAAGAAATATCTGATGACTTTATAAAAGAAGTCCTTGAGGTAGCTGCTACAGCGCCTTCAGCTAATAATCTTCAGCCTTGGGAGGTCATAGTTATAAAGGACAAAGAAAAAAAGAAAATTCTCAAAGGAATCTGTTTTAACCAACAAAAAGTGGAAGATGCATCGGCTGTAATTGTCTTAATAGCAAATCCAAAAGCAGCTTTTGAACATATAGACAGAGTTTTAGACAGTTCTGTAGAACTGGGGTATATGCCAAAAGAAAGGAGAGAATCAGCAAAAGAAAGGGTCCTTGAAGTGTGGAAAGATATGGAGCAAGCTAAAAGAAAGTCCATAAGAGATACTGCACTTTTTGCAATGAATATAATGATAGTTGCAAGAGTTTATGGCCTTGAAACCCATCCTATGGATGGTTTTAATGAAGAGAAGATGAAGGAGTTTTTAGGGATAGATGTAGAAAAAATGGTACCTATGATAATAGCGATAGGTTACAAGGACCCAGAGAAAGATTTACTACCAAGAGCCTATAGATTTAAATTTGAAGAATTTGGGGAGATAGTTTGATGAAAAATTACATATTGATTTTAATGGCATCTATCCTAGCAGGAGCCACTAATTCAATAGCTGGTGGAGGTACTTTAATAACTTTTCCTGCCCTTGTATGGGTGGGCATTAATCCGTTAGCTGCCAATATGACAAATACAGTAGCTTTATGGACAGGATCTGTCACAGGGGCATTGGGATTTAAAGAAAGACTTTCTCAAACAAAGGAGCTTTTAAAATTTTTGACATTGCCTTCTTTACTTGGAGGTATCTTAGGAGCTTATCTTCTTATGATAACTCCTCACAAGGTCTTTAATTTTGTTGTACCTTTTTTAGTTTTATTTGCAACTGTAATTTTAGCATTAAATGATAGAATAAATAAGTTTAATTTAGATAGTGAGGAAGGTAGAGAGAAAAAATCGTTAGTATTTGTGTTTATACTTCAATTTCTTACTTCTCTTTATGGTGGATATTTTGCAGCAGGAATTGGCATTTTAATGCTTGCCACTTTAGGCATAGCAGGTATTACTGATATACACACAGCAAATGGTATAAAAAATGTTCTTTCACTTTTTATAAATATCACCTCCGGTTTAGTTTTACTTTTTAGTGGAAAAGTAGTATGGCCTTTTGCTATTATTCTCATGATAGGATTTGCTTTAGGAGGATATTTGGGAGCTATAATGTCTCAAAGATTTGACAGCAGAAAAGTAAAGAATTTTGTAGTTTTATGGGGAATCATTTTGGCACTGATTTTTTGGGTGAGAGGAATGTAATTTTGGAGGTGGTTTGGTGAAAAGAGTCCTTTTAATATTTGCAGTATTATTTTTATTTTTTACACCTTTTTCAGAGGTATACGCTAAAGATTATAGTTTAAAAGAAGCTAAAATATATTATTTTATTCAGGATAATGGGGAAATGGATGTAACAAACGATATAACTTATAAGTTTAATGGCTCTTTTTCTGAAGCATGGATGACTATACCAGTAGGTGATTATGAGATAAAAGATGTGTCAGTAACTGAAATTAAGGATGATAAAGAGACTCCCCTTAATTTTGACTTTGCAAAAGGTAAACAAGAGTACAAAATAACCTGGAAATATAAAGCTAATAATGAAATAAAGACTTTTAGGATTAAATATAAAGTTTTAAAAGGCTTAAAAGTCTACGAGGATGTAGCAGAGTTTTATTGGAAAGTTTGGGGAAGCGCCTGGGATAAAAGTCTTTCAGCACTTTGGGTTGAAGTTAATTTGCCTTCCCAAATTGTTAATGTACAAGATATAAATTATTGGCTTCATCCTAAAATTGAAGGGAAAATTGGCATTAAAAACGACCAAAGCGGCATAATAGCTTATGCTGGAAACATACCTTCTAAGCATTGGGTAGAGGTAAGACTTGTATTTCCAAAAAGCTATATTAAAAACTTTAACCCTAATAATGTTATATTAATATCTGAAAATGGAAGAGATAAAATTTTAGCAGAGGAAGAGGCATGGCAAAAAAGTGAAGAACAAAAGGAGATTTTATCTAAAAATTTAGAAAAGGCCTATTTAATACTTTTTCTTGTATTTTTAGGTTTAGCAGTGTCAATATCTACAAAGATAAAACAAAAATATGGTAAAGAGCCTGAAGTTTTATATGAAGGTATATATGAAAGAGAAGTACCAATAGACTGCCCACCTGCATGGGTTGAAATGCTTGTATATAAGTTTGAAACTGTAGGTTCTGATTCAATCATTGCATCAACATTAGAACTGGCAAGAAGGGGATATTTAAAAATAAAAGAAGAAGCAAAGAAAGGACTATTTGGTTCAAGCCCTGAGTATAAAATTGTATTAACTGATAAAGAAGTAGATGAAAGTTTAAGTGAAGATTTAAAGGCTTTGCTTTTTGAATACAAAACTTATGGAGATGAATTTTATTTATCTGATATTGACAAAAAGAAATTTAGCGAGTTTAAAGAAAAGTTTGAACAAATAGTAAAGAAAAAAGTGTATGATGAAACTAAATGGATAACAATTGAAAAATACAAAGAGGTAAATAAATATGTATATTTATGGCTAATTATAGCTTTGTATTCATTTTTAAACATTATTGTAATTGCAACACTGCCTTTTAATGGTCTACTTGTTATTTTAAATGTATTATTTATAATAATTTCTGTATCCGGGCTTATACATGCAAGTATTTATAGATTTGGCATAAAAAAATATTCTTACGAAGGAAAATTGCTTACATTAAAATGGAATGCTTTTAAAAAGTTTTTAAAGGATTTTTCATTAATTTCACAATATCCTCCAGCTTCTTTAGTCATATGGGAGAAATATTTAGTATATGGTACAGCTTTAGGTGTGGCAAAAGAGGTATTAAAAGCCATGAAAGAACTAAATGTTCCTGTCCAAGAGATTGACTGGTATGTACCTGCTCTTGCAGGGACAATGAATATAAAAAATTTTACAGAAAGTTTTAACGCTTCTTTAATGGCATTTTCACAGAGCTTTTCACAAAATGTCATGCCATCCTCTTCTTCCGGTTCATCCATCGGCGGGGGAGGAGGATTTGGAGGTAGCGGAGGAGGAGCGAGGTAGAATAAAAATGTACAATAATTTATTTTAGAGAGGAGAAAATTATGTTAAAAGGATTTAAAGAATTTATTATGAGAGGAAATGTTTTAGATTTAGCTGTAGCTGTAATAATAGGTGGAGCATTTAATAAGATTGTCAATTCATTAGTAGTTGATGTATTAACTCCATTAATCGGAGCAATATTTGGAGCACCAGACTTTTCTGCTATTAAATTCGGACCTATATCAATAGGCAACTTCATAAATGCAGTTATTAACTTTATAGTTATAGCTGCCGCAATATATTTTTTTGTAGTAGCTCCTATTAATACAATCAAAAATCGCAAAGAAAAACAAAAACAACAACAAACACCACAAGCATCTCCTGAGCCTTCAGAGGAAGTAAAACTTTTAAGGGAAATTTTAGATATGTTAAAAGAAAAGTAATGTAAGAATCAGTTAACATTTTTATCTGTTCTATCACTAGTATAATCTTTTTCTATATCTAATGAATGAAAGTGAATAAATTTGGTTAAAATATTTAATTATGGATAATGAAAGTTTTTACATAACTTTAAATTCCATGAAAGTACATATCTTTTCTAATGGCCTTGATTGCCATTCTTTTTTTTGCACTATTTTTTCGGTTATTTTACTTACCATTTCTGCAGATAGTTCTATTCCATACAGGTCTTTTATCTGGTCATGAAATCTTAAATTGACATCCCTCTTGCATATAAGGCTATTACTTTTTCTTCAATTCCTGATATGTCTCTTTTGAATTTTTTTGAATATATTTGTCTTTTTTGTCGTATCTTTCGTAGCCAAGTTCTGTTGAAAGTTCTGCTTCAAGCATTTCTTGAATAGTATCTTTAAAAAGGTTTTTTAATGATGTATAAAGGTCTTAAGTAGATTGAATATTGTTTTCACTAATGAAATTTCTTAATTGTTCTTTTGTCAATAGTGACATTTTTAAAACCTCCTTCTTGGTTTTGTATATATTCTAATTCTTACCAAGAAAGAGGTTTCTAATCAGTTTACACAAAATTTTTTACAGTCTTAATTATTTAGCTGCTACTAGATTTAACCATTTGCCAAATTACTTTACTAATTTTATCTTCTTCGATTGTTTCTAACTCACCATCATCAAATTCAACTAAATATGCTTTTGGCAAACCACTTACATTAAAAATATGCACTACTGTCCCCTCTCGTCTATCTTTTGTTTTAATAACATCAAGCTCTTCTATTCTCACGCTAATCACTCTCCAAATTATTTATTAACAAATATTGTCATCAATCTAAATTTATCTGTTTCTTTCTTTTCAATCCAACCAGTTTTTACTTTTGCAATATTGCCATTGGGTCTTGTTAATTCTATAGTTATTTCATATCGTTTCTCATATTTGTCTTCTTCTTGTAATATTGCAGGAAAATTCTTTAAGTTATCCATAAAATTCTTTACTAAGTCTATAATTACTTGTATTATACTCCAAAGCTTTCTCAAATGCTATAGCTTTATCTTTATCTTTTGGATAAAGCATAGTCAACAATTTTGTTTTCTGGTATATAAGAATTTTCAGGTGTTATTAGATCAGATTTTGCATTTCACTGTGTGTCTGTTTTTCTTTTTTGTTCCATGTTTTTTTAGTTAGCGACGTTTAAAAACTTATAAAATCATCAAGTTTATATCATTTTACATAATTCAACGACATTTTTCTATAAAAATACAATTTTTTAGAAGGAATTTGGAAAGTTATGTAGAATATTGATATATGAGAGAATATTTAACACTTGAGGTACAAAATTGACACGAAAAATAAAACTTTTAGAACTTAATGAAAAGAAGGTTTTCAAGATGAAGCAAACAGATTTAAAAAAGATGTTTTTGGTATTTTCTCATGAACTCACAGATTTTCAAAAAGAAGATGCCATCGCAAATTTAGGCGTAAATGAGTTTGTATATTTGCCAGATAATTTAAAGATCCACTGGTCAGGTATTTCTCCATATGATGATAGCTTAACTTTTTGTTTGCAAGATTTAATTAGTTGGTTAAAGATTAATGCAAGAAAAGGCGATTATGTACTTGTACAAGGAGATTTTGGAGCTACTTTTTTAATTGTTGATTTTTGTTTGAAAAATGATTTGATTCCTGTTTATTCAACTACAAAAAGAGAAGTTATTACTGAGATTAAAAATGGTGAAAACATAAAAGTAAGTAGATTATTCACCCATGTAAGATTTAGAAAATATGAGAGGTGGACATAGAAATGACTATTAAGTTTTTTTCATTTCTTGGCACAGGAGCTTATACTAAGTGTAAATATAAATTTGATAATATTGAAAGTGACAGTAGTTGCTATGTACAGGAAGCTCTTATTGATATTTTATTAAAAAAGAATGTTGATTTAGAAAGCATATTTATATTTAAAACTGAAGAGGCTACTAATGCAAATTGGTCTAAAAATAAGAAATATCCAAGTGATCCTGGTTTAAAACAGGTTTTAGACAAATATAAGGGCAAACCAAGTATTAATTATGTTGATATACCCTCAGGACAAAATGAAAATGAACTTTGGGAAATATTTGATAAAGTTTTAGAACAAATAGATAAAGGAGATGAAATAATATTTGATATTACACATTCATTCTGCTCAATTCCAATGCTGGCACTAATTATCTTAAATTATGCTAAATTTATTAAAAAATGCGAAATAAAAGGTATATATTATGGAGCAATAGAAGCAGTTGGTAAGGAAATAAAAGATATTGAAGAATCAGATATAGCTCCTATATTTGACCTAACACCTTTTGTAAGACTACTTGATTGGACCGTAGGAATTGATCGGTTTATAGAAACAGGTGATGCTAGGTACATAAATTATTTAATGAAATTAGGCACTAAAGAGTTACACCTTAAAGGTATGAAAGATGAAAGAAATATATTAAGTAACTTTGCTCAAAAGTTAGAAAACTACACAAGAAATGTTGCTACATGTAGAGGCAAAGAAATTTCTAAGGGTGGATTAGAACTGAAGAATATACTTGGAGATGCTGTAAGCATAGCAGATAAGACATATATTAAGCCGATGAAACCAGTAATAGATAGGTTAAACGATAGATTTATAAACTTTAGTAATGATGAAAATAAAAACATGATTGAAATAGTCAAATGGTGCAGTGAACATAATCTTATACAGCAGGGCTTTACTATACTTGAAGAGGGAATTGTAAACTTTTTTTGTGAAAAATTTGGATTTGATAAAAATAATATAAAAGAACGCGAAATAATTGAAAATGCTACATATATTAAACATTATTCTTTACCAAAAGATAGATGGAAAAAAACAGCATTTGAAAACGAAGCTGTAATTTATAACCTTTTAAGTAAGCTTAATGAAGAAAATTATAAAAATTTGATTAAAGTATTATATGAAGAAATTAAACCTTTGCGTAATGATATTAACCATGCTGGGTATAAGGAAAATGATATGAAAGCTGAAAAGTTTGAAGATAAATTAAATGAATTAATAAATAAGGTAGAAAAATATATAGTTTAAATTTGAAGTTCTAAAAATTAAGATACTATTTTTGTTTAAGGGGGATTAAAACTATGAATACAAAAGTCTTAGTATTAATTATAGGGACAAATCCATTGCCTAATTATATTGTTGGAAGTCATTTAAAAGAAAAGTATGATAAATTTGTATTAATTTACTCAGACGAAAACAATGAAATTAATCAATATAGTACAGTTGGTTATGCTGAAAAATTAAAAGAACATTTATATATTGATAATAAAGAGTGGACTTTACTAAACATTTCAAATATATCAAATAAAAAGAAAATAGAAGAAGATTTAAAAAAAGAATTTCGAGAAAAAAATTACATTGGCTTTGATGAAGTTCATTTAAATTACACAGGTGGCACAAAAACAATGGTAGTGCACATTTACAATTTTTTAAAACAAAAATGTAAAGAAAATAATATCAAATTTGAAGGCTCTTATTTAGATGCAAGAGATTATAAACTTCTATATGATTATAGCGAAGAAGCTATAAGTCTAAAAGATACCATAAAAATAGATATAAAGACACTTTTATCAATTCATCTATATGATAAAGATATTACTTTTGAATTTTATGATGAATACAGTTATAAACAAAAATTTGCAGATAGCGTTGATAAAATATCACAGGAAATACAAAATGCTATTAAAAGTAATAAAGGTGAAGAATTTATAAAATGGTTAGAGGATCCTTTTAGAAAAATTTTTAAAGGGGAGAGTGGACTTTTAAAAAGTACTGTAAAATTTAAAAAACATATAGAGAAACTCTCAAAAGATAATGATTTATCGCCAATAGTTAAATTTAATGAAAAAACTCCTCAATTCATATGGGATATTTTAAACGCTTTTCCTGAAGGGAAAAAATTAAATGAGGAACAAAAATTATGGATACCAGAAGATAGAATATCTAACAAAGATTTTACTACTAGGATAAAAGATACCGTAGAATTTTTAGATGGAAAATGGTTTGAATGGTATGTATACAATGAAATAAGAGATAAATTATTAAAAAAAGGACTAAAAGAAAAAGAGCATTTTGGTATATCATTAAAAGCACAAAGGGAAAACTCACCTAATTTTGAATTAGACATCTTTCTAATTAATGGATATCAGTTGGTAGGAATATCATTAACTACTTCGAGCAGGCAAGGAGATTGCAAATTAAAAGGATTTGAAGTAATTCATAGAGTAAGACAAATAGGTGGTGATGAAAGCAAAGCAATATTAATAACAGGACTAAAAAAAGAATATAAAGATGATAGTAATAAAGGCACTAAAAAACTACAAGAAGATTTATCCTTTGTAACAGGAACAGCAAAAGATAAAATTATTGTTTTCGGTATAGATGATTGGGCAGATATTGGAGATAAAATTTTTGAGGAGGTATTTGAATGACATTAAGTGCAGTGTTAGTTGATACAGTGTCAATACAAGAATATATTTTTTCAAGTAATAAACTTAAAGAAAATATTGGAGCATCATTTTTAGTTGATAAAATATATGAAGATGTTTTAAAAGAGGCTTTAAAAGCAACATTTTGTAGGGATATAGACATTAATGAATGGAAGAATAATCCTGAACAAGTTAAAATGATCCAAGGAAACGAAGAAGTTGAGATAGGATATATAGGGGGAGGAAATGCTTTAATTTTATTTAATGATAAAAATGAAAATAAAAGAAAGGAAAAAGCAATAGAATTTATAAAAAATTATACAAAGCTTCTTTTAAGGAAGATTCCCGGACTTAAAACCGCCTTTGGAATAATACATGATTTTAATTTGGATGATTTTAAAGATTCAATGAAGAGATTACGTGAAAGCTTAAGAGATAATAAAAATAAATATTTTCCTAATGTTACGTTACCCAAATATGGTTTCACACTTGATTGTCCGAGAACCAATGAAAGTGCAGAGCGCGTTAAAGACGATGATAAAAAAATTATATCATCAGTAGCTAGGGCTAAATTAAAAATTGAGGAAAAAGCAAAAGATGAAATGATAGATAAAATAAAAGATATACTCAAAGATAAATATACTTTAACAGATGACATTGAAAAATTAGGTCAAACAGAAGGCAAAGACTATATTGCAGTTGTACATATTGATGGGAATAAAATGGGTGAGAGATTTTCAAGATGTGAAAGCCTTATAGAATATAGGAATCTATCAATTAATGTAAAAGAAGCTACAGAGACTGCTTTTAAAGAAATGATAGAAATTTTAATAGAACAAATTGAGAAAAATAAAGCTTTTGATCCCAAAGATGGAGAATTTAAATTAAGTACGGAAAAGGGAAAAATCGTATTGCCAATAAGACCTATTATTTTAGGTGGAGATGACATAACTTTTATTTCTGATGGTAGGTTAGGAGTTTGGTTAGCAGAGACATTTATTGAAGAATTTATAAAACAAAGCATAAATAGTGAATCATTGTCTGCATGTGGAGGAGTAAGTATTGTAAAGACAAAATATCCTTTTTATAGAGCTTATATAGTAGCAGAAGATTTAACAGATATAGCTAAGCAGTCATCAAGAAAGAATAATGGTTCGTATATTGACTTTTTTATCTCTTCCTCTGGTTGGAGTGGCAGCTTAGATGATATTTTAAATAAACATTTATCTACTGTAAATGGTAATCTTCATTTTGGACCCTATAGAATTGATAAAACAAATGACAAGCAATCATTAGAAAATTTAAAAAATATTGTTAAAGAATTTAAAGATATCCCTAAGAATAAAGTAATGAAATTAAGAGAGATTCTATTTGAAGATAAAAAGATTGCTAAAAACTATTTAAAAGAATTAGAAGTAAAAGGTATAAAATTGAAAGAAATAATAAAGGGAAGGTATTATCACCTTGATATATGGCAAGATGGTGAAACCCCATATTATGATGCTATAGAACTTATAGATTTTTATCCGGAGGGATTATTATGAAGATCAAAATAGACTTATTATCATATACACTAATTGGTTCTGGGGAAGGTGCGGGTATAATAGATAGCGATGTAGTATTAGATGATCTTGGATTTCCCTATATTCCTTCAAGACGTGTAAAAGGTGTATTAAAAGAAAGTGCAAAAGAAGTTTGTGATATATTAGGCGTAAAAGATTATAGTATTGTTGGAAACATATTTGGGGAAGATGGTTTTACAGAAGGAAAGCTGCATATAGACAATTTATATATAAATAATTACAAAAAGATAAAAGAAGAAATTAAAATCTTAAAAAATGATAAAAAAAGCACATATAAAACTTTTATAAATCCTTCTCAAATTGCATCTTATTATACAACTATAAGGCAGCAAACTTCTATAGATGAAGATGGAGAAATTGCTAAAAAGGGTTCACTTAGGACATTTAGGGTTTTAAAGCCTAATTTGCAATTTGAAGGTAAATTGTACGAAATAACTCCTTTAAATAAAAAAGAAAAAGCTTTATTATATCTGGCTTCGATTAATTTAAAAAGGATAGGTACATCAAGAAACCGTGGTTTTGGCGAAATAAGTTGTTTGATTGAAGGTATTAAAATTAGCAGTATTGATGAGGCTATTCAATATTTAAATAGTGATAATGATAAAAATATCACAGAAGAGATTAAATCTTCTAATTCAGAAAAATTTGATGGGAATAAAAAAGGAAATGTAAAAAAACTATTTTACAAAATAACTGCATTATCTCCGATTGTGTTAGCAAAAGAGATAGGCGAACAAAATACAATTAATACAGAAAAATATATATCATCTACAACAGTTAGAGGTTTATTTGCAAATAAATTTATAAAAAAATTTAATTTAGGTAATGCTGCCCATGAAAACGACAATTTTTATAATTTATTTTTGAAAAATGAGATTTTATTTACTTCTGCATATCCATTTAAAAACGGTAAAATTTATTATCCAGCTCTTTATTTGCATAAAGAAAAAGGAGACGATAATAAGTATGTATACAATGTTTTAGAAGAAGTTCCAGATAACAAAAAAACAAAATCATTGGAAAAAATGGTCTATAATACTAATGATGAAAAAATATATACTTATGGTGTATCAACAACATTTTATTTTCACAATGCAAGAGACAGAGAAAAAGGACACAGTACGGGGGAAGAAATCTTTTATTATGAGGCAATAAATGAAGGAGAAGAATTTAAAGGATTTATTATTGGTGATGAGGGGTACCTTGAAGAAATAAAAAGAATATATGGCGAAACATTTACCTCTTTTATTGGTAGATCAAAAAGTGCACAATATGGTTTAGTAAATATAGAATTTGGCGATTTAGAAAATACGGACGATTTAGAAGATGTGGACGATGAGTTTATTATAGTAGCAACTTCTCCTATTATTTTATATAACGAATGGGGTTTTAGTGAGGTCTCTGAAAAGACATTAAAAAATTATCTGCAGAAACATTTTGATGATTGTGATATTAATGTAGAAAAAATTATTTCAAGAATTGAATATGTTGAAAACTTCGTAGGTATTTGGGGAATGAAAAATACTCGTGAATTAGCTTATTCACCCGGATCAGCTTTTAAAATTATAATTAAAGGCTGTGATAACTTGGAAGAAAAACTAAATAATATTTTAATATACGGATTTGGAGAGAAAACCGATTTAGGTTTTGGTAGAGTAAAGGTATATTCGTTTTTGAATGAAGGTTATAAAATTGAGTATTATAATAGTGATGAATACGAAGAAATAACTCCCCAATTCTCAAAAGTTATTTTAGAAGATATAGTAAAGAAAAAAGCAAATGAAATTTTAAAATCTAAGGCTTTTGAGAAAGCGAATGATTTATATAAAAAAATTAAGAAATTCAATGACAAAAAAGCTATTTCAAACAATCTAATAGGACGACTTGAAGGAATGCTGTCAGCGACTGATGAATTTGACGAATGGGAGAGAAAATTAGATGGATTAAATAATAAGCCTGCTGCAGAGACCTTAAAGGATTTAAATCTATGGGATGATTTATATAAATTGGATATTTCTGATGAATATAAAAATATGTTTTATGATAATTTATTAAAATCTATTAATAAGCTAAATGTGGAGTTGGATAATTTTGAGTTATCAAAAAGATACTGGATTTACTTCTTTAAATATTTAAGACTATTTAACAAGCAGGGGGGAGAAAAAGATGAATGATAATGCTAAACTTGTAAGTGTTATTGTTGTAGAAGGTATTTTAGAAAACATTTCACCTTTTGTAATTGGAATGGGTAAAGGGGAAAGTATTGATATAGAAATTATAAAAGATGAGATTGGCAATCCTTATATTCCAGCTACATCTTTTGTAGGGGCATTAAGACACTATATTTCAAAAAATTTTGAAGTAGAAAATCTTAAAAAAGAAGATGAAGAATTATGGAAATATTTTTGGGGTTCTAAAAATGCAAATAACGATGAGGCTGTTCAAAGTCATTTTATTGTTAGTGATGTAAAGATCAAAAGCAATAAAAATGAAAGCTACATTGCCGTTAGAGATGGAGTAGCAATAGATGAAAAGACTGGAATTGCAAAAGAAAAAGCAAAATATGATTATGAAATAGTTAATAAAGATTTAGAATTTGAGTTAAAAGCCGAAATTAAAATAAGAAAAAGTTTAAAAGATAAGGAAATTGAGATTCTAAAAATATTAAAAACTGTAATTGCTGAGTTGGAAGCCGGGAAGGTTCAGTTTGGTGCATTTACCACTAAAGGATTTGGCAGGTTTAAGTTAAAAGATATTAAAATACTAAAATTCGATTTTCCAAAAAATGGAGAAAATTATTTGAAATTCTTGCAGCATGAGTATTTGCCAGAAGATAAACTTGATGTAAGCAAGATAGATATACTTCCTAAAAAAGATAATATTGATTGCATTATTAATTCGTATTTTTCCATAAAAAGCTCACTTATCATAAGTTCATATACAACAGATCCTAAAGATCCTGATAAAGTACATATAAAATATAATGACAAAAATGTTTTAACAGGAACTTCACTAAAAGGTGCGATAAACTCAAGAGCTTTTAAGATTGTGAACACATTATGTAAGAATAATCAAGAAAAAAATAATGATTTACGAAAATTGTTTGGTTGGGCTGATACAGAAAACAAAGAAAAGACTAAATACAAAAGCAGAGTAATTATTGATGAGAGTATAGTTGAGGGTGTGATTGAAAAAGAACAGGCGAGAATAAAGATTGATAGATTTACAGGAGGAGTAATTGCAGGAGCTTTATTTCAATCTAAACCTCTTTGGCATAACGATGAAAATGTTCAATTAAGAATAAAAATTAAAGATGCAAAAGACTGGGAAATTGGACTTTTACTTTTGGTATTGAAAGATTTATGGAATGAAGATTTGCCTATTGGCGGAGAAAAAAATATAGGAAGAGGAGTCTTAAAAGGTAAAAAGATAGAAATTGAGTATAAAGAACATAAATATATTATTGAAAAGTCTACAAATGATGACGAGACAAATAAAATAGTAGTTAATGATAGAGATAAACAGATATTAGAAGGTTTTGTTGAAGAACTCTTGAAAAAAGTGAGGGATTGGGATGTTAGATGATATTTACAAAATTGGAACCATTCGTTCAAAAGTTGAAGCAAAAGATATGGATAATGAATTAAACAATGATGCATTTATTCAAAAAATAAAAGAGGTTGATAAGGGATATATTGTATGCTGGCTTGATTATGCAGTTCTATTTGGAATAATACATAGTGGTGAAATTAAATTTTACAACAATGAATTACCTGATTTTAATAAATATCTTCAAAAATTGCGAGTTTTTAATGAAAAAAAGGAACTATATATTTGGAGGTCAGAAAATAAATTTAAATTTAGATATAGAGAAGATGAAGTTAATGATGAAGATGGAGAAATAGTAGAATGTATTGATGCTAAGCAAATAATGTATGGAAGTAAATTTGAAGATAAAGGTAATTTCATTGAGGTTTCTGAAAAAAGAGGAATTAGATATATAGTACCAAAGGAATTTATAGGTAATAGCTCAGTTGAGGAGCTAAACAAAAATGGGAAAAGATTAGTGTTACATACGAGAAATTACATAGGATATAATGAAATTGGACAAGCTGGTTTTGTTGACAGTAGATTTTTAAAAGTACAAGTTATTTAATATTTGGAGGTCATTATTATGGAAAAAGCCAAGATTAGCTTACAAAAAACCAAAAAAGGGTATGATTATTTATTAACTTTTGATGATGGTAAAAAAATAAAAGCTCAAGGGTTTAACCTACCTCAAAATGTTGACGGAAAGGAATGTGATGTTGAAAGAATTAAAGGGGTTATTGAAAAAATAGTGATTGATGGAATAGAATATAATGAGCCCAATATACAAAAAAACTTAAACGATCAAAACAAGGAAAAAACAGAAAATCATCAGAAAAATTATGGAACTCAACAGAAAACACAATCTAGAATACCTGCAAGAGCTCCGTATAATTTTATTCCATTAAATGAATGTGTAGTAAAAGCACAAGATATTCCAGAGTTTAACAAATATCATAAGGACAGATTCTCAGGATATATAGACCTTGTGATTACTACAAAAACACCTATATATATTAGAAGGGATATAGAAGAAAGTGAATTTTTTTCTATAAAAAATGGGTTACCAATAATTCCAGGAAGTTCTTTAAGAGGGATGGTTAGGACTTTAGTAGAAATAGTCTCTTTTGGAAAATTTGGATTTTTTGATAAAGAAAGAAGGTTATATTACAGAGATATAGCTGGTAAAAATTCAACCTTAAAAAATTTATATTTTTCAAAAAATAAGTTTAAAAGTGCAGGATTTTTAAAATATGAAAGTGGCACATATAAGATTGTTTCATCTAAGTGTGATAGGTTCAATGATATTTCAAAAGTATTTGAAATACAAGGAATTAATAATGATTACAAAATTTGGTCTGGAATGATTCAAGGGAAAAAGAAAAATTGGATAATAAAGGAACCGGATAATTTATCAGCTTCTTTTGAATTGAGTGACAAGGACATAAAGGATTATCAAAACGATGAAAATAGAAATATTCCGGAATACTATAATCTTATAAAAATGGCAAGAGATAAAAAATTTAAATTACCTAATGGATTGAAAATAGATTTACCGAATGGTGCTCCTGTGTTTTTTGTTAAGTATAAAGATAAAGAAGGTAAAGATAGAGTTGCTTTTGGTCATACAGGATTCTTTAGATTACCCTATGAGTTAACTATAGGTGATCATGTGCCTGATAATTTAAAGTCAAATGATACAATAGATTTTGCTGAAGCTATTTTTGGGAAAGAAAGTAAATGGGCAAGTAGAGTATTTTTTGAAGATGCTGTTCTGGAGAAAGAACAAAATGATATATTTATTGAAGAGACTTCACCTAAAATTCTTTCTTCACCAAAACCTACAGCTTTTCAGCTTTACTTAGAGCAGCCTAAAGAAGAGAATACTAAGTTAGAAGAACTAAAACATTGGGATAATGAAGATGCATTAATTAGAGGCTATAAACTTTACTGGCATAGAAATAGTCCAGATAATTCAACAAAAAAATACAGTTGGAATGAAGGAAAAGCAATAAATGATACTCAGCATACTATTATAAAACCAATTAAAAGAAATATTAAATTCAAATCACGCATACGTTTTGAAAATCTTACAAAGGAAGAATTAGGTGCATTACTATTTGTATTAGACTTACCAGAAAATCATTATCATAAGATTGGTATGGGCAAACCATTAGGTTTAGGTAGTATAGAAATAAAACCGAGTTTGTTTATAGTGGATAGAAAAAAGAGATATACATCATTATTTAATAATGATACATGGAACTTAGGAGATGAAGATAAAACAAGTGGAAAAAATGACTTTAAAGAAGCATTTGAAAAATATATTTTAAGAAACATTTCTGATAATGATAAAGGCAATGCAAGTTCCCTTTGGGAAACTCCAAGACTAAAACAATTAAAAATAATGCTAAACTGGAGTAATACTGAGATTCCAGATTGGCTTAAGAAAACAAGATATATGATGATAGAATGTCCACAGGACGATTCGGATTATGGCTGTATTTGCTCTGATTCCAGGAGGAATACATGTAATGAATACAAAGGTAGGCCTGTTTTACCAAAACCGGAAAAGGTGATACAATAAATATTGCACAAAGTCTGGCAAAAAAGGTTTTTATTAATTCTTATATAAAAAAAGAAAGCTATACTTATGAGTTTGCCATGAAAAAGTAAACTCATGTTTTTTTTACAATAAATTTCGAAGGGATATCAAATTTCCTGCAGAATTTGATTTTACTCAAAATATACAAAAAGTTCAGGAAGCGGCCTATTATATAAATGTAGGCAGTAAAATTTCAAACTTTGAATAATTAGTTTGAATAAATATCAGCTAATTAAGGGTAAATTTGAAAAGATAAAATAAAATGTTAAAAAAACAGGCAATATGTTTTAATCTATGCCTGTTTTTTATTAGGAGATATTGTAAAGAGAGACTAAATTTTTTAAATAAAATTAAATATTATGAAGTTATGTGTTATAATAAAGGATTTTGTAAAGTTGTGTAGAAATATATTATGGAGATACATAAAATAGGGGTTGATAAAATGGCTATACCTACATATGAAGAGATTATGTTGCCATTACTTAAAATTCTTTCTGTTGATGAAACACACAAGTATAAAGAATTAGAAGAAAAACTTAAAAATGTATTTGACTTAACAGAGGAAGAAGTAAATTCAAGACGTGAGAGTGGTATTAAAATTTTTTATAATAGAATAGGATGGGCGGCTACATATTTAAAAAAATGACAATATGACACCATTTGAAAGAATTAGCAATGCTTATGATGAAATAAAAGATTCTCTAATAGACGAATTGCTACAAAAACTAAAAGAGGTAGATCCATATAAATTTGAGGAAATAGTGTTAGACTTGTTAATAAAAATGGGGTATGGAGGTTCTAAAGAGGAAGCTAAGGAAATGACACAAAAGACAGGTGATGAGGGAATTGACGGTATAATTAATGAAGATAAATTAGGGTTTGATAAAATCTATATACAAGCTAAAAGATGGAAAGAGAGATTTTTGGAAGACCTATAATTCAAACTTTTGCTGGCGCTTTAGATGGGCAAGGTGCAAGCAAGGGAATTTTTATAACAACTTCTAATTTTACAAAAGATGCTAAAGAATATGTTGAAAGATTAACAAGTAAAAAAATAATTTTAATCGATGGACATAAATTAGCTGAATATATGATAGATTTTAATGTTGGTGTAACAATACAGGAACTATACGAGATAAAAAGAATTGATAATGACTATTTTGAAGAATGACTGTAAATGTGTTAAACTCTTAGGCGTGCTAAAATACATTTTTTGATTTATAGAGGTTTATGTAATATTCTTATGCAGTATGTTATTATATATGATAGGTTACTAAAAGGTGAGGGATAGGAGAATGGCTGAAGTAATAAATTCCAATGATGTTTTAATACAACGGATAAAAACTATACTTAAAAATAAAAAGAATAGTACAATAAACATTGTTAATGATAAATTAACACTTTCTGTTTTTAGTGAATTGCAATTCGACATGGAAAAAGTCAAAGAAATAAATCTTGTTCTAAGAGATTCTACTTATATTCCTACTGGCAAAGAAATTTCTCGGGAATTTGAAATTGGTAGAATTGCTGATAATATATTTTTTAACTCCTATGAAATAGTTGAAAAAAATAAATTGGGGCATCTAAGCAAAGCTCGTAGTATGTATAATTTTATTGAAAAACACGTGAATGTAAAAAGGATAAAAAAGAAAGAGCTTTTAAAAAGCAATTTCATATTAATAGATGAAGACTATGGAGTTTTTGGGGATTCTTCTTTGGAAATTATCCGCAAAACCAGGAAAAATGGTATAGTTCCAATGAATTTTAATATAGAAATTACTGATTCGAAACAGGTCAAAGAACTTAAAAGAAGTTTTGAACTTATTTGGAACAATAAGGGATATACAGAAGATTTCAAGAAGCAACTTTTAGAAAATCTTAATTTCATTTATAAAGAATACGATCCGGAATTTCTTTATTTTTTTACCCTTTATGAACTTTTTGGAGACCAATTAGATTCCGATATAGAGCGATTTGAAAGCGATCATATTGGTTTTAAAGATACTGAGATTTGGAAAAGTCTTTTTCGATTTCAAAAAGATGCAGTGGTTTCTGCTATACGCAAAATTGAAAAATATAATGGCTGCATTATTGCTGATAGCGTAGGGCTTGGAAAAACTTTTGAAGCATTAGCTATAATAAAATATTATGAGTTACGACAGCATAGAGTTTTAGTTTTAACACCGGCAAAGTTGTATGATAACTGGGATTCATTCAGAAATTCTTACATAGATAACCGTTTTGCGAAAGATCGGTTTGCATTTGATATTCTTTGTCATAGTGATTTAAGTCGTCGTTTTGGGAGATCCCGTAGCGGCCTTGATTTATCCAGAATAAATTGGGGAAATTATGATTTGCTTGTTATTGATGAGTCCCATAATTTCAGAAATCGCAATGATAATCCAGAAAGACTTTCACGTTATGGAAGATTGATAAATGAAATTATTAAAAAAGGGGTTAGAACAAAAGTTTTAATGCTGACAGCTACACCTGTAAACAATTCTCTAAATGACTTAAAAAATCAGTTGAGCACAATTACTATAGATAATGACGAAGCTTTTAAAGAAGATGGTATTATAAGCATTGAAGGGGTATTAAAAAAAGCGCAAAAAGTAATAAATGATTGGATTAAAGAGTCGAATAGAAATAAAAAGGATTTATTGGATAATCTTCCATCAGAATTTTTTAAACTTCTTGAAATGGTTACAATTTCGAGAAGTCGTAAGCATATCACTATGTATTATGGCAATGATGAAATAAGTAGTTTTCCTGAAAAACTTCCACCAAAAACTTATAAACCAGAAATTGATAGCAAAGGAGAATTGTTAAAATTTTATGACACAGATGAAAAACTTGATATGTTAACACTTGCGGTATATCAACCTATGAAATACATTAGACCAGAATACAAGCAATATTATGTAGAAAAATTTCAAACAGTTCGTGGTGGTAGAGTATTATTTAATCATGAAGAAAGAGAATATTTTGTTTCCGTACTACACCGATTCAATTTATTTAAAAGATTAGAAAGCTCTGTTTATGCTTTTAGGGAGACTTTACAACGTCTTCTTCAGAGAATTGATAGATATATAGAATTGCTTGAAAAAAGTAGTGAAGATTTAGAAGTAGAATTTGAAGAATCAGATGACGATGAAGAATTATTATTGGATTATAAGTATGAAATAAATGTTAATCATTTAATGAAAGGAATATATTTGGCTGACTTATATCACGATAAAGGGAAAATAGAAGAATTGTTGAAAAGTGTTGATATTGTTCTGCAAGAACAGAGAGATGAAAAATTAAAAACCTTATTAAACTTTTTAGAAGAAAAAATAACTAAGACACCTTATAATCCAGGCAATAAAAAAGTATTAATTTTTACTGCTTTTGCTGATACCGCATATTATCTTTATGATACTATTGCACAAGAAATGAAAAAACATGGAATTCATACTGCGCTTGTAACTGGGACAGGCGAACCTAAAACAACGCTAAATATTTCTAAAGAATTTAATACTATACTATCTTATTTCTCTCCCAATTCTAAATTAGAGAGAAAATTACCCGAAAATGAACAAATAGATATTCTTATTGCTACTGATTGTATTTCCGAAGGTCAAAACCTTCAAGATGCTGATTGCGTGGTAAATTATGATATTCAATGGAATCCAGTTATTTTAATTCAACGCTTTGGTCGTATTGATAGGATTGGAAGCAAAAATGAACGAATAGCTATGATAAATTTTTTCCCGAATTTAGAACTAAATGAATATCTTCAATTAGAATACCGTGTCAAACAAAAAATGCTGGCGGTAAATTTGACTGCAACCGGAGAAGGTGATATATTAAATCCAGATTTAAATGACTTCGATTTTCGTAAAAAGCAATTGGAACGATTGCAAAATGAAATAGTTGATATTGATGAATTATCAGATAATATTTCTATAACAGGCCTAAATATGAACGATTACCTATATGAGTTGTCCATGTATGTGCGTAGTCATCCTGAAATAAAAAGAGTACCGAGAGGAATTTATTCTGTGGTTAAAGGGGAAAAACCAGGTTGTATCTTTTGCTTTAGGCATCTTGAAGATAATACTAAGCCTGAAAGTAATAGTTCTCTTTACCCCTATTACTTAATTTATGTTACCCATGACGGTGAAATATATTTTGGAAGCGGTAGTTCACGAGAAACTTTAATGCAATTTAGAAAGCTTTCTTATGGGAAAAATAAACCAAATACCGAACTAATTGATTTGTTTAATCAGCAAACTAAAAATGCAACTGATATGAGCTTTTATTCAAATCTTTTGAATAAGGCAATTGATAGTATTAAAGGTGAGGAAGAAATAAAAGCTGAAACAAGTATTTTTGACTTTGGTGGCTACGAAAATGAATTTGCCCATACAAGTGCTGATGATTTTGAGTTAGTATCTTTTCTTGTGGTGATGTAAATGCTTGGAGTACCTGAGAAATATAAGATTGATAAAAATTTCGATATAAAAACCTTTTTAACCGGGGAACTAACAAAACAAGAGAAACAAAAATTTAAAGAAGATGTTAAAGGAATAATTTTAACACACCAAATAATTGGAGAAGAAATACCGTCATTAATAAACAATGATTATAACTATCAAGCTATTCTTTATTTTGATATAAAAGTTAATGACTTAAAGTATTCTAATTTTATTGGCGGAATTTTACAAAAAACAGTTAAACCTCCTGCGGTGTTACGGTTTATTGATAATAAAGGCAATTACCTGTACTGTTTTGCTTTAAAAAGATTAAGTAAAATTGATTCGCAGGAAATTGTCATAGATGATATAATTTTTACTCAGAGAAGTTCTTTATTTTTCCCTGATGAAAATGCAACATTATTTGATCAATATTTAGCTTTTACTAAAATATTAAACACTGGTAACAAACTCACCTTTTACACAGAAATTATAACTAAAGCCTATCTTATTACCTATAAATATCTTTGGACTGGAGCTTTAAGAGCATTAGATACCAATATCTTTTATAATATTGAAAAAATGAATGAAATTAGGACGCTTTTAAAGAAAATTATAAATCTTCAAAATCATCTGAGCAAGTCGATCACATTAGCAGAAAAAGCAAGCCTTAATTCAGAAATAAAAAGTAGTTTTTTAAGGTTAAATGAAATAATTGCTATTTAGGAGGGGTAATAAAATGGAAAATAAAGTGTCAAAGGAAATATTTAATCCAGTCCAAGATAATATCAAAAAGCTTGCTGAGTTATTTCCTGCTGTTGTAAAAGATGGTCAAGTAGATTTTGAAGCGCTAAAACAGGAACTTGGCCAAGTTGAAGAGGTAGGGAAGGAAAAGTATGAGCTTACCTGGCCAGGGAAGACTTTAGCAAAACAGCTTGCCTTAACCGATGTAGTTGGAAAAACCTTAAAGTATGTACCTGAAGAGAGCAAAAATCCGGATACTACAGAAAATCTTTATATAGAAGGAGATAACTTGGAGGTCTTAAAACTTCTTAGAAATTCGTACTATGGCAAGATAAAAATGATTTACATAGATCCGCCCTATAACACCGGCAATGACTTTATCTATAAAGATGACTTTAAAAAATTAAAAGAAGAAAGCGACAAAGAAGAAGGTGAACTTGATGAAAACGGTGAGCGTTTAATTAAAAACCAGCGAAGTTCTGCACGCTTCCATTCCAATTGGTTGAATATGATGTATCCACGCTTAAAAGTAGCTAAGGATTTGCTTTCCGATGATGGAGTAATTTTTATTAGTATTGATGATAATGAAGTGGCAAATTTAAGAAAGATTTGTGATGAGATTTTTGGGGAGGAGAATTTTATTGCAACTATTATCTGGGAGAAAAAATATGGAATTCAAAATGATGCAAAATGGTTCTCAACAAGTCATGATTACATAATTGCAGTAGCAAAGAATAAAGAAGTATTTAGGCCAACATTATTACCAAGAACAGATAAGCAAAATGCTAGGTATAAAAATCCAGACAATGACCCTCGTGGGCCGTGGATAAGTGATAACCTTAGTGTAGGCAGAGTTACTGAAAAGGATATTTATGAAATTATTACACCAAGTGGAAGAAAAGTATTGCCTCCCCCAGGTAATAGTTGGCGAGTTTCAAAAGAAAAATTTGAAGAATTAGTAAAAGATAATCGAATCTGGTTTGGTGAAGATGGTAATAATGTTCCCAGGATAAAAAGATTTTTATCTGAAGTCAAGAATGGGATTACTCCTAAAACTATATGGGAATATAGTGAAGTAGGTCATACTGATAGTGCTGCAAAAGAATTAAGGGCATTACTTAAAGGTTCTATTTTTGATTATCCTAAACCTGTTGATTTAGTAAAACGGTGTATTCATATAGGTACAAAGCATGATTCTATAGTTCTTGACTTCTTCTCTGGTTCAGCTACAACAGCTCATGCCGTTATGGAGCTTAATGCTGAAGATGGTGGCAAACGCAAATTTATAATGGTGCAACTTCCTGAAAGGGTAGATGAAGAATCAGAAGCCTATAAAGCTGGCTTTAAAACCATTGCCGATATTGGTAAAGAGAGGATTCGTAGGGCTGGAGAAAAGATTAAAGAAGAATTTAAGGATAAGGAGTGGATTGATGACCTTGATATTGGTTTTAAAGTTTTTAAGGTAGGTAAAACAAATATTCGATGGAATGATGATGCTCTTAAAGGTGAGCAGATTACTTTAAGCGAAAGCGCTCTTTCTGTTAAGGATGCTTTAGACTTTAATCCTGGCTTTACTGATATTGATGTAGTTTATGAGATTATGCTACGTCACAGAGATTTCCCACTTACATCTAAAATTGAAAAACTTACCAATATAGGGAATCGAACATATATGTTTGCCGATAGTGTAGTTGTATGTCTTGAAGAAACGATTACCAGTGATATTGTGGATAAAATAGCTTCTTTAGAACCAAAACCGATAAAAATTATTTTTAGAGATAGTGCTTTTGATGATGATATTTCTTTGAAGTTAAATATTTTGCACAGACTTGATACACAAATAAAGCTTTTTAACCAGGGAAAAGACCAGACTTACAGAGTAGAGTTTATTTAAGGAGTGGGCTAAATGACAAGGAAAGTTATATTTAACTTTGATGATAATTTAGAATACCAAAAGAAAGCTATCAACTCAGTTGTAGCCCTCTTTAGAGGACAAGATCGGGAGCTGGGAGATGTAATTTATCGTGGGAAAACCCGACATATAGGACGTATATCTGAGGAAATTATAAGGAATAGATTGGACATAGGAAGAAATGTTATTCTAGAAAATTTACGAGAAATACAAACGCAAAATATGCTATTTCCCTCTGCTGATTTACAGCCTATATATAATTTTTCTGTAGAAATGGAAACAGGTACTGGTAAAACTTACGTATATTTGCGGACTATTTTGGAGCTCTATAAAAATTATAATTTTTTAAAGTTTATAATTGTAGTGCCTACAGTGGCTATTCGTAAAGGAGTAGAAAAAAATATTGAAATTTTGAAAGAACATTTAAAAACCCTTTATGACCTTGACATTTCAAATTATGCTTTCGTTTATGATTCAAATAACTTAAATAAGTTAATGGACTTTGTGGAAGCTAGGGATTTACGCATTGTAATTATGAATATACAGGCATTTAATAAAGACAGCAATAAAATTCGCAGAGAAGATGAAAGAGGGCGAGTTTTGTGGGACCTAATAAAATATACTAAACCAATTGTCATTATAGATGAACCACAGCGACTTGAAGGAAATGGGAAAAAGAAAAGTGCTTCTTTAAAGGCTATTGAAGAATTGGATCCGCTATTCATTTTAAGGTATTCAGCAACTCATAAAAAGCTTTACCATCAAGTATATAAACTTGATTCGTACCAGGCTTATAAACAGGATTTAGTAAAGAAAATTGAGGTTAAAACTGTTTATGGCAATATCAGTAAAGACTACCCTTATGTTCGCTATATAGAATTTACCCGGGACTTAAAAGCAAAAATTGAAATTTTCTATCGTGAACCGGGCGGGCAGGTTAAATTACGTACCTTCAATGTGCAAAAAGGGGTAAGCCTTTATGAATTATCCGGAGAATTATCCCAATATAGAGATATGATTGTATTGGAAGACCCGCACAAAATTAACGGATTGAAAATTGGTTATAAGGAAGGTATCTTAATATTAAAAGAAGGAGAAAATAATTATAACTTAGATGAACTGGACTTAATCAGAATATTAATCCGTTTAACTATACAAACGCATTTAACAAAGCAACTAAAAATTTTAGAAAAAGGCTATAAAATCAAAGTTTTGTCCCTTTTCTTTATAGATCGGGTTAAAAATTTTAGAGATAGTGAAGCACCTGACGGCCGAGGAATTTATGCCCGCATTTTTGATGAGGAATATGAGAAAGTAATTAAAGATCCAAGATATAATGAACTTTTTAAAAAATATCCTGATTTATTTCCTGAATACAAAAATGTGCAAAAGGTAAGAGAAGGTTATTTTGCACGGGATAAGAAAAATAATGAAACTGAGATAGAGGATTGGGACTGGGGGAAAGATGAATTAGAGGTAAAAGCTAAATCTCAGGAAGATATTGAACGTGGAATACAACTTATTTTAGAGAAAAAGGATGAACTAATTTCTTTTGATGAACCATTGGCATTTATTTTTTCTCATTCAGCTTTAAGAGAAGGCTGGGATAACCCTAATGTTTTCCAACTGTGTACATTAAAAAAAGGAAGTTCAGAAATTGCTAAAAAGCAAGAAATAGGACGAGGCTTGCGACTGCCAGTGGATATTTATGGAAACCGGTGTTTTGACAGTGAAATAAATGTTTTGACTGTAATTGCCAATGACTATTACGATCACTTCGCTGAAGCCTTGCAAAAAGATTTTAGATTGGAGGAAGGACTAGATCAGGAAGAAGTTACTTTTGAAGTTATTTATCAAACCTTGGCAGACGCTGGGATTCCAGAGGAATTTCTTGTGGCAGATACAGTAGAAGCTTTTAGGACTGAACTTATTAATGCTGGAATTATTAATGCTAAAACTAACCAACTAACGAAAGATGCAGCAGAGATAATATATTATGATTTTACAAATGCAATTTTACAACCGTATCAGGAAGCTATTAAAGAGAAATTTATAGAAAATATGAAAGCAAAAGGAAGTAAGCGAATTGAGATTAAAAATGGTGATGAAGAACCTGTGGAAAATGGATATAACAGTTTTGTAACGGAAAAAGAATTTCAAAAGCTTTTAGCAGAATTACGTGAACGAATAAACAAAAGAACAATTTACCATGTAAACATTGATAAAGAGGAGTTTATTAAACAAAGTATAGAAGAAATCAATAAACATCTTACTTATAAATCTATTTATCGTCAATATGAAGTAGCAACAGGAGGTATAGATTTCAAAAAATCTAATGAGTTGCAAATACATGATCCTGCTAAATTTACAATTAATCTTGGAACAGAAGCAATAGAAAATAATAAAAGTGATTTTGAAATAATAAATTATCTCATGCATCAAACTTTCTTGCCAAGGAAAGCTTTAATCAGAATTTATTCAGCTTTAGAAAATAAAATTTTATTGCAGAAACAAGAGATTTTAGATGAAGTAATTAAGATTCTCCAGAATAAATTGAATGAATTCCAGGCTAAGAATATAGAATATGAGGTTTTGGATGGAGTTGTGTTTGAAGAGAAGAATATTTTTGCTGTGGATGAAATTGAACAATGGATGCTAAATGAAAGTGCTAAAAAAGCATATAAAACAAAAGAAGAATACCGAAAAGCTCTCCAGAAATATATCCGTGTAGATAGCCATGGGGAGTATGAATTTGCTAGAAGCCTTGATGAAGATCCTGATGTTCTTCTCTTCACAAAATTAAAAAAGGGAGGACTTGTAATTGAAACCCCTTATGGAAATTATACCCCTGACTGGGCAATAATCCATAAAGTTGATGATCATAGAGCAAAGTTGTATTTTATTGTAGAGTCAAAATTTGATAAAGAAAGAGTTAATTTAACCGATGTGGAAAAAGCCAAAATTGAATGTGCCCGTAAACATTTTGCCACCGTATCCAGTGATGTAGTTTTTGATTGGGTCAATAGCTATGAAAGATTTAAAGATATTGTAAATAGAAGTATACAAAAAAATAATGTAGTGAAAGGAAGTTAAAAGAGGCTTAAGAAGGAATTTTTAAAATACATGTCGAAATATATAAAGTGTTTAATTAAATAAAAATGGGATATTTTGAATAATAACTAGAGAAATTTATATTTTTGAGAAAGGTAAGATAAAAATGTCACTAAAGACTCTTTTTAAAGAGGTTATGGATAATTATATAAAAGCAAGAACCTCACAGCCATTTAAAGGAAATAGAATAGGAGATATATTACGAAAAGAAATACCTCAGGAGATACAAAAATTTGATTTTATAGGTGATGAATATTTTATTAAAGGCTCTAATGGTCAAGGTAACTGGGCAGAAATTCCTTGGGTTGCTATTATGGACAAAAATATTACACAAACTACAATGGAAGGGGTATATATTGTTTATCTATTTTCTTCTGATATGAAAAGGCTATATTTAACTTTGAATCAAGGCTATACTAAGTTAAAAGATAAATATGGTAAACTTGTGGCCATTAAAAAAATGTTATCTCTTGCTTTAAAGATAAGGAGTAAAATGGAGGCAAAGGGATGGAATACAGATAATAATTTATCAATTGGCAATGAATTTTATGAAAAAGGGACAATATTTTATAAAAAATATGAGAATAATGATTTACCAGATGATGAAACATTAAAAAATGACCTTCATGATTTGATAAATATTTATAAAAATGTTTCTGTTTTAAGCGGTGAAGATAAGGAACAAATATATGAAAATGAGGAAGATTATATACCTGACAACGATACTAGTTATAACGTCAAAGATGAACTTGATTACATAAAAAGTTACATAAAAAATCATGGGTTTAGCTACAATGATAAGTTAATAGAAAATTTTTATTTATCCTTGAAGTCAAAGCCATTTTTAATTCTTGCTGGTATTTCAGGTACTGGGAAAAGCAAACTTGCAAGACTTTTTGCGGAGGCTATCGGTTGCAATACCAAGAATGGACGATTTATGTTGGTACCTGTAAGACCCGACTGGTCAGATTCTACGGAATTATTAGGTTACAAAGATATGCATAATAAATTTCATCCTGGTGTTTTAACAAATTTTATAAAAAAGGCTATAAACGATATAAATAGACCTTACTTTTTTGTATTGGATGAAATGAACCTTGCACGTGTAGAGTATTATTTCAGCGATATTCTTTCAATTATAGAGTCACGAAAAAAGGATGGCGATAGAATTGTTACAGATCCCCTTTTGATCAAAGAACTGTTAGATGAAAATTCTTTCCATGAATATGGCAATTTGTACATACCTGAAAATTTATATTTCATTGGCACTGTTAATATGGATGAGACTACGTTTCCCTTTAGCAAAAAAGTGCTTGATAGAGCAAATGTTATTGAGTTTTCTGATGTAAACCTCGATTATTTTGTTGGAGATATCGAAGAAATTACTGAAAAAGTATTAAACAATAGTTTTTTGAAGAGTGAATTTTTAACATTAAATGATTGTCTTGATTATAGGGAAATTATTGATGATGTGATTTTGGTTTTAAAAAAAATTAATGATGTTCTAAGAGAAGGAAATTTGCATTTTGGTTATAGGGTGAGAGATGAAATAAGTTTTTATATGATATACAATGAGTTAAATGGTTTAATGGATTTTGATGAAGCGATGGATTTAGAAATATTGCAAAAGATTTTGCCCAGGATACACGGAAGCAGTATCAGTATAAAGAAAATACTTGTCGAATTATTTAAAATATGTTCTGGCAATTATGAAGCCAAGTATGATTATGAGGATATGGATGTTAGTGATAAGATGCTTAAAGATATGGATAATTGTGTATATCCAAGGTCAGCAGAAAAAATTATTTATATGGTAAGGAGATATGAAGAAGATGGATTTACGTCATACTGGCTCTGATGTTGACCTGCTTTATATATCTACTCCGAAATTTGATTTTTCAATAAAAGGCAATCCCTATCATCCTAATGTTGGAGCTTTAAATATCAATGAAAACGTAAGGGCAAAAATATATATCTCGTGTACAGAATATACTGCTAAAATTTATTCGCCAATAGAGGATAAGTTGGTGTCATATACGGGGGATAGTTATCCTCTTTTTTATGAACAGCAAAATTATGAAATTGTGATTGAGAAAAAAACTGATGATGAGGTGTCATTTTGGCATGAGAATATAAATATTAGGAACAAAGTACGTTTTGTAGGTGCTTCCAAAAGAGTATTATCAGGTATTATTAATTTTAAAAATGATATTGGATATTCAGAGCTTATTATGCTAGTGAATAATCGAGAATATCTAAAGGTAACTATTGAGGTTTTTCCTTCTAAAATTGACTATCAAAAGGATTATTATGCTCTTTTACAAGATATTAACAATGAATTATACAACCTTATATTTGATTTTTATAAAAGGACATACTTTTATAGCATGACTAAAAACAAGGTAGGAAACAGCCTCACTGAATTTTTTGCGATTATAAATCAAGTGTTTGATAAGTTAAATAAATCGATCATGATTGTGCTAAATATGCCCCATCATGTATTAAAAAAAGATAGGGAAATACTCAAATATTATACTGCAAAAAGGGTTGACAGAGAGGGAATAAAATGGATTAACAAGCATCCTCAATATGTGAAGAACATTAATGGGGAAATAATAGTTGACAAAGTTTGCTCTGTAAAGAGTTCTATTACCTATGATACATATGAAAACAGATTGGTAAAATACATTATAAAATCTATAATAAAAAAGCTTAATTTAGTTAAGAAAAATTATGAAAAAGAATCAAGTATTGTTGATGAAAATATTAAAAAAAGCATTGAAGCGATGATATATAAGCTTGGAAGGCATTTAAATTACAGTTTTTTGAAAGATGTTGGAGATATATATACTATGAATTCACTTTCCCTTGTGCTTAATATGGCGCCAGGATACAAGGATGTTTATAAATATTATATTATGCTTTTAAAGGGACTTATGATAAGGGAATACATTTTTAAAATATCTATGAAAGATTTGGCTATATTATATGAATATTGGTGTTTTATCAAACTTAATTCAATATTGAGAGAAAAATATAGTCTTGTAAAGCAAGGTATTATTAAATTTAATAATCGAGGACTTACTGTTACTTTGACAAAAGGCGAGGAGACTCGTGTTGAATATCAAAATCCAAAAAATGGGGAGATATATTCCCTAGTGTACAATAAGAAATTTAAATATGATAATATCCCAACTACACCTCAAATGCCTGATAATATATTATCGTTGAGTAAAGTTGGATCAAATACTATATTTAAATATGTACTTGATGCAAAATACAAAATAAATCCTGCAGTTGTTGATACAGATTATTATAATAAATATCGTTCTCCAGGTCCGGAAGAAGAGGATATAAACACTATGCATAGATACCGTGATGCCGTTGTGTATGAAAATAAAAATAATAAAAATTTTGAGAGAATGGTTTTCGGGGCTTTTGTATTGTTTCCATATTCTGACGAAGAAAAATATAAAGAACATCATTTTTATAAAAGTATTGAAAAAGTTAATGTGGGAGGACTGCCATTTTTACCTGGTTCTACTAAGCTTGTTGAGAAATTCATAGATGACCTTATAAATAATTCTTTTGAGTCAGCTTTTGAAGATTCAGTTTTTCAAGGTGGTACATATGAATACATTGATCAAGTAAAGTTTGATGATAAAGAAGTACTTGTTGCTCCGTTGTCAAGTAAAGAGCAGCTTGATATAAATCTCAAATATAATTTTTATCATATACCTTATAAAAATATTAAGTCTAGCGGTATGAAGTTTAAATATGTTGCGATATACCAGTCAATCAAAAAATTTGATAAAGAAGCTGGGATACACTATTATGGGAGGATAAAAGGTTTTGAAATAGTAAAAAGGAAAGATATAAAAGAAATACCAAAGGATTCTGATGAGTTATATGTGAAATTTGAAATAGAAGAATGGAAAAAGCTTGAAAGACCTATTACTTGTGGTTCTTTTGGAGTTACGAATCGTATATATACTAATTTGTTTCTTCTTAAGAATGCAAAAAATGTATCAGAACTTTGTATAAAAACAAAAGAAGACTATAGACTTTATTTGGAACTTAAGAGGTTGTATGAGCATCAAGAAGAATTTTTAAAAGTCAATATTAATAGTAAAGTGATTGACGAAAATACAAAAATAACAGGCTTTAAAATAGGGAATTTAACGATATTTATAAATGAGGGTTATTATAATATCTATAAAGATGATATTTTACGAGACAAAATACCTATAGAAGAATTTTCAAAAAGACCCAATGCAATTATAAAGAGGATAAGAAATAAGATGTAGTATATTTAAAAAAGAATTAAGTATCTTATCACCATTATAGGAAGTGAAATTATGTTAGACATAAAGATTGAGAAAATAATACGTTCAAAAAGAAAGACAATAGCATTGCA
This sequence comes from Thermoanaerobacter sp. X514, assembly GCF_000019065.1. Taxonomy (NCBI): domain Bacteria; kingdom Bacillati; phylum Bacillota; class Clostridia; order Thermoanaerobacterales; family Thermoanaerobacteraceae; genus Thermoanaerobacter; species Thermoanaerobacter sp. X514. Next base: position 1,834,392 of record NC_010320.1, on the reverse strand, counting down.
GATTACAGATAATGCTACTCTTATAGTGAAAGCACCTTTTGGTATAGATGAAAAGACGATTTTTGATGTGATACAAAAGCATTCAAGGTGGATTGAGGAGAAAAAGAAGGAGATAGAGGCAAGGGGTCCTAAAGCTTTAAAAAAGGAATTTGTGAATGGGGAAGGGTTTTTATATCTTGGTAAGTATTATAAGCTGTATATAGTAGATAATCAGGAGGTTCCTCTTAAGCTTGAAGATGGTTTTTATCTTTCAAGGGATTTTTTAAATAAAGCAAAAGAGGTTTTTATTGATTGGTATAAAAAAGAAGCTTTTAAGAAGATATCTGAAAGAGTCAAGTGGTATGCACAAAAGAGTAATTTAAAATACAATAAGATAAATATTACGTCTGCACAAAAAAGGTGGGGTTCTTGTTCTTCAAATGGAAACTTAAACTTTTCATGGAGACTTATAATGGCTCCTATTTCTGTAATAGACTATGTTGTTGTGCATGAGCTTGCACACTTGGAAGAAAGAAATCATGGAAAGAATTTCTGGATAAAAGTAAAGATGTTAATGCCGGATTATAAAAAGCAGGAAGACTGGCTCAAGAAAAATGGTTATTTGCTGAATTTGTAAGTGAAAATTAATTGTATATATTTTTAAGGAAGGAAGTAAAAAATATGGAAAAGTTTTATCAACCTGTTCTTGAGACTCCAAGGCTTATATTAAAGAAAATAAGTTTAGAAGATGCGGAAGACATGTTTGAATACGCAAGGGATCCAGAAGTTACAAAATATGTATCATGGGAATATCATAAAAGTATTGAGGATTCTGTAAAGTTTATTAATCTTTTGTTGTCAAAATATGCAAATAGTGAGCCTTCAGACTGGGGATTATATTTAAAAGAAAATGGCAAATTAATTGGAACATGTGGATATGTATTTATAGATGAAAAGAATATGACAGGAGAAATAGGGTATGTGCTTGGCAAAAAATACTGGAATAAAGGATTTATGACAGAGGCAGTTAAAAAAGTAATAGAGTTTGGCTTTAAAAAGTTGAATCTTAATAGAATACAGGCAAGGTGCAAGGTGGAAAATATACCTTCTGAGAGAGTAATGCAAAAAGTTGGTATGAAGTTTGAAGGGATATTGAGAGAAACAGTTTTTATAAAAGGGAGATTTTGGGATATGAAGATGTATTCTATTTTGAAAAGAGAGTATGAATTAAATAATTAGATTATAGACTAGAAAATTAATCAGTTTTTTTAGCCATCTAAGGCAATAAGCGCCTTATATTGGATGGCTTGTTTTGCATAAAATTTAGAATATTCTTTGTGTCTAAAGGAAATATTTAATTTTAATTATTCATTACAGACATAGATTAATATTTTGCAGAAAGTTTAATTATAAATTAAGCTATAGTTTAATTTGTAATTTTTCTGTATAATATATTCGTACAGCAATATGGTTAGAAAAACAAATGAATACATAGGAGGAATTGGCATTGGCGATAGTTATTGTAGCTTTTGTGGTTTTTCTTGACCAATTGACGAAGTATCTTGCAGTGAAGTACCTTATGCTTATAGGAAGTTATCCGGTTATAAAGAATTTTTTTCATCTTACTTATGTGGAGAATAAAGGTGCGGCATTTGGTATGCTTCAGAATAAGACTCTTTTTTTTATAGTTATAACAGTAATTGTAGGGGCTGTGCTAATTTATTCTATGATTAAACTGCCAGGGAATAGTGTGTATAATTATACACTTGCTATGATTTTAGGTGGCGCTATTGGAAATCTTATTGACAGAGTTAGATTGGGATATGTTGTAGACTTTATTGATTTTAAATTTTTCCCTGCGGTTTTTAATGTTGCAGATTCTTTTATAGTTATAGGAGCTATTATATTAGGATATCTTATGATTTTTAAGGAGAAGGCGTGATGTGATGAACATAGTAGATAAGATAGTTTTGCAAGGAGAAAAAGAGGATGAGGGAAAGAGAATAGACGTTTTTCTTGCGGCAGAATTAGATTACACAAGGTCTTATATTAAAAAATTGATTGTGGATGAGCTTGTTTTTGTAAATGGTAAAACGGTAAAGCCCAGTTATAAGGTAAAAGAGAATGATGAGGTTGTTGTAAATATCCCAGAGGCAGAGAAAATTGATGTACTGCCAGAAAATATACCTTTGGATATTCTTTATGAAGACGATGATATAATTGTGATAAATAAGCCACAGGGAATGGTAGTGCATCCGGCGCCGGGTAATTACAGCGGTACACTTGTTAATGCACTTCTTTACCACTGTAAAAATTTATCGGGAATTAACGGCATTTTAAGGCCGGGTATAGTTCACAGGCTTGATAAGGATACCTCTGGTGTGATGGTTGTTGCTAAAAATGATAAGGCCCACATAAGCCTTTCTAATCAAATAAAAGAGAGAAGTGTTTTTAAAAAATATGTTGCTATTGTAGAGGGAGTTATAAAAGATGAAGAGGGGAAAATTGAGGCACCTATAGGAAGGCACCCTGTTGACAGAAAGAAGATGGCTGTAATAGAGGATGGAAGATATGCTCTTACATTGTACAAAGTTTTGGAGCGGTTTAAAGAAAATACATTAGTAGAGGCGGTTATAAAGACAGGTAGGACTCATCAGATAAGAGTGCATATGGCTTATATAGGACATCCTATTGTAGGAGACCATGTTTATGGCTTTAAGAGGCAAAAGTTTAAGTTGGAAGGACAGGCATTACATTCAAGTGTTTTAGGATTTATGCATCCTACAAAAGGAGTTTACATGGAGTTTGAAGCTCCACTTCCTGAGTATTTTAAAAAATTGATAGAGATTTTGAGAAATAAATAAAGATAGGATTAAGTGGTAATCCTCAGACTGTAGACAAATTTTCGAAAATAGGATATTTTGCATAAGGCACGACTTGTGACAAAGCGATAACAAAACTTAACGAGACCGAGGGTGGAGGCAGGGCCGTAGCCACGGATGGCAGAGGCGGGCACTAAGACAAGGATGTCGAATGTGCCCGGTACCCTGCCGGAGCCCGAAGGTCGAGTTTAGTTTTGTCGCTTTGGAACATCGGAGTGACGATGCGAAATATCCTATTTAAAAATTTTTGACTTTGTCAACAAGCTGAGGATTAAGTGGTAATCCTATCTTTATTGACAAGGTATATCTCATCTCGCTCTGGTGGAGTTATTTCTTCTTTTCCTTTTGATGTTATTAAATATTTCCCTTCTTTTATAATTTTACCTATTATTGTAGTTTGTATTCCTTTTTCAGATAGAGATTTGACTATTTTATCTCCATCACTGGCAGTAATTATCATTGAACCGCTGGATATGAGCTTTAAAGGGTTTATGCCAAAAAAACGGCAAATTTCTTTTGTTTCAGGGCGTACTGGCAATTTTTCCTCATATATTTCAATGCCAAGGCCTGATGCTTCTGCGATTTCATAGGCTGCTCCTAATATTCCTCCTTCTGTTATATCGTGCATTGCATTTGCACCATTTTGTGCTGCAATAAGTCCTTCTTCTATGACACTTATTTCGTTTATAAAACTTTGTGCTTTTAAGATAAAATCTTTATCGTAGCGCTTTAGCAGCAAATCTTCATAGTCAGTTGCTAAAATTGCTGTGCCTTCAAGGCCTAAAGCTTTTGTAACTATGACATCATCGCCTATTTTTGCGCCTTTTGTGGTTATGTACTCACCTTTTTTAGCCATGCCAATTGCTGTTGTGCTTATAATAGGCTTGTTTACTGTAGTGGTTATTTCTGTGTGGCCTCCTAAAACTTCTATGTTGAGCTTTTTTGCTGCTTTATCTATTTCTTCCATTAAATTATGGAGTACAGATTCATCACTGCCTTCGGGCAGTAGTATAGTTGATAATATTCCAATTGGCTTTGCGCCACAAGAAGCTAAATCATTACAGGATATTATGACAGATAAAAAGCCGCTTAATTTCTCTGCTGCTGTTATGGGGTCTGTTGAAAGGACCGCCACGTATTCGCCGAAATCGATTATGCTACTGTCTTCTCCTAATTGGGAGTGGACTAAAACTTCTTTTCTTTTAACTCCGAGATATGGGAAAACACTTCTTTTTAGTATTTCTACAGGTACTTTTCCTACTTCCATTTTGTCACATCCTTCTTTTAATATTGGTGTCAATACTAACATCTTAGCACAATTTTTATTTTTTTTAAATATTCCTATGGACAATTTAAAAAGAATGTGATAATATATAAAAAAGCAAAGTTCTTTAAGCAGTCCTGTGAGGCTGGCAAGGTTACCATAATGTAGCATAAAAAACTTCTTGTCAGTGCAAGAAGTTTTTTTGTGGAGGTTGTGAAGTTGAAGATAAAAGCAGAGATAATGGATGAAAAAGCTATAGACAGAGCGCTCATACGAATAGCCCATGAAATTGTGGAAAGGAATAAAGGCATTGAAGATGTGGTTTTGGTAGGTATTAAGACAAGAGGAGTGCCTTTAGCAGAAAGGATAGCGAAGTATATATCGCGAATTGAAGGGAAAAAGCCTCCAGTAGGGTCGCTGGATATCACCTTATATCGCGATGACCTCACGACAGACCTTGAACAGCCTTTAGTGAAGAAAAAAGATATAGGTGTAGATGTAGTAGGTAAAATAGTGGTATTAGTGGATGACGTGATATACACAGGAAGGACTATAAGGGCTGCTATGGATGCAATTATCGACTTAGGAAGACCTAAAGCGATACAGCTGGCAGAACTAATTGACAGAGGGCATAGGGAATTGCCTATAAAGCCAGATTATGTAGGTAAAAATGTTCCAACATCAAAAAATGAAATAGTAAATGTAATGTTGGAGGAAGTAGACAAAGTAAACAGAGTTGTAATAACTGAAAAGTAGCACCTTTAATTTAGCCCAGCGAGGCTAAAAAGGGAGAATGATAGATATTCTCCCGGAGTATTAAACTCTAAAAAGGGAGGATTTTTTATGCCAAAATTCAGAACCCTAATTTTAACAAAAGAGAATATTTTATACAAAAAGAGTAGTACCATTTCACACTATTGTGATGTGGTTACTACTCTTTTTTTAAAAGGAGGAAGGTAATGTGAAGAGAAAAGACCTGTTAGGCATTAAGGATTTATCGAAAGAAGAAATACTAGAAGTTTTAGACACTGCAAAGGAGATGAAAAAAATTCTAAATGGAGAAAAATATTCACAGATACTAAAGGGAAAGACAGTTGTGACGATTTTTTTCGAACCTAGCACGAGGACAAGACTATCTTTTGAGATGGCAGCAAAGTATTTAGGAGCCCATTACGGCAATATAGAAGTGGCAACCAGCAGTGTGGCTAAAGGGGAGTCTTTAATAGATACCATAAGGACTGTTGAGATGATGAAGGCGGATGTGATAATAACAAGACACAACATGAGTGGAGCGCCGCATCTTATGGCAAAATACACAAATGCCTCTATCATAAACGCAGGAGATGGTATAAATGAACATCCCACCCAAGCCTTGTTGGACATGATGACAATCAGAGAAAAGAAAGAAAGCTTTGAAGGATTAAAAGTGGCAATAATAGGAGATATTATGCACAGCAGAGTTGCACGGTCAAATATATGGGGACTTAAAAAGATGGGGGCGGAAGTGAGAGTTGCAGGCCCTTCAACCTTGATGCCACCTGCAATAGAAAAATTAGGAGTCAAGGCTTACTACAATGTAGAGGAAGCAATAGAAGGAGCAGATGTGGTGATGGGGCTTAGAATACAGCTGGAAAGACAAAAAAGCGGTCTTTTTCCCTCAATTGACGAATATAGAGAGTATTTTGGGATAAATAAGGAAAGAATGAAACTTGCAAAACCTGATGCGATATTGATGCATCCAGGGCCTATAAACAGAAATGTTGAACTTACGTCAGAAGCAGCAAATGACAAGTATTCTGTTATAGAAGAACAGGTGACAAACGGTGTCGCTGTCAGGATGGCACTTTTAAAAATACTTTGTGAAAGGAGAAATTAAAATGAGGATGATTATAAAAAACGGTACGGTAATAGATGGATTTGGAAGTGAAGCCACAGCGGATATATTGATAGACTATGGTATCATAAAAGCGATTGATAAAAATATACAAGTCTCAGACGGGATAGTGATTGATGCGACAGGAAAATATGTACTTCCGGGCTTTGTTGATATGCACACCCATTTAAGGCAGCCGGGATTTGAAGAGAAAGAGACTATTAAAACAGGGACAGAGGCGGCAGCAACAGGAGGGTATACAACTGTTGCCTGCATGCCAAATACAAATCCTCCTATAGACAATGAAATAGTAGTAGAATATGTAAAAAGCATTGCACAAAGAGAAGGAGTTGTAAAAGTACTGCCTATAGGAGCCATGACAAAGGGAATGAAAGGCGAAGAGATAACCGAAATGGCAAAACTTAAAAAAGCAGGGGTTGTTGCCTTATCTGATGATGGTTTTCCAATAATGAGCGCAGGGCTTATGAAGAGGATAATGACATACGGAAAAATGTATGACCTTCTTATGATAACTCACTGTGAAGACAAAGCCTTAAGTGGAGAAGGTGTAATGAATAGCGGAGTAATTTCAACAATGATAGGATTAAAAGGCATACCAAGAGAAGCAGAAGAAGTCATGCTTGCAAGAAATATTATACTTGCAAAGTCAACTGGTGTAAGGCTTCACATCGCACATATCTCAACAAAGGGAAGTGTCGAACTTATAAGAGAAGCGAAAGAAAAGGGAGTGAAAATAACTGCTGAAGTGACTCCTCACAATCTTACCTTGACAGATGAAGCAGTTTACAATTACGATACAAACACAAAAGCTTATCCACCCTTAAGGACAAGAGAGGATATAGAAGCATTAATAGAAGGATTGAAAGATGGCACAATAGATGCAATCGCGACAGACCATGCCCCTCACACTAAGGATGACAAAAAAGTACCTTACGACATGGCTGCTTTTGGAATATCGGGCTTAGAGACAGCCTTCTCTGTGATAAATACTTTCCTTGTACAGACAGGTAAAATAACCATAAAAGAGTTAGTCAATTACATGAGTATAAATCCTGCGAAAATATTAGGTATATCCAGTGGGATAAAGGTAGGGTCGATAGCGGATATTGTAATTGTAGACCCTTATGAAGAGTATGTAGTTGACAAAGATAAATTTAAATCAAAAGGGAAAAACACACCTTTCCATGGTATGAGGCTAAAAGGAGTTGTGGATTGTACGATAGTGGAAGGAGAAATAAAATACAAAAAGGATAGAAAAACAGAAAAAGTTGAGGTATAATTATTAATAAATATTTATACAATAAAATGAATAAATTTTCAATAAGAGGATGGTGTAGATGTTTATTGATAAATTAATTGAGAGTATAAAAGCTAAGAAAAGCCCTGTTGTAGTGGGGCTTGACCCCAGAATTGAAAAAACTCCACAATTTATAAAAGACGTTGCTTTTAAGAGAAAAGGAGAAAATATTGAAGGCATATCTGAAGCTTTATACCTTTTTAATAAAGGTATAATAGATGCAGTCTACGATATTGTACCTGCGGTCAAAATCCAAGTGGCTTTTTATGAAGCTTATGGGATAGAAGGATTTAAAGCTTTCTTTAAAACTGCGGAATACGCCAAAAGTTTAGGGCTTATGGTAATAGCGGATGTTAAAAGAGGAGATATACAAGAGGTTGCAAAAATGTATTCAAAAGCTTATTTGCAAAACCAGTTGTTTGATGCTATTACTGTAAATCCCTATATGGGTGAAGACACTATAATGCCTTATGTAGAAGATGCGATTAAATACAATAAGGGTATATTTGCACTTGTCAAGACTTCTAACAAAGGTTCTAAAGATATACAGGATATAAAAACTACCAAGGGTGAGTATGTATATCAAAGTGTTGCAAGAATGATAAATAGAATTTCAAATTCAGCAATTGGGAAATATGGCTATAGTTCTATAGGTGCAGTAGTAGGGGCAACTTATCCAGAAGAGGCAAAAGTGCTAAGAAAGGAAATGCCAAATTGCTTCTTTCTAGTGCCAGGCTATGGGGCACAAGGGGGGACTGTTGAAGATATAATGGATTGTTTTGATGAGAATGGATTTGGCGCAATAATAAATTCTTCACGGAGCGTTATCTATGCATATCAAACTCCTTACTGGAAAGATGTATATTCTGAATATGAGTATGCACAAGCGGCGAGAGCAGAAGTAATTCTTATGACAGGTATGATTAACAATGGGCTTGTTAAAAGAAAATACATCGCTTGTTGAGGTGAAAAATGGAAACCAGGATATTGTCTAATGAAAAGATAGCCACAGGTATTTATAAAATGGTATTTGAGTGGTATGAGAAAGCACACCCAGGACAATTTGTGATGGTAGACTGCAAAGGCAAGACTTTTTTAAAGAGGCCTATTAGCGTATGCTCTGTTGAGGACAAATCCTTGACAATTGTGTACCAAGTTAAAGGGGAAGGTACAAAGAATTTATCTCAAATGAAAAGTGGGGAGATAATTGAGGTAACAGGACCTCATGGAAATGGTTTTGAGATAAGGGAGGACAAAAATGTTTTAATAGTAGGAGGGGGAATAGGCATTCCTCCCCTTCTATACATTGCTAAAAAAATCAAAGCAAAAAAATTGTATATTGCGTTGGGATTTAGAAGTGAAACTTTTCTTGTAGAAGAGTTTAAAAATTTGGGAGAAGTTATTGTCACGACAGAGGACGGAAGTTTTGGGAAAAAAGGAATGGTGACACAAGTAATTGAGGATATAATTGATAAGATTGACATAATATATGGCTGTGGACCAAAACCTATGCTAAAGATATTACAAGATATTTCTCTTAAAAATAACATTCCTTGTCAAATATCTGTAGAAGAAAGGATGGCTTGTGGCATAGGAGCTTGTCTTGTATGCGCTTGCAAAGTGAAAAAAGATGGTGGTTTTGCGTACAAAAGAGTGTGCAAAGATGGTCCCGTCTTTTGGGCAGAGGAGGTGGAGTTTTGAATTTACAAGTTGAAGTTGGGGGACTTAAGTTAAAAAATCCGGTGATGACAGCTTCAGGTACTTTTGGGTTTGGAAGAGAGTACGGAGAATATATTGATTTAAATCAATTAGGGGCAATAGTTGTAAAAGGACTTACAGTAAAACCTAAAGAAGGTAATCCACCTCCACGAGTTTATGAAACTCCTTGTGGAATGCTAAACAGTGTAGGGCTTCAAAATTCGGGTGTAGATGCTTTCATTGAGAAAGAGCTGCCCTTTTTAAGAGATTATGATGTTGCTGTAATAGTAAATATTGCAGGAGAAACCATTGAGGAATTTGCTTACATGGCAAAGAAGCTTGATATAGATGGTGTTGATGGAATTGAAATAAATGTCTCCTGTCCAAATGTAAAAAAAGGTGGTATGGCTTTTGGAATAAATCCTGAGGATATATTTAATATAACAAAAGAAGTAAAAAAAGTTACACAAAAAACTGTCATTGTAAAATTAACTCCAAATGTAGGAGATATTGGAGTTTGTGCTAAAGCAGCAGAAGATGGAGGAGCAGATGCTGTATCTTTAATTAATACAATTGCAGGAATGGCTATAAATATTGATACAAGAACCCCTGTTTTTAAGAACGTGATTGCGGGTTTGTCTGGACCTGCTATAAAGCCTATTGCCCTTAGGATGGTGTATGAGGCAGCGAGAGCCGTGAAAATTCCTGTTATAGGTATGGGCGGTATAAGTTCATTTAAAGATGCATTAGAGTTTATGATTGCGGGGGCGAAGGCAGTGGCAATTGGCACTTGTAATTTTGTGAATCCCAATTGCACAATTGAAGTTATTGAGGGCATAAAACAATATATGGTTTTAAACAATATAGAAGACATAAATGAGATTATAGGTTCTTTAAAGGTTGATTAAAGGGGATGAGAAAATGGAAAAAGAAGAAGTCTTAGAGATTTTTAGCAAGTTAGGAGTAATTAACAAAGGACATTTTTTATTGACATCAGGAAAACACAGCGATACCTATTTGCAGTGTGCGAAAATATTTCAATATCCTAAATACAGCGAAATTTTTAGTAAAGAATTGGCATTAAAATTTAAAGGCCACGAAATAGATGTTGTAATAGGGCCTGCAATTGGAGGAATTATATTGGCCTATGAAGTTGCTCGTCAAGTTGGAGCAAAAGCTCTTTTTGCAGAAAGAGAAGAAGGGGTGATGAAGCTAAGAAGAGGGTTTGAAATCAAAGAAGGAGAAAATGTATTAGTGGTAGAAGATGTTGTTACTACAGGAGGTTCTGTAAAAGAGGTTATAAATTTAGTCAATTCTTTAAAAGGCAATGTTATAGGAGTTGGAAGTATAGTTGATAGAAGCGACGGAAAGGTAAATTTTGAAGTTCCTTTTAAGTCTGTAGTAAGTTTGTATGTTGAGACATATGAAAAAGAGGAATGTCCTCTTTGCAAAGAAGGCATTCCTCTTGTAAAGCCGGGAAGCAGGAAATTTTAAGGTATGAGCATATTTATAACTCTCATTGTTTCTGGTCCTACAATTCCATCCACTTTAAGACCATTGTCTCTTTGAAATCTCATGACGGCGTTTTTGGTTCTTGGCCCAAAAATGCCGTCTATTGGACCAGGGTCATAACCTAAACTTTGAAGAATCATTTGAAGCTGAAGGACATCGTATCCGACGGTACCCTCGTATAGAAGCCTGGAGCCTAATTGTTGCCTCTCCATTTTTTCACCTCATTTATACACTTTCACTATTACACAATATGATAAAAATAGGGAAAGTGTTCTTTTTTATAAGACTTGTAGAATTAGGCACTTTAAGTATTGAGTTTCTTCAGAGGCTAATAATATTGGATGGTCTTTTGATTGAGTACGTTGTTCTACAAGTCTTACATTTCTTTTAGCATCATTGGCTGCTTCTTTAATGACATCTAAAAACATATCAGGTTTTATGTGCTGTGAACAAGAACAGGTGATGAGAAAGCCTCCTTCTCTTAGAATTTTTAATGCTCTTAAATTTATTTCCTTGTATCCCCTTAATGCGTCTTTTACAGTTTCTTTGCTTTTTGTAAAGGCAGGAGGGTCTAATATTACAGTGTCAAATTTTCTATTTTCTTTGTCGTATTTCCTCAGCAAATCAAAGGCATTGTCACATACGAAATTACATCTTTCTTGATAACCATTGAGTTCTACATTCTTTTTGGCCATTTCAATGGCTTCCTCAGAGATGTCGACTGTCTCGACTCTTTTTGCTCCATAGTGTAGGGCATGTACTGTAAATGAACCAGTGTGGCTGAAACAATCAAGAACTTCTGCATCTTTGACGTAATTTTGAATTGCTCTTCTGTTTTCTTTTTGATCTAAAAAATATCCAGTCTTTTGGCCATTTTCAATGTCTACCCAAAATTTTATTCCATTTTCTTCAAATTGTTGCATTGTGTCAAACTTGCCGTACAAATAACCTTTTTGCTGTGGAAGGCCCTCTAATTCTCTTACATTTACATCATTTCTTTCATAAATTCCTTTGGGATTTAATATTTCAACAAGAAGCTTTACTATTGTTTCTTTATATCGATCTATACCTAATGAAAGTGTTTGAAGAACGAGATAGTCACCAAATTTGTCCACGATTAAAGCAGGTAAAAAATCTGCTTCTGCAAATACGACTCTACAGGAGTTTAAATTGTCCATAACCTTTTTTCTGTATTCCCAGGCTCTTTTAATTCTTTTTCTAAAAAATTCTTCATCTATTTCTTCATGAATATCCCGAGTCAATAGTCTTACTGTTATCATGGATTTTAAATTTATATAGCCTTTTCCTATGAATTCTTTTTTGTGATTTAAAACATTTACAATTCCACCTGGAGTGTAATCTCCTT
>NC_010320.1:1782500-1817500 GCF_000019065.1 Thermoanaerobacter sp. X514 | reverse complement strand
CTCTGCTAAGTCGGAAGACGAAGTATAGGGGCTGACGCCTGCCCGGTGCTGGAAGGTTAAGGGGAAGTGTGAGAGCACTGAACCGAAGCCCCAGTGAACGGCGGCCGTAACTATAACGGTCCTAAGGTAGCGAAATTCCTTGTCGGGTAAGTTCCGACCCGCACGAAAGGCGTAACGACTTGGGCGCTGTCTTGATGAGGGGCCCGGTGAAATTGTAGTACTCGTGAAGATGCGAGTTACCCGCGATTGGACAGAAAGACCCCGTGGAGCTTTACTGTAGCCTGTCACTGGATTTTGGTAATTCTTGTACAGGATAGGTGGGAGACAGAGAAGGTAGGGCGCCAGCCTTACTGGAGTCGACGTTGGGATACCACCCTGGGATTACCGGAATTCTAACCTATAGCCGTGAAACCGGCGTAGGGACAATGGCAGGTGGGCAGTTTGACTGGGGCGGTCGCCTCCTAAAGGGTAACGGAGGCGCCCAAAGGTTACCTCAGCGCGGACGGGAATCGCGCGAAAGAGTGCAAAGGCAGAAGGTAGCCTGACTGCGAGAGAGACATCTCGAGCAGGGACGAAAGTCGGGCTTAGTGATCCGGCGGCAGTGAGTGGGAACGCCGTCGCTCAACGGATAAAAGCTACCCCGGGGATAACAGGCTGATCTCCCCCAAGAGTCCACATCGACGGGGAGGTTTGGCACCTCGATGTCGGCTCATCGCATCCTGGGGCTGAAGTAGGTCCCAAGGGTTGGGCTGTTCGCCCATTAAAGCGGTACGCGAGCTGGGTTCAGAACGTCGTGAGACAGTTCGGTCCCTATCCGTCGCGGGCGTAGGAAACTTGAGAGGCACTGCCCCTAGTACGAGAGGACCGGGGTGGACGAACCGATGGTGTACCAGTTGCACCGCCAGGTGCACAGCTGGGTAGCCAAGTTCGGAAGGGATAAACGCTGAAAGCATCTAAGCGTGAAGCCCGCCTCAAGATTAGGTTTCCCATCCGAGAGGGGTAAGACACCTCGAAGACTACGAGGTAGATAGGCCGGGGGTGTAAGAGTGGAAACACTCTTAGCTGACCGGTACTAATCAGTCGAGGACTTGACCGATAAGGCTTTGTGCAGTTTTGAGGGTCTAGATTTCCGGTGGCGATAGCGGAGGGGAAACACCCGTTCCCATTCCGAACACGGTCCACAAGGGGCCCCCAGACGGTCGCAAGACCGGCTGGGGTGCTAGTTAAGCCCTCCAGCGCCGATGGTACTGCTTTCGCGGGAGAGTAGGTCGCTGCCGGAATTAAAATATTCCTCAGTAGCTCAATGGTGGAGCAACCGGCTGTTAACCGGTAGGCTGTAGGTTCGAGTCCTACCTGAGGAGCCAACTTTTAAGAGATGCGGATGTGGCTCAGCGGTAGAGCATCGGCTTCCCAAGCCGAGGATCGCGGGTTCGAATCCCGTCATCCGCTCCAGTGAAATGAAAGGTTCTGAGCATTTCATAAAGTGCCAGAACCTTTTTTTAGCGCCATTTTGGTGCCCAATGCAATTTAATTTTTTAATAAAGTATTGACATATTTTTATTTTTTTATAAAATACAAAACGAAGTTTATCAATTTTAGAAGGTGAAAATGATGCTAAATGGCAAAGTAGCAATTGTAACAGGCGGCGCAGGAGATATAGGTAGAGAAATTTGTATAGAGCTTGCAAAAGAAGGAGCTTCTATAGCAATACATTATAATAACAGTTATGAGCAAGCAGTAAAACTAAAAGAGTATATAAAAAGTAATTTTAGTTATGCGGAAATTTTTAAAGCAGATGTTTCGGACAGACGACAAGTAGACGATATGATCGATAATATTTACAATAAATTTGGTCGCATTGACTATCTTATAAATAATGCAGGAATTGCCCAAATCAAACCATTTATAGAAATAACAGAAGAAGATTGGGATAGGATGATGAATGTCAATTTAAAAGGTCTTTTCAATTGCACACAAAGTGTTTTGAGGTATATGTTGCCTCAAAAACATGGGAGTATAATAAACATTTCTTCAATTTGGGGTATTTCCGGTGCTTCCTGTGAAGTACATTATTCGGCATCTAAAGGAGGAATAATAGCTTTTACAAAGTCTTTGGCAAAAGAGTTAGGGCCTTCTAAGATAAGAGTTAATTGTATTGCTCCTGGAGTAATTGATACTAAGATGAATGACATTTTAAATGCCGAAGATAAAAATCATTTAATTGAGGATATACCACTTATGAGCATAGGGAAACCCCAAGATGTAGCAAATGCTGTATTGTTTTTATTATCTGACAAAGCAAACTTCATAACAGGGCAAGTCATAACAGTAGACGGAGGATTTATTTGAAAGGCTTTGGTGAAAGTCTTATTTTTTATATCGACTTTTTCAGGAAAGATAGCTCTTCTTCAGACAATTCTCTCCACTCCCCAGGTTTTAGATTTTCGTCAAGGGTGAGATTACCCATTGCCAATCTTTTAAGGTATATGACCTTTTTACCGACTGATTCAAACATTCTTTTTATTTGGTGGTATTTTCCTTCTCTTATATAAACGTAAACTTTCGACACATCAGAAGAAGAAAGAATTTCGAGGTTTGCGGGAAGAGTTTTATACCCATCTTCAAGTACAATGCCTTCATTGAAAGCTTTAATGTCGCTTTCATTGACAAAGCCTAATATTTTAGCATAATATTTTTTTATAACATTCTTTTTTGGAGATAAAAGCTTATGTGCCAAATCTCCGTCATTAGTTATAAGAAGTAATCCTTCTGTATCTTTATCAAGTCTTCCTACTGGAAAGGGATTTCGAGCTTTTAATTCTTGAGGTAATAAGTCAATAACAGTTTTTTCTATAGGATCATAAGTAGCGCTAATAACTCCTTCTGGTTTATTCATCATAATATATATAAATTCCTTGTAATAGATTTTTTTGCCATCAAATAGAATCTCGTCAGTTTCAGTGTTGATAATTAAACCAGCATCTTTTACTGTATTTCCATTTACCAATACAAGACCTTCTTTAATGAATTTTTTAACCTCTTTTCTGGTACCAATGCCTATATTCGATAAAAGTTTATCTATTCTCATTTTTGCCATATAAATTACCTCCGCACTTATTCTATATTGTGATTATAACACAAAACTTTTTGTTATTAGAGTACATGAAAATTGTCGGTTTATTCAACTTACTTTAAACTACTTGAATTATAAATTAGGCAAAGTGCAGTTTCTGACTGATTTTCTGTTCTGCTTTTACCAAGTTTAACTTAATTTCTTTTTTACTATAAATAGTAATACGGATTTTTTTGTTGGTATTAGAATAAATTTTATAACTGTCATTAATATATTTTTTCTTTATAGATTGTTCTACTACTTTATCAATAGCTTCTTCTATATCTTTGTTTTTTAAATTTATATCCTTCAAAACTTCTTTCCCGTCATTATTTAGAGGCTTGTAAGAAATTACCCTATTCCAGCGGTTAATATCAAGTTGAACAGAAGGGTTGATATCCACAATTACAGAAGCAACTACCGTATTATAGACTGCTACAAAATTAAGTTTTCTTGTATAAGTTCAATTTCATTTTCGGCATAGTTCTTCTTGCCGTTTTGTTTATCCAGTTCAAAAATAAGATATGGCATGTTTTTATTTTTTCTAAAGTAGTCTATAAGTGCATTTTTAATTAAAACTCTAGCATAATTGTAAAAATTTCCTTTTTCTTTAGTGTAAGTATCAATCGCTTTGTTGAAAGCAATCATTGCAATGCTTAATTCATCATCATTATGCCAGTCAAGCTTTTTGCCACATACAGAACTGGCAACATTGTATATAAAACCTTTATTTTTTGTAATAAATTCATCTCTATCTTTAAATAATTCCACCCCTGACATTTCTCCTTTCGTAATTATTTACGAAAAAAAATTATTTTTTTGCAGGTTACCCCCTGAAATTCTATTTAAGTTATCGTATATAAATATAAAAGAAAAATACAAACGATTTAGCAAGGGGGTTGATACTGTGAAAGCAAAAAATCTAATGAAAAAAACTACTTCTTTAATAGTTGGGTTACTGCTTACTTTTTCAGTTGGCATTGCTAAAGCTAACGATATTACATTAAAAGATCAAGCTGGAATTACTCCTGACAGTATATTATATCCAGTTGATAAAGCCATTGACGAACTAAGTATTGCTTTATCTTTTTCTGATGAAACAAAAGCTGAAAAAATCGCCGATGTCGCCAATGAAAGATTAGGAGAATCGGAAGTTATGGTTGAAAAAGGTAAACAGGACTTAGCAGAAAAAACCCTCAAAGATTACAACCAGAAAATGAATGAAGCAACACAAATTGCCGAAAAAATAATTGAAAGTGCTGGAGATAACGCTGACAAAGAAAAGATTGAAAAAATAAAAGAGTTACAGCAAAAACTTGAACAAAAACAACAAAAATCCATTGAAGTATTACAGAAACTCCAAGAAAAGGTCAATGATAATGCTAAAGAAACTATTACAAAAATAATAGAACTACAAATTGCTCAAAAAGAAGCAGTGGCAATTTTAGTTCAAAAACGCCACGAATTAAATGAAATAAAACAGCAGTATGAAGCGGCCAAAGAAGAACTGCAAAAAGCTTTGGAAAGTGGCGATCAAGAAGCTATTGCCAAAGCTCAACAAGCTGTTGCCGAATATGAAGCCAAATTAAATGCTGCCAAAGAAGAATTTAAAAATGTTCTTGAACAGAAAAACGAAATTATAAAAGAAAAAGCCACATTAAAAAGACAGCTTAAAGGCGAAATGAAAAAAGCGGATGAGGAAAATAACGTAGAAGAAATTGATTCCGATAATAACAATGGTGACAATGATAATGAAAATAAAAACCATAAAGAAATCAAAAAACAGGATGAAAATAATGATTTCGAAGGTATAGATGAAAATGATAATAATGATAATAATAATGAAACAGATAAACATAGTAAAACCCAAAAAAAACTTGAAAATAAAGAAAAAGAAAACAAAAAAGAACTGAAGTCTCAAGACAATCAACAAAATGACGATGAAAACAAAGATGATAATGATAATGGAGATTATGATAATAACAATTATGATAATAATGATATTGATGACGAAAATGAATAAAGCTAAATTAGTTAATTAATAAAAAACACCTAAAGCATTTGCTTTAGGTGTTTTTGTTTTATCTTACCAGTTTTGGTACATAAGTTAGTTCCAGCAAAATAATAGGCGGGGGTAAAGATAAATTATTTTATAAATAGAACATTATATTTGTTAATAGTATTTGTGATTGCCATAAGCGGGGTATTTGTTCTAGTGAATAATATGCCGGGTGACCCCGCTTATGGTGATTAGAAGACCCAAGGATAGTCAAAATTGACGGCATTTATTATATGATGTACACAGGTTTTGGAGACAGATTTCAAGATGACTATAGGATCTGTTTGGCTACCTCCAAAAACCTTATAGATTGGGAGAGAAAAGGAGTAGTTTTAGATGAACCTAATAAAGACGCCTCTTTATTTCCTGAAAAAATTAATGGTAAATATGTGATGTTGCACAGGAGATATCCCGACATTTGGATAGCATTTTCTGATGATTTAAAAAATTGGTACGACCATAAACCAATACTAAAACCTATTCCAAATACATGGGAGAGTGCGAGAGTAGGAATTGGAGGGCCTCCTATTAAGACAAAGGACGGTTGGTTTTTGATATACCATGCAGCTGATGACAATAATGTGTATAGATTGGGAGCAGTCCTTTTAGATTTAGAAGATCCATCAAAGGTTATTGCAAGGCAAAAAGAACCTATCTTAGAGCCAGAACTGGGTTGGGAAAAAGAAGGATACATCCCTAATGTTGTATTTAGTTGTGGTAATGCAGTAAAAGATGATACTATTTACGTTTATTATGGGGTGCGGATACTGTCATAGGCGTGGCAATATTAGAAATGAAGGATATCAAATTTTAACAGGCTTTTAAAAGGCCTGTCAGATTGAAGACAAACCCCACTTTTTCTGCATATAAAAAGTGGGGTTTGCTTTATATTTGGATATAAATTGTCTTGATTTGCTTTAATGGCTTTTTCCCATGGGCTTCTCTATCTTTTGCTATCTCTTCTTCTAATTTCGCTTGATATGTTATGCTCTCTTTTTCTATTACTTCTTTGGTGTATTTTTTCTTATAGGCACTTGCTTTTACATGGGTTGCGTCTATGAATACTTCTTCTGCATTTATGAAATTGTGCTTTATTGCTTCTTCTAGTATTTTTGTAAATATTTTTTCAAAAATATCTGTATTTTTGAATCTCCTTTCATAGTTTTTACCAAAGGTAGATAAGTGAGGTATTTCTTCGTTTAATCCATATCCTAAAAACCATCTATAGTGCCTATCTTCTTAATAATTAAACACATCTTTTAAGTCTATAACAAGATCTTCAAAGATAGAAACCTTAATTTTATCTCCTATAGTAAATGTATCAGGTCTGCCATATCTATTATTTTCCTGTAGAGTAAATACGCTTACAATCTTATTTTCAGGTTCTACTATCCAGTATTCTTTTACTCCATGCTTTTCATACAGATTAAACTTTTCTATTTTATCTTTCCTTGCAGTTGATGGAGATGTAATTTCAACAATTAGATCTGGAGCCCCTTTGCATCCTTCATCATCTAACTTTGATTTATCACATACTACTACAATATCAGGTTCTACAACAGTTTTTATTTCTTTATCGCTTTTTTCATTTCCTGAGGGAAACTTTACTCCAAAAGGTGCATAATAAACTTTACATTCTTTATCTTTTAGGTAATTATAAAATTGGTTATATATTGCACCTGAAACTTCTTGATGTATTCTTGATGGAGGAGCCATTAAATAAACTTGCCCATTAATTAATTCTATTCTCTGCTCTTCTGGCCAGTTTAAGTAATCCTCATAAGTATAAATTTCTTCTCTTTTTGGTAAAGGCATAATTAACACCCCTTTATAATCTTCTTACACTAAGTTTAACATTTTTATAGACCTTATATCCAGAGCAAAAACATCACCATTTTTTTCATCCAGCAATAGGTAAATTACACCAACATTATTCATGCCAAGTATTGTTCCCGAATACTGTTCATGCCAGTTAGCTAAAATTATTACTTTCTGACCCGCCATTAATTCGTACTTTCCTATTGTGAATTTCTTCATGTTTATGTCGTTTAAAATGTCTTTATATACATTTTTGACTAGTTCCTTTAAATTAGTATCACAGCCTTTTATGTATGTAACTATCTTATCTTTATTATTTTTTATCCAGTCAACAACATATGTCCAAAAACAACATATGTCCAAATGAGTATTATAAAAGCAATTGGAGCTACAATGCGAAAGAGAATAAAATTAAAATCTGCATGTTTTAAATGAAAAACAACAGTGTAAAATAGAGGCTTTATAAAATTCCACAAGTTATCAAGTCTTAAATGCTTAACTAACCAGATTAAAGGTGTATCTAACCACTGATTTAATTCATCAAATAATGGCATTCTAATCATCCTTTCTTCTTCTCATTTACTTCCTGAATATGTTTTTTAAGAATTAATCTAATCTGATTTGCACGATCACCTTCTGGAAGACTATTATACCAATCAATTATATCTTTGTCAGCTTTTTCTCTAAAAACTATCTGTATTCTCATGGAAAATCATCCTCCTTGAGTTCATTATATCATACACATAGTATACATGCAATAAAAACATAATATACATATTAAAATTCAATTTCCAGTATACATAAGCTATTGTATAATTACTGTCTTAACATTGCAAAATTTCTCATATCAAACTTTTATAAACTTGCAATTTTTCTCATTAAACATCATAATTTAATCAACAGTCCAATTTGTAGTTCAAATTTGAGTAAATTTAAAAATGAACACGCATACCCGCAGCCAGCAAATTTACATATTTTTTTGAGCATAAAAATCAAGAAAGTATTAAGCATTAAGCCTTTGAAATAAGCATCTTTAACCAAAAAATATAAAAATGAAAAATAAGCGAATTTCCAATAAAAAGTGAAATGGATTTATGTCAATATAGTAGACACAAAAACTCGAAATTTTTATGCTGACTTTTTAATTAAATCCTCAAATTGTTGCAAAGTCTATACCCTATACTACTATGTACTCTCTTTCTATTATACCAAGATTCAATATACTCAAATATAGCAAGTCTGGCAGTATCAAAATCATGGTAAGTAGCTAAATTTACTTCTTCCTTTTTTAAAGAAGCATGAAAAGATTCTATACATGCATTATCATAAGGGTATCCTTTGTGACTAAATGAGTGTTTTATGTTACCTTTGGATAATATATATTCTTGAAATTTGGTGCTTAATGCCTATATTTGATAAGAGTTTATCTATTCTCATCTTTGCCATATAAATTACCTCCAAAAAGAGTCTATGATGTAATTATAACACGAAATTTTGTATTTTTAGAGTATATAATATTGGGTTATTCAATTTACTTTAAATTACTTGAATTATAAATTAGACAAAGTGCTGTGTTCTCTACTTTATTGTGAATATATTTCAAGTAATCGTTAAGATAAGATTATAACAAACAAAATTCAAGTAAAATCTATAATGATTCAAGTAAATTTTGCTTGATAATTAAATTCAAATGATTTATAATCTATTACAAGAAAACGATTTTTAGAGGTGTTAAGTTTGACGGCAATTAAAAGGAAAAAAGTGACCATGAAAGATATCGCTGAAAGGTTGAACTTATCAATTAATGCTGTGTCCCTGGCTTTAAATGACAAGGTGGGGGTGAGCGAAGAGACAAGGAAAATAGTTTTAAAAACAGCTGATGAAATGGGGTATTTTGATGAAAATCCCTCTTTTATTGCTAAAAATCACTTCAGGAATATTTGTCTATTGATTGAAGAGAGAAATTTCCGCGATACTCATTTTTATACAAAAGTAATTTTAGGTATAGAGAATGAAGCAAAGAAAAATAATTACGATATTTTAGTAAACTTCATGAATCAAGATGATTTTCAGGTACCTTCCAGTGTTGAAACGAGAAAAGTTTCAGGAATTTTAGTGGTTGGTACTATTAAAGATGAACATCTGGAAAAATTATTGAAGTATGATATACCAACTGTCCTTGTAGACCATGCTTCATTTACTATAAGTACAGATGCTGTATTAACTCAAAATATGCCTGGAACATATATGGCAACACAATATCTTATTCGAAAAGGACATACTCAAATAGGTTTTTTTGGTGAAATAGATTTTCTTTAAGTTTTAAAGAAAGATGGTTAGGCTTTAACGAGGCGATGAGAAATGCAGGACTTAATGTAGATCCCATATTTAATGTAAATCCTGGATATTGTGTAATAGGACAGGTAGAACAATATGTTTTAAGCAAAAACTACAAAGAGGTAGCAAATATTATCTCAAAGTTAGATAAACTTCCTACTGCATGGGTATGCTCCAACGATAGTGCTGCTATTACCTTGTACAATGCATTGAGCATTTTGGGTATTAAAGTACCTGACGATATCTCTGTAGTTGGCTTTGATGATATTGATATATGTAACATTGTGACACCGCATTTGACTACTATCCGCATAAATAAAGAACTTATGGGAGAAAAAGCTGTAAAAAGACTTTTGTGGAGGATGGAAAATCCAAAAGAGCCCTGTGACCATATACGGATGGAGGTTAAGCTAATAGAAAGAGAGTCCGTTAAAGAGATTTATTAACCACGTTTCCAAATAATTTTTAAATATATTTTTAAGTAAAAAAGAGGGGAGAGGTTAAAAATGAGTAAAAAAATTAAAAAATTTATTGCACTGCTTGTAATTGTTTTCTTTACAGCAGGTATTTTTGTGGGGTGTGGGCAGTCAAATTCTACTCAACAGGAATCCCAAGAAGCAAAACAACAAGAAGAGGTAAAGAAGACAAGAGAACTTAGACTTGCGACGGATTGGCCCTATCCTTTCCACGGTAACCCATTTGGCCCAGGAGGTATAGGAGGAGCATGGTGGTTTGCTTATGAGCCTTTTGCCTATTATATTCCTCAAACAGGGGAATACATTCCGCGCTTAGCTGAAAGTTGGAAAGTAGAAGGAAATAAGGTTACAGTAAATCTTAGGAAAGATGCAAAGTTCAGCGATGGCGAACCTTTTACCTCAAAAGATGTGATAAATACGGTGAATTTAATACAGGCTATGTGGCAATGGCCTTATGACATTGAATCTGTAGAGGCTCCAGATGACAATACAGTTATTTTTACCCTTTCAAAGACAGCTTCCTCTTCTTTTGTACACACACTGCTTACAGATGGAGCTATGGCATCCTTAGCGCCTGTACATGTATATGGGGATTTTGCTAAATCTGCTCAGGAAGTGGCTGATTTAGGGAAAAAGATATTTTACTTACAAACAGAAGGCAAAACTGTGCCAGAGGATATGAAAGCAGAGTATGATAAAAAATCAGACGAATTAAGAAAACAAGTGAATGATTTTTCACCCTTTAAGACATTAGGAAAGCTACCGGTAGTTGGTGCTTTTGAACCTGTTAAAGTAACTCAATCAGAAATGGTATTGGAGGCAAATAAATACTATTGGGCTTATCCGCAAATGAAAATTGACAAAGTTGTGTTTAAGAAATGGTCTTCAAATGAATTTGTATGGGCTTCACTTATATCTAATGAAATTGATGCAGCTCATCCTTCTATGCCAAAAGATGTAGTAGAACAACTTTCAACATTGAATCCAAAATTAAATGTGCTTACTGTTTCTGACTTGTCCGACATAGCATTAGTATTTAATTTTAAGAAACCGCTCTTTCAAGATCTGAACTTAAGAAAAGCTATTGCTCATATATTAGATAGAGATAAAATTAGGGATGTCTCTGTATGGCAAGCAAATAGTTATGAAAATTACGCTGACGGTGTATTAAAGAGTATGGAAGCAAAATGGGTAACTCAAGATACATTGCAAAAACTTACAAAATATAACACGGATGTGGCAGCAGCAGAGGAGATTTTAAAGAATGCAGGCTACAAAAAAGTAGGAGATACCTGGCAACAACCTAACGGACAACCAGTGGCTTTCACTTTATCTGTATACGGACCTCATAACGATTGGGTATTGGCTGCAAAGGAAGTAGTTCAACAATTGAACAATTTTGGATTTAAAGTTGAAATGAAATTGATTCCTGAAGGTATGAGAGACCAAGTAATGAGAAGTGGAGATTACGATGTAGCTATTGAATTTGGTTCTGCATGGTGGGGTTATCCTCATCCTTTGACTGGGTATCAGAGGTTGTATGATGGAGACGTTTCTGCTATTACTAATTTCCCTGCAAAAGACAAATATCAAACTCCATGGGGAGAACTTTCCCCCTATGATTTGACACTTGAATTGCAGAAGAACCTGCAGGATGAGAACAAGGCAATGGAAATAATTCAGCAATTAGCCTATATTACTAATGAGTATTTGCCTGTGATACCGCTATATGAGAAAGTACTGCCCATTTATTACAATGATGGTTATAGAGTTAAAGGATGGCCTGCAGAAGATGATGCTATATGGTCTTTAGCACCAGGTGGAATTGAAAGGGTATACGATTTATTGATTACTACAGGTAAATTAGTTCCAGCAAAATAATAGGCGGGGGTAAAGATGAATTATTTTATAAATAAAACCTTGTATTTATTAATAGTGTTTGTAATTGCCATAAGTGGGGTATTTGTACTGGTAAACAATATGCCAGGGGACCCCGCTTATGGCCTGGCTGTTTCTATTGCTCAACAGAGGAATATGCAGATAGAGCAAGCTTTAGAAATATCCCATAAGATGATGGGGATAGACCCTCATGAATCGATATTTATAAGATATGGAAAATTTGTGTCAAATCTATTAAAAGGCAACTTTGGGTATTCTGCTTTTTATAACACAAGTGTAAATGAAATAATTGCAGAATCGCTACCATGGACTCTTTTTGTAATTTCTTTAGCTACTTTTTTGAGTTTTACAATAGGAATATTTTTAGGAGCTTTTGCAGCACAAAAAAGAGCTACAATTACAGAAGGAATTATTTCTACA
This sequence comes from Thermoanaerobacter sp. X514, assembly GCF_000019065.1. Classification (NCBI taxonomy): domain Bacteria; kingdom Bacillati; phylum Bacillota; class Clostridia; order Thermoanaerobacterales; family Thermoanaerobacteraceae; genus Thermoanaerobacter; species Thermoanaerobacter sp. X514. The sequence continues at coordinate 1,805,379 of NC_010320.1, read as the reverse complement.
GTTTCGAGTATAATACAAGCCATACCTCCTTTTATACTAGCGGTTTTAATTTTGTTTGTATTTTCAGTTAGATTAAAAGTATTGCCGCTAGGAGGCGCTTATCCTGTTGATATAGAGCCTTCTTTCTCCCTTGAGTTTATTTCGAAAATATTTTTACATGCTTTAGGCCCAATGCTTGCAATTGCAATACCTCAAATGGCTTCTTGGACTTTAGCTATGAGAGGTAACACTTCCCAAATAATGGAGGAGGATTTTATAAGGTTTGCAGAGGCAAGAGGCTTAAGAGATTCTGTAATTGCAGCAAAATATGTGAGAAATAATGCGATGTTGCCTTTAGTGGCAAGTTTAGCGATTAGTGTGGGATATATGTTAGGAGGCCAGACGTTGGTGGAATCTATTTTTAATTACCCGGGGATAGGATTTTATTTTGGCAAGGCTATAGCTGTTAGAGATTTTGGATTATTGACTGGATTGTTTACTCTAATTGTAATAGGAGTAATATTAGCAACTTTTATTGCAGATTTTGTTTATGCATTAATTGATCCGAGGGTGAAATTGAAATGAAAAAAGAAAATATTGCAAACTTTTATTATGATTACATTCAGCCTTTATTAACAAATAAAAAATCTTTAATTGGGTTAATGATATTGCTATTTTATATATTGATGGCTACAATAGGTCCTGTTGTAGTACCTTTAGATATGAATTCTAACTTTGCAGAAAGGTATCAAAAACCTTCTTTGAAACATCCTTTTGGGACAGACTATTTTGGAGTAGATATTTTCCAACAAATTGTACACGGTTCTAGGTCTGTTATTTCTCTTACTTTATTAGCAAGTTTTTTTGCTGTGCTAATAGGAACGGTTATTGGTGTTGCAAGAGGGTATTTAGAAGGGATTGCTGGTAAAATCATTGATGCTATTATTATGGTTTTTCTAGTAATTCCGTCATTTCCTGCTCTATTGATTCTAGCTGCTATATTTGTTAATTACAACCTTAATGTTGTTGAAATAGCTCTATTAGTTTCTATATGGTTATGGGCACCATTGGCGAAACAAATATCAGCTCAGGTTTTATCTATTAAATCAAAAGAATTCATAGAAGCGTCAAAAATGCTTAATATGCCGCTTAGTTATATTTTATTCAGTGATATTGCAAAACTTTTAATTCCTTATATTTTCATAAATTTTGTCATGCAGATAAAAGGAGCTATGGAGTTTTCAGTAGGACTTATGTTTTTAGGACTAGCCAAGTTTGATCCTACCCATTGGGGAATCATGTTAAATTATGCTTTATACCAAGCGGGAGCCTTGTATACTGCTAAAGGGTTTCACTATTTATTCTTTATAATTTTAAATATAGTATTACTAATTTACGGCGGAATATTGTTATCACAAGGGGTTGAAGAAGTTTTCAACCCACGGCTTAGGGGGAATGAATAAGTTGAATCCAATAATAAAAGTAGAAAATTTAAAAGCAGTATATCTTGTGAGAGAAGGTACGATTAAAGCAGCAGACGGTATTTCTTTTGAGGTTCCAGAAAATTCAGTTACAGCTATTGTAGGGGAGAGTGCTTCTGGTAAGAGTACAATTATAGAAGCCATGACGAAGACACTACCTCCAAATGGAAGAATTTTATCAGGAAAAGTTTTATACAATGGAAAAGACATATTGACTCTAAGTAATGAAGAGTTAAGAAAAATAAAATGGAAAGAAATTGCGTTAGTACCTCAGGCAGCTCAGCAATCTTTAAATCCTACAATGAAGATAATTGACCATTTTAAAGACACAGTAGAAGCTCATAGGGTAAATTGGAGTCACAATGAGTTAATTAAAAAAGCTTCAGAAAAATTAAAAATGGTAAGATTAAATCCAGAGGTGGTTTTATACGCTTATCCTTTGCAACTTTCAGGAGGAATGAAACAAAGAGTTTTAATTGCTTTAGCGCTTTTAATGGAACCTAAAGTTTTAATATTAGATGAGCCTACTTCTGCATTAGATGTTCTTACACAAGCCCATATTATTCAACTTTTAAAAGAATTAAAGAAAATGCTAAATATTACTCTTATTTTTGTTACCCACGACATAGCAGTAGCAGCCGAATTAGCGGATAATGTTGCAGTTATTTATGGTGGAAATCTGATAGAATATAATTCAACATTTCAAATTTTCAAAAATCCATTACATCCCTATACAAATGGATTGATAAATTCTATTATGGCAGTAAATGCAGATATGTCAAAAGTTAAGCCGATTCCGGGAGACCCTCCAAGTTTATTGAATCCTCCTTCTGGATGTAGATTTCATCCAAGATGTGAGCATGCGATGGAGATATGCAAGAAGGAAAAGCCGCAATTAATTGAGACAGAAAACGGAGCACAAGTAGCATGTTACTTGTATAAGGAAGGAGGAAGGTGAAATGAAACAAGTGATAAAAATAGATCATATTAGTAAAATCTTTTCACGAGGGTTTTTTAAAAAACAGCATAAACTTGTTCTCAGTGATATAAATTTAGAAATTTCACAAGGAGATAGATTAGTTATTGTTGGCGAAAGTGGAATGGGCAAAACTACCTTAGCGCGAATTATGGCTAATTTAGAATTGCCTTCTGAAGGTGAAGTTCTTTGGTTTGAAAAAAATATACAGAAACTGAGGGAAAAAGAAAAAAAATTATTAAGAGGTAAAGTACAATATATTCATCAGGACCCTTATGCTTCCTTACATCCGGCTAAAACTATCTATAAAATAATCGCAGACCCTCTTAGAAATGCTCAAAAAATTAATAGGAAAGAGGTATATGAAAAGACAAAACAATTACTGGAAAAAGTAGGTTTAACTCCTGCAGAATATTTTTTCAATAAATATCCTCACCACTTATCAGGAGGAGGACGTCAGAGACTTGCAATTGCAAGGGCTTTAACGACGGAACCTCAAGTGATAATTGCTGATGAACCGATTAGTATGATTGATATGTCATTGAGGGCAGCAATAATTAAACTTTTTAAAGACTTAAATGATTTATACGGTATTGCCGTTATACTTGTTTTGCATGACATTGGAGCAGCAAAATATTTTACCTATGAAAAGGGAGAAATTGCGGTATTGTATGGGGGCAAAATAGTCGAAAAAGGAAAAGGTAGAGAAGTTTTAACTAATCCAGTTCATCCTTATACTAAAGTATTAATAAATTCCAGCCCCATTGCTGACCCTGAAATAGCTAGGAATAGAGTGGTGGAACAATTAAGGTCTTATGAAGTTCCTGTGCGAACACCAGAAAGCAAGGGGTGTCCTTTTGCTCATGCATGTAATTATTATACAGAAAAGTGCTTAGAGGAAGACCCTCAACTCATTGTTATCGATTCAAGTCATGAAGTAGCATGTCATGTTTTTAGTAAATAAGGGTGAAAAATATGAAAAATAAATTTTATATGTTTCTTTCAATATTGGTAATAGTACTGGCTCTTATTTGGATAAGTTTTTTTCAAAAAAATGGCGTAGAGTTAGTATTAGTGGTGTTATCATTGGGATTTTCTGTTTTCACTATATTATTGATACTTTTATATGAGAAAAAGAAAAAATAGTACGACGGAGGTAGAAAAATGGCAAAATTTGCAGATGAATTTATAATAGGAGCTAATTATTGGCCAAGAAATCACGGCATTGAAATGTGGAAAGAGTGGAATTATGATGAGATAAAAAGTGAATTTATTGAGGCGAAAAGCTTAGGCATTAATGTAATGAGAATAAATCTTTTTTGGGAGGATTTCCAGCCAAAGCCTGATGTAATATCAGAGGAAGCGGTGAAAAAGTTTGACGAGCTTATTAAGATATGTCATGAAGTCGATATGAAAATCGCGCCTACTTTTTTTGTGGGGCATATGAGCGGTGAGAATTGGGATGTGCCGTGGAGAGAAGGTAGGAATATATACAGTGATTCATTTATGTTGAGGTATCAAATTAAATTGGTACGCTTTTTTGCTGAGAGGTACAAAGATGAATCTGCTATTTTGTTTTGGGACCTTTCAAATGAGCCAGATAATTATGTAAAAGCAGAGTCAAGACATGATGCTTGGCTGTGGAACTATGTCTTATCAAATGAGATAAAAAAATACGACAAAAATCATCCCGTAACGCTTGGAATACACCAGGCATCTCTTCTTACTGATAATAATTTTTATCCTGAAGACATGCAAGAAGGCAACGATTTTCTATGTATGCACGCATATCCAATTTATACAGATACATGTATAGACCCTGTAAATTCTATAAGAAGCACTTATATGGCACCTTTTGCTTCTAAACTCACCCAAGCTATGGGTGGCAAAGAAGTGCTACTGGAGGAATTTGGTGCAACTACACTTATGATGAGTGAAGATATAGAGGGAGATTATTACAAGGTGGTTCTGTATAGCCTTCTTGCGAATGAATCGATAGGTGCAATAGCCTGGTGCTTTGGAGATTTTTCTGTTGGCGAAAGGCTTCCCTATAATTCTACCCCCTTTGAAACGCAATTTGGTATAACAGCAGTTGATGGAAGAGTTAAAAAAGCAGGACTTGAAATAAAAGCTTATTCTGAATTTATGAATAGAATTGAGTATAAGGACTTAAAACACAAAAAGTGCGATGCCGCGATAATCATTCCGGATAAGTATTATAGTGCTTTATTTGTAGGTAACGATTATACTCCAGAGAGAAATTTTAGGATTCTTTTAAATAGTTTTATACTGGCAAAGGAAGCAGGTATAGACGTTGAATTGGCAAGAGCTGATGGAGATTTTAGTAAGTATAAAATGCTTATACTGCCTTCCGCTTATAGAAAAGGGCATTTAAATTATGACCAATGGGTAAAAATTATGGATTTTGTTAAAAATGGTGGCACTTTGTATGTATCATACGATGGAATTTCTTTAGAAGGTTTTGATGAGGTTTTTGGAGTTAAAACGCAATATTCTATGGTGCCCAAAAATGAGACAGTATCAATGCATTGTGAAGAACTTGGAATTGATTTAAATTATAAAGCTCTTAAATTTAATAAAAGACTTATTGCAAAACCGACAACGGGCCGTGTAATTGCAAATGATGATGAGAATAACCCGGCAATAGTTGTGAATAAATATGGCGAAGGGAATGCTATTCTTGTTACGTATCCTATTGAGCTCTATTTAAGTTATATGCCCGATGTATATAAGACTGACAGGTCTTATTTGATTTATAAGTATGCTAAAGAGCTGAGCGGAATAGAATACAACGTAAAAGTAGAATCTCCTTATATTGAAGTAAAAGAGTTTGATTATGGCGGGAAAACCCTTGTGCTCTTTATAAATCATGAAGACATAGATATTCATACTAAAATAAGAATAAGTAGAAAAACAAAAAATAATGAGAAAATACAAGATTTAATTAGCGGAAGACAGATTAATTTAGAAAATTTCACAATAGAGGCTAATGGAGTAGTTGCAATTTTGCTGGAAAAGGGGTTATAAAGATGTTCAGGCTAACAAGACTTAGTAACAAACCTATATTGTCGCCAATAAAAGAGCATGAATGGGAAAAGGAGGCTGTTTTTAATGCAGCAGTAATTTATGAAGGTAATAAATTTCACTTGTTTTACAGAGCTTCTAATAATAAATTCGTTTTGAATACTGAAAAGCCAGAAGAAAAATATAAATTTGTATCCTCTATTGGATATGCTGTAAGTGAAGATGGTATAAATTTTGAAAGATTTGACAAACCTGTTTTAGTAGGTGAGATTCCGCAAGAAGCTTGGGGAGTAGAGGACCCAAGGATTACAAAAATAGACAATAAGTATTACATGCTCTATACAGGTTTTGGAGGAAGGGACTGGTTGGATTTTAGAATATGTATGGTTTGGTCTGATGATTTAAAAAATTGGAAAGGACACAGAATTGTTCTTGATGAACCCAATAAAGATGCGGCGCTTTTATCCGAAAAAATAAATGGTAAGTATGTGCTTTTCCATAGAAGAATGCCCGATATTTGGATTGCTTATTCTGATGATTTAGTAAATTGGTATAACCATAAGATTATAATGTCCCCTAAATCTCACACATGGGAGTCAAAGAAAATTGGCATAGCAGGACCTCCTATAAAAAGAGAAGATGGATGGCTTTTAATATATCACGGGGTGGATAACAACAATGTGTACAGACTTGGTGTAGCTCTTTTAGACTTAAAGGACCCATCAAAGGTTATTGCGAGACAAAAAGAGCCTATTTTAGAGCCAGAGCTTGATTGGGAAATAAATGGGCTGGTACCTAATGTGGTGTTTAGCTGCGGTGCAGTTGAAGTGAATGACATGTATTATGTGTATTATGGAGCAGCAGATACCCATATAGGTGTAGCAGTCATTGAAAAAGAAAAAGTAAAATTTTAAAAGGAGTGTATGGAGTGATAAAATTAAAGAGATTATCAGATAAGCCGGTATTGATGCCAAAAGCAGAAAATGAATGGGAAAGAGCAGCAGTTTTTAACACTGCAGCAATTTATGACAATGGACTGTTTCACTTGATTTACAGAGCTACTGACATTGGACCTCACGCCAAATATGGGAAATATATTTCTCGCTTGGGATATGCAGTTAGCAAAGACGGAATTAATTTTATGAGATTAGACAAACCAGTGATGAGCAATGAGACAGAACAAGAGCTCAGAGGATTAGAAGACCCAAGGATAGTCAAAATTGACGGCATTTATTATATGATGTACACAGGTTTTGGAGACAGATTTCAAGATGACTATAGGATCTGTTTGGCTACCTCCAAAAACCTTATAGATTGGGAGAGAAAAGGAGTAGTTTTAGATGAACCTAATAAAGACGCCTCTTTATTTCCTGAAAAAATTAATGGTAAATATGTGATGTTGCACAGGAGATATCCCGACATTTGGATAGCATTTTCTGATGATTTAAAAAATTGGTACGACCATAAACCAATACTAAAACCTATTCCAAATACATGGGAGAGTGCGAGAGTAGGAATTGGAGGGCCTCCTATTAAGACAAAGGACGGTTGGTTTTTGATATACCATGCAGCTGATGACAATAATGTGTATAGATTGGGAGCAGTCCTTTTAGATTTAGAAGATCCATCAAAGGTTATTGCAAGGCAAAAAGAACCTATCTTAGAGCCAGAACTGGGTTGGGAAAAAGAAGGATATATCCCTAATGTTGTATTTAGTTGTGGTAATGCAGTAAAAGATGATACTATTTACGTTTATTATGGGGGCGCGGATACTGTTATAGGCGTGGCGATATTAGAGATGAAAGATATCAAATTTTAGCAGGCTTTTAAAAGGCCTGTTTTTTATTTACAGAAAAGTACTTGACATACCAAAAAGGATTAATTATAATACTTATTAGCAGCCGAATTTCAAGAGTGCTAATATATTTCTCCTCTTCTTAGTTTTTATCGCTCTTATAAATTATATCACTTGTATCACGCCCTTCTTTTGTTTTTAAGTTTAATTTTTGAAAAACTTCATAAAGGAGGGGTCTTTTATGAAGGCATTGCTATTGGCAGGAGGTTTGGGAACAAGGCTAAGACCTCTTACAGATGACCTGCCAAAACCAATGGTTCCTATCATGGGAAGACCTCTTTTAGAAAGGATTATTTTAAACCTTAAAAAAAGTGGAGTAGATGAAATTGTAATAAGTACTTATTATAAGTCTCAGTACATTGAAGACTACTTCAAACAAAAAGAGGACTTAGGTGTAAAAATACACTTCATTACAGAAGAGTCCCCTTTAGGGACTGGTGGAGCAATAAAAAACGCCGAAAAATTTTTTGATGATACTTTCCTCATTTTAAACTCTGATATTGTCAGTGATATTGACTATGCAGATTTGATAAAATACCACAAGAGAAGAAGAGCTCAAGTAACTATTGCATCTATTGAAGTAAGAGATACTTCTCAGTACGGAGTTATAGAATTTGATGAAAAAGGCTTTATAACTGCTTTCAAAGAAAAGCCCAAACCAGGCGAGAGCAATTCTAAATATATTAACGCAGGAGTATATGTATTTGAACCTGAGGTGCTAAAAGAAATTCCTGAAAATACAGTGATATCTGTAGAAAGAGAGACATATCCCAAACTTTTGGAAAAAGGGTATAGAATGGCTATTTATAAATTTAACGGCTACTGGATAGATATAGGTACAATAGACAAATACAAAAAAGTTCATGAGGACATTTTAAAAGGAAAATCAAGATTTGTAAGTACTACTTCCTCAAGAGGCATAATTTTAGGAGACAATGTTAAAATTCATCCTACCGCAAGAGTGATAGGACCTGCTTATATTGGAAATAATACTGAAATTGATGCCTATGCTACAGTTGGTCCGTATACAGTAATTGGGAATAACTGTCGAATAGGTCAAGAGAGCAAAGTATCCCAAAGTGTATTGTGGGATAATGTAAAAGTCCGCAGGTTTGCAAGATTAGACAATGCAGTTGTAACTTCAGAATGTATAGTAGAGGTGAATATGGAAATTAAAAATACAGTGTTTACACCTAATAGATTAGCAAGTACTAAAATGACAACTTAATACTAAACAAACTAAGAAGGGGGCGTGATATGATGAGCGTATTGGGGAGAAATGTAGCATTTTTGAGTACTTATCCACCAAGAGAATGTGGCATTGCTACTTTTACTCAAGATTTAGTTAATGAAATAAAAAAGATAAAACTTATTAATTTTGCAGGAGTAATTGCAATAAATGATAATAAAACTTATGAATATGACAGCGATGTTAAATATCAGTTACAACAATTTGTAAGAGAAGATTATGTAAGATTAGCCCATGAATTAAATGAATCTGACATAGATTTGCTCATTATAGAGCATGAATACGGAATATTTGGAGGAGAAAGTGGAGAATACTTATTAGATTTGGTAGACAATTTAAATATACCCTTTGTTTTGACAGTCCACACAGTATTATCAAATCCAAATGAAAAACAACTTATGATACTTAGAGAATTAGGGGAAAAAAGCGTTAGAGTAGTGACAATGGCGAAAAATACTATACCCCTTCTTGAAAAGATATATCACATACCCTCCAGTAAAATCACTGTTATTCCTCATGGAGTTCCCAATTTTCCAGTATTACCTAAGGAAACATTGAAAGAAAGATATGGCTTTAAAGGGAGAAGAATAATAAGCACTTTTGGTCTTATAAATCCTGGTAAAGGAATAGAGTACGGTATAGAAGCAATAAGTATGGTAGCAAAAAAATACAAAGATGTATTATACCTAATTTTAGGGCAAACCCATCCAAACATAAAGAGAGAATTTGGGGAAGAGTATAGGGAGAAACTTCAAAAACTAGTCCATGACCTTGGAGTAGAAGACAATGTAAAATTTGTGGATAAATATCTTAGGAAGAAAGAGATTTTGGAGTATTTGAAGATGTCAGATATATATATGACTCCATACTTAAACAAAGAACAAGCTGTAAGCGGTACTTTAGCATATGCAGCAGGTTTAGGGAAAGTGATTATTTCCACTCCTTATATGTACGCTGAAGAAATTTTAGGAGAAGGAAGAGGATTGCTTGCTAATTTCCGTGATGCAAAGTCTTTAGCTAAACATATTGAGTATATATTTGAAAACCCTGAGAAAAGGCTGCAGATAGAGGCAGAAATTAAAAAATTAGGGAATACAATGATGTGGAATAACGTTGCTTACAGATATGTCATAATGATTTTGTCTGTGTTGGACATTAAATCAAGGGAGGAAGTTGTAATATAGAGAAGGGGGAAGTTAACACAATGGAAGGAGCAATTGAATTTCACCATCTTTTCAGGCTAACGGATGATACAGGCATTTTACAGCATTCCCTTTACTCTATTCCTGATTTGACAAAAGGTTACACTACTGATGACAATTCAAGGGCACTTATTGCTGCTTCAATGTTATATGAAGTTTACAAAGATAAAAAATACCTTGACCTTTTAAAAAGATACCTTTCTTTCTTGATTTATGCCCAGAATAGCAAAGGATATTTTAGAAATTTTATGAACTACAATAGAGAATTTATTGAAGAAGTTGGCTCAGAAGATTGTTTTGGCAGAACTTTATGGGCATTAGGATATTTATTAAATACTAATTTGTCTAATGGTTATCAAAGTGTTGCTGTGACATTAATCAAAAAAGCTTTGCCAAATGTAGCAAATTTAAATTCTCTTCGCGGTAACGCTTATTCGTTAATAGGATTAAGCCTTTTATACAGTTCTGATGTTACTGAATTTAACAAAGAGAAGATAAAAAATTTAATAACTTCTATTTCAAAAAAAATAGTTCAAAAATATAGGGAAAACAAAGATGGAGAGTGGAAATGGTTTGAAAATATAATGACTTACAGCAATGCCGTACTTCCTTGGGCTCTTCTTAGGTCATACATTATTACAAAAGATGAAGAAGTCTTAGATGTTGCAAAAGAAAGCATGGAATTTTTAGAAAAAGTAACTTTTAGAAGTGGGTATTTTAAGCCGATAGGTTGTAAAGATTGGTACAAAAAAGGAGATGAAAAACCTGCAGAATTTGATGAACAACCGGTAGAGGCTTGTGAAACTGCTCTTATGTACACAGAAGCTTATAAAATTTTTCAAGAAGAAAAATACAAAGAAAAGAGTTTGAAATGTTACAATTGGTTTTTAGGAGAAAACTCAAAAAATGTGCCTTTGATAGATGAGGAAACAGGAGGTTGCTACGACGGTATAACTAAAGAGGGAGTAAATTTAAATGAAGGAGCAGAAAGCATGATTTCACTGATTATAACTGACATGGTGGTGAATCACACAGAAACTGTATTTAAGTAGTTTTTACTTTTCTTTTCAAAAATTTTTATAAAAATTGAAAAGGGTGATGCCATATGAAAATTGGTGTGCTTTGGAGGAAATTCAGGAATGTCGAATTTCAGAGGAAATTGACGCCAGACAAAGTATATGACGATGCCTATGATGAAGCATACCATCATTATATGGCCATAAAAGAAGCTGGATTTGATTCAGTCCTCATAGAATGGAAGGAAGATCCATTAGAAACTTATGAAACTATAAAAAAAGAAAAGGTGGATTTAATTTTTAATACCTCGAGTATGAAAGAAGTAGCATTTTTAGAAGTATTCAACATACCATATGTTGGATCTGGTTTGGACGTAGTAGCAACTGATAAGAGAATGAGGAAGGACATTGTGGCTTCTCACGGTTTGCCTACGCCTAAATATGTAATTGCAGAAAATCCTCAAGAAATTCCTTCTGTAGACCATCTTAAATTTCCTCTATTTGTAAAACCTATAAGTGGAAGAGGAAGTGCAGGTATAGATGAAGAAAATATAATTTATGATAAGGATAAACTTCCACAAGTTGTAAGCAAAATAACAGAAAAAATAGGACAAGCAGCGCTAATCGAAGAATTCATCGAAGGAAAAGAAGTGACCGTTGGAATAATCGGATATAAACACCCACAAGTATTGCCTTTATTGGAAGTAGGATATAATAACGTTAAAACTAATACTTATGAACACAAAATGTTTGACAACGAGATAATAAAATGCCCTATAGAAGTACCAAAAGAAGTGGAAGAAAAGATTAAAGAGACGGCTTTGAATATTTATAAGGTTTTAAATGCCAAGGATTTTGCTAGAATTGATATGATTCTAAGCAAAGATAATGTTCCTTATTTCTTAGAATTGAATACCTTTGCGGGACTTACAATGTCAAGTAGCAAAGGAGAAAAACATGTTCACCACGGATACATGGGTTATATGGCAAAAGCGGCAGGTTTAACAAGAGGAGAATTTATTGGGAAGATTATAGAAAGTGCTATAGAAAGGTATAAATTGAAGTAATTTGAGGGGCCAGCCTCCGGCCCCCCCTCCATCTTTTGGTCTTGCTAAGTTTAGGACTGTTCGGTCAAGTTGCGCGCTTTGTGCAAAATGTCAGCTACCTACAAAGTTGGACGCACCTCAGATAATTTTTCTATTTGATTTTTATAAAACTTTTAAGTTATACTATTTTTGATAAGGTATACCTCTTTTTTTTACTATGGGGTTACCTTATCTTCTTTTATAAGTTAAGAGATTGGAGGGTTAACTATGGATTTTAATGACAAAGTAGTGATAGTTACAGGTGGAGGACAAGGAATAGGCCGGTGTATTGCGCAAACTTTTGCTGAAAAAGGAGCAAAAGTAGTTATAGCCGATATTGACGATGAGGCTGGCATAGAAAATGAAAAATATATAAAATCTAAAGGTGGAGATTGTCTTTTTGTACATACAGATGTTTCTTTAGAGGAAGATGTTAGGAATTTGGTAGATAAGACGATAAAAACCTATGGTAAGATCGATATTTTGATAAACAATGCAGGTATTGGGTCAGGAGGGACGATTTACACAAGGCCCATGGAGGAATGGGATAGAGTCATAAATGTGAATTTAAGAGGAACATATATGTGTTCAAAATATGTTGCTCCTCACATGAGAGACAATGGCGGAGGAGTCATAATAAATATAGCGTCTACAAGGGCATTTATGTCAGAACCTCATACAGAACCTTATTCTGCTTCAAAAGGTGGTATTATAGCTTTAACTCACTCTCTTGCAATAAGTTTAAGTTATGATAAAATAAGGGTGAATTCTATAAGTCCCGGATGGATAGAAGTGTCTGAATGGAAGAAAAGTAGAGAAGCTAAAAAGCCCCAATTGACAGAAGAGGACCATTTGCAACATCCTGCAGGACGGGTGGGTAAACCAGAGGACGTAGCAAATGCATGTTTATTTTTGTGTTCGGAAGAAGCTTCTTTTATTACAGGAGCGAATCTCATTGTGGATGGCGGAATGACAGTTAAAATGATATATGTTTGATTTTAAATATTCTTCTTTTGTTAAAAATATTTAACAAGATAAACTTTCCCAATAAAGTTGTTTCCTAAGTTTTTCAACGCAATAAATCCTTATCTGCCTATGACTTATGGAGTTGCAGGTCTTAGGGAAGCAATATCTGGGAACAATATTAGCGCAATACTGTACAATATCTCTATAATTGCAGGATTTGGAGCGCTGTTCTTACTGTTTACAATACTTTTAGCAGAAAAAGCAGATAAGATGGAGATAACACAAATGTTAAAACAAATATGAATTTTCAAAGAGGGATGCTTATGTGCATCCTTTTCTTTTTTGCAAGGTATTGACAAAATATATGGGGTTGGCTATAATAACAATAAGGCAGCGAAAACGATTGCGCAAAAATTTGCACAAGGGATGTGTATTTATAAACACATTTATCTTTTTGCAATTTATGAAAGCGATTGCCTAAAAGAAATGGGGGTGGTGTTGTAAAGGAGCTTTTCGTAAGATTTTTAAATAAAAACATAGTGTAAAGGGGGATTGTAGTGTTTAAGAGGAGAACATTAGGCTTTTTATTGTCATTTCTTTTAATTTATACAGCAGTGTTTGGCTCAATGCCTGTGCAATTTGCAAAAGCTGAGACAGATACGGCGCCTGCTATAGCCAATGTTGTTGGCGATTTTCAATCAAAGATTGGAGATTCTGACTGGAATATAAACAGTGACAAAACAGTAATGACATATAAAGGTAATGGCTTTTATGAATTTACTACCCCAGTTGCGTTACCTGCAGGTGATTATGAGTATAAAGTTGCTCTTAATCATTCATGGGAAGGTGGAGGAGTTCCTTCACAAGGTAATTTAAGCTTGCATCTTGATTCAGATTCTGTAGTAACTTTTTATTACAACTATAATACTTCAAGTGTTACTGATTCTACAAAATATACACCAATTCCGGAAGAAAAACTTCCAAGAATTGTAGGTACTATACAATCAGCAATAGGAGCAGGTGATGATTGGAAACCTGAAACATCGACAGCTATAATGAGAGACTATAAGTTTAACAATGTTTACGAATACACTGCAAATGTTCCAAAAGGGTATTATGAGTTTAAAGTAACTTTAGGGCCCTCATGGGATATAAATTATGGCTTAAATGGTGAACAAAATGGGCCAAATATTCCTTTGAATGTAGCCTATGATACTAAGATTACATTTTACTATGATTCGGTTTCACATAATATATGGACAGATTACAATCCACCTCTTACAGGGCCTGATAATAACATATATTATGACGATTTAAAACATGATACCCATGACCCATTCTTCCGTTCGCCTTTCGGTGCAATAAAAACAGGTGATACAGTGACTTTGAGGATACAGGCTAAAAATCATGACCTTGAGTCAGCTAAAATTTCTTATTGGGATGATATTAAAAAAACAAGAACAGAAGTCCCGATGTACAAAATTGGTCAAAGTCCTGACGGGCAATATGAATACTGGGAAGTGAAGTTAAGCTTTGACTATCCCACAAGAATTTGGTATTACTTTATACTTAAAGACGGGACAAAAACTGCTTATTACGGAGATAACGATGAACAATTAGGTGGAGTAGGTAAAGCCACAGATACGGTAAATAAAGACTTTGAACTTACTGTATACGATAAAAATTTAGACACCCCTGATTGGATGAAAGGGGCAGTAATGTATCAAATATTCCCAGATAGATTTTACAATGGTGACCCTTTAAATGACCGCCTAAAGGAATACAGTAGAGGTTTTGATCCTGTTGAATATCATGACGACTGGTATGACCTTCCCGACAATCCGAATGATAAAGATAAACCTGGATATACAGGGGATGGTATATGGAATAATGACTTCTTTGGTGGTGATTTACAAGGTATAAATGATAAATTGGATTATCTAAAAAACCTTGGAATATCAGTTATTTATCTCAATCCAATTTTCCAATCACCTTCCAATCACCGATATGATACAACCGATTACACAAAGATAGACGAGTTATTGGGAGATTTAGATACATTTAAAACACTTATGAAAGAAGCCCATGCAAGAGGAATTAAAGTAATACTTGATGGCGTCTTCAATCATACAAGTGATGATAGTATTTATTTTGATAGATATGGGAAGTACTTGGATAATGAATTAGGTGCTTATCAAGCCTGGAAACAGGGAGATCAGTCAAAATCTCCATACGGTGACTGGTACGAAATTAAGCCTGACGGTACCTATGAGGGCTGGTGGGGATTTGACAGCCTACCTGTCATAAGGCAGATAAATGGCAGTGAGTACAACGTTAAAAGCTGGGCAGACTTTATCATAAATAACCCTGATGCGATATCTAAGTATTGGTTAAATCCTGATGGAGACCCAAATGCAGGTGCAGATGGTTGGAGGTTGGATGTAGCAAATGAAGTTGCTCACGATTTCTGGGTACATTTTAGAGCTGCAATTAATACTGTGAAACCAAATGCGCCAATGATTGCAGAACTTTGGGGAGATGCTTCATTAGATTTACTTGGAGATTCTTTTAACTCTGTTATGAACTATCTTTTTAGAAATGCAGTTATTGATTTTATACTCGATAAACAGTTTGATGATGGAAATGTGGTTCACAATCCTATAGATGCAGCAAAACTTGACCAAAGGCTTATGAGCATATATGAGAGATATCCTCTTCCAGTATTTTATTCTACTATGAACCTTTTAGGTTCTCATGACACCATGAGAATATTGACAGTATTTGGATATAACTCTGCTAATGAAAATCAAAATTCTCAAGAGGCGAAAGACCTTGCAGTTAAGAGGCTTAAACTTGCCGCAATATTGCAAATGGGCTATCCGGGAATGCCTTCTATTTACTATGGTGACGAGGCAGGACAATCTGGTGGAAAAGACCCAGATAACAGGAGAACATTCTCTTGGGGAAGAGAAGATAAAGATCTGCAGGATTTCTTTAAGAAAGTCGTAAACATAAGGAATGAAAATCAAGTTTTAAAAACAGGAGACCTCGTTACACTTTATGCGAAAGGTGATGTATATGCTTTTGGCAGAAGAATCATAAATGGAAAAGATGTATTTGGTAATTCTTATCCTGACAGTGTAGCTATTGTTGTGATTAATAAAGGTGAGGCAAAGTCAGTACAAATAGATACTACTAAATTTGTAAGAGATGGAGTTGCTTTTACAGATGCCTTAAGTGGTAAGACATACACGGTTCGTGATGGACAAATTGTTGTAGAAGTTGTGGCATTGGATGGGGCTATACTCATTTCAGATCCAGGACAGAATTTGACGGCACCTCAGCCAATAACAGACCTTAAAGCAGTTTCAGGAAATGGTCAAGTAGACCTTTCGTGGAGTGCAGTAGATAGAGCAGTAAGTTATAACATTTACCGCTCTACAGTCAAAGGAGGGCTATATGAAAAAATAGCTTCAAATGTTACGCAAATTACTTATATTGATACAGATGTTACCAATGGTCTAAAGTATGTGTATTCTGTAACGGCTGTAGATAGTGATGGAAATGAAAGTGCTTTAAGCAATGAAGTTGAGGCATATCCAGCATTTTCTATTGGTTGGGCAGGAAATATGAACCAAGTTGATACCCATGTAATAGGCGTAAATAATCCAGTTGAAGTTTATGCTGAAATTTGGGCAGAAGGATTAACAGATAAACCTGGCCAAGGGGAAAATATGATTGCCCAGTTAGGATATAGGTATATTGGAGATGGTGGGCAAGATGCTACACGCAACAAAGTAGAAGGTGTTGAAATAAATAAGGACTGGACATGGGTTGATGCACGGTATGTAGGGGATTCTGGAAATAACGACAAATACATGGCTAAATTTGTACCTGATATGGTAGGCACATGGGAATATATTATGAGATTTTCCTCTAACCAAGGACAGGATTGGACGTATACAAAAGGGCCAGATGGGAAAACAGATGAAGCAAAACAGTTTATTGTCGTGCCATCAAATGATGTAGAACCACCTACAGCTCTAGGCTTACAACAACCAGGAATTGAATCCTCAAGAGTTACACTTAACTGGAGTCTCTCAACTGATAATGTAGCTATCTATGGCTACGAAATATACAAATCTTTAAGTGAAACAGGACCATTTGTAAAGATTGCAACTGTGGCTGACACTGTGTATAACTACGTAGATACAGATGTAGTAAATGGAAAAGTGTACTATTATAAAGTTGTAGCAGTTGATACTTCTTTTAACAGAACAGCATCAAATATAGTGAAAGCTACACCTGATATAATACCTATCAAAGTGATATTTAATGTAACAGTCCCTGATTATACTCCTGATGACGGTGCAAATATTGCTGGAAACTTCCATGACGCTTTCTGGAATCCAAGTGCCCATCAGATGACAAAGACAGGACCTAACACTTACAGTATTACATTGACTTTAAATGAAGGAACACAGCTTGAATATAAATATGCAAGGGGCAGCTGGGATAAGGTAGAAAAAGGTGAATATGGAGAGGAAATTGCAAATAGGAAAATTACAGTTGTAAATCAAGGGTCAAATACGATGGTGGTAAATGATGTGGTTCAAAGATGGAGAGATATTCCTATATACATTTATTTTCCAAAAGACAACACTACAGTAGATGCAAATACAAATGAGATAGGAATTAAAGGCAATACCTATAAAGGTGCAATAGTAACTATAAACGATGAATCTTTTGTACAACAAGAAAATGGTGTATTTACAAAAATAGTGCCTCTTGAGTACGGTGTAAATATTATTAAAATACACGTGGAGCCCAGTGGTGAAAAAAATAATGAACTCACAAAAGATATAACAATAACTGTTACAAAAGAAAAGCTTGCACAAGGGAAAGAACCAACTCCTACGCCAAGGTTAGAGTCAACCCCAACAGAGTCGACAAAACCAGCTCAAGAAGTATCACAAGGCAAAGTAGTTGTGGAAAATGACACAACGATTCTTACAGTAGACGAGGCCAAAGTATCAAAAGACATAAAAGACACCTCAAAGAAAGAAATACAATTTGACTTAACAGATATAGGTCAAACATCTGCAAAAGCATTAGAAATACCTGTAAGCGTACTAAACTTAATAGCAGAAAACAATAAGAACATAACAGTAAAATCACATGAAATAGCTCTTCAATTTGATGCAAAGACATTGGCAATACCTAAAGAAACAATAGACCTAATAAAGAAAGCAGGTGTAGTAAGACTTACAATAGAGGACAGAGGAAAACAAACAGCAAATTCCCTGGTTCCAGTATCAAAGGCTTATGATATCACAATAAAAGCAGGAGATAACAAAATAAAAATAGATTCGCCAGTAAAACTAACATTTGAAGTAAAAGATGCAAAAGACATAAGAAAAGTCGGAGTATACTACTTAAACGAGGTAACAGGTAAATGGGAATATGTAGGAGGAAAAGTTGACAGAAAGGCAAACACAGTGACAATTGAAGCAAAGCACTTCTCAACCTATGGAGCTTTTGAATACAACAAAGAATTTAAGGACGTACCGAAAGACTTCTGGGCATACGATGTAATAAATGTTTTAGCATCAAGGCACATAATAAAAGGGATGGATGATGACAACTTTGCACCAAATGCAAAAATAACAAGGGCACAATTTGCAGCATTAATGATAAGGGCACTGGGAATAGAAGAGAAGCCATACAAAGGAGAATTTGAAGATGTAAAGGAAGGGGCATGGTATGCAAATGCGATAGAGGCAGCATATCAGGAAGGGATAATGCTTGGAGATGGCAAGAAGATGAGGCCAGATGACCCAATAACAAGAGAAGAGATGGCAGCAGTAATAATGAGAGTATACAGTAAACTTACAGGCTATAAAGAGGAGAACATAGGCAATACAACTTTTGGAGATAACAACAAGATAAGCCAATGGGCAAGGAATGTAGTAGCGAATGCGGTGAAACTTGGCATAGTAAAGGGATATGAGGATAACACTTTCAAACCAAAAGGCAATGCTACAAAAGCAGAAGCTGCAGCTATGCTTTACAGAATTTTAGAGAAAGCGGGGAATATATAAAAAATGAAAAAAATGCGTCCAACAGGGCGCATTTTTTTCATTAGTCGGTTTTTATCCATGTGCGGCAGAAGGTGCACACAGGTGAGACAGAGGGGAAACCGCATATTTCGCAGTTTATTTTTGGGGGGCGGGCTTGAGTGCCCTCAAATAAATAAGCATACTTCGTGTAATTTTTATAAAAAGACCTTTTAATTCCTGGTGACTTTTCTTCGAGCATGTCCAAAGCTTCTTGATATCTATTGTATTTTGCTTCTCTTCCGTAAGGGCACTTTGCTTCTACTGGCTTTATGTTGTGAAGTTTGGCGAAAGCTATTATTTCATCTTCGGACTGGAATGCAAGGGGTTTTATCTTTTTGGCAAAGCCGGGTTCTGCTGGCAGAGTTGGAATACCTTTGGCTAAGTGGTGTAAGTCCCATCTCATGAGGTTTGCCAATAAAAGTTTTGCCATATCGTCTAAAGTATGGCCAGTTGCTAAAGCGTCAGCGTTTACTGCCAGAGTGTATTCGTTCATTAAATGTCTTTTTGTAACACCGCATATAGCGCATATCCTGTCATGCTTTTTTGCTACTTCTGGGATGCCTTTTCCATATCCTGCTTTTAAGTCTACTATTTCAAGAGGGATATCGTGTTCTTTGCAGAAATTTTCCACAACTTCTCTGGATCGAGGAGAGAAGTCGTTTTGAGTAATTCCAAGGTCTATAAAGAAGCCGAGGACTTCATACCCCAGCTTTTTGAGGACATAGGCAGTCACTAGAGAATCTTTCCCGCCAGAAATTGCTACCACTACTCTTCCTTTTGGAGGGAGCATTTTATACTTTTCAATTGTTTTTGAAACCTGTCTTAAAAAGAATGCGTCCAAGTGCTCTTCGCAGAAAGCAGAGTTATGGGCTGGGAACTTGACAATGGCGGGTTTCCCGCATACTATGCACTTCAATTTCAAAACCTCCTTTCACTTATTTATAAGCATTTTTTAAAGGACTATGCAATAAACCATTATAAGAGATTTTCAAAGAAATTGCAAAATTGATATTAAAAATAGTATTATAAATCATAAAGGAATAAGTGCGAGGTGAAAAATTTTGAGGGAAATAAAAGCTAGTCAAATTGTGGAAGTTGTCAAAAAGCTGTGTATTGAAGCGAATTATAATTTACCGGATGATATATTAAAAGGGCTCAAAATCCGGAAGAAGGAGGAAAAAAGTCCTTTAGGCCAAAAAATTCTTGAAGATATAATTTTAAATGCTGAAATAGCTATGCAAGAGAAAATGGCTATATGTCAGGATACAGGAATGGCCGTGGTTTTTGTAGATATAGGACAAGAAGTACGCGTTGTAGATGGAGATTTGGAAGAGGCTATAAATGAAGGAGTGAGATTGGGTTATAAAGAGGGATATTTGAGAAAGTCTGTTGTGAAAAGCCCTATAGAAAGAATTAACACAAATGACAATACTCCTGCGGTAATACATTATCGTGTGTGTAGAGGAGATAGACTCATTATAACTGTAATGCCAAAAGGAGCTGGCAGCGAAAATATGAGTGCTTTGAAGATGTTAAAGCCTTCAGATGGTTTAGAAGGGGTAAAAAGATTTGTAATAGAGACTGTGGAAAAATCCGGTCCTAACGCTTGTCCTCCTCTGATTGTGGGGGTTGGTCTTGGAGGAGATTTTGAATATGCAGCCTATCTAGCGAAAAAAGCACTGTTGAGGAAAGTCGGCGAAAGGCATCAGGATATTTTAATTGCTAGGTTGGAAGAAGAGCTTTTAAATGAGATAAACTCTTTAGGCATTGGGCCGATGGGCCTTGGAGGGACTACTACTGCCCTAGATGTCCACATAGAAGTATATCCTACCCACATTGCTTCTTTGCCTGTTGCAGTAAATTTGGGATGCCATGCTACGAGACACGCTACTTTTGTATTATAATTATGTTTGGAGGGAAAACATGTACAGAAAATTAAATACACCTTTACTAGATGAAGTAACAGTACAATTGAAAGCTGGGGATTTGATTTTGCTCTCAGGAGAGATTTATACTGCAAGGGATGAAGCTCATAAAAGGATGGTTGAAGCACTGGATAGAGGGGAAATGCTACCTTTTGAAATTAAAAATTCTATCATTTACTACGTTGGACCTTGTCCTCCTAGACCAGGACAAGTTGTTGGAAGTTGTGGGCCTACTACAAGTGGAAGAATGGACAAATATGCTCCGAGATTGATTGAATTAGGATTAAAAGGGATGATTGGGAAGGGTGCTAGGTCAGAAGAAGTTGTAGAATCCATGAAAAAACATAAGGCAGTTTATTTTACTGCTGTAGGAGGAGCTGGTGCTTTACTTGCCCAAAGAGTCAAAAAAGTGGAAGTAGTAGCTTATGAAGATTTAGGGCCAGAGGCTATATATAAGTTTACGGTCGAAAATTTTCCTTTAATTGTTACTATAGACATATATGGAAATAACCTCTATGAAATTGAAAGAGAAAAGTACAAAACGCATGTAAAAAGGTGATAAAAAATGGCGCTTTTACCTTTGAAAGAGTTGTATCTTGCCTGTTTATATTGTACAAAATGTGATTTACATAAAACTAAAACCCATATGGTTTTTGGGGAAGGCAATTTAAGGGCAAAAGTAATGTTTGTAGGTGAAGGCCCTGGAAAAGATGAAGATTTGCAAGGAAGGCCCTTTGTAGGAAGAGCAGGACAGCTTCTTAACAAGATGCTTGAGGATGTTGGGTTAAAAAGAGAAGAAGTGTATATTGCTAATGTAGTAAAGTGTCGGCCTCCAAATAATAGAGTACCCCTACAAAGTGAGGTTGACGCTTGCCTTCCCTATTTGAGAAATCAAGTAGCAATAATAGCACCTAAAATTATCGTTTGTCTTGGTGCTACTGCAGCAAAAGCTATAATAGATAAAAATTTTAAAATAACTGCAATGAGAGGGCAATGGTTTGAAAGAAAAGGGGTTAAAATAATAGCAACTTATCATCCTGCTGCTATTTTAAGGGACCCCGAGAAATTAGAACCGGCGATGGAAGATTTCAAAAAGATTAAAGAAGAATTAGATAAATTGTCGTAATTTAAAGTATTTTAAAGCATAATAAAGCATGAAAAATACAATTGCGAAGAATGGTCTTATACGTGCTTTTATGAGGATTGAATAAGATAATGTAAAATTTCAGTAAGTGATTGAGCAGGAAAAAGAGGTGTAGATACCTAACATCCGGAGTAATGCTAAACGGAGTAAAAGTTAAGAGTGAAGAAGGCACTCCATAAGGAGGGCCATTAAGTCCGCTTTTAGCAAATATAATACTTGACGATTTAGATAAAGACTAGAAAAAAGGACACAAATTCTGTAGATACGCAGACGACTGTAATATATTTGTTAAAAGCAAAAGGGCAGCAGACAGGGTTAAAGAGAGCATAACTGAATTTATTGAAGAAATTCTTAAACTTAAGGTAAATAAAGAGAGAAGTGTAGTTGATAGGCCATGGAAGAGGAAGTTTTTGGGATTTTCATTTTATATGGACAAGGGAAAATCCAACATAAGGATAGCCGGAAAAAGTATAAGAAAATTTAAGAAGAAATCTTTTTAGGGATTCAACCTTATTTGTTATACCTTCCACCTATATGCAAGACTATTTTATGGGAATAATCCACTTCTAGGGAATCTAAAATTTTTGTATGATATTGAACTGTGTATTGTCCAGGATGCATTGATACTCTCATGTTGTTCTGTTTTATAAATTTGCTTATTTCTGTCAATTTATCTTTAAACATTTGTTCAAATTTTATATCGTTTAAGGATGTAGCTGCTGAAGGGGATTATGTCTGAGCTATAAGAATATTTTATTGGCTTATATTATCAATTGATAATAGATATTATAAAAATATTGTTGAAAATTCTACTACAATCGCATATAATAAGATATA
>NC_010320.1:1320000-1777500 GCF_000019065.1 Thermoanaerobacter sp. X514 | reverse complement strand
TGCCCGGTGCTGGAAGGTTAAGGGGAAGTGTGAGAGCACTGAACCGAAGCCCCAGTGAACGGCGGCCGTAACTATAACGGTCCTAAGGTAGCGAAATTCCTTGTCGGGTAAGTTCCGACCCGCACGAAAGGCGTAACGACTTGGGCGCTGTCTTGATGAGGGGCCCGGTGAAATTGTAGTACTCGTGAAGATGCGAGTTACCCGCGATTGGACAGAAAGACCCCGTGGAGCTTTACTGTAGCCTGTCACTGGATTTTGGTAATTCTTGTACAGGATAGGTGGGAGACAGAGAAGGTAGGGCGCCAGCCTTACTGGAGTCGACGTTGGGATACCACCCTGGGATTACCGGAATTCTAACCTATAGCCGTGAAACCGGCGTAGGGACAATGGCAGGTGGGCAGTTTGACTGGGGCGGTCGCCTCCTAAAGGGTAACGGAGGCGCCCAAAGGTTACCTCAGCGCGGACGGGAATCGCGCGAAAGAGTGCAAAGGCAGAAGGTAGCCTGACTGCGAGAGAGACATCTCGAGCAGGGACGAAAGTCGGGCTTAGTGATCCGGCGGCAGTGAGTGGGAACGCCGTCGCTCAACGGATAAAAGCTACCCCGGGGATAACAGGCTGATCTCCCCCAAGAGTCCACATCGACGGGGAGGTTTGGCACCTCGATGTCGGCTCATCGCATCCTGGGGCTGAAGTAGGTCCCAAGGGTTGGGCTGTTCGCCCATTAAAGCGGTACGCGAGCTGGGTTCAGAACGTCGTGAGACAGTTCGGTCCCTATCCGTCGCGGGCGTAGGAAACTTGAGAGGCACTGCCCCTAGTACGAGAGGACCGGGGTGGACGAACCGATGGTGTACCAGTTGCACCGCCAGGTGCACAGCTGGGTAGCCAAGTTCGGAAGGGATAAACGCTGAAAGCATCTAAGCGTGAAGCCCGCCTCAAGATTAGGTTTCCCATCCGAGAGGGGTAAGACACCTCGAAGACTACGAGGTAGATAGGCCGGGGGTGTAAGAGTGGAAACACTCTTAGCTGACCGGTACTAATCAGTCGAGGACTTGACCGATAAGGCTTTGTGCAGTTTTGAGGGTCTAGATTTCCGGTGGCGATAGCGGAGGGGAAACACCCGTTCCCATTCCGAACACGGTCCACAAGGGGCCCCCAGACGGTCGCAAGACCGGCTGGGGTGCTAGTTAAGCCCTCCAGCGCCGATGGTACTGCTTTCGCGGGAGAGTAGGTCGCTGCCGGTAAAATTTTATACATATTTAAAAGAGGTAGTCTGTTTTTAAAATGGGCTACCTCTTTTCTGTTTTTATCTCCGGAAATTGATGCTCAAGTGTTTTTAATCTCACAAAAAGAGTTCAGCCAGCATTTTTTCTGCTGGGTCAATGATAGGTACGTTTAATTTTTGTTCAAGTTTTTCTTTCAAATAAGGTAGGTGGGTGCAGCCTAGCACCAGCCCCTCTGCATTGAAGTTTTTAGGGACTAAATCGGCAAGATTAAATTTATCAATGATGATTTCTGGAATTTCGAGATTTTCAATTGCCCTTATTACTGGAAGCGTAGTGACCCCGATGATTTGAATCGTAGGATTATTTTCGTAAAAGATTTTTTCTATAGTCTTCAAGGACTGGCCATTGGCAGCCAAGATTACCAACCGCTTATATCTTGACGCCAGGCTATGGTATACTTGAAGTGGTGTTACAATATTGGTATCAGGGTACTTTTGTTTTACAAGTTCAAGGTCTATTGCAGCTGAAAGAGAATTGCAGTAAATCATTACCTTTCTTATGTTTTGCTTCTGGAAATCGCCTATAATAGAGATTACCTTCTGGGTGAGAGCATCAGGTTTTAAGAACTGGAGCATGTTTTGTTCATCGGGGCTTGAAGCAGCAGGGATTCCCACCGCTTCAAGCCCCTTTTTTCTTATAAAATCGACTCCCATCTGAGTATCTACTGGTGTACCAGCGATGACACCGATAGTTTTATCAGATTCTGACAATAAAATCACCTCCTGCTTAAAAGGCGGGTACGACAGCACCTTTATATGTTTCCTCAATGAATTTTTTAACTTCTGGAGAATTTAAGGCTTCGGCTAACTTCTTAAGTTCAGGCCTAGATTCATCGCCTTTGCGGACCACCAGTACATTGACATAAGGGGAATTTGCTGATTCGATAAAGAGAGCATCCTTAGTGGGTATAAGTCCAGCTTCCAAGGCGTAGTTGGTGTTTATTACCGCTGCGTCTACATCTGACAGTACCCTTGGCAGAGTAGCGGCTTCCAGCTCGGAAATCTTAATTTTTTTAGGATTTTCGACAATGTCATTTACTGTTGCTTTAATACCTGCATCTGGTTTTAATTTTATTACTCCAGCTGATTGCAGCAGTAGCAAAGCTCTTCCGCCATTGGTAGCGTCGTTGGGTATGGCAATGGTAGCGCCTTCTTTTAACTCACTGAGGTTTTTGATTTTTTGGGAGTATATACCCATGGGTTCGATATGAACTTTAGCAATATATGTTAAATCAAGATTATGCTCCTTTGAGAAATCTTCAAGATAAGGGATGTGCTGGAAATAGTTAGCATCTAATTCTTTTTCAGCTAGCTTTAGGTTGGGTTGCACGTAATCTGTGAACTCTACAATCTCTAGAGTAATTCCCTCTTTTTCGAGGAGGGGTTTTACGACGTTTAAAATTTGGGCGTGGGGCACTGGAGTAGCTCCTACTTTGATGGTTGTTTTTGATACGCCCTGGTTTTGGGTTTGTTTGTCGGAAGTGGGTCCTTGTTTTGTTCCGCATCCCGCAATAAAAATTGTTAGAAGGCTCAGTAATAAAAGTGTAGTTAAGAACTTTTTCACATCAATCTCCTCCTTTATTAAAAAAGTAAAATTTACCGATTTTTTGACAGCTGTTTTACTAGTACATCTCCTATGAGTTGAATTAGCTGTACCATAGCTACCAAAATTGCTACGGTATAAAGCATAATGTCGAGCATAAATCGCTGATATCCATATCTTACTGCTAAATCTCCTAGCCCACCACCTCCTATAACACCTGCCATGGCAGAATATCCCACTAAATTTATAGTAGTTATGGTAATCCCTGCGGCTATTGAAGGTAAAGCCTCGGGGACTAGCACCTTGGTTATGATTTGAAGGGGTGAAGCTCCCATAGACTGGGCTGCTTCAATGATACCGCGGTCTACCTCTCTTAATGCTGTTTCGGTAAGCCTTCCCATAAAGGGAATAGCCGCTACCGAAAGGGGAACAATCGCTGCGGTGGTCCCTATAGCTTTCCCTACAAGCAATCGTGTAAAAGGTATAAGCACGATTAAAAGTATTACAAAAGGCACAGAGCGAAAAATATTTACAATAGTGCCTAGTATTTTGTTTAAAAGTTCGTTTTGCAGTATCTGATTCCTGTCGGTTACCATCAGCAGGATTCCGAGGGGTACCCCGAAAATCGTTGCTATGAACGTTGACACCGCCACCATGTAAATAGTTTGCCATGTGGCAACCAGCAACAAGTTTATAGTTTCAGACATTTTCAATCACCTCCACGTCGAGTCCCAAATCTTTTAGATATTTTAAAGCAGCGTCTGTTTCACCGTTTTTGCCTCTTAGCTCAACTATAAGAGTACCGTAGGGCATACCCTGGATGTGGTCAATGTTTCCATAGAGAATATTGGTGTCAACATCAAATTTTCTTATAATGTTTGATATGACAGGTTCTGTTGTAATTTCGCCGAAAAAGGCAATTTTAATAATTTTGCCTTCCAAGTGTTCGTGGGACAAGTTTTCAATCCTATCTTTTAATTCCTTAGGCATTTCTGATAAAGTTACAGATTTCAAAAAATTTCGTGCGGTTTCTGTTTGAGGTTTTTTAAATACTTCAATAAGAGGTCCCTGTTCTACCACACGACTTTTTTCAATAACTGCTACTTTATTGCAAATTTGTTTAATGACATTCATTTCATGTGTTATGAGAACTATGGTGATTCCCAGCTCCCTATTTATATCTTTTAAAAGATTTAAAATAGAAAGAGTTGTTTCTGGATCCAGCGCTGAAGTAGGTTCGTCACAAAGAAGAACTTTCGGATCATTAGCCAGGGCTCGTGCTATACCTACCCGCTGTTTTTGACCGCCTGAAAGCTGAGAAGGATAGTTGTCGGCCTTGTCGGAAAGCCCCACGAGCTCTAAAAGATTTTCTACTTTTTTATCGATTGTCCTTTTGTCCAGCCCGGCAATCTCCAAAGGAAAAGCCACATTGCCTCTGACAGTTCTGGATGATAACAGATTAAAATGCTGGAATATCATGCCTATTTTTTTTCGCATTTCTTTTAATTCAGAGGGAGAAAGCCGAGTCATTTCAACACCATCTATCTCAATTGAACCGGAAGTTGGCTTTTCGAGCATATTTATGCAGCGCAGGAGAGTACTCTTTCCAGCACCGCTCAGACCTATAATTCCAAAAATATCGCCTTTTTCTATGTTGAGGTTGACGTCTTCCAAAGCCCTAACATTTCCTGAAGCTGAATGATAAACTTTTGTAAGATTTCTAATATAGATCAAAGAAAAGCCTCCTTTCCCAAAATAAAAATAAAAAATCCTCTTCTGACAGTACGAAGAGGTTTTTAAATCCTCTTATCTGCCAGAACTCAACGTTCTGCAGGAATTAGCACCGTGCAGCCGCATGTTTAAAACTTTCGGCCACCGGTTGCCGGGTTTCATCGGGCCAGTCCCTCCACCTGCTCTCGATAAGAGTTTTTATTTTATTATTCACTTTAGCAATTTAATTAGATAATAACATCAACATAAACATTTGTCAATAGGTTAAAAAAGTCATGATGTAAGTTATTTAAAAAATCATAAAGCTAACAGAAACAGAGGCAAGAAAAATATAGCAATAGTCTATTTGAGATGGATTTTTTTTGCTTCTATTTGCTATAATTTTGAGGAGGACAATGAAAGTTTTAATACAATTATTTCCATGGAAATAGAAAAAAGGAGGAGTGCTATGAGAACGTTTATTGGAATTGATTTAGATGAAAAATCAATAGGGAAATTATCAAGTTTTCAGGAAGAGTTAAAAAATTATACGATAAAAGGAAGATGGACTCATAAAGATAATTTCCATATTACTTTAAAATTTCTAGGGGAAATAGAAACAGAAAGTGTAATGAAAATAAAAGACTCTCTTGAAGTAGCAGTAAAAGATATTAGTCCCTTTTATATAAAATTTGACAAAGTAGGATTTTTTAAGGGAAATGGCGATATGCGAGTATTGTGGGTAGGTACAGAAGAAAATTCCTTTCTTAATAAACTGCATGACAATATAGATGAGGAATTATATAAAATTGGCTTTGAAAAAGATAAAAGAAAGTTTACTTCCCACATTACCATTGCCAGAGACATACGTTTAAGCATTGACATAGAAGAAGTAAATAGTCTTTTTGAAAAACAAGAAAAAGGAGCAATTTTAGTAGATACAGTTTTTTTGTATGAGAGTGTTATACAAGAAAATAGAAGAAAATATATTCCTATATTTAGTGTGCCTTTAAAATAAGAAGTAAGATGCCTAAAAAGCATCTTACTCTGGGTCTACATAAAGGGTCTTTTGGCTTGTATATATTACAAAACCTGGTTTTGCGCCAGAAGGTTTTTTTACGTATTTTTTTAAGGTATAATCAACAGGTACATTTGAAGAATGTTTCGCTTTGCTATATTTGGCGGCTAATTTTGCAGCTTCAATAAGAGTTGTTTCAGGCACAGGTTTGTTATTTGTCTTGATTATGACGTGAGACCCTGGCATGTCTTTTGTGTGAAGCCATATATCGTTAGGATTTGCGAATTTTAACGTTAGATAATCGTTTTGAGTGTTGTTTTTCCCTATATATATGTCGAAACCGTCTGAAGATACTACATGTAACGGTTGAGAAAGAGTTTGCCGTGATATTTTTTTCTTTTGCTGCTTATGTATATACCCTTGTTCAGACAGTTCATTTTTTATTTCCTCTATTTCTGATGGTAATGTACAATTTTCCAAGTTCACTAGTTGACCTTCTAAATAAGTTATTTCCTCAAGAGTATCGGATATTTGTTTTTCTATTATTTTATTGGCATTTTTTAACTTGCTGTATTTTTTAAAGTATCTTTGTGCATTTTCTGAAGGGGAATATTTTTTGTCAATGGGTATTTCAATTTCTTCACCAGTGTAATAGTTTATGGTTTTGAAGCTTTCCATTCCTTTTTTTAACAAATGCATATTTGCTGTTATAAGTTCGCCGTAAAGTCTAAAAGTGTCAGCATTTTTTGCTTCGTTTAATTCTTGTTGAAGTTTATCTAATTTGTTATAAAGTTTTTCTAAATTGTTGTTGATGATTTTTCTTAAATCCGAGGACCTTACTTGCAAATTTACTATATTTGCTTTTTCACTGAAAAATTTACAAGCAGCTTTGTTCACTGTAGGGAAAAAAGTTTTTGTAATATATTGAGATAAATCAATACAAGAAAAGTCAATTACTTCATTTTCCTGAAAGGCAATGCAAGGTTTTAAATTTAAGCTTAAAACATCTTCATATATTTTTTTTATGTTTTGATATAGATTTTCAATTTGCTCATCTTCTATTGATTCTACAAATCTGTCAGATATATTACATCTAAAAGTAACTTCTCTTGCCAAAGTGGGGCTAAATCCTTGTAAAATATCTACTAAGGTTTTTTCAATTTTTTTTGACTTGTAGTTATTAACAGCTTCTTTAAAAGAAGGTAGCGAGAGATTATTTATATTTAACTTTTCCTGCAGTGGTGGGTAGACATATTGCCTCCCAGGTAGTACTTCTCTTACTTTACTCATATCGGAATATACTCTTTTTATGCTATCTATTATCGTTTGAGTAGCTTTGTCAATTAATATGATATTGCTGTGTCTTCCCATTATTTCAATAATTAGAGTTTTAATTGTTTGATTTTCTAATTCGTCTTTTGTTTCTATGTCGATTTTTACTATTCTGTCAAATTCTACTTGTTTTATATCTATTATCCTGCCGCTTTGAAGAAATTTTCTCAATAGCATGCAAAACATTGGAGGCTCAGCAGGATTTTCTTTATTTTCTTCTGCAAGATATATTCTTGGATAATTTGCATTAGCAGACAATAGCAGTTTATAGTTTTTACCTTTATTTCGTATTATAAAGATTAATTCTTCTTTTTCAGGTTGATATATTTTATCAATTCTTCCACCAATAATTTCTTCTTTTAGTTCTTTTATTATTGCATGTAAAGTTATGCCGTCCAAAGCCATAGTATAACCTCCAGATTTTATTGTATATAAAAAGTATACCATGAAATCGAAGGGTTTAATAGTGAAAAATTGATTGTATTGATTTTAGTTGTAACATTTGTTACAATAAAACAAGATGTAAAAATAGGAATTAAAGTTTAATTGCCATAAGTAGAAAATTGAAAAGCAAGAGAAAGAAAGATAGAGGAGGTGGAAAGTTGAAGTGGTTACTTTTTGTGTATAAGGTCCCAAGTGATTCGTCAACAGCTAGGGTTACTATATGGAGAAGAATAAAAAAAATTGGCGCTTTGTATTTACAACAGTCTGTATGTATTGTGCCTTACATGGAAAGGTTTTTAAAAGAAATAGAGAAGCTAAAGGATGAAATTAAAGGCTTTGGAGGAGATTTTAAAGCCTTTGAAGTAGTGGCCCTTGATGAAGAAATAGAGAAGGATGTGATAGAACAATTTAATCATCAAAGGAGGGAAGAATATAGTGAAATAAAGGAACAATGTGAAGAGTTTTTTAAAGAGATTGAAAAAGAGATAGCAAGAAAAAATTTTACTTTTGCAGAATTAGAGGAAAATGAAGATGAGTTGAATAAGTTATATAAGTGGTTTGAAAAAGTAGCCCAAAGAGATGTGTTTGAGTGTGAAATGAAAAAAGAGGTTAAGGATTTATTAGAAAAAGCCAGTCGAGACTTTGAATATTTTGCTTCATTGGTTTATGAAAATAATAAAGAGTGAAGGGAGGCATTTTAATTGTTAAATGTAATTATTTTGGGGTTGACAAGTCTTCTTACAGATATATCTACTGAAATGGTATATCCTTTGATTCCACTTTTTCTCACCTCTCAACTGGGGGCAAGCCCGGCAATAGTGGGTATCATTGAAGGTTTTGCAGAAAGTTTAGCTAGCATACTTAAAGTTTTTTCAGGGTACATATCTGATAAAGTAGGTAAAAGAAAACCTTTAGCTATAGCTGGATATTCTTTTTCCACTATAGGAAAAATGTTTTTGTATTTTGCTACTTCATGGGGATGGGTGTTTTTAGGTAGAACTAGTGACAGATTTGGAAAAGGAATACGAACAGCCCCGAGAGATGCTTTAATTGCTGAAGCTGTAGATAAAGATAAGATCGGAAGAGCATATGGACTTCATAGAGCATTGGATACCTTAGGGGCAACGATTGGAATTGCTTTAGCCTATTATTTTTTGACTTCTTACAAAGGGAATTATAAGGCGGTTTTTATGTATTCTTTAATACCAGCTTTTTTAGGAGTTTTTGTGCTGTTTTTTGCTAAGGAAAGCAAAGTAACAAATCAACTTTCAAAAAAGCTTTCATTTTCTTGGAGAAGTCTTGATAGACGCCTTCAAATGTTTTTAATAGTTATTTTAATTTTTGCCTTGGGTAATTCCTCTAATCAATTTTTGCTTTTAAGGGCGAAAAATGTGGGATTTAGCGATTCGGATGTTATACTTTTGTATTTGGTGTACAACATAGTTTATATGATTTTTTCGTATCCTATGGGAAGATTGTCGGATAAAATAGGAAGAAAGAAACTTCTCATCATCGGCTATTTCCTTTACGGAATAGTGTATTTGGGATTTGCTGTTTTTGGCTTTAAAAGTGCTATGTGGATATTATTTTCTGTTTATGGTTTGTACATCGCTTTGACTGAGGGTGTTGAAAAAGCTTTAGTTGCGGAGATTTCTCCACCTCATTTAAAAGGTACAGTTATAGGGCTTCATGCTACTTTTACAGGCATTGGCCTTTTACCGGCTTCTTTTATAGCGGGAATACTTTGGGATACATTGGGAGTAACTGCACCTTTTTATTTTGGCGGAATTATGGGAGTTTTGGCTGCTATTGGCCTTATGATCGTTTTATGATTGTTTTCCTCACATTTTCTTAAAATATCTAACCAAATTAGCCTTTTTTGTGTTATAATATCCTTGAAGATTAGAAAATGGAGTGATATAGGTGAAATTTACTAAAATGCATGGATTGGGAAATGACTTT
Organism: Thermoanaerobacter sp. X514; assembly: GCF_000019065.1. Taxonomy (NCBI): domain Bacteria; kingdom Bacillati; phylum Bacillota; class Clostridia; order Thermoanaerobacterales; family Thermoanaerobacteraceae; genus Thermoanaerobacter; species Thermoanaerobacter sp. X514. Next base: position 1,768,209 of record NC_010320.1, on the reverse strand, counting down.
ATAGTAATTGAGGCTCGAGAAAATGTAGATTATAGTGAATTAGCTATTAAACTTTGTGATAGGCATTTTGGTATAGGGGCGGATGGTCTTTTAGTCGTTGAGCCTTCAGGAATTGCGGATATTAGGATGAGGATTTTTAATGCAGATGGTAGCGAAGCAGAAATGTGCGGTAATGGTTCTAGGTGTTTTGCAAAATATGTTTATGAAAGAGGGATAGTAAAAAAAGAGAAAATGGCAGTGGAAACCTTAGCGGGAGTGATTATGCCAGAAGTTTTTGTAGAAAATGGGAAAGTAGAAAGTGTAAAAGTTTACATGGGTAGTCCTATTTTTGAGGCTAATAAAATACCTGTAAAAACTGATAAGCAAAAATTTATAAATGAGCCGGTAAAAATAGATGGGAAAGTTTATAAATTAACTTCTATAAGAGTAGGAGTGCCTCATACTATTGTTTTTGTAAAATCCTTAGATGAAAATATGATTAAAGAATTAGGTCCTAAAATTGAAAAATCTTCCATTTTTCCTCAAGGTACAAATGTGGATTTTGTAAAAGTAGAAGATAAAGAAAATATTTCTGTAAGGACTTGGGAAAGAGGTGTGGGGCTTACTCTTGCCTGTGGAAGTGGTGCCTGTGCCTCTGCAGTAGCTTCAGCAGTTTTAGGTAAGACGGAGCGAAATGTCAATGTCCATTTTAAAGGTGGTAAACTTTTAGTAGAATGGCTGGATGACAATAGTATTTATTTATCTGGAAGTGTGGAAGAAGTCTTCAGGGGCGAAATAGAGCTTTAGTTTAATACAGTGAGAATTTGACTATAATAAGAAAAAGGTGATATGATGATAAAAAGCATGACCGGTTATGGAAGAGGTGAGATTAAGGAAAAAGGCTATTATATAACTGTGGAAATTAAATCTTTAAACCACAGATTTTTAGACATAAATTGCAGGATGAATAAACTTTTAAGTGGACTTGAAGAAAAAGTGAGAGAATTTGTTTCAAAGCAGATTGCGAGAGGGAGAATAGAATTAAATATTGGTTTTGAAGTGTATGAAAGAAGTATTAATGTTATAGAAATTGATGAGAATCTTTTGTCAGAATATCTTAGAGTTTTTACTGATGTAAAGTCTAAATTTGAATTAGAAGGATTTATAAAGGTAAGTGATTTAGTGTATCTGCCGGAAGTTATCAGGGTAAAGAATGAGGATTTGGATTTAGAAGAAATATGGGAGTTATTAAAACTGCCATTGGGAGAAGCTATTAATAACCTCATTGACATGAGAAACAAAGAAGGTATAAAATTATACGATGATATAGTTAATAGAATGGGCAAAATTTCAGATATAGTAAAAGAGATTGAAGATTTGAGTTTTGTAATGGTAGAAGATTATAGAAAAAGATTGGAACAGCGTATAAAAGAATTGGGGGTAGATATAGATCCTAATAGGATGGCAATGGAAATAGCAATTATTGCTGACAAGTCATGTATTGCTGAAGAAATAACAAGGCTTAAAAGCCACATTGTTCAATTTAAAGATTCTTTAAAAGAAGAAGGTTCTATAGGTAAAAAATTAGATTTTATAGTTCAGGAGATGAATCGTGAAGCTAATACGATTGCTTCAAAGTCAATAGACTATAGAATTTCTAATAAAGTCATTGACTTGAAAAATGAGATTGAAAAAATTAGAGAACAAGTTCAAAATATTGAGTAGGGAGGAAAAAGTATGTCGATTAAATTAATAAATATTGGTTTTGGCAATATAATTTCGGCTAATAGATTGGTGGCAATAGTTAGTCCAGAATCTGCACCTATAAAAAGAATAATTCAAGAGGCAAAAAATAGAGGTATGCTTATCGATGCTACATATGGTAGAAGAACAAGAGCCGTTATAATTACTGATAGTGACCACATAATACTTTCTGCTGTTCAACCAGAGACCGTAGCTAATCGTCTCAATTCTAACAAGGAGATATTAGAAGATACTTTAGAAGAAGACGAAGAAGAGGAAGAGTAGGGGGAATTTGTGTTGTCGAAAAAGAAAAAAGGGTTACTTATTGTACTTTCTGGGCCTTCAGGGGCAGGAAAAGGGACGATATGCAAAGCTTTGATGGAAAAAGAGAAAGATTTAAAATTGAGTATATCTGCTACTACCCGTCAGCCAAGAAGCGGAGAAATAGAAGGGAAAAACTATTTTTTTAAATCGGAAGAGGAATTTGAGAAAATGATAGAAAATGATTCTTTTTTAGAATGGGCAAAGGTATATGGCCACTACTACGGTACACCGAAGGATTTCGTATTAAAAAATTTAGATGAAGGAAATGATGTGGTTTTAGAGATAGATATTCAAGGAGCTTTAAAAATAAAAGAGAAGTTTCCAGAAGGAGTGTTTATTTTCATATTGCCTCCTTCAATGGAAGAATTAAAAAATAGGATTAAAAAACGGGGGACAGAGACAGAAGAGGAGATAATAAAAAGATTTAAAAGTGCTTATGAGGAATTAAACTATGTTTCCAGGTACAATTATGTAGTTATAAATGATAGTGTAGAAGAAGCGGTTGAAAAAATTAAAGCTATAATTATTGCAGAGAAATGCAGAGTTGATAGAAATAAGGATTTGTACTTAGAAATCAAGGAGGGGTTGGTATGATTTTATATCCATCAATTGTAGATTTAATGGAAAAAGTAGATAGCAAATATACTTTGTGTTCTTTAGTTGCAAAAAGAGCAAGACAGCTTATTGCTGGTGACACTAAATTAGTAGACATAGATTCTGATAAACCTGTAACAATTGCTACAGAAGAAGTAAACAATGGACTTATTACTTATCAAAGACCGCAAAAATATGGAATAAAATAGAGGGTGTTGAAATGAATACAAGCAAAAAAAATGTAGTATTAGGGGTTACAGGAGGTATAGCAGCTTATAAAGCTGCAGACCTTACATCTCGACTCGTAAAAAAAGACATAAATGTGGATGTCATAATGACAAAGGAAGCTACAAATTTTATAAATCCTCTCACTTTTGAGGCTTTAACTAACAATAAAGTAGTTGTTGATATGTTTGAGGATAGGAAATATTGGGAAATTGAGCATATTTCTTTAGCAAAAAAAGCTGATGTATTTGCAATAGTTCCTGCAACCGCAAATATTATTGCTAAAATTGCTCATGGGATTGCAGACGATATGTTAACTACTACTATTCTTGCTACAAAGAGTCCTGTACTAATTGCTCCCGCCATGAATACAAACATGTATACCAATCCTGTGACTCAAAAGAATATTAAAATTTTAAAAGAATATGGTTTTTTATTTGTGGAGCCAGCTGCCGGAAGGCTTGCTTGTGGAACTTATGGCGCAGGAAGATTGGCTGATGTAGAGGAGATTGAAAAAGCTATTTTAGAGTTATTGGACAATGAGAAAAAAAGAGATTTTGAAGGGAAAAAGGTGTTAGTAACAGCAGGGCCTACTCGAGAGCCTCTTGATCCTGTAAGATACATTACAAATCGCTCTTCGGGTAAAATGGGCTATGAGATTGCAAAAGCTTTAGTGGAAAGAGGGGCACAAGTGATTTTAATTTCTGGGCCTACTTATATAGAGGTACCTAAAGATGTGACTTTTATTCCTGTAGAAACAGCGGTAGATATGTACAATGCTGTCATGATGCACCTTAATGAAGTAGACATTGTCATAGGGGCTGCAGCTGTTTCTGACTACAGACCTAAAGAGATGAAAAAAGAAAAGATAAAAAAAGATGAAGAGAAATTAACTATTGAATTAGTTAAAAATCCAGACATAATGTATGAAGTAGGACAGAAAAAAGGAAACAAGATTTCGATAGGTTTTGCTGCTGAAACTACTAATTTAGTAGAATATGCACAAAGAAAGTTAAAGGAGAAAAATATGGATTTAATAGTTGCAAATGATGTAACTCAAAAGGGAGCAGGTTTTGAAGTAGACACGAATATAATAAAAATCATAGATAGAGATTTAAACGTAAAGGAGTATCCTTTGATGACAAAGATAGAAGCTTCTCATGTGATATTAGATGAAATAGCTAAATTGTTGTAAGGCCTTTCGGCTTTTTTTATTTGGTAAATATTTAACAGGCGGAGGTTGCCATGTTTGCCGAGGTCGTTGTAGACATTAAATCTTCTAATACTGACAGGGTATATACTTATCGTATTCCTGAAGGAATGAATGTAAAAATTGGGATGAGGGTATCTGTCCCCTTTAATAATAGGTTTATAGAGGGATATGTAATAAGTATTACTGACAAGGCGTCTTATTCAGTGGATAAAATAAAGGATATCCATAGGATTTTAGACAGCTATAGCATATTTGATGAAAAAATGATTGAACTGGCTAAGTGGATGAAGGATTATTATAAATGTTATTTTTCTGAAGCTCTCCAGACTATAATGCCTGTAGGGATAAAGCAAGGGGAAAAGAAAGTAAAGGTTGTGAAAATAAATATTGATGAGATACCTTCACAGCTTTCCAAAAAGGCGCCAAAGCAATACGAAATATTACAATATTTAAAAAATAGAAGTCCTATTAGGCTTTCTGAGCTTGTCAAGGTGCTCAATATAGACTATGGAGTTATAAAAAGTTTACAAAATAAAGGGTATATAGAAATTTACGAGGAAGAAGTATTGAGATTTAGTGTAAAAGATATTGAAAAAACTAAGCCTCTATTATTGACAGAAGAACAACAAAGAGCTGTAGAAGAGGTTAAAAGGTCTATCTTGACAGGCACTTTTGATAAATATTTGCTTTTTGGTGTAACAGGAAGTGGCAAAACTGAAGTTTATCTTCAATTGATAGATGAAGCTATAAAAATAGGCAAAAGCGCTATAGTTTTAGTACCAGAAATCTCATTGACGCCTCAGACTATTGAAAGGTTTGTGAGTCGATTTGGCAATAGAGTGGCTGTAATTCACAGTGGCCTTTCACCGGGAGAACGTTTTGATGAATGGAGAAAAGTAAAAAATGGTTTAGTGGACGTAGTAGTTGGTGTGAGAAATGCAGTTTTTGCTCCTTTTAATAATCTTGGCCTCATTATAATTGACGAGGAACATGAGACCACCTACAAACAATCAGACTTAAGACCTAAATATAATGCTAAAGAAGTGGCAGAAAAGCGGTGTGAAATAGAAAAAGCAGTTCTGGTTATGGCCAGTGCTACTCCTTCTTTAGAGACCTATTATAAAGCTAATAAAGGAGAATATAAACTTATAAGACTTACAAAAAGGATTAATGTTTCTATGCCGCAGATAGAAGTTGTCAATATGAGTGAGGAATTGGCAAGCGGAAATACTTCAATATTTAGTCGCAAATTATTTTCCTATATAAAAGAAAATCTTAAAAGGAAAGAGCAAACTATTCTTTTTTTAAACAGAAGAGGATACTCTTCATTTGTTTCCTGCAGAGATTGCGGTTATGTGCCTAAATGTCCTAATTGTGATATTTCTTTAACTTATCATTTTGAAGATAAAAAATTGGTTTGCCATTATTGTGGTTATGAGGAGACTATGAAAGATACATGTCCTAAATGTGGAAGTAAAAGGATTAGGTATTTAGGCATAGGGACCGAAAGGGTAGAAAACGACATAAAAAAGTTTTTTCCTAATGCAAGAGTTTTGAGGATGGATGTAGATACCACAAGAAAAAAAGGGTCTCATGAGAAAATTTTTTATGACTTTAGAAATGGTAAGGCAGACATTCTAATCGGTACGCAAATGATATCTAAAGGCTTTGACATTCCAAATGTTACGTTGGTGGGAGTAATACTTGCAGATATAACTTTAAATCTTCCTGATTTTAGGTCCAGTGAGAGGACTTTTCAGCTGCTCACTCAGGTAGCTGGAAGGGCAGGAAGAGGTGAAAAGCCTGGAAGAGTAGTAATACAGACCTATGAAGATGACCACTATAGTATAGTTACTGCAAAACAGCAAAATTATGTGAAGTTTTACAACGAAGAGATAAAATACAGAGAAATTTTTAGATACCCTCCTTTTTCACATCTAATGAATATAGTGGTATCAGGAGAAAAGGAGGAAGAGGTTAAAAATACTGCTGTAAGCACTTATTTAACTTGTCAAAAGCTTATTAACAAACTTCAAAATAAGAGTTATAATAAAATATTAGGACCTGCTCCAGCTCCTATAAGTAAAATAAACAACCGATATAGATGGCAGGTCATTTTAAAAAGTGAAGATAGAGACATCTTGACGGAGATAGCAGAAGAAATTCAAAAGATGAAATATTCTAAAGATATAAGGATAGCTGTAGACATTGACCCTTTGAGTATAATGTAAATTTAAGGAGGTATTTATTTTGGCAATAAGGTATGTTAGAAAAATTGGAGATGAGGTCTTAAGAAAAAAAGCAAAACCTGTTACAGAGATAAATTCTCATATTTTGACTATATTAGAGGATATGGCACAAACTATGTATCTCAACGATGGAGTAGGATTGGCTGCTAATCAAATAGGAGTGTTGAGAAGGTTAGTTGTCATAGATGTGGGAGAAGGTCTTTTAGAGCTTATAAACCCTGAGATTGTATATGAAGAAGGAGAACAAGTAGGGGCCGAAGGATGTTTAAGTATTCCGGGAGTAGTAGGAGAGGTTAAAAGGCCTAAAAAAGTAAAGGTAAAATATTTGGATAGAGAAGGTAAAGAGAGGGAAATTGAAGGTGAGGATTTACTGGCAAGAGCTTTATGCCATGAAATAGACCATTTAAACGGGGTTTTGTTTATAGATAAGGCTATAAGATTTTTAGATGAAGAAGAAAAAGAACAGGTTAAGTATTTCGGTAATATGTCAAGAGGGTGGTAAAAAAAATTCAAAAAAAATTTAATAAAATAACCTAAAAAAGGGTATAGCAAAGCTAACCATCACGCAATAAGCTAATGGAAATTAATGTAAAATATGGTTATGGGGTAATATGTTAACTTATACAATCATCTCCTTTCATTATTGGGGATTTATAAAGTTTTTCTTCGCGCAGCAGAGCGAAGACTAACCTTACAGTTTTACGTGCAGTCAATACAAGAGCACGTTTATGCTTGTGAGTTTTGCTTTCTTTAAATTTGCGGGCATAGTATTGTGAGAACTCAGGTAAATACTTCCTGAGCTGGTCAGCTGCTTGAATAAAATAATATCTGAGATACTCATTACCAGTACGCTTGAGATATGTGTCCTCCGCTTTAAAATCAGCAGACTGGTACTCTGACCAATAAAGGCCGGAAAACTTTGCAAGGGCATTATCATTATCAAACCTTGAAATTCCGCCTATCTCAGATATTAAGCCGGCTGCGATGGTTGGGCCAATACCTTTTACTGATGTAAGACAAAGAAATTCATTGTTAAATCCTTTTACCTCATTAATAATGGCTTTTTCTACAGCTTTCTTCTGCTTTTCAAGGGACTGTAGATTGTCAAAGCAAGACTTGATAACAAAGTTTAAAGAATCATCTACAGTAGCATTAATTCTATAAGACTTGCGAACAGCCTCTTGAAGCAATTTAGCTGTAGCTTCTGGATCATCAAAGCGATCTTTACTCTTATCAACCAAAAAGCCGGCAAGTTCATCAAGCGGTCGAGCCGCAATATCATCAAGGGTGAAAAACTCATTAAATATTTCAGTAGCAGTTGCTCCAAAATTATTACTAAAGACTTTATTTTGGCACAAACCGCTAAACTTAAGGAACAAATTGCTGAGTAAATAATTTTTTTCTCTAACAATACTATTAACAATGTGAAAGCGATGGCGAGTAAGCCTCTGGAGAGCAAGATATCTAAAATCTACAGAACAAGATTTAGGGAGTCTACCGAATCTCAGTTTTTCGGCAATAGCAAAGGCATCAATCCAGTCATTTTTAGGTAAATTGCCGAGAGACTTTTTAAAAGCATTAATAATATTTGCATTAAAAGTAGTAATAGAAGGTTGATAAGGCTTAAGAGCAGAATGATCAGCCAAATAATACTGAAGATGCCAGCCATAGACTGAGGTAGATTCCAAACCAATAAAGACCTTTTGAATATTGTATTTATTACAACACTCCAAGATACGTGATACTATAACATCACAACCATGAGGGTTATTTTCTACAGAAAAACGGGAGGAAGCATCATTACCCTCCTGGTCGAGAATATGAACCTTGACATCATTCAGGCTTACATCCATACCAACAAAAAGCTTATTCAAGATTGTTACACCTCCTTTCAAAAGTGATAAAGTAAGTAAAAGTTAATTTGAGATAACCCTAGCAACCAGATTATGTAGCAACCTCGCAATTAGCTCTTAATATATAAGCCTGAATCCTCTGCTGCCAGGGGCTTATATATGACAAAGCAGATTTCGCGTAAGAAAAGGCAAATCTGGTGTAGGGACCACACTTAAAAGAGCGGTCAAGCCGCATGGAGGACGAAAGCCTGTCCCACATTAACTTTACAGTATAATAATGCTACAAGTTATCTCAAAAGTAAATAATAAGGCCGAAAAAAGATGAGACGGCCGCGCCATGAATCCTGCATATTGCGCAATATTACGGATTCATGGCAATAGATAAGATTTTAGACAAGATGAGAATATTAAAGATTTCCAGTTATAAATGCACTTTATTAAATTTTTAAGAAGTGAGACAAATTTATTGTCTTTAAAATTAATTATACGAGGAGGTATGACTTGTTGAAAATTGTCTTTATGGGGACGCCTGAATTTGCCGTCCCCTCTTTGCAAAAGCTTTTTGAAGAAGGATATGATGTAGCTGCAGTGGTTACGCAGCCAGATAAACAGAAAGGAAGAGGAATGAAATTTAGCTTTTCTCCTGTCAAAGAAGTGGCATTGCAAAAAGGAGTAGAAATTTTACAGCCGGAGAAAATAAAAAACAACCCAGAGTTTTTAAACAGATTAGAAGAGATAAATCCTGACGCCATAGTTGTTGTAGCCTATGGAAAGATTTTACCTGAAGAGATTTTGACTCTTCCTAAATATGGTTGTATCAATGTCCACGCTTCTCTTTTGCCAAAATATAGAGGAGCCGCTCCAATTAATTGGGCTATAATCAATGGTGAAAAAGAAACGGGTATTACTACAATGCTTATGGACAAGGGATTGGATACAGGAGATATGCTTATCAAAAAATCTATTCCTATTTTAGAGGAAGATGATGCGGAAACACTTCATGATAAGCTTTCTCGATTAGGAGCAGAAGTTTTGATAGAAACGTTAAAAGGGTTAGAAAAAGGCAGTTTGACTCCCGTGAAACAGCGGGAAGAGGAGGCTTCTTATTCACCAATACTTACTAAAGAAATGGGACATATAGATTGGAACAAAACGGCAGAAGAAATCCGAAATTTGATAAGGGGAATGAAACCTTGGCCTGGTTGTTACACGTTTTATGGAGATAAAATGTTAAAAATTTGGAAAGGCGAGATAGTTGAATACAATGGGAATGAAGAAAATGGAACAGTTTTAAAGTCAAAAGGCGACTTAATTGTGAAATGCGATAAAGACGCCCTAAAGATAGTAGAAATTCAACAAGAAGGTTCTAAAAAAATGGGTATTAGGGAATATTTAATAGGTCACAATATACCTGAAGGGACAATCTTTAGATAATTTAAAAAGGAGAATTACTTTTGAAGGGGAAAAAAAGAATTTTTTTGGGGATATTGGCAGTTACCTTTTTGGTTTTTACTTTAGTTGTTTTGGGAATTTTATACGTAATAAATAGAGGTAGAATTGAACTTTACAAATATCTACTTATTACGTTAATGATTTTTGTTCTCTTTTTGATGGCTTTAATTGTAGCTGTTATTGGAGCAACATTTTATGTGGTGGTCAGTAAAAAATCTAACAAATTTTTAAGCTCTTTCATAGCAAATTTCTTAGATCTTTTTTATCCCTTCGTGGTATTTGTAGCAAGAGTTTTGGATTTAAAAATTGAAAAGGTAGAGCAGTCTTATATTGAAATAAAGAATTTTTTGTTTAATAAAAATATAAAGAGATATGCTCCACAAGACATATTGATATTGGCACCTCATTGCATACAATACAGCGGCTGTAAATTTAAAGTGACTTATGATATAGATAATTGTAGACGATGTGGAAAGTGCCAAATCAATGATTTGGTAAATTTCAAGGAGAAATATGGCGTAAATGTGGCAGTTGCTACAGGAGGTACTCTAGCAAGAAAAGTAGTAAAGGACACAAAGCCAAAGGTTATAATAGCGATTGCTTGTGAAAGAGATTTGACAAGCGGCATGCAGGATGTGAAGCAAATCCCTGTGTATGGTATAATAAATGAGAGACCTAATGGGCCATGTTTTAATACTCGTGTAGAGGTATCAAAGATTGAAGAGACCATAAAAAAAATATTAAATGGAGGGTGAATAATATGTTTTGGGATACTACGGTAATACTTTTAATACCTGCTTTAATATTTGCTATGTATGCACAAGCTAAGGTGCAGGGCACTTTTAGCAAGTATGCTCGTGTCAGAAATAGATATGGATATACCGCAGAGGAAGTAGCGAGAAAGATATTGGACAGTATGGGGCTTTATGATGTTAGAATTGAAAGGGTACCGGGCAATTTGACTGACCATTATGATCCAAGAGCAAGAGTTTTAAGACTTTCTGAATCTGTTTATGGGAGTGAATCTATAGCTGCAATAGGAGTAGCTGCCCATGAAGCAGGGCATGCGATACAACATGCGAAAGGTTATGTGCCTTTGACTGTAAGAAACAGTCTTGTTCCTGTAGCTAATTTAGGGGCTAATTTAGCTTGGCCTTTAGTAATTTTAGGATTTTTCATGGGTGCTCCAGGATTACAGTTGATAAACATAGGTATACTTCTTTTTAGTGCAGCAGTGCTTTTTCAGGTTATTACTTTGCCTGTAGAATTTGATGCAAGCAATAGAGCAATAGCGCTTCTTCAATCAAATGCGCTTTTTACAAGAGAAGATATTGAACCCGCTCGGCGGGTTTTACAAGCTGCTGCTTTGACTTATGTAGCTGCAGCATTAGTTTCTATTATGCAACTTTTGAGATTGATTATTATAAGAAATAGCAGAGAGTAAAGGAGAAAAATACGATAAATGAAACCAAGAGAAATAGCTTATAAAATACTTCAAGAAGTGTTGTCAAAAGAAGCTTATGCGAATATTTCCTTTAATAAGCATTTAAAAGGACAAGAATTAAAAGAAATAGATAGAGGTTTTACTAAAGAGTTGGTATTTGGTGTTATTGAAAGAAAGTACACATTAGATTTTATACTTTCTTTTTTTGTAAATAAGGCTCCGGATTTAAAAACCATGATTTTTCTTGAAATGGGATTATACCAGCTTTTGTACATGGACAAAGTTCCTTCTTATGCTGCTATAAATGAGACAGTTAATATAGCTAAAAAAGTATTAGGGATAAAGAGAGCAAATTTTATAAATGCAGTTTTAAGAAACTACGATAGAGAGAAAGAAAGAGTAATTTTCCCTGATAAAGAGAGGGATTTAAAGCAATATTTGAAGGTAACATATTCTTATCCTGATTGGATTGTGGAAAGATTACTAAATAATTACGATGAAGAGAAGGCAGAGGCGCTTTTAAAAAGTTTAAATGAAAGGCCTGAAATTTGCTACAGGGTTAATACTCTAAAAATTGATATTGAAGATTTGAAAAGGCTATTAGATTCTGACGGTATAGCTTATAAAAAAGGCTATTATCTAGAAGAAGCATTGTATATAGATATTAAAAACCCTGAAAGTCATCAATTGTACAAAGAAGGTTTTATTTACATTCAGGATGAAGCTTCTATGTTGGTTTCTAAAATTTTAAATCCCAAAGAAGGAGAAACAGTAATAGATGTGTGTGCTGCTCCTGGTGGTAAAACAACTCATATAGCACAATTGATGAAAAATAACGGCAAAGTTGTAGCTTTTGATTTGCACCCTCATAGATTGGAATTGATAAAAGAAAATTGTAAAAGATTAGGAATTACAAATGTAAAAACTGAGGCCTTTGATTCTACTTTTGTCAATAAAAAATATCTGGAAAAGGCTGATAAAGTCTTAGCAGATGTTCCTTGTACAGGTATCGGTATAATCAGGAAAAAACCCGATATTAAGTTAAAGAATTATACGAGAAAAGAAATTTCAGAATTAATTGAAACTCAATATAAAATATTAGATTCCAGTTCAAAATATGTAAAAAAAGGTGGATTTTTAGTGTATAGTACCTGCACCATAGGAAAGGAAGAAAATCAAAATGTAATAATGAAATTTTTAAAAGAACACCCTGATTTTAAATTGGTTGATATAAAAGCTGAGATGCCAAGTGGATTAAACATTGAAACTGCTTCTTTAGGATATGTACAAACTACACCTTTAGAACATGAAATTGATGGCTTTTTTATAAGCAAGTTAAGAAGGATAAAATAGGGGAGTTAGTCTGTGCTAAATGTCAGCTAAATAAGTTACCTACTGATTCTTGACAGGGACAAATCTTAATCTTAAATGAACACGGAGGTAATTTGAGTTGTACAATTTAAAAGACATGACATTAGAAGAAATGGAAGAATTCTTTGTAAATATTGGAGAGAGTAGATATAGAGCTAAGCAGATTTACAAGTGGATTTATGGCAAAAAAGTGACAGATTTTGATCAGATGACAGATATCTCTAAGAATTTGCGCTCAAAATTAAAAGAAATTGCTTATGTTTCCCAATTAAAAATTGAAGAGAGAAGGGTTTCTGAGATAGATGACACAGTAAAGTACCTTTTTTTACTAGAAGACGGTAATATCATCGAAGGAGTTGCCATAAAATACAGATTTGGAAATACTGCTTGTGTTTCTACTCAAGTAGGATGCAATATGAGATGTAGCTTTTGCGCTTCTGCTATTGGAGGTAAAGTTAGAGATTTAAAAGCCTCAGAGATGGTAGACCAAGTTATGGCTATAGACAGCGACTATGGCAAGATTTCTAATATTGTTTTGATGGGAAGTGGGGAACCTTTTGACAATTATGATGAAGTGATGAAATTTATAAAAATAGTGAATAACCCCCACGGTTTAGGAATAGGCAGCAGACATATAACTATATCTACTTGTGGAATAGTTCCTAAAATTTATCAATTTGCAGATGAAAAACTACAGGTGAATTTATCTATTTCATTACATGCTCCTAATGATGAATTGAGAACTCAACTAATGCCAATAAATAAAGCTTATCCATTAGAGGAATTGATGAAGGCTTGTAAATATTATGTAGATAAAACAAGGCGCAGGATAACCTTTGAGTATTCGTTGATTGAAGGAGTAAATGATAAAAAAGAACATGCGTATCAATTGGTTGATTTATTAAAAGGTATGTTGTGTCATATTAATTTAATACCTATTAATTACGTAAGAGAAATAGGTTTTAAAAAGGCAAACAATGAAAAGGTGATGATGTTCAAAAGAATTATTGAAGATGCAGGGATATCTTGTACGGTGAGAAGGGAATTGGGTAGCGATATTGAAGCTGCCTGTGGACAGCTGAGGAGAAAGTATTTAAAGGAAAGGTAGGGTTTTTATGATTGCAGCTGCCCTAACTGATATTGGCAATGTAAGAGAAAAAAATGAAGATTATTATTATGCTTCGGAAGAAAAAGATTTGCCACTGTTTATTGTGGCTGATGGAATGGGAGGCCATAATGGGGGTGAAATTGCAAGTAAGTCTGCAGTTGAAGCCATTGTTGATTATTTTAAAAAGAATTATTTTAAGCTACAGGATAGAGGAATTTCCTCTATAGAAGGTTTTATAGAGAAATCAATTAAATATGCTAATAAAATTGTTTATTCTCAAGCCTGTTCAGAATGTGAATTGACAGGGATGGGTACTACTCTTACTTTGTTATTTTTTGAAAAAAATCATTTTTTTATAGGACATATTGGAGATAGTAGGGCTTATTTGATAAGAGATAACAGCATAAAGCAAATTACAGAAGACCATTCTTTTGTAGAAGAACTTGTAAAAATGGGTAAAATAACTCATGAAGAAGCCCGGATTCATCCTCAAAAAAATATAATAACAAGGGCTTTGGGAGTTGATGAGGAAGTAAAAGTCGATATATTCCATGACGCTGTTATGCCAGAGGATATTTTACTTTTGTGTACAGATGGGCTTACTAATTTGGTGACAGACCAACAAATTTTAGATGAATTTACTAAAAATGAAGATATAAATACCTCCTGTATTAATTTAGTAAATATTGCAAAGGCTAACGGCGGATACGATAATATAACTCTTATCGCTGTTAAGGAGGTGACATCATGATTGGACGTATATTAGGTAACCGATATGAAATATTAGAGAAAATTGGCGCAGGGGGAATGGCTAAGGTTTACAAAGCAAAGTGTCATCTCCTTAACAGAATAGTGGCAATCAAAATTTTGAGGCCTGAATTTGCAGCAGATGAGGATTTTGTGAAAAAATTTAGAAGAGAGTCTCAGGCAGCGGCAAGTCTTTCTCATCCTAATATAGTGAGTATATACGATGTTGGGCAAGAAGGAGATATTTACTACATTGTGATGGAATATGTAAAGGGACGTACTTTAAAAAAGCTTATAAGTGAAAATGGAGGACCGTTAGAAGTAGGTAGAGCAATAGAAATAGCACGACAAGTTTGTAAAGCCCTGGATCACGCCCATAAAAATCGAATAATTCACAGAGATATAAAACCTCAAAATATTCTTGTTACTGACGACGATGTGGTGAAAGTTACTGATTTTGGAATTGCACGAGCTGCTAATGGTTCTACTATAACTTACACCGGAGATGTGGTAGGAACTGCTTATTATTTTTCGCCTGAACAGGCAAGGGGTGGAATAGTAGATGAAAGGACGGATATTTACTCTTTAGGAATTGTCCTTTATGAAATGTTAACAGGAAAAGTGCCTTTTGAGGGAGACAGTCCTATTTCTGTCGCTTTAAAACACATTCAAGAAGATATAATTCCTCCTTCAAAGCTAAATGACAAAGTACCAAAAGAATTAGATCAAATAGTTTTAAAAGCTACTCAAAAAGATGTAAATCTAAGGTATCAAACTGCAGCAGATTTTCTTAAGGACCTAGATGTTTTTTTGCGAAACCCTAAAGAACTAAACTTCAAAGAAGAGGAAAACACAAAAACACGGGTGATTCCTTCTAAAGATGTAGAAGAGTTAAAGAGAGCGGCACAAAGAAAGGAGAAAGAAAAGAAAAGGCGAAACGTCATAAAGAGAATAGCAACTGTTTTATTAATTCTCTTGCTACTGGCTTCTTTGTCTTATGGTACCATATACGTCCTCAATAACTTTTTTAAAGTGAGCGATGTTGTGGTTCCAAATGTTGTTGGTTTGTCCTTAAACCAAGCAAGTAAAATTCTATCAGACCATAATTTAAAGATGGAGATAAGTGAAGAGCGGTATAGCGATAAACCTGAAAATACTATTTTATCTCAAGACCCTCCACAAGGGAGTGTAGTAAAAACTGGAACTACAGTTTATGTAGTGATTAGTAAAGGTACGCAAGTTGTTGTGGTGCCTAATGTTATAAACAAAGATTATTTAGAGGCTAAAAATATTCTTGAGAATATGGGCCTCAAAGCAAATATTATAGAACAATACAATGACCAGTTTCCTAGAGGATATGTTTTTGACCAAAATCCAAGACAAGGAGTACAGGTAGAATATAACACAGTGATTGATCTGTATGTTAGCAAAGGTCAACAGCCGGCAATAATGCCCAACGTAGTTAATATGACATTGGAGGAAGCAACAACTGCCTTAGAAAATGCTGGTTTAAAATTAGGTAAAGTCATTTATAAAGAGACAACTGATGTGCCAGAAAATGTAGTTTTAGAGCAAAGTGTTCCTCCAAACAGTGAGGTTCAAAAGGGAAGTCCGATAGATTTAATTGTCAGCAAGATGCCTCAAGATTCTTTACAACAACGAACTAAAAATGTTATTATTGAATTGCCCAACAAACCGGGTACTATGAAAGTGGATGTATATGTAATACAAAATGAGCAAAAGAATTTAGTATATTCTGATGAACACACTTATCAAGAAAGCCCCCTTACTGTTCCTGTAACGGCATATAAAGGTAAAGCTACAATTGAGGTGGATATAGATGGAGAAGTGTATAGTACAGTGGAGGCGAGATTTTAATTGACAAGGATAGAAGGAAGAATTGTACGAGGAATAGCTGGATTTTATTATGTAGCCACAGAGCACGGCATTGTAGAATGCCGTGCTCGTGGAAAATTTAGAAAAGATAATGTTACTCCCTTAGTAGGTGACATTGTGGAAATTCAAATGATAAACGATAGTGAGGGGTATATTTTAAACATTTTACCTCGAAAAAATGAACTTATAAGGCCCCCTATTGCTAATGTAGATCAAGCGATAATAGTTTTTGCTATTGCCAAGCCGGAGATTAATCGAGTTTTGTTAGATAAAATGATTGTCTTGGCAGAGAGCAATGATATTGAGCCTATAATTTGTATCAATAAGGTGGATTTAAAAGAGGATAGAGAGGCTTTTGATTTGGTGACTATTTATCAGAAAATAGGATATAAAGCAGTGACTACTTCCGTAGTAACAAAAGATGGAATTAAGGAACTGAAATCTTATTTAAAAGACAAGGTTTCGTTTTTTGCAGGTCCTTCTGGAGTAGGAAAGTCCTCTTTGATTAATTCTATTCAGTCAAATATAAAACTGAAGACAGGGGAAGTCAGTGAAAAGCTTTTAAGAGGTAGACACACAACAAGAAGTGTAGAACTTTTATCTCTTGATTTTGGAGGGTATGTTTTAGATACTCCTGGTTTTACTGCTTTGACATTAGATATTGATAATCAAGACCTTCGATACTATTTTAGAGAATTTTTAGAGCTTCAAAGGGGATGCAAATTTTCTTCTTGTCTTCATGTAAATGAGCCAGATTGTAATATTATAAAGGCTGTGAAAGAAGGGCTAATAGATAAAAACAGGTATTTGAGTTATCTTTCTCTGCTTAAAGAATTAAAGGAAAAAGAGAAGAGGAGGTACTAAAAATTGAAAATAGCTCCTTCAATATTATCTGCAAATTTTGCGAATTTATTAGAGGATATAAAAAAGATAGAAAAAGATGCTGACCTTTTACATATTGATGTGATGGATGGCCATTTTGTTCCAAATATTACTATTGGACCAGTAGTTGTAAAGTCCCTTAGAAAATTTTTTTCTCTTCCTTTTGATGTCCATTTGATGATTGAAAATCCGGATTTGTACATAGAGGAGTTTGCAAATTCAGGAGCGGATATTATAACTGTCCACCAAGAGGCTTGTATACACTTGCATAGGACAATACAAAAAATAAAAGGCTACGGCAAAAAAGCTGGGGTTTCTTTAAATCCAGCCACACCTTTAGAAACTTTAAAATATATATTACAGGATGTTGACATGATTTTGATTATGACAGTAAATCCTGGATTTGGAGGACAAAAGTTTATAGATTCAATGCTTAAAAAGATTGAAGAATTAAAGAAAATGAGAGAAGATTTAGGCTTAAACTTTGAAATTGAGGTAGACGGTGGAATTAACCTTTATAATGTAAAGGAAGTGGTTGAGGCAGGAGCTGATATAATTGTAGCTGGTTCTGCAATTTTTGAGTCTTCAAATCCTGCACAAACTATAAAAGAATTTAGAAAGGCAGTAGAAAAATGAAGGTCTTAATTATTTCTAATGGGGATATAAAAGATTATAATTTTTATAAAAAGCTGATAAAAGATGCAGATATGGTTATATGTGCAGATGGTGGAGCAAATCATGCCTACCGAATGAAACTAAAACCTCATTTAATAGTGGGAGATTTAGATTCAATAAAAGAAGAAGTTTTAGAATTTTATGAAAAAGAGGGGGTAAGGATAGAAAAATATCCACCCATGAAGGATGAGACAGATACACAACTGGCAATGTTAAAAGCGATAGAATTAGGTGCAAGAGAAATCACTTTTATAGGAGTAATTGGTGAAAGGCTTGACCATTCTTATGCAAATCTTTCACTTTTGTTGTATCTCCTAAAACGCAATATTAAGGGTAAAATTGTAAATGAAATGAATGAAATATATTTGATTAATAAATTTATAGAGGTTGAAGGTAAAAAAGGAGAACTTTTATCTTTACTGCCTTATTCAAAGGAAGTAAATGGAATATACACTAAAGGTTTGTTTTATGGTCTTTCAGGTCAAAGTATGGATTTAGAGATGCCTTACGGTATAAGCAATGTTTTTACAGATAATAAAGCTACAATAGAGATAGAAGAAGGGCTTTTATTAGTGATAAAGCCAAGAGAATAGTTTCAAAATCCCCTTCCAATGAATAGTATATAGTAACTAAAGAGGGAAGGGGTGTTTTTATGGATAAATTTTTTTATAAGCTGAAGCGATTAAATAGGCAATTGAATTATTCGCTGGGATATATATTGATGGCTTTGGGTGTATTGATATTTGTTATGTATATTCCTTACTGGTTGTGGATGATCTTTTTAGGAATTTTTCTTGTAATAGCCGGTTACTATGTAAACATATATTTTAAGTGAAAAAATAAAAAAGCGTGCAAAAATGCACGTCTTTCTTTATAATGCCCTTTGTACTTTTCCTGCTTTTAAGCATTTTGTACATACATGGAGTCTAACAGGAGTACCATCTACTATAGCTCTTACTTTTTTTATGTTAGGTTTCCACTTTCTTATAGATTTTCTGTGGGAGTGGCTATATTGATAGCCTGCTAAAGGCCCTTTTCCACAAATATCGCACTTAAGCATAGTTGCACCTCCTTTAAAAGACAATAATATTTTATCAAAAAATAATTACTTGCACAATAGAAAAATTAACATAACGATATTATTTTATCATCATCCTTTGTAAATGTAAATACCTTTACAATAAAGCAGGTGTAAAATTTTAATAGGTGAGTAATATAGCATCGCAGGCTAGTTGATGTTATTTAAATATTCAGGTAAAATATAAATTAAGATTGATTTGGAGGGATATTAATGATTCAAATAAAAAACAAATATGGAGTAATAAATATCTCAAATGATGCAATTGCTGCTATAACCAGTAGAGCAGTAGCGGAGTGTTATGGGATAGTAGGCTTGGGGAGGAGAGGAGCAAATGGATTAATAGAAATATTTAAAACAGAGAATTCTGGCAGAGGAGTCAAAGTTTTAGCCACAGAAGATGGTGTAACACTGGAAGTTTATATAGTTGTCCTATACGGTGTAAATATAAAAACTGTTTCAGCGAATGCTATTGAAAAAGTGAAATACGCTGTCGAGAAATTTGTAGGAGTAAAAGTAGAAAATGTAATAATAAATGTTCAGGGAATTAAAGTTGATAATTGAGGAGGAAGTTGTGTTGAAGTACTTAGATGGAAAAACTTTAAAGAACATGATGATAGCAAGCTCTAATTATCTTTTTAACAATAAAGTAGAAGTTGATAGACTTAATGTTTTCCCTGTTCCAGACGGTGATACTGGCTCTAATATGGCATATACAATGCAGTACGCTGCAAAAGAGTTAGAGAAATCACAAGATACGATAAGAGAAGTTTTAGATGCTATTTCTAAAGGCACTTTAATGGGAGCAAAAGGTAATTCGGGAGTTATTTTGTCCCAGATTTTTAGAGGTTTTTCTAAACGACTTAGAGATACAAAAAAGATAACTCCTTGCGATTTTGCAGAAGGCTTGAAAGCTGGTGTAGAGGTAGCTTATAAAGCAGTTATGAGACCTGTAGAAGGCACTATTCTCACAGTATGTAGGGAAACTGCAGAAGAGGCTGAAAAAATATGTAAACAAATTGAAAATTTTGAAGAATTTTTCACAAAAATTATTGAAGCTGCAGAAAAGTCTTTACAAAACACTCCCAATCTCTTACCAGTTTTAAAAGAGGCTGGAGTAGTTGATTCTGGTGGAATGGGATTTGTTTATGTACTAAAAGGGATGTTTGAAGGGTTTAAAGGAAATAAAATTGAACCTATAGAAGTTTTAGAAGGGATAGTAACAAATAAGCAAGTTGTGGAGGATTTAAGATTTTTATATTGTACAGAAATATTAGTCAAAACAAAAAAGAGTTATGCAGAGGCTATTTTAAAAGAGAAATTTGGAAGATTTGGAGATAGTTTGGTGTTAGTTTCGGAGGAGGACATTTTAAAAGTTCATGTGCACACTAACAATCCTGGATTAGTATTAGAAGAAGGGCTTAAAATAGGTGAACTTATAAAAGTAAAAATTGACAATATGAAAATACAACATGAAAGTTTGGTAAGTGAAGAGAGAAAGCCTGAGAAAAAATATGGAGTTTTAGTTGTAGCTAATGGTCAGGGAGTTAAAAATCTTTTTTCAGAGCTGGGCTGTGATGTTATTATAAATGGTGGGCAAACGATGAATCCTAGTACAAATGACATTTTAGAGGGTATAAAAAAGATAAATGCGGAAAAT
Source organism: Thermoanaerobacter sp. X514 (assembly GCF_000019065.1). Lineage (NCBI taxonomy): Bacteria > Bacillati > Bacillota > Clostridia > Thermoanaerobacterales > Thermoanaerobacteraceae > Thermoanaerobacter > Thermoanaerobacter sp. X514. The sequence continues at coordinate 1,747,716 of NC_010320.1, read as the reverse complement.
ATTTTAGTTTTCCCTAATAATAAAAATATAATAATGGCTTGTGAACAAGCAAAAGCCTTATCAAATAAGAAAGTAGAAATAATCCCAACAAATAATTTTAATGAAGCTATAACTGCCATCGTAAATATTGATACTGAAAAAAGTTTAGAGGAAAATGTAGCTAGAATAAAAGAAATATTAAGTAATATAAAGACAATTGAAGTTACTTATTCAATAAGAGACACGCAAATAAACGGTTTTGAAATCAAAAAAGGAGATGTGTTAGGTTTTATAAATGACAGTCTGGAATCAGTAGGAAAAGATTATAATAAAGTAGCGCAAGAATTGATTTATAAAGCTTTAGATGAGGATTCTTCATTAGTTAGCATATATTATGGAGAGCAAGTTAAAAAAGAAAAAGCGGAGGAATTGAAAAATTCTCTTTCCGTAGATGCAGATGTGGAAATTTATTTTGGAGGTCAGCCGCTTTACTATTATGTTATATCAATAGAGTAAAGGTGAAACGAAATGCCTTTGAATCTGGATATTCAGTACGTAAAAGGAGTTGGACCTAAAAGGGCAAAACTTCTTAAAAAATTGGGAATAAACACAGTAGAGGACTTATTATTCTATTTTCCCAAAGATTATGAGAATAGAAGCGATATTTTAAAGATTGAGGACCTAAAAGTTGGGGAAAAACAAACTTTTAGAGGTTACATCGCAGGTAGCCCGAGAGAAATAAAGACTTCAAAAGTCATCATAACTAAAGTGCCTGTAAAAGATGGGACAGGTGTAGTAGAATTAGTCTGGTATAATCAGCCTTATATAAAGAATAATTTTAAAATTGGTGAAGAATATATAATAAACGGCAAATTGCAATTTAAATATGGGCAGTTAATAGTAGAAAATCCTGTTTTAGAAAAAAGTGAAGATTTTAAATTAAACACTGGAAGGATAGTTCCTATTTATGGGCTTACAGAAGGGTTGACGCAAAATGCTATCAGGAAGATAATGTTTAATGCGCTTCATGATTATGTACAGGAAGTGGAAGAGTTTTTTGATGAAGAATTTTTATCTGAAAAAGGATTAATGGATATAAAGAACGCACTAATTAATATAAATTTCCCCCAAAATGAGGCATATTTAGAACAAGCAAAATACAGATTTAAATATCAAGAACTTTTTTTGCTGCAAATGGCCTTATTTTTAATGAAAAGGTCTGTCAAAGAAAAAAAAGGAATAAAATTTGAACAGGCAGATTTAAAGCCTTTTCTTATGGGATTGCCTTTTAAATTGACTTTGGCACAGATAAAAGTTTTAAAAGAAATAATTGCAGATATGAATTCTCACAAAGTGATGAATCGCTTAGTGCAGGGAGATGTGGGCTCTGGTAAAACAGTTGTTGCAGCTTGCAGCATGTACATTGCTGTCAAGAATGGCTATCAAGTGGCAATGATGGCTCCAACGGAGATATTGGCAAAACAGCATTATTATACGTTAAAAGAGCTTTTTAGAAATACTGATATAAAAATTGGGCTTTTGTCTGGTAGCATTTCACCTTCTAATAAAAAAGAAGTATTAGAAAAAATCAAAAATGGAGATTATGATATTGTAGTAGGGACCCATGCACTAATAGAGGATAATGTTATTTTTAACAATTTAGGACTTTGTATAACTGATGAGCAACACCGATTTGGTGTGAGACAAAGGGCGCTTTTGACACAAAAAGGTGAAAATCCCGATGTTTTGGTTATGACAGCTACACCAATTCCTCGGACATTTGCTCTCATTCTTTATGGAGATTTAGATATATCAATAATTGACCAATTACCTCCTGGAAGAAAAAAAGTTAAAACATACGTTATTTCTTCTTCTGTGAGAGAAAAAGCCTACGAGTTTGCAATGAAGGAAGTAAAAAAAGGAAGGCAAGTTTATGTAGTTTGTCCACTAATTGAAGAATCGGATAAAATAAATGCGATGTCTGCCGAAATAGTATATAGAGAAATTTATAAAGATGCTTTTAAGGAAGCTAAAGTAGGACTTTTACACGGTAAAATGGCGGACAGCGATAAAGAGAAGGTTATGGAAGAGTTTGTAAATGGAAAAATTGATATTTTAGTTTCGACTACAGTAATAGAGGTGGGAGTAAATGTACCTAATGCAACAGTGATGATTGTAGAAAATGCAGAAAGATTTGGACTTGCACAGCTTCACCAATTGAGAGGTAGAGTTGGCAGGTCAGAATTTCAGTCTTACTGTATTTTGATTAGTTATTCTAATTCTGACATAGCTAAAAAAAGACTGGGAGTTTTAGCTCAAACTTCTGATGGATTTAAAATTGCAGAAAAAGATTTAGAAATAAGAGGGCCAGGTGAATTTCTAGGATTAAGACAGCATGGACTTCCTGAATTTAAAATTGCTAACATTTTTGAAGACATAGATGTTTTAGAGAGAGTGCAAAAAGATGTAGAAGAGTTACTGGAAAAAGACCCTAAACTTGAAAACTATCCAAAGCTAAGAAGTATTTTACTTAATCAATTTTATCAAAAATTAGAAGGAATAATATTAAATTAGAGAAGGAGAATAGTAGTATGGAAAAGATAGCAATTGTTACAGATAGCTTGTCTGACATACCTGAGGATTTAGTGAAAACTTATAGGATATTTATAGTTCCTCTGACTATCAATATTGATGGTGTAAGTTATAAAGATGGTGTAGATATAACAAAAGAAGAATTTTATAGGCTTTTAAGAGAAGGGAAAATGCCTACAACTACTCAAGTTTCACCAGTAGAGTTCATGGAGGTTTTTAAGGATTTATTAAAGAGCTATGACTACATCATTGCCATCATTTTGACTTCTAAATTTAGCGGCACTTATCAATCTGCTGTGATTGCCAAGGATATGGTAGACCCAAAACGGATTGAAGTTATTGATTCAAGACATTTTACATTAGGAAATGGTATGTTAGTTCTTCAAGCTGCTAAAATGGCAGTTGCAGGGGCTTCTAAGGAGGAAATTGTTGAAAAGGTGTATGATTTAATTCCTAAAATTAGGTATATAATGGCTTTTGATTCTTTAGACTATCTGTACAGAGGAGGACGTCTACCTAAATCACAGGCTTTTATAGGAAATATTTTAAATATAAAGCCTATTTTAATGAATGATGACGGGGAATTAAAAATAGTAGATAAGGTTAGAGGTCAAAAAAAGGTTATTCGCTGGATGATTGATTATATGAAAAATACAGGAGTAGATTTTACAGATAGAGAAGTGGGATTAATTCATACAGATAAAGAAGAATTTTTAAATGAAATAGAAGCCGCTTTAAGAAGTGAGTTAGGAATAACTAAGTTTTTAAGGTCAAGAGCTGGCTGCGGAATAGGTACCCATGCAGGGCCTGCAGCAGTAGGAGTGTTTTTTGAGGAAAAATAAATTTTTATTATTTGCCATTTCAATCACTTTTATACATTTTTGAAAACAAATTTATAGTTTATAAAACAGTATTTTGGTTAAATTAATAATACAAATACAAATGGAGGTGATTGAAATGGCAGCAGGATCAGAAACTAAGAATCCTCTTGTGGTAAAAGAGGCAAAACAGGTTATGAGCCAATGGAAATATGAAATAGCAAGAGAATTAGGAATAACTCCTCCAGCTGATGGCTACTGGGGCAACCTCACATCTCGCGATTGCGGTGCTGTAGGTGGCCATATGGTAAGAAAAATGATACAAATGGCAGAAAGTCAGATGGCCAGCAAAGGAACTTGGAAATAAATCATATTATTAATATAAAAAAAGGATATCCCTTTGGGATATCCTTTTTAATATCAAAAGGTATATATAGCAATAGTTTACAGGTATATAAGCTAAATAGCGGGTTAAATTAATAATGGAATATGATTTAGGAGGTGATTAAAATGGCTGTAGGATCAGAAACCAAAAATCCTCTTGTTGTAAAAGAAGCCAAGCAAGTTATGAGCCAATGGAAGTATGAGATAGCTAATGAATTAGGAATAACTCCTCCAGCTGATGGTTACTGGGGCAATCTCACATCAAGAGATTGTGGTGCTGTAGGTGGCCATATGGTAAGGAAAATGATACAAATGGCAGAAAGTCAGATGGCCAGCAAAGGAACTTGGAAATAAAATAATTTATAATAAAAAAGGGCAGTCCTTGTGATTGCCCTTTTAAAATTTTAATCCAGGTAGTTGCCTACCTGGACTGGGAGAGGAGAAATTGAAGGAAGAATTTTGGGGAAATTTCTGTTCCCATAAATATTATTTGCCATTTTGAAAAAATTTTATACATATTTTTTGCGATATTTTTAAAAAATATGCTAAAATAATTGTTGAAGTGGGGGTAATGTCTTTGAGAGTGATAGCAGGTAAGTTAAAGGGAAGAAAGGTAAAATCTTTAGAAGGCAATGAAGTGCGTCCAACTGCCGATAGAGTTAAAGAATCCCTGTTTAATATATTGATGAACAAAATAGAAGGAAGTATTTTTTTGGATTTATTTGCGGGTACAGGAAATATAGGCATCGAGGCATTAAGCAGAGGGGCACAGTTTTGCTATTTTGTAGATAAAAGTTTAAAAAGCATAAAATGCATAAGGGAGAATGTAACTGAATTAAATTTAGTACCTTTTGCTAAAATACTTCATCGAGATGTTTTAAAAGTTATCGAAATGTTAGACAAAAATAATACAAAGTTTGATATAATATTTTTAGATCCCCCTTATTATCAAAACCTTGTTGACAAAACTCTTATAAAGCTTGGAGAGGCTAAAGTTTTAAAGGAAGATGGCATTGTAATAGCAGAACACCATAAAAATGATAAAGTAAGAGAAATGTATGGAAATTTAGTAAAGATAAGAGAAAATAAATATGGGGAGACAATATTATCATTTTATAAGGAGGAAATATGAAAACTGCAATTTATCCAGGGAGTTTTGATCCAGTTACCTATGGACACATTGATATTATAGAAAGAGGAGCAAATCTGTTTGATAAGCTGATTGTAGCTGTGCTTTTAAATCCCTCGAAAAAGCCCTTATTTTCGGTGGAAGAAAGGGTAGAGCTTTTAAAAGCGGTAACTTATGATATTTCTAATGTAGAGATTGATTATTTTGATGGTTTATTAGTAGATTATGCTAAAAAAGTCAAAGCTAATGCTATAATAAAAGGCTTAAGAATGGTATCTGACTTTGAATATGAGTTTCAAATGGCACTAATCAACAAAAAATTAAATCCTTCTCTTGAGACGATTTTTTTAATGACTAATGCAAAGTATGGATATCTAAGTTCCAGTGTGGTAAAAGAAATTGCTCAGTTTGGCGGTTGTCTTTCTGAGTTTGTGCCGGATATTGTGGCTCAAAAATTAATGGAAAAATTTTCAAGATAATTAAAGGGGGGTTTATTTTTGTCAAATTTTGATGGTTTAGAAGTTCTTAATCTTTTAGAAGAATTAGAAGACATTATAGAAAACAGTTCTTCTATTCCTCTTTCTAACAAAGTTTTGATAAACAAAGAAGAAGTTTTGGACTTAATAAGACAAATCCGAATAAAATTGCCAGATGAATTTAAAAGGGCGGAATGGATCAAACAAGAAAGGCAAAGAATTCTTTTAGAGGCACAACAGGAAGCAGAAATGATAATAAAAGAAGCTGAACAAAAGATTAAGGAAATGGTGAGTGAAAGTGAGATAGTTAAAAAGGCGGAAAAGACGGCAGCAGAAATAATTTCTACTGCCCAAGCTAATGCAAAGGAAATAAGGTTAGGAAGTAGAGAATATGCTGATGAATTACTTGCTAAAATTGAGTCACAAGTGTCTGAAATATTAGAAACTATTAAAAGAAATAGAGAAGAATTAAAAGGCAACAAGTAATTAATGTTGTTGTAGATATTGTTTTATGGCTATTGCAAAAAATAGGATAGTTAAAGTGACAATTATAAAAATTATTGAAGAAAATTGAAATAGGTCCCAGGAATTTTTGTAAGTATATGGGTTGAAAACGTGAGAAATTGCATTTTCTTCTTGAATTTTTATTACAGAGAGTAACCAATGGGAGTATAAAGCCGCAAGAAAAAATTGGATTGTTTTTGCAATGAAATAAGGAAAATATTTTATTTTTGTTTTTGCTATTACTCCTAACACTTGTCCATGTATCGATATTCCGCCCCATGCTATTATAGCGCTTACTAGTACTACTTTTTGTTCTAAAGGTGCAGAAACTTGGCTTATTAAGTTTGAACCTACTGTTATTTCTAAGAGGCCACTTAAAAAAGCAGGTATTAGACTTTTGTCAAAACCTAATAATAAGAATATAGGAGATATAAAGTAAGAAAGAAAATCCAAAATTTTATACAGTTTTAAAAGTTCTATTACAACCGAAAAAAGTATAACATACCCTCCTATTATGATAATAGTATTTGTTGATTTAAAGACAGCTTCTGACAGTATAGTGCTTAAACTTTTTTTGTTCTGCTCTCTTGTATAATACATTTTTTTGATGGCGGCATTTAAAAGGTTTTTTATTGAAGGAGGTTTTTTATAAGAATTTTTCTTGTAGAGACGAAAGAGAAGTCCAGTGGTTATAGCTGCTAAGTAATTAGAAGCCATGATTATGTATCCGGATTTTGGACTACCGAACATGCCAATTGCGACGGCTCCCAACATGAAAAGGGGGCCTGAATTGTTGCAAAAGGACATGAGTCTTTCTGCTTCTTCTGTTGTGCATAAATTTTCTTCCCAAAGTCTTGATATTACTTGAGCCCCCACGGGATAGCCGGAAGTGTATCCGATTGCCATCGCAAAAGAGCCACTTCCCGGCACGTTAAATAAGGGCCTCATTATAGGTTCTAAAAAAGTGCCTAAAAAATGTACTACTCCTAATTGTAAAAGAAGCTCTGAACCTATGAAAAAAGGAAGTAGAGAAGGAGTAATAGTAAAAAGCCAAAGGTTTATACCGCCTTTGGCGGCTTCTAATGCTTCTTTAGGGAAAAGTATTAAAGATAGTACCATTAAAATTAAAAAAGAAATAAAAATATTTAAAAAGGTGTTTTTCAAGATTTATCCCCACCTTGTTTTGATGTCATTACTATTATTATTTAAAAAGTCCTTTAAAAATGAATGGTGGGGAGTTTAAAGTTTTATTAAAGGATGTATAAAATCTAAGCCGGCGATAGAGGAGTTTTTATAAGCTAAAGTATAGATATCAGTAGCAAATAAATCTTTTTCGAACATTTTAGTGTTAGATAGTTTTTCTTTATACTGAGATACTTTTGTGATTATAGGGAGGGGAGATTTTTTCTTTATTTCTCTTAGCATTTCTTTGCCCTTTTCATTAAAACCCAAAACCCTTATATAATTAGGGCCATCAAATTCTTTAAAAATTTGTTTATCTATATTAAGTAATAGATGAATGAGTATATGTCTTATTCTGCTTTCGGTGTATCGCTTTGATTTTACAAGTTTCATAAGTTCCTCAACATTATTAGTTTTATAAGAAGCTTTGTAAATTTTATTTTCTAAGCCTTCAGAGACATCAAATATGTGATTGAGAGGAATGTGATTTCTCAACAGATAAATTAAAATATTAGAAAATTCCTCTAAAGATACGGGACCTTGTTTTTTTTCAAAAGAACTTTGCAAAATTTCTTTTGTAAAGTCCGGGATATATTTTTCTAAGCCTTCTAGTCCCTTTTCAAAAATATGCTTTCTTATAGAAGAGGCACTGGCAAATTCTCCTTTTAGCTCTAAAGAGGTGTACAAAGAGCCTTTTCTCTTTATAGTAAAAGGTGTAATAGAACTACCTATTTTCTTTAAAGATTTAAGGTATTCTATTGCCAATATGTTATTGGATGTTTGTAAAATCTTTTCTATTTCATTATTATTTATAACTTTTTGTAATGCTAATTCCCGTGCTTTTGCAAAGGTTATGCCGCTTTTTAAATATTCTTTTAATGCTTTTCTATAATAAATTGGCTCTTCTAAAAGTATTTCAGCAATTTTTGTGAGTTCGTTTAAATCGCCTTTTTCACTCCCAAAGGAAATACAATCTACTATTTTTAAAGAGTCTAATAATTTCACTGCTCCATAAGCGAAATTTTCAGCTGTAGAGGTAGCATAAACTACTGGTAACTCGATTACCAAATCTATACCGGCTTTTAATGCCATTTGAGTTCGTTTCCATTTGTCTACAATTGCTGGTTCTCCTCTTTGCACGAAGTTTCCACTCATTACTGCTATAGTATAATCGCATTTGGTTAATTCTTTTGAAGTTTGCAGATGGTAAAGGTGGCCATTGTGAAAAGGATTATATTCGACAATAATTCCTAAAATTCCCATACAACTTCTTACCCTTTCAAAAAATTTTTTAAGATATACTTATTATTTTACATAAAATATGATAAAATGTAAAAGGGACATCGTGTATACAATATTATAGTGATAAAATTAAAAAAGGAAGGGAGATTTTAAATGGCAGTAATGGATAGTATCATACAAAAGGCTAAAGCTAATAAAAAAAGGATTGTGCTTCCTGAGGGAAGTGAAGCTCGAACTTTAAAAGCTGCTGAAAAGGTTATTAAAGAAGGTATTGCTGATGTAGTTTTATTAGGGAAGGAAGAAGAAATAAAAGAAAAAGCAAAGGGATTGGATATCTCGAAAGCAGAAATTATAGACCCTGAAAAGTCGCCTCTTTTACAAAAATATGCTGAAGAATATTATAATTTGAGAAAAAACAAAGGAGTTACAGAAGAACAGGCATATCAAATTATGAAAGACCCTATGTACTATGGGTGCATGATGGTCAAATTAGACGATGTTGATGGTATGGTATCTGGGGCGATTCACGCTACTGCTGATGTTTTCAGACCGGCTTTTCAAATTGTAAAAACTGCTGCAGGTGTCAAAGTAGTATCCAGCGCCTTTATAATGGAAGTACCTAATTGTACTTATGGAAGCGATGGAGTATTTATTTTTGCTGATTGTGCAATAAATCCTAATCCTAATGAAGAGGAATTAGCAGCAATTGCCATTGCTTCTGCCCATACTGCAAAAGTCCTTGCTGGAATTGAGCCTAGAATTGCTATGCTGTCATTTTCTACTAAAGGAAGTGCAAACCATGAATTAGTAGATAAGGTGAAAAATGCGACTAAAATCGCAAAAGAATTGGCGCCTGATTTGCTAATTGATGGTGAGCTTCAATTAGATGCTGCGATTGTCAAAGAAGTAGGAGAGTTAAAGGCTCCAGGAAGTCCTGTAGCGGGGAATGCAAATGTGCTTATTTTCCCAGATTTGCAAGCGGGAAACATTGGATATAAGCTAGTTCAAAGACTTGCTAAAGCTAATGCTATCGGACCAATTTCTCAAGGTCTTGCAAAACCTATCAATGACTTGTCAAGAGGTTGTAGTGTAGAAGATATTGTTAATGTTATAGCAATAACTTGTGTACAAGCTCAAGGGGTGCAAAAATAACTTTGAGGAGGCAGCGAGTATGAAGATTTTGGTTATGAACTGTGGAAGTTCGTCATTAAAGTATCAATTATTGGATATGGATAATGGAAAAGTGCTAGCGAAAGGATTGGCGGAAAGAATAGGTATCCATGATTCTCTTTTAACTCATCAAGTAGAGGGCAAAGATAAAATAAAGATACAAAAAGATATGAAAAATCATAAAGAAGCTATACAAATTGTTTTAGATGCTTTGGTTGATAAAGAAATCGGAATATTAAAGGATATGAAAGAAATAGATGCAGTAGGACATAGAGTCGTTCATGGTGGAGAGTTTTTTACTGATTCCGTATTGATTGACGATGAGGTAATCAAAAAATTAGAAGCATGTATTGACCTTGCACCTTTGCACAATCCTGCTAATATTGAGGGAATAAAAGCTTGTCGGCAGATAATGCCAGGGGTGCCAATGGTAGCAGTTTTTGATACGGCTTTCCATCAAACAATGCCAGATTATGCGTATATTTATCCCATTCCTTATGAATACTACGAGAAATACAGAATAAGAAGATATGGATTCCATGGGACTTCTCATAAATATGTATCTTTAAGAGCTGCTGAAATATTAAAGAGGCCTATTGAAGAGTTAAAAATTATTACTTGCCATTTAGGGAATGGGTCTAGTATTGCTGCGGTTAAAGGCGGTAAGTCGATAGATACAAGTATGGGATTTACTCCATTAGAAGGGCTGGCTATGGGTACAAGGTCCGGAAATGTTGATCCTTCAATTATAACTTTCTTAATGGAAAAAGAAGGATTGACTGCAGAACAGGTTATAGATATACTTAATAAGAAATCAGGTGTATACGGAATTTCAGGAATAAGTAATGACTTTAGAGATATAGAAAATGCAGCTTTTAAAGAAGGGCATAAAAGGGCTATGTTGGCATTAAAAGTTTTCGCTTATAGGGTGAAAAAGACAATAGGTTCTTATACAGCTGCTATGGGTGGTGTTGATGTAATTGTGTTTACTGCTGGAGTTGGAGAAAATGGACCAGAAATGAGAGAGTTTATTTTAGAGGATCTAGAGTTTTTAGGTTTTAAACTGGACAAAGAGAAGAATAAGGTAAGAGGAAAAGAGGAAATTATATCTACAGAAGATTCAAAAGTTAAAGTTATGGTTATTCCTACAAATGAAGAATATATGATTGCTAAAGATACTGAAAAATTGGTAAGGGGTTTAAAGTAGATAATCTTGACAACGGGTTGTGGGGTTAGTATAATAGGTGATGTCAATTATTTTAAGGTGTGTGAAGAAAAATGAAAGTCGATCTATTAAAAATCAAAGGACAGCTTGGCCGCAGCATAAATATAGACTATGTAGAGGACATAGAGAGCATTGAATTTAAAGGGGAAGAATACAAAATTGTAACTCCTCTACATGTAAAAGGTACCATTACCGCACAAAAAGAAGGGCTTTTGGCAGAACTTGATATTACAGGTAGTATAAATGCTGTCTGCGACAGATGTTTGGATGAGTTTATTTATAATTTAGACCTTAAATTACGGGAATATGTAGAGGAGTCAGTAGACGAAGAAGTAGATGATAGCTTTTATGAAAATTTTGATTTAACTACTTTTGTAGTTCATTTTGTGATATTGTCATTGCCAATGAAATTTTTGTGCAAAGAAGATTGCAAAGGCTTGTGTCCTGTTTGCGGTACTAATTTAAACCATCAAACCTGTAGCTGCAAGCGGGAAGATATTGATCCGCGGCTTACCGTCCTTTCTAAACTACTGCAATAGATGTAGGAGGTGTTAAGATGCCAGTTCCAAAGAGAAGGACATCAAAGGCTAGAAGGGATACCAGAAGGAATAATAGTTATAAAATAGCTGCTCCGGCTTACGTTTTATGTCCAAGATGTCATGAGCCTAAACTACCTCATAGAGTATGTCCTAACTGCGGCTATTACAAAGATAGAGAGGTAATAAAAGTAGAAGAGTAAGAGTCAAAAAAAGTAGTAATAGGAAAAGACCTATTACTACTTTTTTTAGTTGATTTTACAAAAAAAATAATTTATAATTTTGGGTAGGTCATAAAAACAACTAATATCTGGAGCTGGTAATATGGCTGTGCGAATGAGTAAAGTAGAAAGGCAAAGACTTTTAAAAGAAAAAATAAATACTAACCCCTTTTACACTGATGACGAGTTAGCAGAAATGTTTGGAGTAAGTGTACAAACTATAAGACTTGACAGGATGGAATTGGGAATCCCTGAAGTTAGAGAGCGTATAAAAAGTGTTGCAGAAGAAAATTATCAAAAAGTGAGAACTATTACAGGCACTGAAGTAGTTGGAGAATTAATAGACTTAGAATTAGGTAAAAGGGGTATTTCGATTTTTGAGCCTACAGAGGATATGGTTTTTGTCAAGACAAAAATTGTGAAAGGGCAATACATTTATTCTCAAGCTGAGTCTTTAGCTATGTCTGTTATTGATGCCTCTGCTGCTTTAATTGGAGTTGCAAACATAAAGTACAAGTTTCCCGTTAAAGTAGGAGATAGACTTGTGGCGAAAGCCGAAGTGATACGTCAAAGAGGAAACAAATATTTTGTCTGGGTTAAGATAAAAGTTAAAGATAAGGAAGTATTCAGAGGTAAGTTCATTTTAGTAGCCATTGATGAGGATTTTCTAAAAAAAAGGAGTGACACTGTTGAGGTTAGCAATTGATGCTATGGGTGGTGACCATGCTCCAGAGGAGATAATTAAAGGCAGCTTAGAGGCACTAAAGCATTTTCATGATATAGAAATTGTCCTTATTGGAAAAGAAGAAGTTTTACGTGGCCTCCAAGGAAAGGAGAAAAGGCTTAAGCTTGTTTATGCTTCAGAAGTTATTGAAAATGATGAAGTACCTGTTACGGCTGTTAGAAAGAAAAAAGATTCTTCAATGATAGTAGGTTTAGAACTTCTTAAAAAGGAAGAAGTGGATGCTTTTTTGTCAGCTGGCAATACAGGAGCTCTCATGGCAGGAGCATTGCTTACTTTAGGGCGCATTAAGGGAATTGACAGACCAGCTTTGGCTCCAATACTTCCTACTTTAAATGGGGCTACCGTGTTATTAGATGCAGGTTCTAATACTAATTGTGATGCTCAAAATTTAGTACAATTTGCTGCCATGGGACATGTTTATGCACAAAAAATGTTTGGGATAGAAAGACCAAGAGTAGGGCTTTTTAATATAGGAGTAGAAGAGGAAAAAGGTAATGAAGTAGTAAAAAAGGCTTTTGAAGAACTTAAAAAATCAAAACTAAATTTTATTGGGAATGTGGAAGGAAGAGATATCCCTTACGGCGTCTGTGAAGTTGTAGTCTGCGATGGATTTGTGGGAAATGCGATACTAAAGTCTATGGAAGGAATTGCTTCTGTGATTTCTCAACTTTTAAAGGAAGAGTTGACCCGAAATATTTTTACTAAACTGGGTGCTCTTTTGATAATGGGTGGACTAAAAAGAATAACTAAAAAAATGGATTACACTGAATACGGAGGAGCCCCTCTTTTAGGAATTAAAAAGCCAGTCATAAAAGCCCATGGCAACTCAAAAGCAAAAGCTATTTTTAATGCGATAAAACAAGCTAAAAATTTTGTAGATAATGATGTCTTAAATCATATAAAAGAAGAAATTGAATCAATGGGGGATGAGTTAAGTGTGTGAAAAGATTGCTGCAGGAATTTTAGGTACAGGAAGTTATGTTCCCGAAAAAGTTCTTACTAATTTTGACTTAGAAAAAATGGTGGATACTTCTGATGAATGGATTACTACAAGGACAGGAATTAAAGAAAGACGCATTGCAGATCCTTCACAAGCAGCTTCTGATTTAGGAACTGAAGCTGCAAGGAAAGCATTAGAAGATGCAAAGGTAGACCCATCAGAAATTGACATGATCATTGTCGCAACTGTTACACCTGATATGAATTTCCCATCTACTGCTTGCATAGTTCAAGCTAATTTGGGTGCAGCCAACGCAGCCGCTTTTGATATCTCCGTCGGATGTTCAGGCTTTATATATGGACTTTCTATCGCTCAGCAATTTGTAGAGACTGGTATGCATAACAAAATATTGGTTATTGGAGCAGAAACTTTGTCTAAAATAATAAACTGGAAGGATAGAAACACTTGTGTTCTCTTTGGAGATGGAGCAGGGGCAGTAGTTGTGGGAAGAGTTGAAAGCGGATATGGAATATTGAGTTCTTATTTAGGAGCTGATGGAACTGGCGGGAAACACTTGTACATGCCAGCAGGTGGTTCTAGAATGCCGGCCAGCGAAGAGACTGTAAAAAAGAATTTACATACTATTTTTATGGAAGGGCAAGAAGTATTTAAGTTTGCAGTAAAAGTAATGGATAGTGCTACTATTGAGGCTTTAAACAGATGTGGTTTAAAACCAGAAGACATAGATATGCTTATACCTCACCAAGCAAACACAAGAATAATTGAAGCGGCGAGGAAGAGGTTAAAACTTAGCAATGATAAAATTTATATAAACCTTGATAAATACGGGAATACTTCTGCAGCCTCTGTTGCTATAGCTTTAGATGAAGCCTATAGAAAAGGACTGATAAAAAAAGGCGATGTCATACTAACTGTCGCTTTTGGTGCAGGTTTGACTTGGGCATCAAGTGTTATAAGATGGAGCAAGTAAGGGGTGAAAAATATGTTTAAAACGAAAATAGTAGAAATGCTCAATATAAAATATCCAATATTTCAGGGTGGAATGGCATGGGTCGCAACTGCAGAACTAGCTGCTGCAGTGTCAAATGCAGGAGGTTTAGGAATAATAGGAGCAGGTAATGCACCTGCCAGTTTTGTAAGGGAACAGATACGGAAGGCAAGAGAACTTACTGATAAACCTTTTGGCGTCAATGTAATGCTTTTGTCTCCTTTTGTTGATGAAGTTATGGAGGTTATTTTAGAAGAAAAAGTAGAAGTTATAACTACTGGAGCAGGGAATCCAGGTAAGTACATACAAAGACTTAAAGAACGGGGTATTAAAGTTATTCCTGTTGTGCCTTCAGTAGCATTAGCAAAAAGAATGGAGGACATTGGGGTAGATGCTGTTATTGCTGAAGGAACAGAATCGGGAGGTCATATTGGAGAATTGACGACTTTGGCGTTGGTACCTCAAGTAGTAGATGCTGTTAAAATTCCAGTCATCGCTGCAGGAGGAATTGCTGATGGACGGGGTTTTGCTGCGGCTTTTTGCTTAGGTGCTTCGGGAGTTCAAATGGGAACTCGGTTTGTATGCTCTACTGAATGTACTGCTCATCCTCGTTACAAAGAATATATTTTAAAGGCAAAAGACAGAGATGCTGTGGTTACAGGGAGAAGCACAGGTCATCCAGTCAGGTCATTAAAAAACAAACTGACAAGAGAATTTGAAAAGTTAGAACAAATGGGTGCTCCTAAGGAACAATTAGAAAAATTAGGAGAAGGAAAATTAAGAGCAGCAGTAGTAGACGGTGATGTAGAATACGGGTCTGTTATGGCAGGGCAAATTGCAGGACTTATAAATGATATTAAACCTGTTAAAGAAATAATAGAGGACATAATAAAACAAGCAGAGGAAGTAATTGACAATTTGAATAAAATGAGGTGAAAAAATGAAAGTAGCTTTTATTTACCCCGGGCAAGGTGCCCAATATGCTGGAATGGGCAAAGAAATATACCAAAAATACCAAGAGGCAAGAGAAATTTTTGAAAGAGCAGATGAAGCTTTAGGGTTTAGCATATCTAAACTTTGTTTTGAAGGACCAGAAGAAGAACTTATGAAAACAGAAAATACTCAGCCGGCCATTTTAACGGTTTCTGTTGCTTTAACAAAGGTTTTGCAAAAGAGAGGAATAAAGGCTGAGGTTACTGCAGGATTGAGCTTAGGAGAGTATTCCTCTTTAGTATTGGCTGAAGCTTTAGATTTTGAAGATGCGGTTCGTTTAGTGAAAAACAGAGGAAAGTATATGCAAGAAGTAGTACCCCAAGGAGTGGGTACTATGGCAGCAATACTGGGACTTGAAAATGAAGCAGTAGAAGAGATATGTCGTATTGCATCACAAGTTGGAATAGTAGAACCTGCTAATTATAACTGCCCTGGACAATTAGTTATATCTGGAGAAGTAAAAGCTGTGGAAAAAGCTGTCGAGCTAGCCAAAGAAAAAGGTGCAAAAAGAGCAGTAGTATTGGCAGTAAGTGCTCCTTTCCACTGCAGCATGCTAAAAAAAGCAGGAGAACTTTTGGAAAAGGATCTAGAAAAAATAGAAATAAAAGAGTTAAAAATTCCTGTAATATCAAATGTAACAGCTAACTATGTTACAAGGGAAGAAGTTAAAGATTTGCTCATAAAACAGGTGAGTCATCCTGTGCTATGGGAACAATCTGTAAAAAGAATGATTGAAGATGGAGTAGATACTTTTGTTGAAATAGGTCCAGGAAAGACTCTTACAGGTTTTGTTAAAAAGATTGACAGAACCAAAGCTGCCTATAATTTTGAAGATGAGGAGTCTCTTTTAAAGACTCTCTCTGCTTTGGAGGGATAAGTATGGAAACTGAAAGAAAAACTGCTTTTATAACCGGTGGGTCAAGAGGAATAGGACGTGCTATTGCTGTACGTTTAGCAAAAGATGGATTTAATATTGTTGTCAACTATTCAAAAAGCGATAAAAGTGCTGAAGAGGTTGTAAAAGAAGCAAAAGAGTATGGAGTAGAGGCAATGGCTGTCAAATGTGATGTCTCTAAATACGATGAGGTGGAAAAAGCGATAGATAAAATTGTAGAAGAATTTGGTAGTATAGATGTGGTAGTAAATAATGCGGGAATTACAAAGGATAATTTAATTTTGAAGATGGATGAAAGCGAGTGGGACCAAGTAATAGATGTAAATTTAAAAGGTACATTTAATGTAATAAAATTTGCCTCAAAGTATATGATAAAAAAGAGAAAAGGGAAAATAATAAATATTACATCTGTTGTGGGAATAATGGGAAATGCAGGTCAAGCTAATTATGCTGCTTCTAAAGCAGGAGTGATAGGACTTACTAAATCTGTTGCAAAAGAGTTAGCGAGTAGGGGAATAACAGTAAATGCTGTAGCTCCTGGCTTTATTGAAACAGATATGACAAGTGTGTTAAAAGATGAAATAAAAGAAAATATGTTAAGGAGCATTCCTTTGAAAAGAGCTGGAAAACCGGAGGATGTAGCTGAATTAGTTGCTTTTTTGGCGAGTCCCGCTTCAGATTACATTACTGGGCAAGTAATAAATGTTGACGGAGGAATGGTTATGTAATATTATCATAATGTATAATTTTTGAGAGGAGGTGAAGAAGGTATGATTTTTGAAAAAGTAAGGGACATAATAGCCGAACAACTCGGCATTGATCCAGAGGAAATAACGATGGAGTCATCTTTTATAGATGATTTAGGAGCAGACTCTTTGGACATAGTAGAGCTCATAATGGCTCTGGAAGAAGAGTTTGATATTGAAATTCCTGATGAAGATGCTGAAAAGATTAAAACGGTAGGTGA
This sequence comes from Thermoanaerobacter sp. X514, assembly GCF_000019065.1. Lineage (NCBI taxonomy): Bacteria > Bacillati > Bacillota > Clostridia > Thermoanaerobacterales > Thermoanaerobacteraceae > Thermoanaerobacter > Thermoanaerobacter sp. X514. The sequence goes on along the minus strand of NC_010320.1, from coordinate 1,730,709 downwards.
TGTAGTAGAATACTTAAGCAATCTTGAATAATTGAGGTCCCGCGTTGCGGGACTTTATGCAATATAAAATTTTACTCTATTTTGGAGGTTTTAACCGATGAACAGAGTAGTTGTAACGGGAGTAGGAGTCATTACACCTTTAGGTAATACTGTAGAAAAATTTTGGAATTCTTTAATAAATGGTGAGTCTGGAATAGACACTGTTACCAAATTTGACGTGTCTGAGTTTCCTACTAAGGTAGCAGCAGAAGTAAAAGATTTTGAACCCACTTTATACATAGACAAAAAAGAAGCAAGAAGAATGGATAGGTTCATCCAGTTTGCTGTTGCCAGCGCGAAGTTGGCATTAGAGGATTCACAAATTGACCTTTCTAAAGTTGATTTAAACAGGTTTGGGGTCATTTACGGTACAGGCATAGGAGGAATTGAAACTTTTGAGAATCAGTTGAAAATTATGCATGAAAAAGGTCCCGGAAAAGTAAGTCCCTTTTTCATCCCTATGATGATAGCAAATATGGCAGCAGGTCAAATTGCAATAACTTTTGGGCTAAAAGGGATAAACGAGACTATAGTAAATGCCTGTGCTTCCAGTACTAATGCTATAGGAGAAGCTTTTAAAGCTATTCAACGGGGAGATGCAGACCTTATAGTTACAGGTGGTACTGAAGCCGCTATAACTCCTATGTCTTTTGCAGGCTTTTGTGCAATGAAAGCTATGTCCACAAATGAGGACCCTAAAAAAGCCTCCCGTCCTTTTGACTTAAATAGAGATGGTTTTGTAATGGGAGAAGGGTCTGCAAGCTTAATTTTAGAATCTTTAGAACATGCACAAAAAAGAGGAGCTAAAATTTATGCAGAGATAATAGGTTATGGTGCTACAGATGATGCTTACCACATAACTGCTCCTGCGCCAGAAGGAGAAGGAGCTGCTCGTGCAATGGAAGCAGCTTTAAAGGACGGAAAAGTAAGTTTTGACATGATAGATTATATCAATGCTCATGGAACTTCCACTGAATATAACGACAAATTTGAAACAATGGCTATAAAGAAGGTCTTTAAAGACCATGCGTATAAACTCTATGTAAGTTCTATCAAGTCTATGGTAGGCCATTTATTAGGAGCAGCAGGGGCGATAGAAGCTGTTGCTACTGTTTTGACTATAAAAAATGGCATTATACCTCCTACTATTAATTACGAAACTCCTGATCCAGAGTGCGATTTGAATTATGTGCCTAACAAGGCTATAGAAAAAGAAGTAAATTATGCGATTTCTAATTCCTTTGGCTTTGGAGGACATAATGGGACATTACTTTTTAAAAAATTTTAAAAGAGGTATGGAAGTGAAAAGAGAAAATTTGTCTGAATTAGAGGAGAGAATAAATTATAGTTTTAAAGATAAAAATTTGCTTATAGAGGCTTTAACTCACAGTTCATGGGCTCACGAAGGTAAAAATAGCAAGATTAGCAATGAAAGATTGGAGTTTTTGGGAGATTCTGTTCTAAGCCTTGTAATAAGCGAGTATTTGTACAAGAATAGAAAAGATTTAGAAGAAGGTTCTCTTTCTAAATATAGAGCTGAAATAGTTTGTGAGCCCTCCCTTGCTAGATGTGCAAGAGAAATAGAATTAGGCAACTTTTTGCGCATTGGCAAAGGAGAAGAACTGACTGGAGGAAGAGAAAGGGATTCTATTCTTGCAGATGCTATGGAAGCGATACTGGCTGCTGTATATCTGGATGGAGGGTTAGAAGTTGTTCGCAATGTAATTTTAGAATTGTTCAAAAATATCATTGAAGAAGTTTTGGAAGGGCTTATTTATCGCGACTATAAAACAAAACTGCAAGAAGTTGTTCAAAGCATGGAAATAGGGAAAATTATCTATGAGCTAATAGAGGAAATGGGCCCTGACCATAATAAAACTTTTGTAACCCAAGTGCGGATTGGAGATGTAATATTAGGAAAGGGTTATGGTAAAAGTAAAAAAGAAGCTGAGCAAGCTGCGGCTATGGAAGCATTGATTAAATTGGGGATATTGAAATGAAAAAAAAGATGTATATAATACCACTTTTTATACCCCATTTAGGTTGTCCTTTTAAGTGTGTTTTTTGCAATCAAAATTCAATAACAGGCCAACAACAGGAGATAACAGAAGAATACGTAAGGCAAACCATAGAAACCCATTTAAAAACTCTTCCAAGTAATGCAGAAATAGAGGTATCTTTTTTTGGTGGAAGTTTTACAGGAATACCACAGGATAAGCAAAATCTCTACTTGGGAATTGCGAAAGAATATTTGGACAAAGGCAAAATAGATGCTATTCGTTTGTCTACTCGTCCTGATTATATAGACACCGAGATTTTACAAAATCTTAAGAGATACAAAGTTTCAATAATAGAACTTGGAGTACAGTCAATGGATGAAGAAGTGCTTTTAAAAAGTAGAAGAGGTCATACAAGTGAGGATGTCGTAAAAACTGTGAATCTAATTCGACAGTATGACTTTAAATTAGGATTACAAATAATGATAGGACTACCTGGAGATAACTTAGAGAAATCTTTAAATACCGCTTATAAGATTGTGGAGTTGAAACCTGATTTTGTGAGGATTTATCCTACTTTGGTGATTAAAAATACTTATCTTGAAAGAATGTATAAAGAAGGAAGATTTTTCCCTCTAACGTTGCAAGAGGCTGTTGAAATCTCAAAGAAAATGTATATAATTTTTATTAAGAATAATATTGACGTCATTCGTATTGGACTTCAAACGACAGAAAATATTAATTACAATAAAGATGTAGTAGCAGGTCCTTTTCATCCTGCGATGGGACAATTAGTTGAGTCAAGTGTTATTCTTGACATTCTCATAAGGGTATTTGAGGATAAAAATATAAGGAACACAAAGGTTACAATTTTTTCTAATGAAAGGCGGATTTCCACAATTATAGGGCAAAAAAAATTCAACAAGTTGTTTTTAGAAAAAAAATACAACGTAAAAATGGAATTTAAAATATTAAATAGTCTGACTGACGACAAAATAGTTGTTTGTACTGATAAAAAGATTATGCGTATTTCTATAACCGATTTTATAAAAAATAATTTTTAAAAAAATTTTATAAAAAAGAAGGAAATATTGGTTTTTTATCGAATATATAAATATATATCAAATGTATTCATTTTCACAATAATGTATGAAGGAGGTTATTTTACAGTGGAGGTTCTAAAAGTATCAGCTAAATCTAAACCTAAGTCTGTAGCAGGTGCATTAGCAGCCGTCTTAAGAGAAAAATCTTCAGCAGAAATTCAGGCGGTTGGGGCAGGTGCAGTAAATCAAGCGGTTAAGGCTATTGCAATAGCAAGGGGGTTTGTGGCGCCAAATGGCATAGACTTAATTGCGATTCCTGCCTTTTCAGAGATTGAGATAGACGGCGAAATGAGGACAGCAATAAAATTTATTGTAGAACCAAGATAATCTAAACCTGCTTTTTAGCAGGTTTTATTTTTATATAGAGGTGATTTTGATGGAAGGCTTCGTTAAAATTTTAGTGTTAGAAAATGAAATAGAAGCGAAATTGATAGAAGGCATTTTAAAAGAAAAGGGGATACCACATTTTATAAGAAGTTATCATGATACGGCTTATGATGGATTGTTTCAAATGGTAACAGGATGGGGAGAGATATTAGCACCTTCTTTTTATAAGGAAGAAATAGAGGAGATTGTAGAAGAAATACGAAAAAATGAAGATGAAATTTAAATGTAGATGTGGTAAAATGGAAGGTGCATAAGGAGTGGTGGTATGTACCTTAAGAAACTTGAACTTCAAGGCTTTAAGTCTTTTGCAGACAAAGTAACTCTTAATTTTGAAAAAGGTGTAACAGCAATTGTAGGTCCAAATGGAAGTGGCAAAAGTAATATTTCTGACGCTATTAGATTAGTTCTGGGAGAACAAAGTATCAAAAGTTTAAGAGGTTCTAAGTTAGAGGATGTAATTTTTGCAGGTAGCGAGAATAGAAAACCTTTAGGTTTTTGTGAAATAAATCTCACCCTTGATAATTCCGATGGTTATCTTCCTTTTGATTATACAGAAGTAGTTATTACCAGAAAAATTTTTAGATCTGGCGAAAGTGAGTTTTTTATAAATAAAACTCCTTGCCGTCTTAAGGACATATACGAGCTTTTTTTAGATACAGGAGTAGGAAAAGAAGGCTATTCAATAATAGGACAAGGTAGAATAGACGAAATCCTATCTGCGAAACCAGAAGATAGAAGACAAATTTTTGAGGAAGCAATAGGTATTTCAAAGTACAGATATAAAAAAGAAGAAGCAGAAAGGAAACTCACAGCAGCTAATGATAATCTACTTCGTTTAAACGATATAGTTGTAGAATTAGAGAAGCAGCTTACTACTTTGGAAACGCAAAAAAGCAAGGCAGAAGAGTTTTTAAAACTTCATCAGGAAAAAAGAAAAGTAGATATAAGTTTATATATTCAATTAGCAAAGAGGTCTATGAATCAGTACGATGCTTTAAAAGGAAAATATGAGAACTTAAAAAATCAATTAGATGTAAAAAAAATACATAAAATCAATCAAGAGGAGAATTTGTTATATAAAGAAAAAGAAATTCATGACTTAAAACAGCAATTGGACAGTGAAAAAGAGGAATATCACAATAAGTTAAGAGAGATAGAGATAGTCTCAGGAAAAAGGGAATTAATAATAGAGAAGCTTAGAAATTTAGAAGAAACCTCTCGACTTTACAGGGAGGAGTTAGAAAAAATTGCAAAACGTGAGGAAATTTTGAGGGAAGAACTTAAAAGGGTAGAGTCTAATGTAGCCCTTTTACATGTTAACAAAAAAGAATTAGAAGAGAAATTAAAACAATTTCAGGAAGAATATATAAGTTTACAAAAGCAGCAAAAAGATAAGATAGAAGAAGTTGAAAAAGCTAAGGAAGATATAATTGAAATTTTAAATAGCATAGCAGATGTGAAAGGAAAATTGTCTTTGAACAATTCTCTAAAGGAAGAGGCAATAAGTAGGCAGCAAAATTTAAAAAAGCATATAGAGGAAATTCAAAATCGAATAGAAATTTTGGATAAAGAAAAAAATAAAATTGTTGAAGAATTACAAATTTTACAAAAAGAACTGGATAAAAAGAATCAGCAAAGGATTACTAAACAGCAAGCTTTACAAAAAATTGATAATGAGCTGATTTTGAAGGAAGATACTTTAAAAGTTATTAAAGAAGAAATTGAGAGAAAAAGGTCACGACTTTCTATTTTAGAGGAAATGGATAAAAATTACGAAGGCTATAGTGGAACTGTGCGGAACTTGTTAAAACTCTCTGAAAATATTCCTTCTTTTAAAGAAAACATAATAGGAGTAGTGGGGGAACTTTTAGAGGTTGAAAATACTTATAGCACAGCAATTGAGGTAGCATTAGGCTCAAGTATACAGAATATAGTTATAAAATCTTCTGAGGGAGTAGCGGAAATAATTGAAAGGTTAAAACAAAAAGATTTAGGAAGAGCTACTTTTTTGCCTCTTGATTTAATCCGTGGGAGGGGTCTTTCTCAACAGGAAAGCAATATTTTGACTGAGAAAGGCGTAATTGGAGTTGCTTCTAAGCTAATAAAGTATAACGATAATTTAGAAGAAATTTTTAATTTTTTGTTAGGCCGTGTTATTATAGTAGATACCATTGAAAATGCAGTGAGGTTATCTAAAAAATATAATCAAGCTTATAAAATTGTAACATTAGAAGGAGAAGTTATAAATCCAGGGGGTGCAATAACCGGTGGCAGTTTAAAACCTAAACTTCAAAGCATCTTTAAAAGAAAAGAAGAGATAACTAAACTGAAAAAAGATATTGATAGTTTAAAAAATCAACAAGAAATATTGGGGGAAGAAATTGGGCAAAAAATAAATGATAAAATTCATGAAGAGGAGCAAATAGAATTATTGAACAAAGAAATTTTTGATATTAGCTACAATATAACTTCTAATGAGCAAAGGAGGATTTCATTAGAAAAAGAAATAGGAAATTTATTAAATCAACTAGAAAATTATACTTTAGAAATTGATGAATTAAAGGAAAATGTTAGAAATTATCAACAAGAAATTGACCGGTTTTTAAAAGAGTTAGAAAGCTTAGAAAAAGAAAAAGAACGATTGGATGCTTTGATCAATGGCTTTAAAGAAAAAAACAATAAAGGAGAGGAAAATTTAGCAATTTTAGATAAAGAAATCACTGCTTTGAAGATTGAAATCGCTAAAATCGAACAAAAGCTCCAGAATGAACTTCATAACTTAAAAGATAAACGGCAAGAATTTGATAGAGAAAAAAACAATATAGTAGAGAAGGAAAAGAATATTAAAGAAATAGAAAGCTTAAAGGTCAATTTGAGTTTAGATAGGGAAAAGTTGCAAGGAGAAATATATAAATTACAACAAGAAGTAAAAAAAATTCAAAAAGATATTTCTTCTTTAGAAGATAATATTTTCCAAGAAGAAGAGGATTTACAAAAGCGTAAAGAAAAATTTTCGATTTTACAACAAGAATTTACTAATATTAATGAAGAATTTCATAAGGTAGAAATGGAAATGCAAAGATTCCAGATAGAGATTGACAATATCAAAAATAGGCTTTGGGAAGAATATGAATTGACCTTAGACAGAGCTTTTGAAGAAGCTGAAGAAGGCGAGATTTCAAAATTAAGACAAAGAGCAGATCATTTGGCAAAGGCTATAAAAGGATTAGGTAATGTGAATATAGATGCTATTGAAGAATATAAAGAGGTAAAGGAAAGGTATGATTTTTTAAAATCTCAGATGGAAGATATTATAAAGGCAAAGGAATCTTTGATTTCTGTAATCGAAGAAGCAAATAAAATTATCAAAACAAAATTTAAAGATGGTTTTGAAATCCTACAGATTCAATTTAAGGAGACGTTTAGGCGACTTTTTGGAGGGGGTAATGCAGAGTTAATACTTACTGATGAAGACAATCTTTTAGAAACAGGTATAGAAATTAAAGCACAGCCCCCAGGAAAGAAATTGCAAACCCTTTCTCTTCTTTCAGGAGGAGAAAAGGCATTAGTTGCTATTTCCCTTTTATTTGCAATGCTAATTATAAAACCTACTCCTTTTTGTATATTGGATGAGATAGATGCAGCATTAGATGATGCAAATGTGGAGAGATTTGCTGAGTTTCTGAAAGAATTGTCAAGAGATACTCAGTTTATAGTTGTAAGCCACAGAAAAGGGACAATGATGGTGGCAGATGCGATATACGGTGTAACAATGCAAGAAAAAGGAGTTTCCAAATTGTTATCCCTTAAACTAAATACTGACGACAAAATAGGAGGCTTGGTAAAACATGCTTAATTTTTTTGACAAATCTAAAAAAGAATCCGAAACTGCTGAAGAAAAAAAAGGTTTTTTTCAAAAGATTAAAGAAGGACTTTTAAAAACAAGAGAAAATTTGACTTCTAAAATAGATAGTATTGTTACAATAGGTAGAAAAATTGACGAAGAACTTTTGGAAGAATTAGAAGAGATTTTAATTTTAGCTGATATAGGTATTAGTACTACTTCTAAGATTATAGAAGGAATACGTCAAAAGGCAAAAGAAAGAAAGATTTATGATGCATCTCAAATAAAAGAACTTTTAGCTGAAGAAGTTTATGAAATTTTGCAAAAGGATGTAGAACCTTTTACCTTGACTTCTCCTATGGTGATATTGAACGTTGGGGTAAATGGAGTAGGAAAGACTACTACAATTGGAAAATTAGCTTATTTGTACAAAAAAGAAGGCAAAAAAGTTATGCTAGCAGCAGGTGATACTTTTAGAGCTGCAGCTATTGACCAGTTAGAAATATGGGCAGAGAGAGTTAACTGTCCAATTATCAAACACCAAGAAGGCTCAGATCCAGCTTCTGTTATTTTTGATGGCATTCAAGCCTCAAAAGCAAGGGGAATAGATATACTTATTTGTGATACTGCAGGTAGACTCCACAATAAAAAGAATCTGATGGAGGAATTGAGGAAAATTCGCAAAGTTATAGATAGGGAATATCCTGAAGCGAGGGTTGAAACCTTTTTAGTTTTAGATGCTACAACTGGTCAAAATGCTCTTCAACAGGCGAAAATATTTAAAGAAGTTTCTGATATAACCGGTATTGTACTTACCAAATTAGATGGAACGGCAAAAGGTGGAATTGTTGTAGCTATAAAATCAGAATTAAATGTACCTATAAGATATATAGGAATTGGGGAAGGAATAGAGGATTTGCAAGCTTTTGATGCAAAATCTTTCGTTTCTGCTATTTTTCAGTAAATTAAATCGCAAAAAAATGAAAAAACACAGCTTGACAAAAAGCAGCCCTTCATATAAAATCTTAATGTAAAGGTTAGGACCTTAACGGGTGGGATTTTTGTGGATGATGATTTTTTATTTATGACTCTTTTGTATGATTTTTATGGTGCTTTGCTTACAGATAAGCAAAGAGAAATTTTTGAGATGTACTATTTAAATGATTATTCTCTTGGAGAAATTTCCGAACTTTTGGATATCTCACGGCAGGGAGTTTATGACACTTTAAAAAGAGCAGAAAGCTCGTTAGAGTTTTTTGAGGAAAAGTTAGGGTTGGTAAAAAGACATCAAGAAATAATGAATAAACTGGATAAGATAAAAAAGGGCATTGAAATAATACGGGAAAGAGAAAGAGACCCAGAAATTTTAAAAATTATTGAGGAGATAGCTCGTGAAATAGAAGAGCTAAATCTGTAGGAGGTAAATTTTAATGGCTTTTGAAAGCCTATCTGAAAGGCTGCAGGAAATCTTTAAAAAGTTAAGAGGAAAAGGAAAACTCACAGAAAAAGATATAAAAGAAGCTATGAGGGAAGTAAAAGTTGCCCTCTTAGAAGCGGATGTCAACTTTAAGGTAGTAAAAGACTTTATAAACTCTGTTACAGAAAAAGCTTTAGGACAAGAAGTGATGGAAAGCCTGACCCCGGGGCAACAGGTGATAAAGATAGTCAATGATGAGCTTATAGCCCTTATGGGGTCTACTCAAAGCCGGTTAAATATAGGGAATAAAGTTCCTGCAGTTATAATGATGGTTGGACTTCAAGGTTCTGGAAAGACCACTGCTTGTGGGAAATTGGCAAACTTGTTAAAGAAGCAGGGAAAAAATCCCCTACTAGTAGCCTGTGACGTCGTCAGACCGGCTGCGATAAAGCAGTTACAGGTTGTAGGAGCTAATGTAAATGTACCAGTTTTTACAATGGGGGACAAAGTAAACCCTGTTGATATTGCAAAAGCTTCTATTGATTATGCAAAGTCTCATAACTCTGACGTAATTATCATAGATACTGCGGGTAGGCTTCACGTAGATGAAGAATTAATGGAGGAACTTGTAAATATAAAAAAAGCTGTACAACCAGATGAGATTTTGTTAGTAGTAGATGCGATGACAGGTCAAGACGCAGTAAACGTAGCGTCTTCCTTTAATGCAAGGTTAGATATAACAGGAGTTATATTGACAAAATTGGATGGAGATACGAGGGGTGGAGCAGCTCTTTCTATTAAGGCTGTTACACAAAAACCTATAAAATACATTGGAACAGGTGAAAAACTAACAGACTTAGAGCCCTTTTATCCTGATAGAATGGCCTCTCGTATTTTGGGAATGGGAGATGTTTTGACTTTAATTGAAAAGGCCCAAGCAGCAATTGATGAGAAAAAGGCACAAGAGCTAGGGCAAAAGCTTTTAACAAAACAGTTTACACTGGAAGATTTCTTAGAACAATTGCAGAGTCTTAAAAATATGGGGCCTTTAGACCAACTTCTCAGTATGATCCCTGGAATGAACAAAAACATGCTTAAAAATGTGGACTTTTCAGAAAAAGACTTAAAGAGGATAGAAGCCATTATTCAATCTATGACTAAAGAAGAAAGGCAAAACCCTTCTATTATAAATGGCAGTAGAAAGAAAAGAATTGCCAAAGGCAGCGGTACCACCATCCAACAGGTAAATAGCCTCTTAAAACAGTTTGAAGAAACTAAAAAGATGATGAAGAAATTTGCTGATATTGACAAAGACCTAAAGAAAGGTAAAATGAGGCTGCCTTTCTTTAGATGATATCGGAAGGTGGGCAACTTTTGAAGGAGGTGAGAAAGTGGCAGTCAGAATAAGATTAAAAAGGTTTGGGGCTAAGAAAAGACCTTTTTACAGGATAGTAGTAGCAGATTCAAGATCACCAAGAGATGGAAGGTTTATTGATGAGATAGGATATTACAATCCTATAGCCCAGCCTGCTGAAATAAAAATAGATGTTGAAAAGGCTAAAAAGTGGCTTAGTGTTGGTGCCCAACCTTCAGATACTGTAAAGTCACTGTTTAAAAAAGAAGGTATAATTGGCAATAGTGTATCTCAATAATCCTCTCTTGTGAGGAGGTGTAATAATGGGAGAATTGGTTAAAACTATAGCCAAGGCGTTAGTTGACAATCCTGATGCTGTAGAAGTCAATGAAATTGAAGGACAGCAATCTGTTATCATAGAGCTTAAAGTTGCTCCCGAAGATATGGGAAAAGTAATTGGGAAACAGGGAAGGATTGCTCAAGCAATTCGCACGTTGGTTAAAGCTGCTGCCTTAAAAGAAAAGAAACGTGTGATTGTTGAGATAATTTAGGTGGTGGTATGGCTGATTATTATAATGTAGGAAAAGTTACTTCTGCCCATGGCATTAAGGGCGAAGTTAAAGTATATCCTCTTACCAATGTTCCCGAAAGGTTTTATGACCTTGAGTATGTATGGATTTTTGATGACCAACAAAGGCCCCACAAATATGACATTGAATATGTCAAGATTATATCTAAAGGAGTTTGTGTAAAATTAAAAGGAATTGATACTAGAGGCGATGCAGAAAAATTAAAAGGGGCCTTTTTAAAAGTTGACTCTCAAAATGCTTTGGAGTTAGAAGAAAATGAATATTTCATCAAAGATTTAGTCGGGATGAAGGTGTATACAGAAGAAGGAAGTTTTCTGGGTACATTGGTAGAGGTACTTAAGACAGGTGCAAATGATGTGTATGTAATAAAAACTGAGGAGAGGGAAATACTAATTCCTGCTATAAAAGAAGTGGTTAAAAAAGTTGATGTTGACAATAAAGTAATGGTGGTCCACCTTCTGGAGGGGCTATGATGATTTTTGACGTTTTAACCCTATTTCCTGAAATGTTTGATAGTGTTTTATCCTATAGTATATTGAAAAGGGCTATTGAAAAAGGAAAAATAAAAGTTAATTTGATAAATATAAGAGATTTTTCAAAGGATAAACACAAAAGAGTAGATGATTATCCTTATGGAGGCGGGCCAGGAATGGTGATGATGCCTCAGCCTCTCTTTGATGCAATTGAATTTGTAAAAAGTCAAGGAAATATCCCTGTATATTACCTTGGTCCTAAAGGTAAAATTTTTAATCAGGAAATGGCGGTTAAGATGTCTAAATTAGAAAGAATAGCCCTTTTGTGTGGCCACTATGAAGGAATAGATGAAAGAGTCTATTCTGTCATTGATGAAGAAATTTCTTTAGGAGATTTTATATTGACAGGCGGAGAGATAGCCGCCATGGCTATCATTGACGCTGTAACAAGACTTATTGAAGGAGTACTTTCACACTCTCAAAGTGCTATAGAAGAATCCTTTGCTAATAATTTATTGGAATATCCACAGTATACAAGGCCAGAAGTTTTTAGAGGTATGAAGGTGCCAGAAATTTTACTAAGTGGTAATCATGCCGAAATAGCTAAATGGCGAAGGCAAAAGTCTTTAGAGATAACTCTTTTAAAACGGCCTGATTTGCTTAAAAAGGCTGTTTTGACTGAAGAAGATAAAAAGTTTTTAAGAGAAAAAGGGTTTGACATTTAGAAGGTGGAAGGAGGGAAAAATAATGGACTTAATAAAAGCAGTTGAAAGTCAGCAGATGAGAAAAGACTTAACTCCTTTTAATGTAGGAGATACTATAAGGGTACATTATAAGGTTATTGAAGGAGATAGGGAAAGAATTCAGCCTTTTGAAGGGATAGTAATTAAAAAGAGTGGATCAGGTTTAAGAGAGACTTTCACTGTAAGACGTGTATCTTATGGCGTTGGAGTTGAAAGGACTTTTCCACTTCACTCTCCAAGAATTGAAAAGATAGAGGTTATAAGGAGAGGTAAAGTCAGAAGAGCAAAATTGTATTATTTGAGAAAGAGAGTAGGAAAAGCTGCTACAAAGATAAAGGAATTAATGTAAAAAGGGGTTATAAACCCCTTTTTTAAATATGTGGAGGAATTGATATGATACAGTGGTATCCTGGACATATGGCAAAATCTAAAAAGGAGATAGTTTCTAACCTTAAGTTAGTAGATGTAGTATACGAAATAGTAGATGCGAGAATACCTAAAAGTAGTAGAAACCCAGATATTGATGATATTGTAAAAAATAAAAAAAGACTTATACTCCTAAATAAAGCTGATTTAGCAGATGATGTAATTACGGATTTATGGATAGAATATTTCAAGGGAAAGGGAATAGAAGCGGTAAAAGTTAATTCAATTACAGGATTTGGCCTTAAAGAGATAAATGAAGCAACTAACAAAGTTTGTCAAGATATTTTGGAGAAGAAAAAGCAAAAAGGAATGATTCCAAGGCTGAGAGGAATGATTGTAGGTGTTCCAAATGTTGGTAAATCTACTTTTATTAATAAATTAATCGGCAGTAAAAGGGCAAAGACTGGCGATAAGCCGGGGGTGACAAGGGCTTTGCATTGGATAAAAACTCCTTATTTCGACCTTTTGGACACTCCTGGCATACTCTGGCCAAAATTTGACGATAAAAAAGTAGGAATTATGTTAGCAATTACTGGAGCTATAAAAGATGAAATATTGGACATAGAAGAAATAGCATTAAACTTAGTAGCAATCTTAAAAAAGTATTATCCCAATTATTTGATGTCCCGCTATAAAATTGATAAAATAGTAAATGAGGATTTTGAACTTTTAAAAGAAATAGGTAAAAAAAGAGGTTGTTTACTTGCAAGGGGAGAAGTAGATACATTAAAAACTTCTCATATTTTGTTGGAGGATTTTCGAAAGGGGAAATTGGGGAGGATTTCTCTGGAAAGACCATAAGGGGGATTTGATTTTTATGCTTTCTAAAGTAAAAAGTATGGCAGTCTTAGGGATAAATGCCTATGTGGTAGAGGTGGAGGTAGATTTATCTACAGGAATTCCTTCTTTTGATATTGTGGGCTTGGGCGATACAGAAGTTAAGGAAGCAAGAGACAGAGTAAGGTCTGCTATCAAAAACAGTGGCTTTGAATTTCCTCTCAAAAAAATTACTGTAAATTTAGCACCAGCGGATACTAAAAAAGAAGGTACTGCTTTTGATTTGCCTTTGGCAATAGGAATTTTAAAATGCACAGAGGAGATAAAAGAGGAAAAGGAAGATATAGCCTTTGTAGGTGAACTTTCTTTGGACGGAAGCCTAAGAGGCGTAAATGGTATACTGCCAATGGTAATCGGGGCAAAGGAAAAAGGTATATCCTCTATTGTTGTTCCTTATGAAAATGCTTATGAAGCGGCAGTTGTTGAGGGGATAAAAGTATATCCTATGAAAAATTTAAAAGAAGTGGTTGAATTTTTAAATGGAGATAGGGAAATAGAATCTTTTACTTTAGATATTAATAGTTTTTTTGATAATGTAGAATACGACGTAGATTTTGCTGAAGTAAAAGGACAAGAAAATGCAAAAAGGGTACTTGAGATTGCCGCTGCCGGAGGCCACAATGTGCTAATGATTGGCCCTCCTGGAGCGGGTAAAACTATGTTGGCAAGGCGTTTTCCTACTATTCTTCCTCAGTTAAGTTTTGAAGAGGCTTTAGAAGTTACCAAGATATACAGTATAGCAGGATTGCTTCCAAAAGGTACACCTCTTATCACTACTCGACCTTTTAGAGCTCCTCATCATACTATCTCTACAGTTGCTTTAGTTGGGGGAGGAAAATATCCTAAGCCTGGGGAAGTATCCCTTGCCCACTATGGAGTGTTATTTTTAGATGAGATTCCTGAATTTAAAAAAGATGCAATAGAAGTTTTAAGGCAGCCATTAGAAGATGAAGTGGTTACAATTACTCGTGTAAATGGTAGTTTTAGTTATCCGTGCAAATTTATTTTGATTTTAGCTATGAATCCTTGTCCTTGTGGCTATTATGGCGATGATACTCGCGAATGCCATTGTAGTGTAAATGAAATAAGAAGATACCAAAATAAGATTTCAGGACCTTTGTTAGATAGAATTGATTTACATGTGGAGGTAAAACCTCTTAAAAAAGATAAATATTTCGAAGAAGAAACGCCATCGGAAAGTTCCAAAGAAATTCGCGAACGAGTCATAAAAGCACGAGAAATGCAACTTAAAAGGTATAAAGGTACTGGTATATACTTTAATTCTCAATTAAAAGGAAATATGCTGAAAAAATATTGCAAACTTGATGAAGATACTAAAAAATTTTTAAATGAGGCTTTCGAAAAGTTTTATTTAAGTGCAAGAGGATATAATAAAATTTTAAAAATAGCTCGTACAATTGCTGATTTAGAAGGTGCAGAAAATATTAAGTTTGAGCATGTAGCAGAAGCATTACAGTATAGAATTGTTGATAGCAAATATTGGTATAAATAAAAATTACAATAAAAATTTTATGTAAAGTAATTAAGTCTCAATTGTGATAAGAAGGTGTTAGCTTGGAGATAACAAGTTTTTTTAATAGAGAAAGTATAAAAAATATTTTCTTTATTCTTATAGGGACTTTAATGTCTGCTATTGGTATTAACATGTTTATTGTTCATGCTAAACTTTTAAGTGGAGGAGTCTCTGGCATTGCACTTATTATACAGTATTTAACAAAGTTTCCTGCAGGATACATTATTTTTTTGCTAAACATCCCACTTTTAATTTTGAGCTATAAAAAAGTAAATTTAAGGTTTACAATTTTTACTATTATAGGTACTGTATCACTTTCTTTGTTTTTGGTGCTTACTTATTCAATAAAAAATATCTTACATATAAATGATCCATTACTTTTGAGTTTATACGGCGGAGTGTTAAATGGTTTAGGTATGGGAATAGTTTTTAGTAATCACGGGTCAACTGGCGGGTTAGATATAATTTCTGTAATTGTAAAAAAGAAATATGATAATTTTGAAATTGGGCATATTTCTTTTATCGTTAACTTTTTCATTGTAGCTATCGGAGCAGTATTTTTTGGTTTAACCAGTGCTCTTTACACTCTTGTCTCAATGTACATTACTTCCTATATGGTGGATAAAACTATAAAAGGTTTTAATAGACAAAAAATGGTGCTGGTGGTTACTGATAAAGTAGAAGAAGTGAGCAAAGAAATAATGACTACATTAAAAAGAGGGGTTACTTTGCTTCATGGAGAGGGTGCTTATACCAAAGAGAACAAAAAGGTTTTATATTCCATTGTGTCTTTAACACAGCTTCCACAACTTAAACTTATTGTACACCAAATAGATGAAAATGCTTTTATCTCTATATTAGATGTAGCCGAAGTCCATGGAAAAGGATTTATGAGGGAATTATTTTAAATTTCATTGCAAATTTTGAAATTTTCTCTTATAATTTTTTTTAAACGACATAAAATACTCAATTGAAAAGGAGTTGATAGCTTGAAAAAAGTTTTTTCAGGAGTACAACCCTCGGGAGATATTCACATAGGTAATTACTTGGGTGCAATGAGACAATTTGTTGCGCTACAAGATGATTATGAATGCTTTTTTTGTGCCGTTGATTTACATGCTTTAACAGTTCCTCAAGACCCTAAAGTTTTAAAGGAAAAAACTATTGAATTGGCAGCACTTTACCTTGCAATAGGCTTAGATCCTAAAAAAGTTACCATTTTTATTCAGTCTCACGTTCCTGCCCATGCAGAATTGGCATGGTTGCTACAATGTATAACCTATTTTGGTGAATTGAGCAGGATGACACAATTTAAGGATAAAAGCAAAGGAAAGGAATCTGTTTCAGTTGGACTTTTTACATATCCGGACTTGATGGCAGCAGATATACTTTTATACAATACCCATTATGTTCCTGTAGGAGAAGACCAAAAGCAGCACTTAGAACTGACAAGAGACATTGCGCAGCGTTTTAACAACAGATTTGGTGAAACTTTTGTAGTTCCTGAGCCTATGATTTTAAAACTTGGTGCGAGAATAATGAGTCTTACTGACCCTACTAAAAAGATGAGTAAAAGTGACAGTGATCCAAATAACAGAATCAATCTTTTGGACGAGCCTTCTTCAATTAAGAAAAAGATAATGAAAGCAGTAACTGATTCTGAGAGTGAAATAAGATTGGATTGGGATAATAAGCCAGGAGTCAGCAACCTTTTGACTATTTATAGTTTGTTTACAGGCATGGAAATAGAAGAAGTTATAAATAAATTTAACGGACAGGGTTATGGCACTTTAAAGAAGGAATTAGCAGAGGTCGTAATAGATAAATTGACTGTTATACAAAAAAATTATAAAGACCTCAGTAGAGATTATGTTTTGAAGGTTTTAAAGGAAGGGGCGGAAAGAGCCCAAGCTGTTGCTGAAAAAACTTTGAAAGAAGTAAAAGAAAAGGTGGGATTGATATTAAAAGATTAAAAAGGCGTTGGGGAAATGACTTAGTTTTTCAAAGGCTAATGTATCAGGATTTAAATAAATCTCAATCACGTCAAAGCGAGGCTGAAAATTTCGAAATTTTTCTGTTGTAGCTAAGTACAATTGGGCAATTTTCAATATTCTTTGTTGTTTACGAAAATTTACAGCTTCACTTCCAGTTCCAAAAGAGGTAGAGGTTCTTGTTTTTACCTCTACAAAAACTATTTCTTTTTTGAATAGAGCTATTATATCTATTTCCCCAATTTTGCATTTAAAATTTTTCTCTAAAATTTTATAACCTGATTTTAATAGATATTGGGCAGCTATTTTTTCTCCTAAGCTGCCTATTGTTTTTTTGTTCAATGTTTTTCATCCTTTCAGAATTTTTTCAATAAAAGTCTTTCTGTGGATAGGACAGGGACCGTATTTTTTTAAAGCTTCAATATGTTCTTTTGTACCATAACCTTTGTTTTTTTCAAAATTATACTGAGGATAGATTTTGTGGTATTCTTTCATTATTTTATCTCTTTCAACCTTTGCCAGTATAGAGGCAGCAGCTATAGAAATACTTTTTGAATCTCCTTTTACTATAGCTTTTTGATTTATCTCTATTTGAGGAATGGTAATAGCATCTACTAAAAGGTAATCAATTTTTTGTTGTATTTTTGAAATAGCAATCTGCATGGCTTTGTAGGTAGCATTTAATATATTTATTTTATCAATTTCTTCGCAATCAACTATTCCAATGGCATACGAGATAGCTACTTTTTTTATTACCTCCGACAATACTTCTCTTTTTTCTTCAGATAGTTTTTTCGAGTCATTTATCTCAGGGATGAAAACTTCTTTAGGAAGTATTACACAGGCGGCAACTACTGGTCCTACTAAAGGACCTCTTCCCGCCTCGTCTACTCCAGCAATGAAATTTAAATTTAATTGATATAATTGATTTTCATAGTATTTTAGGTTATTTATTCTTTCTATTTCTTTTTCAAGCCACTTTTTAGCTGCTTCATTTAAGCTGAGAGATTGAAAGTCACAAAAGGGATTTTGGTATAAATAGTTTTTGAGTTGGCGTAGGTTATATAAGTTTGACATTGTATCACCTTTCTTTTTTCTTTATTTTATCACAGGTTATGTATTATAATAAAGATAATTAGGGAAAACGATGTTAAAGGGGAGTAATTATGGGAAGAGAAAAGATTTTTAAAATATGGCTAAGTACTGTCAAAGGAATAGGGTATAAAAGTTTTGTTCAATTGATGGAATTTTTCAAAACTGCGGAAGAGGTGTATAAAGCGAAAGAAATTGATATTTTTAAAGCAATAGGAAATAGAAAATTAGTACAAAATATAATAGAAGCTCAGAAGTTGAACCCTTTTGATTATATAGAAAGATTGCAAAATTTAAAAATAAGTGTATATACATTAGATGAGGAGGAATATCCGAAAGAATTAAAAAATATTTATGATCCACCTCCTGTTTTATATTTGAAGGGGAATATAAATTTAAAAGATAATTTGTGCATTGCCATGGTGGGCTCAAGAAATGCTACTTTTTATGGGAAACAAGTGGCACAAAAATTGGCATATGAGCTATCAGAAAGAGGCATAACAGTTGTAAGTGGCATGGCAAGAGGAATCGATAGTTTTTCTCATATAGGAGCTTTGAAGGAAAGAGGAAAAACTATTGCTGTTTTAGGAAATGGTATAAATATAGTTTATCCAAGAGAAAATAAAAAGCTGATGGAGCAGATTAGTGAGAAGGGATTACTGGTTTCTGAGTTTCCTCTTGATGCTCCTCCGCTGCCACAAAATTTTCCTCTGAGAAATAGAATCATAAGCGGGTTATCTCTTGGAGTAGTGGTAGTGGAAGCAGGAATAAAAAGTGGATCTTTATTGACGGCTCAATTTGCCTTAGAACAAGGAAGAGAGGTTTTTGCAGTACCTGGGAATATAACGAGTGCTTATAGCAGAGGAACAAATGAGCTCATAAAACAAGGTGCGAAAATTGTAATTGGTGTTGAGGATATTTTAGAAGAATTTAATTTAAGAGAGGATGTACAACAAAAGATTGAAGAAAATCTTATATTTCCTCTTACGGAGGAAGAGAAAGAAGTGTACGATTTTATTTGTGAAGCTCCAAGAGATATAGAAGAAATAGCAGGCTATGTGAAAATAAAAATCTCAAAAGTTAATGCAATTTTATCTTCTTTAATGTTAAAAGGTATGATTGAAAAACTTCCTGGCAATAAATATGAGAAAAAAATATTTTGATAATTGTCAAAAACTTTGATATAATTATAAATTGTTTTGGAGGTGTCGAAATGGCAAAATCTCTCGTTATTGTGGAATCTCCAGCTAAAGCTAAGACCATCTCTAAATTTTTAGGCAAAAATTTTAAAGTAGCAGCCTCCATGGGACATGTTAGGGATTTGCCTAAAAGTCAATTAGGTATCGATATTGAAAATAATTTTGCTCCTAAGTACATAACTATCAGGGGAAAAGGGGCTATTATAGAGAATTTAAAAAAAGAAGCAAAGGATGCAGATAAAATTTTTTTGGCCACTGACCCTGACAGAGAAGGAGAAGCAATTTCCTGGCATATTGCCCAATTGTTAAATTTGAATATTGAGGAGCCTTGTCGCATAGAATTTCACGAGATTACAAAAAATGCAGTGCAAACTGCTCTTAAAAGCCCTCGCTCTATAGATTTAAATTTGGTAGATGCGCAACAAGCCAGGAGAATTCTTGATAGATTGGTAGGATATAAAATAAGTCCCCTTCTTTGGAAAAAAATAAAGAGGGGACTAAGTGCAGGCAGAGTTCAATCAGTAGCAGCTAGGCTTATCTGCGACAGAGAAAGAGAAATAGAAGCCTTTGTGCCAGAAGAATATTGGAGTATTACCGCGATTCTCTCTGATGAGAAAAACTCTGGCAAGTTTGAGGCAAAATTCTACGGTACCAGAGAGGATAAAGTTGAGTTAAAGACAAAAGAAGATGTAGACAAAATATTAGCAGCATTGTCTGAAGAATACATTATAGATAAAGTAAAAACAGGTGTAAAAAAGAGGAATCCTTCTCCACCTTTTATCACTAGTACTTTGCAACAAGAAGCTTCGAGAAAATTGGGATTTACTGCAAAAAAAACTATGTTAATCGCACAACAATTATATGAAGGCGTAGAAATCAAAGGAGAAGGCAGTGTAGGTCTTATTACTTATATAAGGACTGATTCTACAAGAGTCGCAAATGAAGCTAAGGCTGAAGTCTATAAATACATAGTTGAAAAGTTTGGAAAAGAGTATACCAATCCTGAAGCAAATTATGCTTCTAAAAGAGCCAATGTACAGGATGCTCACGAGGCTATAAGACCTACTTCTATTTATAGGGATCCGGAAAGTATAAAAGATTCTCTAACGCCAGACCAATATAAATTGTACAAACTAGTTTGGAGTAGATTCCTAGCAAGTCAAATGGCACCTGCGATTTACGATACTGTTTCTATGGATATAGTAAATAATGGATATGTTTTTAAAGCCTCCGGTTCTAGCATTAAATTTTTAGGTTTTATGACAGTGTATGTAGAAGGAACAGATATGCAAGAAGAGGAAGAAAAAACTGTACCTGTGCTTCAAGAAGGAACCAAATTGTTTTTAGAGGAATTAAAGCCAATGCAACATTTTACCCAGCCTCCGCCTCGATATACAGAAGCTTCTTTGATTAAAGAATTAGAAGAAAAAGGAATAGGCCGTCCCAGTACTTATGCTCCTACTATCTCTACTTTGTTAGAAAGAGGATATGTGGTAAAAGATAAAAAGAATTTAAAACCTACAGAATTAGGTTTTATTGTGACAGACGCATTAAAGGAGTTCTTTTCCAAAATTGTAGATGTAAAATTTACTGCTGAGATGGAAGAGCAGCTGGATAAGATTGAAGAAGGTCAAGTGAAGTGGTATGAAGTGGTGCAAGAGTTTTATGAAGACTTTTATAATACTTTGAAAATTGCTGAAGAACAAATGGAAGAGATAGACGTAAAGGAAGAAGTAGAAGTAACTGACATTAAATGTGAACTTTGCGGGAGAAATATGGTTGTAAAGAAAGGCAGGTATGGAAAATTTCTTGCTTGTTCTGGTTTTCCTGAATGTAAAAATACAAAACCTTTGTACGAAAAGGTTGGTGTGAAATGCCCTAAATGTGGTGGAGAAATTGTAAAGAAAAAGAGCAAAAAAGGGCGAACGTATTACGCTTGCGAAAATGCACCTAATTGCGATTTCATATTGTGGGATAAGCCCGTTGATGAAAAATGTCCTGTTTGTGGTAGCTTGTTAGTAGAAAAAAATACAAAAAATGGTCATATACTAAAATGCTCTAATCCAGAATGTGATTATCAAAAAGAAGTTAAATGAATTTAACAAAAATTTTGAATTAATTCTTGAAGCATTGTGAAAAATGTGTTAATATTAAACTATCTAAAGGGGTGTAAACATGTTTAAGGGTACTACCATAATTGCTGTGAGAAAAGGCGCTAAAGTGTCAGTGGCTGGTGATGGGCAGATTACCTTTGGAGAAAATACAATCTTAAAACATGGCGCGAAAAAAATTAGAAGATTATACAATGGAGAAGTAATAGTGGGATTTGCTGGTTCGGTAGCTGATGCTTTGACTCTTTCGCAAAAATTTGAAGAAAAACTGGAACAATATGGTGGGAATTTAAAGCGGGCTGCAGTAGAGCTGGCACAGGAATGGAGAAAAGACAAGATTTTAAGAAAGTTAGAGGCTCTTTTGATTGCGGTAGATAAAAAGGATACCTTACTAATTTCTGGCACTGGGGAAGTTATTGAACCAGATGAGGATGTGATCGGGATAGGATCTGGAGGAAATTATGCTATGGCTGCAGCCTTAGCGCTACGGTATAATACTGATTTAGATACAGAAGATATAGCAAAAAAAGCTTTAGAGATAGCTTCAAAGATTTGCGTTTACACTAATAACAACATAACAGTTGAGACTTTATAGGGGGTGCTTTAAGTGAAGAATTATACTCCCAAGGAGATTGTAGAGGAATTAGATAAGTATATTGTAGGACAAAAGGAAGCTAAAAAGTCAGTAGCAGTGGCTTTAAGAAATAGATATAGGAGAAATCTTTTATCTGACGATTTTAAAGAAGAAGTGACCCCCAAAAATATAATTATGGTAGGCCCTACTGGAGTAGGAAAGACAGAGATTGCTCGAAGAATTGCGAAATTAGTAGAAGCTCCTTTTGTTAAAGTGGAGGCTACTAAGTTTACTGAGGTAGGATACGTAGGACGAGATGTGGATTCCATGGTTAGAGACCTTGTAGAGGCTGCTGTAAGAATGGTAAAAGAGGAAAAATTAAAAAAAGTTACTGAAAAAGCGAAAAAAATTGCAGAAGATAGACTAATTGATTACATAGTCGGAAAAAGAAAAAAACAGGCTAAAAATCCTTTTGAAATGTTGTTTAATTATCCTGCAGCCGAGAAAAGTGAAGAGACAGAAGAAGAAAGTATGCAATATAAAAGAGAAGAAATAAGGCAAAAGTTAAGAAATGGCGAGCTAGATAACTATGTAGTGGAAATAGAAGTAACAGATACATCTACACCAATGATGGAGATGTATACTAATTTAGGGTCCGAAGAAATGAACATAAATTTGCAAGATATATTTGCTGACATTTTACCTAAAAAGAAAAAAATTAAAAAAGTTCCTGTTTATGAAGCAAAAAGAATTCTAGAGTCTGAAGAAGCTCAAAACCTTATAGATATGGATGAAGTAATTGAAGAGGCTATTAAAAGAGCAGAAAACGATGGAATAATTTTCATAGATGAAATTGACAAAATTGCCAGCAGTGGTTATACAGCAGGACCAGATGTATCAAGGGAAGGAGTTCAAAGGGATATTCTTCCTATAATTGAAGGTTGTACAGTAATGACAAAATACGGTCCTGTTAAGACAGACCATATATTGTTTATAGCAGCTGGTGCTTTTAACATTGCAAAAGTGTCTGATTTAATCCCGGAGCTACAAGGAAGATTTCCTGTAAGAGTTAGTTTAAAACCTCTCACAAAAGAGGACTTTATAAGAATATTAAAGGAGCCTAAAAATGCTCTTACAAAACAGTATCAAGAGCTTTTAAGAACGGAAGGAATAGAAGTTAAATACACTGATGAAGCAATTGAGGCTATTGCAGAAGTAGCATATCTTATAAATCAACAATCGGAGGACATTGGCGCAAGAAGATTGCACACTGTCATGGAGAAGTTGTTTGAAGAATTATCTTTTAATGCGCCAGACCTGAAAGGACAGCAAATAGTGATAACTGAAGAGTATGTAAAAGAGCAATTAAAGGATAGTCTCAATAAATACGAAGTTAATAAATACATTTTATGATAATAAAAAAACATAGGAGGATTAAAAATATGAGCACACTATTAGAAAAAACTAGAAAAGTAAATCGGATTTTGCAAAAAACAGGAATTCAACCAGTTGATTTTAACGAAATGGCTAGTATCCTAAAAGATGTCATTGAGGCCAACGTATATATTTTGAGTAGAAAGGGTAAAGTATTAGGTTACAGTATATTAAAGGATTATGGAAATGACATTTTTGCTCAAAGTAAAATAATACCTGAAGAATATAATGACAAACTTTTGCGAGTGACGGAGACGCTGGCTAATGATAAAGGTAATCTTTTTAAAGAGGATAAAATTTTATCAGATTTAATTTTGACTATAGTACCTGTCAATGGCGGTGGGGACAGATTAGGAACTTTAGTCTTATCAAGAGGGGTAAAAGAATTTACTGATGATGACTTGATATTAGCGGAATACGGTGCTACAGTAGTTGGTCTTGAAATTTTAAGGTCGAAAAATGAAGAAATAGAAGATGAAGCGAGAAAAAGAGCAGTTGTTCAAATGGCACTAGGAACACTTTCTTACTCCGAATTAGAAGCTATAAAAAATATTTTTGAAGAGCTAAATGGAAAAGAAGGATTATTAGTTGCAAGTAAAATAGCAGATAAAGTAGGTATTACAAGGTCTGTAATTGTAAATGCACTTAGAAAGTTTGAAAGTGCTGGCATAATTGAGTCAAGGTCTTTAGGAATGAAAGGTACCCATATAAGGGTACTAAACGATAAATTATTAGAAGAGTTAGAGAAAATGAAAAGATAAACTTAAATCCTTATTAAAAAAGAAGAAGTCTCCGCTTTTATGCATGAGGTTGTACTTTAGCATGAAAGCAGGAGACTTAATTTTATGTAAAAGAGTCTTATAAAAATAGGACTTTTTTCTTATGGTGTAAACTATTACGGCATGATATAATATTATTCGATAAAAATTGATATTATTTTACAAAAAAGGCAGTATTAAAACAAAGTTAAATATTTATTTTTTGGCTTATTTTAGCAGGATTTTTGGTTTGTTTATCGAATTAAGTATATTGTGGTCGAATAAGAGGAGGCGAGAAAATGCTGGATTTAGGAATTGAAAATATAGATTTATTACAAAAGGGATTGTACGCAGCCACTGTAAGAAACAATGTGATTGCCAATAACATCGCTAATGTGGATACTCCTAATTTCAAAAGGTCTGAAGTCAAATTTGAGGATATTTTAAAAGATGCTATAAATGGTACAAAGTTAAGAGGTTATGTTACAAACCCTAAGCATATTCCTATTGGCCCACCTGCTATTGATTCCATACAACCAGAAATTGTTCAAGTAAATGACACTTCCATGAGGTTAGATGGAAATAATGTAGACATAGATGCCGAAATGGCAAATTTAGCTAAGAATCAGTTGTATTACTATGCCCTTGTGCAAAGGGTAAGTGGAGAGCTTAATTCTATCATGACTGCTGTAAAAGATGGGAGGTAATTTACAATGAACTTATTTAGTTCTATGGATATAAGTGCTTCGGGTTTGACGGCGGAAAGACTTAGAATGGACATAATTGCCCAAAATATAGCTAATGTAAATACTACAAGAACAGTTCAAGGAGGGCCTTATAGGAGAAAATTAGTGGTTTTAAAAGAAATACAACCTGACAGTTTCGAAAGCATTCTAGATAAAGTTAAAGGTAAATACAGTGGCAAAGGAGTAGAAGTTGTACAAATAGCTGAGGATGACCAAACTCCTCTTAGAGAAGTTTATGACCCTGGACATCCTGATGCTGACCAAAATGGATATGTAGAGTACCCAAATGTAAACATTGTTTCTGAAATGGTAGATATGATTTCTGCTACTCGTGCTTATGAAGCCAATGTAACAGCCTTTAATGCTTCAAAAGCTATGTTTCAAAAGTCTTTAGAAATCGGTAGGGGGTAGACATAAATGGTTAATCAAATAACACCGGTTAATCCAGTAACTTTGGATAGCACTTTAGAAGCAACACAGAATAGCAGTAAAATAGATACTTTTAGCGACTTTTTAAAAGAAGCCTTTAACAAGGTAAATGATTTACAGTTAACGGCAATGAAAAATGACCAAAAACTTGTAACTGGTGAAATTGACGATATAAATCAAGTGATGATAGATGCTGCGAAGGCTGACATTGCACTGCAGCTTACAATTCAAATAAAAAATAAAGTGCTGGAGGCCTATCAGGAAATAATGAGAATGCCATTGTAATGTCTTTAATTGAAATGAGGTGAATTAATGCCAGACTTCATTGCCAATTTTAGAGAACAACTGACAAACTTTTGGAATAAGTTTGATAAGAAACAAAAGATACAGTTAGGAATTATTGCTATTTTACTTTTTATAGGCATTTCTTTATTAGTTTACATAGTTAATAGGCCTAATTATGTAGTTTTATATTCAGATCTAAGTATAAAAGATGCAGGAGCGGTAGTTGAAAAATTAAAAACCGAATTCAAGATTCCATATAAAATATCGAACGATGGGACGACAATTTTAGTTCCTGCACAATACAAAGATGAGGTGAGGATGAAACTTGCGACAGAAGGAATCCCACAAGGGGGATTTAGCTTTCAAGACGCTATGAATAACTCCCTTGCTACAACAGACCAAGAGAGAAGACAAAAGTATTTGTATTTTCTACAAAATGAAATACAAAATTCTCTAAAAACTATAGATGGAGTGCAAGATGCTATTGTCAATATCGTAGTACCTGATCAAAATGCCTTTGTACTTTCAAATACTACTAATCAAGCTACAGCGGCTGTGATGCTAACTTTAAAGCCAGGTGTGACTTTATCCTCTTCGCAAGTCAAGGGAATCATAGATTTTGTATCTAAGAGCGTAGAAGGTTTAAAACCTGAAAATGTTACTGTAATTGATAATAATGGTAAAATTCTTACTGCAGAAAGTGATACTACTGCTGAAAATGCTAATACTCAGTTTACTCTTCAAAAAAAAGTTCAAGAAGACTTACAAAACAGCCTTCAAACATTGTTAGAACAAGTGTTTGGACCAGGTAATGTAGTTGTAAGAGCAAATGTTACTTTAAATTTTGATAAAAAGACGCAGGATACTATAGAGTATTTGCCTGTTCAAGGGAATGACAATAAAGGAATTGTAAGGAGTATACAAGAGCTTAAAGAAAAAGCCACAGGTACACAAGGTGGAAGCTCACCAGGTACTGCGTCAAATAATCCTCCTGTAGCTTCAACGACTGGTAATGGTACTTCTGATTACAGTAGAACAGAAACTACTATAAATTATGAAATAAATCAAATTAAGACAAGTCTTGTTCAAGCACAAGGCAAGATTGAAAATATTTCAATAGCCGTCGTTGTAAATCAAAATTTAAATAATTCAATGAAACAACAAATTGCTGACTTGGTTACAAAAGCTGCAGGAGGGGATTCTCTTGTACAAGTATCGGTTCAAGGAATGCAGTTTAACCAAGACCTGTTAAAAACAATGCAGCAGCAGGCAAAAGCTTCAAAAGGAGTACCAGTATATGTGTGGGCTATATTAGCGGCTTTAGTGTTAGGAGGCGGACTGTTCCTTATTATGATGAGAAGGAAGAAAAAAGAAACCTCTTTAACTACAGCTGAACAGGAGGTCTTAGCTACTGTAGAGCCTACTTATGTGATAGATTTCTCTGATAAGGACGAAAAGAAAAAACAGATAGAAAAACTTATAAAAGAAAAGCCGGATATTGTTGTTCAGATTATTAGGACATGGCTTAATGAAGAGTAGGTGGTGTTGTTATGGCGAGAGGTGCACTCACAGGCAGGCAAAAAAGTGCAATGCTTCTCATTGCGTTAGGGCCCGAGCTTTCAGCTCAAATATATAAACATTTAAGGGAAGATGAAATTGAACAATTAACTTTAGAAATAGCCAGTATAAGAAATCTTACTCCTGAAGAAAAACAAAAAGTTATAGATGAATTTTATAACATGTGCGTAGCGCAAGAGTACATAATAGAAGGTGGAATAGAATATGCAAAAGCAGTTTTAGAAAAAGCTTTAGGTGCTCAAGAAGCTTTTGAAGTTATCAATAAATTGACTTCTTCTTTAAAAGTAAGGCCTTTTGACTTTATAAGAAGAGCGGATCCCTCTCAAGTTTTAAATTTTATACAAAACGAACATCCTCAGACTATTGCAATGATTTTGTCTTATTTAAAGCCTCAACAAGCAGGAGCAATTTTATCATCACTGCCTGAAAACTTACAGGCAGAAGTAGCTATGCGAATAGCAACAATGGAGAGCACTTCTCCTGAAGTAGTAAAAGAAGTTGAGAGAATTTTAGAGAGAAAATTGTCTTCCTTAGTCACACAAGATTATACTTCTTCAGGTGGTATTCAGACAATTGTAGATATACTAAATTCTGTAGATAGAAGTACAGAGAAAAATATCTTGGATACTCTTGAGTCTATAAACATTGAGTTAGTAGAAGAAATAAAGAAGAGGATGTTTATATTTGAAGATATTGTCACATTGGATTCTAGGTCTATACAGAGAGTATTGAGAGAAGTAGACAATCACGATATTGCTCTTGCACTTAAAGGTTCTAGTGAAGAAGTGCAAAGGGTTATTTATAGTAATATGTCTAAGAGACTTGCTGATATGATAAAAGAAGACATACAGTATATGGGACCTGTAAGATTAAAAGATGTAGAAGAAGCACAACAAAGAATTGTAAATATCATAAGAAAATTAGAAGATGCTGGGGAAATTGTAATATCACGAGGAGGAGGGGACGAAATTATTGTATAGGATATATAAACAAGGAGAAATAAACTTTTCCTCTCCCGTGATTTTAAGAATTGTGGAAAATGGCAATTACAAAGAAAAAGTGGAGAAAGTAATTGAATTGAGTGAACAAAGAGAGGATATAAAAAAAGAAAGTGCGGATTTAGCAAAGCAAATAATAGAAAGGGCGAGACAAGTCCAGCAAGAGATACTTAGGAAGACTAAGGAAGATGTAGAAAAAATCTTAATAGAAGCAGAGAAAAAAGCTAAGAAGATTGAAGAAGAGTATAAAGAAAAGGGCTATCAAGATGGATATACTGCAGGATATCAAGAAGGATACAAAAAAGGAGAAGAAGATGCTAAAGCTATAATAGAAGAAGCAAAGACTATTAAAGAAGAGATTATTAAAGAAAAACAACGAATGTATAAAGAAGCAGAAAGTGATATTGTAAATGTAATTTTGCTGGCGGTAGAAAAAATTGTAGGTAAATATGTGGAAGAGGATAAAGACATAATATTGAACCTTATCAAAAAAGGAATGGAAAACTACAATGCTTTTGACAAAGTAACGGTAAGGGTTAGTGAAGAGGATTATGAACACTGTATTAAAAACAAAGACAAAATTCTTAAAGACATAGAGTTTTTAGATGATGTAAATATCTTAAAAGATTTATCATTAAAAAAAGGAGATTGTGTAATTGAAACAAATTCTGGAGTGATAAACTCTGGCGTTAGTACACAACTTAAAGCTTTAAAAAACTTATTTGCGGGTGTGCTAAATGAGTAATATTGTTTTGAATAAATATAAAAAGGCTCTTCAAGAAAAAAGGCTAATTCAATATTATGGGAAAGTTTCTCAAGTAATAGGATTAACAATCGAAAGTACAGGGCCTCTTTCCAACATAGGAGAAATATGTAATATCAAGACTATTAACGGAAATACAATTTTGGCAGAAGTTGTAGGTTTTAAAGAAGAAAAAGTGTATCTCATGCCCTTAGGAAATATGGAGGGAATAGGAGCTGGCAGCAAAGTTATAGCTACAGGTCAAACCCTTAGAGTTAACGTAGGAAATGAACTCCTCGGAAGGGTATTAGACGGTTTAGGCAATCCTATAGATGGCAAAGGACCGATAAAATTTGAAAAATCTATTCCTATTAATAATGTGCCACCTGACCCTTTGGAAAGGAAGCGAATTAGAGAAGTTATGTCTCTTGGTATAAAAGCGATAGATGGACTACTTACCTGCGGCAAAGGGCAGAGAATTGGTATTTTTGCAGGAAGTGGTGTAGGAAAAAGCACGCTGTTAGGCATGATGGCAAGAAACGCGAAAGCTGATTTAAATGTAATAGCTCTCATAGGAGAAAGGGGAAGAGAAGTAAATGAATTTTTAGAAAAAGATTTGGGGGAAGAAGGCTTAAAAAAATCTGTAGTTGTAGTAGCTACTTCTGATACCCCAGCTCTTATAAGAGTAAAAGGCGCTATGACTGCAACTGCTATAGCTGAATATTTTAGAGACCAAGGGTTAGATGTTCTTTTGATGATGGATTCAGTCACTCGTTTTGCCATGGCTCAAAGAGAAGTAGGGCTTTCTATAGGGGAAGCTCCTGTTTCACGAGGTTATACTCCTTCTGTCTTTTCAGTTTTACCTAAGCTTTTAGAACGATCTGGATGTTCTAAAAAAGGCTCTATTACAGCTCTTTACACTGTGCTAGTAGATGGGGATGATTTGAATGAGCCAATTGCTGACGCAGTAAGGGGTATACTCGATGGGCACATAGTTTTGTCAAGGAAACTGGCTAATAAAAACCATTATCCTGCTATTGATGTATTAGCAAGTGTTAGCAGGGTGATAAATGACATAATTACAGAAGAACATAAAGAACTAATAGCGAGGTTTAAAGATATTTTGGCGACTTACACAGAAGCGGAGGATTTAATAAATATAGGAGCATATAATTTTGGCAGTAATCCTAAAATTGATGAGGCCATTGAGCTAAACGACAAAATGAACAATTTTCTTAGGCAGAGAATAGACGAGTCTTATGACTTTGAAACTACAAAACAACTGCTATATGAATCTATTAAAAGGTGATAAAATATGAAAAAATTCGAATTTAATTTGCAGCCAGTATTAAATTTAAAAGAACAGTCAGAAAAGATTGAAAAAGAGAAATTAGCAAAGGTCATGGCAGAGATAAATATTCAAAAAGAAGAATTACATAAATTAACTAAACATTTAAATGAAATCTTAGAAAAAACAAAAGTGGAGATGAAAGAAGGAACTACTATACATAAAATTCTTGAATCAGATGTGTATGTAAAAAAAATTCAACAGATGATTGAAGACAAAAAACTTTTAATAAAAAAGCTAGAAAAAGATGCTGATTTGATAAGAGAAAATCTTTTAAAAGTTTCAAAAGAGAAAAAGGCATTAGAGAATCTCAAGGAAAAGAGGTTTTCTGAGTACCAATACTTAATGGCTATAGAACAAAATAAATTTGTAGATGAACAAATAAGTTTTAGAGTTGCTAAATCCTATTAGGAGGATATATATGCAAAATCAAGATATACAAACAAAAAGAAACTCCAAAATTTGGCTGATAATTTTAATAATTTTTTTGATACTCGTAGGTGGAATAGTCTCAGCTGTTTACTTTAATCTATTCGGAAGTCAAACTTTTTTGAAAAAGCAATTAGCTAATGTTCCGGTTTTAGGTAGTTTAATTTCTCCAGTGCCAGTAGAAGACAAAAATACACAGATAAATAAATTAACTGACGAATTAAAAGCAAAAGATGAAAAGATTGCTGAGTACGAAACTCAATTGAAAGAAAAAGAAGACCAAATCAATAGTTTAAAAGCCGAATTGGAAAAAGTTCAAAAGGAGAGCGATTCACTCAAGCAACAGTTAGAAAATAAGCAGACTAACTTGAAAGACATAGCTAGTTATTATCAAAATATGGATCCGCAAAATGCAGCGCAAATACTCAATAACATGTCAGATGAAGATATAATAAAAATATTGAGGTACATGGATAAAGATAGTGCTTCAAAGATATTAGAATCATTAAAAGCTGAAAAGGCAGCAAAAATAACAAATATTTTATTGAAAAATGCTACTATGATTCCTTAGAAAGGAGGTGAAAAGAGTGATAGGAGTGGTGCCGGATACTGATTTATTACCATTTAAGATACAGCAGCCAAGGGCTGATAAAACCAAACCAGTTGTAGATTACAAAAAATTCCCTTCCCCAAAAGATAATAAGGCAAATAAATTTTCAGAAATGTTACAGCAACAGATGGCAATTAATGAAAATAAAGAAAATTCAACGGACAAAGTGGTATCTGATGGCAATGTTGAGTTAAATAGTCTTTTTTCAACTACACAATCACTGAAAAAAGAAAAAAATTTAAAATCTTTCCAAACAGAGGATTTATCGTTAGCAGATGTTTTCAATTGGTTGCAGCAGTTAATAAATGGATTAAACGTGGCAATTCAAAAGGATGATGGCAAGGAGTTAAGTGAAAAACAAAATTTTTATGTGGAATTGCAAAAAGAAGTACAAAAACTGATACAAGATTTTTTAAATAATGGGGTTTTGAATGTTGATAAACTATCGCAAAAAATAAGCCAGTTGTTAGAAGAAAAACTTGGTGTTAAGTTACAACCAGATGCAATAGCTACGGCAATTAAAAGTGACAACTTTAAGGAAGTTTTAAAAGTCTATAGCGATAAAAATGTAGATATAAACAACACGAACATTCAGACAACAGACTCAATTGTATTTTCACAACAAGCCATTAAAAAAGATGGGACAGATAATTTAACTCTATTAAATGAAAATTTATCTTTGATAGACAATCAGCGTATCCTTGAGGAAAATAAAGAAATCATACCAAAAACAAAGGATTCACAACCTGACTCAAATAGCAAGATTTTGACAATTAAAAATGAAAAAAATCTTGGAGAAAATCAGCAATTACAACAAAATGATTTTGCGTTTTTAAAAAATGATGGGAAGACTTTTGAAAACCAACTGATTAACCATCAAAGTTCGAAATTAAAAGAGGCTCCAGAATCACAAATTTTTGACCAAATAGTAAAGAGCATAAATTTTTTAAAAAACGACATGTTCTCTACTATAAGTATACAATTAAAACCAGAATTTTTAGGAAAACTCCAGATAAATCTTAAATCTGTAGATGGAAATATCATCGCTACTATAATAACTGATAGCGAGAAAGTGAAGCATCAAATTGAATCTAATATAGGGATTTTAAGTGCTCAATTAGATTTAAAAGGAATTAAAATAGACAGTTTTAATGTGACAGTGGATAAAAATATGCAGTTTACTTCTCAATACAATGGACAACAGCAAAGTTACAATGACAACTCACAAGAACAGAATTTGCACAGAGTATATAGTGGGTATTTACACTATGATTTGGCGGAAGCAGAAGAAACAGAAACTTTACAACAAATTTACAATATCTCACAAGACCATATAGATGTGAGGGCGTAGAAAGGAGGGATATTATGGATATAAATACTAATTACAATGTTACAAGTATTTACAACAACAGAGTATCAACTCTAAATTCTCAATTAGGAAAAGATGATTTTTTAAAACTTTTGGTTACTCAATTAAAAAATCAAGATCCTTTAAATCCTATGGATGATAGGGAATTTATTGCACAGTTAGCACAGTTTTCTACATTGGAGCAAATGCAAAACATGAATAGCAGTATTAATGCAATAAGAGCTATAAATTTGATAGGCAAAAATATATATGCTACTATTACTGACAATAATGGGAATTCTCGAACTGTGATAGGAAAAGTAGATGTTGTTTATAAGCAAAATGGAGAATACTTTTTAGAAGTGAACGGTATAGATATACCATTGGATGCTGTTACAGCTGTTTTAGAATGAGGTGATAAAATGTCTGAAATTGTAAGAATTCCACAAAACATAAATGTTAATTACTTAGCCCAGAGGGCATCAACTAATACCACGGCTTCTACATCTTTCAAAGAAGTTTTAAATGTGAAAATTGATGACCTGAAATTTTCAAAGCATTCACTTATGAGGATGGAAATGAGAAATGTTAAAATTACTCAAAGTGAATATCAAAAACTATTAGAAGCAGTGAATAAAGCTAGTGAAAAGGGAATAAAAGATTCTCTCATCATTATGAGCAACAAAGCTTTTGTGGTAAATTTAAAGTCTAAAACCGTCATAACGGCGATGGATGGGGAAATGTTGAAAAACAGTGTTTTTACAAATATAGACGGTGCTGTGATAATCTAAGCCGGACCTTAACAGGGGGCTTATCGCTTTTGAAAGACTGAGAAAGCGAGCAGCACCGAAAATAAAGGGAGGAGAAAATATGTTAAGGTCAATGTATTCTGCAGTTTCAGGGTTGAAAGCTCATCAAGCAAGAATGGATGTAATAGGAAATAATATAGCGAATGTCAATACTGTCGGATACAAAGCCAGCAGGATGACTTTTAAAGAGATATTTAGCCAGACGATAAAAGGCGCTTCTGCACCGCAAGGAAATGGTGGCGGAACCAATCCCCAACAGATTGGTCTTGGAGTAGCTATAGCTTCAATTGATACATTGTTCACAAGAGGCGGTGCACAAAGGACAGATAATCCTACAGACCTTTCAATTGATGGGAATGGATTTTTCATAGTCTCCAAGGGAGGAGCAAATTTGTACACAAGGGCAGGAAACTTTAGTTTTGACTCTCAAGGTGATTTAGTAACACCTGATGGATATAAAGTTTTAGGTTGGATGTCAACTGATGGTAAAACAGTAAACACTGATACAGGAAATTTAGTTCCAATAAGCCTTAAAAATTGGTCAAGTATAGACCCGGCAGCGACTACACAATTGGAAATAGGAGGAAACATAAATGCTTCCACAGAAATTAATGGCGCTATAAGTTATAACATATTAGTGTATGATTCACAAGGAGGAAGCCACATAGCTACAATTACTTTTACAAAAAATGATGCTACTACTTGGAACTGGAGTGTGTCTTCTTCTGATCCTGCTATTTCTTCTGTAGATGGTTCGGGTACACTTACTTTTGGTGCTGATGGAAGGATTTTACCAGATGCAAATGGTGTAAGAATAGCAAATGGCACACTCAACTTTAATATGAATACTGCCGTGACAAGTGCGACTATTGGTCCTGTTTCACTTGACCTTTCACGTCTTACAATGTTTTCGAGTGAAACAGATTTAAGGGAACTTAGCAAAGATGGAAATGAGGCGGGTTCTTTAGAGAGTATCAATATAGATAAATATGGCGTGGTGTCTGGCATATATTCTAATGGACGTAGGCAGGTAATTGGTCAAATTGCTATTGCGGATTTTCAGAATCCCATGGGCTTAGAAAAAGTAGGGAATACTATGTTTATTAACACAGTAAACTCAGGAGAACCAATGATAGGAGCAGCTGGTACAGATACAAGGGGTTCTATAAATCCTGGAACTTTAGAGATGTCTAATGTAGATTTAGCCAACGAATTTACCGATATGATCGTAACTCAAAGAGGTTTTCAAGCTAATGCGAGAGTTATAACTGCCTCTGATGAAATATTGCAAGACCTTGTTAATATAAAGAGATAATTATAGTCTGCTGGGCACAAAGCCCAGCAGATGTAATGGAGGAAAATTATGATTTATGTTACGCGTCTTAATAATGAAGAATTTATTATCAACGCTGAGTTAATTGAATTCATAGAGAAAACTCCCGATACTGTCATAAGCCTTACTACTGGTAAAAAAATAGTTGTAAAAGAAACACCGGAGGAGATTATACAAAGAGTTATCGAATACAAACAAAGAATTTTCACAATAGAAAAGGATAAAGAGGTGTTAGAATGAAGAGTAAAACAATTTTGATTGTTATTCTTATTATGATTTTATCGTTTAGTATTGCTTTCGTATATTTTAATAATTTTGCATCTAGTAACAAACCTAAAGAAATCACATATTATAATTATTCTCCTGGCGGAGAATTTATAACTAATTTAAAGGGAGACAGAAAATTTGTCAAGGCAACAATAAAGTTGCAAGTTGCAGATAAAAATACTTTAAAAATCTTAGAAGAGCGGACCCCCCAGATTAGAGATTTGATAATTCAAATTTTAAGAGGAAAAACAGATCAAGATGTGGAAGGGCCTGAAGGACAAGAGAAGTTAAAAAACGATATAAAAAATCAGATAAATAAAATAATAGGTGAAAGGAAAATTGTAAATGTATATTTTGAGGAATTTATTGTTCAATAGGGAGGAGGGGGTTTTTTGGCTGAAATATTATCACAGAGCGAGATAGATGAACTATTAAAAGCTTTTAGTTCTGGTGGGTTAGATGTCCAAGAAATTGAAGAAGTAGAAGAAACTAAAAGTAAAAAGATAAGAAATTACGATTTTAGAAGGCCTAATAAATTTTCAAAAGAACAACTGCGAACTCTTCAAATGATTTTTGAAAATTTGTCAAGGTCTCTAACTTCCTTTTTGTCAGGATATTTGAGAACAATAGTGAATGTTACAGTGGTCTCTGTTGACCAGCTGACTTATTATGAGTTTAGTAATTCTTTAAATAATCCGGTTTTCATTGCTATTATTGATGCAGCCCCTTTAGAAGGCCTTTTTCTCTTGGAATTCAATAATAATACTACTTATGCAATACTTGATAGAATTTTGGGAGGAATGGGAAAAGGCGAGCTTTTGGATAGGGATTACACTGAGATCGAGATTAGCCTTTTGACTAAGATAGTAAAACAAATGCTTTCACTTTTTAAAGAACCATGGAGTAATATATTAGATATTAATCCCTCTTTAATAAGAGTGGAAACTAATTCGCAGTTTGCTCAAATAATATCTCCTAATGAGACAGTAGCTTTATGTACTTTATCTATAAAAATTAATGAAACAGAAGGAATAATGAATTTTTGCATGCCTCATTTGACATTAGAACCTATTGTACCCAAATTAACGACAAAATTTTGGTTTTCTAGCATGAAAAAAGAAGAGAAAGTAAATCCTGAGCTTATAAAGAGTAAAATAAGCAAAACTTATATACCTCTTACTGCTCAACTTGGTTCTACAACTATTACTGTAAAAGAATTTTTGGATTTTGAGATAGGAGATATAATCATGTTAGATAAACATTTCAAAGAACCTGTAGACATAATAATCGATAAAAAAGTCAAATTTAGAGGTATACCTGGAATCAAAAATAACAAATACAGTGTAAGAATAACAGAAGTTATTTACAAAGGAGATGAAGAAAGTGAATGACTTTTTATCACAAGAAGAAATAAATGCATTATTAAAAGGCTTAACCGAAGAATCTAAAGAAAATCAGTCCCAAAGTGGAAAAGAGTTAACAGAAGAAGAACAGGATATACTAGGGGAAATTGGAAATATAAGTTTTGGCACTTCAGCCACTACTTTATATACTTTATTGAGAAATAAAGTTACTATTACTACTCCAAAAGTTTCAGTACTATCTTGGGAAGAGTTAAAAAAGGAATTTAATATTCCTTACGTTGGGGTTGAAGTAGAGTATACGGAAGGACTAAAAGGTCATAACCTTCT
Organism: Thermoanaerobacter sp. X514; assembly: GCF_000019065.1. Lineage (NCBI taxonomy): Bacteria > Bacillati > Bacillota > Clostridia > Thermoanaerobacterales > Thermoanaerobacteraceae > Thermoanaerobacter > Thermoanaerobacter sp. X514. Next base: position 1,694,193 of record NC_010320.1, on the reverse strand, counting down.
TATTTTAAAAAAAGAAGATGTACTTAAAATGACAGATTTGATGATGGGGGGAGAAGGAAAAATAGAAGAAGGAGAAATTACTGAATTGCATTTAAGTGCAATAGGGGAAGCTATGAACCAAATGATAGGTTCTGCTGCTACTTCCCTTTCTACCCTTCTCAATAAAACTATAAACATTTCACCCCCTAAAGCTTTTATTGTCGATTTTACTGCCTCTATGCCAACAGATATTTCATTTCCGGAAGGCGATGTAGTAAAAATCGCCTTTAAAATGGAGGTAGGAGAAATAATTGATAGTGAAATTATGCAGCTTTTACCTTTTGACTTTGCTAAAGAACTAGTGCACAGTGTTTTGTCGAAAAATGAAGAAAAATCGCCACAGGCGACTTCCCAAGAAGAGAGTTCCAGTGCTATAATAGAAAGTGATGAAAAAAATGTCGAGACAGGTAGCAATATATCAACGAGGGATAAAGTTACCAAAAAGAAACAGAAAGTCAATGTAAGTCCTGTAGTTTTTCAAAGTTTTGATGAAGAACCTACATCTAAAAGCAAAGAAGATAAAGAAAATTTAGAGTTAATATTGGATGTTCCTCTTACGATTACTGTCGAATTAGGCAAGACTAAAAAACTTATAAAAGATATTCTAGAATTAAGTGAAGGTTCTATTATAGAATTAGATAAATTGGCGGGTGAACCAGTGGATATCTTAGCAAATGGAAAGTATATAGCTAAAGGAGAAGTAGTGGTAATTGATGAAAATTTTGGGGTTAGAATTACAGATATTGTTCACCAAAGCAAAAGAATTAGCAATATAGAATAAAGATAAGGAGGAATCATTTGTGAGCAAAATAATGATAGTTGATGATGCTGCTTTTATGAGGATGATGATTAAAGATATTATATCAAAAAACAATTTGGGGAGTGTAGTAGAAGCTGAAAATGGTGCTGTAGCAGTAGAAAAATATTTTCAAGAAAACCCAGATCTGGTCATTATGGATATTACTATGCCGGAAATGGATGGAATACAAGCAGTAAAAGCAATTCGTGCAAAGGATCCTAATGCAAAAATAATAATGTGCTCTGCTATGGGGCAACAAGCTATGGTTATCGAGGCAATTCAAGCAGGAGCAAAAGATTTTATCGTAAAGCCTTTCCAACCTGATAGAGTAGTGGAAGCTATCAAAAAATTGTTGAAGTGAGGCGCTTAAAGTGTCTAATGGCGCAGAGTATGTTTTTCAATTGATATGGTATTTAATTGCCTTTCTTTTAGTAATTGGAGTGGCTTTCTACATAACTCGATTTATAGGACAAAGCACTTTAAGATATACTCGATCTACTAATTTACAGGTGATAGATTACATCATTTTGGGTAGAGATAAAGGTTTATATATAGTGAAGGTCGGAGACAAATTTTTTCTAATAGGTGTGAGTAATAACAATATAACTTATCTTACAGAAATAAATAAAGAAGATATGAAAGTTCCAACTAATGATAAAGATTTTGTGACAAATTTGAATATTTCAATAGAACGATTAAAACGGCTAAAAAACAGATATTTGTCTAAAAAAGATGGTGAGCAAAAATGAATTTAGGAGATTTGGTTTCATCAGTGACAGCTCCTTCAAATATGGCAACAAGTTTACAAATAGTTCTTCTATTAACAGTTTTGACATTAGCTCCATCTATTTTAATAATGATGACTTCTTTTACTCGGATAGTGATTGTATTATCTTTTTTAAGAAATGCATTGGGGCTACAGCAAATGCCTCCTAATCAAGTACTAATTGGTTTGGCTTTGTTTCTCACTTTATTCATAATGGCACCAATTGGGCAAGATATCAACAATAATGCTATTAAACCTTATACAGAAGGAAAAATAACTCAAGAGGAAGCGTATCAAAATACTATCAAACCATTGAAAAATTTCATGTTGAAGCAAACAAGGCAAAATGATTTAAATCTTTTTGTGAGTTTGGCTAAAATCAATATAAACAATGTAGAAGAATTACCTATGAGGGTAGTCATTCCTGCTTTTATCATCAGTGAATTAAAAACTGCTTTTCAAATTGGCTTTATACTTTACATTCCCTTTTTAATAATTGACATAGTTGTAGCGAGTGTTTTAATGTCAATGGGTATGTTTATGTTGCCACCTGTTTTGATATCTCTTCCTTTTAAAGTGTTACTTTTTATTTTGGTGGATGGATGGAATCTGGTTGTAAAATCTTTGATTTTAGGTTTTAGATAGGAGGCAAAACAAGTTGAATACGGGAGTGGTTATAGATATAGGAAGAGAAGCTTTAACTGTTGCCTTAAAAGTTGCTTCTCCTTTGTTAGCAGTAGCATTAGGGGTAGGACTTTTAATTAGCATTTTTCAAGCTACCACACAAATTCAGGAACAAACTTTATCTTTTGTTCCTAAAATTGTCGCTATACTTATAAGTCTAATTTTATTTGGACCTTGGATGCTTACTACTCTGGTCAACTACACTCAAAGGTTGTTTTTAAATATTAATAATTTTATAAAGTGATGTAAAATGGATATAATTCAGTATTTACTTCAAAATGTTCAAGTTTTTATATTACTTTTCGTCAGAATGCTTGGCATTTTTATACTTACACCTTTTTTTGGTACAAAAAATGTTCCTACTATTTTAAAAATAGGTTTAGGTTTTTTTGCTGCAGTAATTGTTTTTGATACCATGGGACCAGTGGATTTGCAAATAAATAATGTTTTAGATTACTTTATCGTTGTAATCTCTGAGTTCATTGTGGGACTGGTAATAGGGCTGGCATCTATGATATCCTTCAGTGCTATACATTTAGCCGGTCAGCTAATTGATTATCAGTTGGGTTTTGGACTAGTAAACATTTTAGACATTCATAGTGAAACCCAAGTTCCTTTAATGGGAAATTTCATATATATTTTGACAATCCTTATCTTCATGCTTATGAATGGCCATTATACCTTATTTACAATGTTGGCTAAAAGTGTTGATATAATTGCTATTGGCAAAGTTGCTTTTGATTTTTCTGGTATGTCTCAGGTCTTAACAAAAATGGTATCTGATATGTTTTTATTGGGTTTTAGGATAAGTGTTCCTATAATTTTAACAACTCTTTTGACAGATTTAACTTTGGGAATAATCTCCCGTACTATACCTCAGCTTAACGTCTTTATGATAGGAATGCCAGCGAAGATTTTTGTTGGAATCTTTACTTTGCTTATTATGTTGCCAGTGTACCTGACAATTATAGATTTTCTGTTTAACAGAATGAATGCTGACATTTTTAGATTGATGAAATTTATGACAAGGTGATAGTTTTGAGTAAAATAAATTTGCAGTTATTTGCCCAAGAAAAAACTGAACCAGCTACTCCTAAAAGGCGACAAGATGCAAGAAAAAAAGGGCAAGTCTTCCAAAGCAGGGAAATAACTTCTGCTTTAGTAATTGTAGCAGGTTTTTTGGCAGTAAATATACTTACAATGCCTTCTTTAGAAAAAATGATGGCTTTAACAAAATATTTGCTTTATACCTATTCTGGAGCTAATGACGATGTTTTTAATGTAGTAGGTATACGAAATCTGTTTACATACGTTTTGCAACAAGCAATATCAATAGCTATGCCTATAATTTTATTAATTTTTGTCGTTTCTCTTGCGTCAACTTATCTTCAAGTGGGTTTTGTATTTACAGCTGAGCCCCTTGCCTTTAAATTTGAAAGATTAAACCCTGTGGAGGGCTTTAAGAGAATTTTTTCAAAAAGAGCATTAGTAGAATTGGTTAAATCTATTGCTAAAGTGGCAGTTCTTTTCTATATAATGTACTCTTTTTTAGCTTCTCAATATAAAGGTATACCAATGCTTCTTGATATGTCAGTTCAAGATATATTAAAATACGCTTTAAATATACTTTTGGGAATTACTATTAGAATAGGAATTGTACTTATTGTTCTTGGAGCGTTAGATTATTTTTTCCAGTGGAGAGAATATGAAACAAGTCTTAAAATGAGTAAAGAGGACATAAAGGAAGAGTTTAAAGAAACAGAAGGGAACCCACAGATAAAAGCAGAGATAAGAAGAAAACAGCGACAAGTTTCTATGAGAAGAATGATGCAAGACTTAAAAAAGGCGGATGTCGTAATAACAAACCCAACTCATCTTGCTGTTGCTCTTATGTACGATAGTAATGTCAATGACGCACCTGTAGTGATAGCTAAAGGGCAGGACATGATTGCCCTCAGAATGAAAGAAGAAGCTAAGAAATTAAATATCCCTATAGTAGAGAATAAGCCATTGGCTCAGGCACTGTATAGGTCTACTGAAATAGGAGACATGATTCCACCAGAGCTTTATCAAGCTGTAGCTGAAGTTTTGGCTTATGTCTATAGCCTCAAGGGAGAATAGGAGGGATAATTTGAAAGCCTCTGAGCTTACTGTGGCTCTTTTTGTAGTAGGAATAGTCTTACTCATAATGATTCCTGTACCACCTGTTATCATGGACTTTTTATTAATATCTAACATAACTTTGTCTATAATAATACTTTTAACTACCATGTATGTAAAAGATGCTTTGGATTTTTCTATATTTCCTTCTATATTATTAATAACTACTCTTCTGAGACTGGCTCTTAACATTTCGAGTACAAGACTTATTTTAAGCAATACCTACGCAGGTAACGTAATACAGGCCTTCGGAAGTTTTGTAATAGGTGGAAATCCAATTGTCGGATTTATTATTTTCTTGATAATTGCAATTGTACAATTTATCGTCATAACCAGAGGAGCAGAGAGAGTATCTGAAGTGTCAGCAAGATTTACCTTGGATGCAATGCCGGGAAAGCAAATGGCAATAGATGCTGATTTAAATGCAGGCCTCATAACAGAAAAAGAAGCGCGGGAGAGGAGAAAAGAAATACAGCAAGAGGCAAAATTTTATGGAGCAATGGATGGTGCTAGTAAATTTGTCAAGGGCGATGCAATTGCTTCTATAATTATTATCATCATAAACATTGTGGCAGGTCTCATTATTGGAATGGTGATGAAGGGAATGGATATAAATAGAGCTTTAAATACTTATATTGTTTTAACAGTAGGCGATGGTTTGGTAAGTCAAATACCAGCACTTTTAATATCAACTGCTACTGGAATGATTGTCACTCGTTCAGCTTCTGAGTCGAATTTAGGAGGGGATGTAATAAAACAACTTTTCAATCAGCCTCATATTTTGAAAGTGGCAGCTGGGTTACTCTTTGCACTGGTATTGGTGCCTTCTTTACCTAAACTTCCTCTTATCTTAATAGGTTCGTTGTTTGCATATCTTGGATTTGCAGGAACTCAAAAAGTAACAATAAAAGAAGAAGAACAAGAAGAAAATATAAAAGAGTTAGAGAATATAAGGGATCCTAAAAAAGTATATGAATTATTGCAAGTGGACCCTATTGAACTGGAATTTGGTTATGAATTGATTCCTCTTGCAAGTGGAGAATTGTTAGATAGGATTGTCATGATAAGAAGACAAATTGCTCTTGATTTGGGTATCGTGGTCCCAATGATTCGTTTAAGAGATAATATTCAATTAAAGCCTAATGAATATATTATAAAAATTAGAGGAAATGAAATTGCCAGAGGTAAGGTATACGTTGATAGATATATGGCTATGACGGCAGGAGAAATAGATGAAGATATTTCTGGGATTCGAGAAAGAGAACCAGCTTTTGGATTGCCTGCAATTTGGGTAGATGAAAACGAAAGGTCAAAAGCAGAAGCAAGGGGATATACAGTAGTAGATGTTCCTTCTGTCATCGCTACTCACCTTACTCACGTCATAAAACAGCATGCCCATGAACTTTTAGGAAGGCAAGAAGTACAGAGTTTAATTGACAATGTAAAAACTACAAATCCTGCCTTAATAGAAGAATTAGTTCCTAAGCTTTTAACAATAGGTGAAATAGAAAAAGTGCTTTCTAACCTTTTAAGAGAGGGGCTATCTATAAGAGATTTAGTTACAATATTAGAGACTTTAGCTGATTATGCTCCTATTATACGAGATACAGATGTTTTAACAGAGTATGTAAGACAGGCTTTAGCTCGTACTATTTCCAATAAATATGCTCCATATGGTAAGATTGAAGTTATAACGTTAGATCCGAGTGTTGAACAGTTAATATCCTCTAGTATAACTCAGACAGAACATGGTTCTTATTTAGCATTGGAACCTTCTTCGGCACAAAGGATTTTAAAGAGTATCCATGAATTAGCAAAAAAGGTAACTTTAAAGGGTGGACAACCTGTAATTCTGACAGCGCCTGTAACTCGATTTTATCTCAGAAAGTTAGTAGAACAAATTTCTCCTGATATTGCTGTTTTGTCATATAACGAACTTTTACCAAATATTGAAGTTGCATCGGTGGAGACGGTGAGATTAAATGAAAGTTAAAAAATATATTGCTAACGATTATCAAGAAGCTTTAAGAATGATAAAAGCGGAAATGGGAAGTAACGCTGTAATACTTCATCAAAACAAAATTAAAGAAAGAGGGATTATAGGACTTTTTAAGAAGAGTAAAGTGGAAGTAGTAGCAGCGGTAGAAGATTACCCACCGGTAATCCCTAAAGAAAGTATTACAAAAAATGATATAAATGAACTTAAAAATTTGATTAAAACTATAGCTACCAATAAAAATGGAACGGTTACAGAAGCTAAGGAGAAAACCTTAGTTTCTAAATTAATAGATTATGGAATAGAAAGGGAAGTGTCTCAGTTATTGGGGGAGGGAATTGATGAATTTGATAATAAAGGAATAAAAATTTTAAAGGAACGAATAGATGCTTTTATGGGACCTCCTCAAAAATTGAATACTGAAAAAAGCAAAAAAATTTTGTTCATTGGACCTACTGGAGTGGGGAAAACTACTACCATTGCAAAAATTGCTTCTAATTTGATATTGAATGAAGGTAAAAATGTAATGCTTGTTACAGCAGACATTTTCAGAATAGCGGCGGTAGACCAGCTGAAAACTTATGGAGAAATTTTAGGAGTGCCAGTAAAAGTAGTAAATAATATTTTTGACCTTCATAAACTTCAGCCAGAGTTTGAAAAGTACGATGTTGTTTTGATAGATACAGCGGGAAGAAGCCATAAAGATGAAAAGCGAATAAATGAATTAAAAACCTTCATTAAATATGCAAACTGTGATGAAACTTATTTATGCTTGAGTGCTACGACTAAATCGGAAGATTTAAAGGAAGTGATAAAAAGATATGAATTTGCAGGAAATTATAAATTGATTTTTACAAAATTAGATGAAACCGATAATTATAGTTCTATTTTAAATGCTGTTTATTATTCAGGGCGGCCAATTTCTTATTTTACAAATGGACAAATAGTTCCTGATGATATAACTTTAGCAGGAAGTGAAATTATCGCCTCAAGCATAGTAAAGGGGAATTAGTATATGATGGACCAGGCTGAAAGTTTAAGAAAATTGGTTTCCCAAAAGAAGAAGATAAAAAGAAGCAGGGTTATTACAATTACAGGTGGTAAAGGCGGAATTGGCAAAACATGTATCTCAGTAAATCTTTCTTTGGGGCTTAAAAAATTGGGCTATAATGTTACGATTATTGATGCAGATTTGGGATTTTCAAATGTCGAAATTGAATTAGGAGTTACTTCTAAGTATACTTTATTAGATGTTTTATACAACAACAAAATGATAACAGAAGTTATAAGCGAAGGACCTTTAGGCATAAAATACATATCTTCTGGTGGAGATTTCAACCTTATCAATGAAGGAGTGGATTTAAGCCTTTTTCTAAACAACATTAAAATTTTAGACTATTATTCCGATTTTATTATTATAGATACGGGTGCAGGGCTCAATAACGTAGTTAGCAATTTTTTGAAAGCGGCTGATGAAGTTTTACTCATAGTAACTCCTGAACCCACGTCTATTATGGATGCATATACTCTTATTAAGTATTCACTGGTAGGTGAAGATAAAAAGATTAATGTGCTGATAAATAAGGTAAAAAATTTTAATGAATACAAAAAAATTTATGACAGGTTTGAAACAGTAGTTAAAAACTATTTAGGTGTATCTTTGATTGATTTAGGTTATTTGGAAAATGACGAAAAGATGATGGAATGTATAATTGAGCAACATCCCATTGTCCTTAAATATGAAAATAGTAAAACCTCAAAAAGGATATTGCAAATTGCAGCTCAAATAGCTAATCAACCTCCTCCTATAGAAAACAAGGGGTTGTGGGGTATTTTTTCTAGACTTATAAATAGAGGAGGATTTAGATGAATGAGATAAATTTACTACCGGGGCAAAAATTGAGGATAGGTTTAAACAATGGCAAGACCATGTACTCATCTCAAGTACAGGATATTTCTAAAAATGGAACTATATTAATTGATACTCCAGTATACAGTGGACATTTAGTTCCTGTGAGAATAGGTTCAATAGTTCAAATAATTTATTTTACAAAACAAGGTTTATTTACCTTTTATGCCAAGGTTTTAAATAGATTTTCTGGAAAACTTGCTCTTTTAGAAATAATGCCTATAAGCAGTGTAGAAAGATTGCAAAGGAGACAGTATTTTAGATTAGAAAAAGTGATTCCCTTTACTTATACTATTAGTGGTGGAGAAGAAGATAAGGTTTATAAAGGCCTTATTCAAGATATAAGCGGTGGAGGATTAAGATGTAAGGTAGATAAAAAATTAGAGGTAGGGACTATCATAAATTGTGTTTTTACATTAGACCAAGAGATAACAGTAAGCGGAAAAGTAGTGAGATATGAAGAATTATTAGAAAAAGGATATGAAATTGGTATCTGTTATGTGGACATTTCTGAAAAAGTGAGAGAAAAGATTATAAGCTATATCTTTGAAGAACAGAGAAAAAGTAGACAAAAAGGGATTGAATGATTTATGAAAAATGATTGTCTTGTTATAATTGGGGCTTCTACTGGGGGGCCTAAAGCACTGCAATATATATTGACAAATTTACCAAAGGACCTTTTTGCTTCAGTAATTGTAGTACAACATATGCCAGAAAAATTTACTAGAATGATGGCAGAAAGATTAGACCAAAGTTGCAAGATCAAAGTAAAAGAAGCAGTAGATGGAGAGGTAATTTTGAAAAATGTAGCTTATATTGCACCTGGCGATAAAAATTTATTATTAATTGAAGAAAATGATAAAATAAAAATTAAACTTTCTACGAATTTTGAATCTGTTTATAAACCTTCCATTGATGCTACTTTTATAAGTGCTTCCCAAATAAATGCCTGCATAATAGCTGTTATTTTGACAGGTATGGGAAGTGATGGTTCAAAAGGACTTAAATATTTAAAAGAGAAAGGAAGTTTTATTATATGTCAGGATATCGAATCTTCTCTGGCAAAAGGAATGCCTTATAACGCTATAAAAACAGGATTTGTTGATAAAATCCTTCCTTTGGATAAAATTCCAGCAGAAATAATTGAGAAGGTGAGGGGATTTTATGGAAAATAATCAATACATCGATATATTTATTGAAGAATCACAAGAGCATATAGAAAATTTAAATAGCAATTTATTGCTTTTGGAAAATGACCCTAAAAATAGGCAAATAATCGATGAGATTTTTAGGTCTGCCCATACTTTAAAGGGTATGGCTGCTACTATGGGCTTTGAAAACATGAATAAATTAGCTCATAAAATGGAGGATGTATTACAAGAGGTAAAAAATGGCGAATTAAACATTTCTCATCCCATCATGGATATTCTCTTTAAGTGTGTAGATACCTTAAGTGAGATGCTGGATTCAATATCACAAACAGGAGAAGATAATGTACCTATTGATGAGTTGATGTTTTTACTTTCGGGCGTTAGTTCTAAATCTAAAAATAAAGAGCCTGTTGTAGAAAAAGAAAATAATGTTTCCAGTAGCGATACATTATTGAACGTATACGAAGAAGATATAATAAGAGAGGCAGTAAAAGATAATTACAAAGCCTATAAGATAACAGTACATATTGACAAAGGATGTGTTATGAAATCCGCTCGTGCTTTTATAATCTTTAATAGTTTAGATGAAATAGGAGACATAATAAATTCTTTTCCCTCTGTAGAAGACATTGAAGATGAAAAATTTGAGGAGAGTTTCACTGTTCACATCATTACAAAAGAGGATAAAGAAAGTATTGAAAAAAGATTACTGTCTATCGCTGAGGTCAACAAGGTGGAAGTGGAACTAATAAATATTGATTTAAATAAAGAAGGAGAAACATTTGTCAAGGAGGCATCTTTTTCACAATCTCAAAGTTTTGAGAACATAAAAAAATCTCAAAGCAATAATAAAACTTCAAAAAGTGTAAGAGTAGATATCGACAGATTGGATAATTTAATGAATTTAGTAAGTGAACTTATAATCATAAAAACCCGCCTTGAAGGATTAGAGGCAGATAACAGGAACTCTGAAACTGCAAGTGCTATTGAATATTTAGAAAGAATAACTACTAATTTACATGATGCTGTTATGAAGGTAAGAATGGTACCGGTTGAAAGAGTATTCAATAGATTCCCAAGAATGGTAAGGGATTTATCTTACGAGTTAGGCAAAAAAATTATTCTCAATATGTATGGACAAGATACAGAAGTAGATAGAACTGTTATAGATGAAATCGGTGACCCTTTAATTCACCTCATAAGAAATTCTATTGATCATGGTATCGAAATGCCACAAGAAAGGTTGCAAAAAGGGAAACCAGAACAAGGTACTATTAATTTGAGAGCTTATCATGAAGGTAATAATGTCATAATAGAAGTTAGTGATGATGGAAGAGGAATTGATATAGAAAAAGTCAAAGCAAAAGCAGTAGAGAAAGGCATTTACACCGCTGAGCAAGTAAATGACCTTTCTAAAGATAAAATTTTAGACCTTTTATTTAGGCCAGGTTTTAGCACTACTGACAAAGTTACAGATATTTCTGGCAGAGGCGTAGGATTAGATGTAGTAAAAAATAAAATCGAATCCTTAAACGGCTCAATTGAAATATTATCAGAAATAAATAAGGGAACAAAATTTATAATTAAACTTCCTCTTACTTTAGCAATTATACAAGCTTTATTAGTAAAAGTAGGAGATGAAAAATTTGCAATTCCCCTTAATTCAATTTCAGAAATAGTTCATAAAAAAGAGGAAGAAATACACAATGTTCAAGGAAAGGAAGTAGTTCTTTTTAGAGGAAAGGTAATTCCAATAATAAGATTAAATGAAGTATTAGAAACCAAAAAGATTTCTAATAATGGAAATTTGGTGTGTGTAATTATCAAAAAAGGCGAAAATTTAGCATGCTGTACTGTAGATGAATTAATTGGCCAGCAAGAGATAGTCATAAAACCATTAGGGAAGTATCTTTCTAATGTCAAAGTTATTGCAGGAGCTACAATATTGGGAGATGGCCAGGTAGCCTTGATTGTCGATGCCAACAATTTGTTTTAACAAGGAGGGAGAATTTTGAGCCTATATGTTATCGCCAAAATTGATGAGGAAGAATATGCAATAAACATAGAAAAAGTGCAGACTATAGAAAAAGTAATGGCTATAACAAGAGTTCCTCAGACTGAAAGTCATGTAAAAGGCGTTATAAATTTAAGAGGAGAAATAATTCCTGTGATTTCTTTAAGAGTAAAATTGGGTTTAGCAGAAAAAGAGTATGATGAAGATACAAGAATTGTGGTTTTAAAGGCTTACGATATGTTAGTAGGCATGATTGTAGATAATGCTAATGAAGTGGTTGATATTGCAGAAGAAGATATTGATAACTTGGTTTTTAATGAGGCTTCTGACGAATTTGGAAAATTCGTCAGCAAAGTAGGAAGAATTAAAGATAAGGTATTTCTCATTTTAGATTTAAAAAAATTATTAGATGTCAGGGTGTGAGAAATGTGGATATTAACCGATTAAATGAAATGTACATAGACATTTTAAAAGAATTAGGAAATATTGGATCAGGAAATGCTATAACTGCTCTTTCAACAATGATTGGCAAAAAAATGGACATGCAAGTGCCAAAGGTAAAAATTCTAGATTTTAAAGAAGTATCAGATATATTTGGCTCTGCTGATACGATCATTGTTGGCATTTATTTCGATCTAGATGGAGATGTAAAGGGTAATATTCTTTTTGCACTTGATATAAAAAGCGCTGCTTCTCTTATTTGGAGTCTCATGGGATTGGAAGTAAAAGAAGAATTTGATGAGTTAGAAAAATCCGCTTTAGAAGAAATAGGAAATATTATGGCGGGTAGCTATGTAGCCTCGTTATCTACTCTTACTTCTTTAAATATAAAAATTTCACCTCCCGCAATAAGTATAGACATGGCAGGAGCAATTTTGAGTGTTCCGGCTATTAAATACGGAGAAATTTCTGATAAGATTTTGTTTATTGAGACCCAATTTATAGAGGGAGAAAAACTTATAAAAGGTGATTTCTTCTTAATACCAGATATTAATTCTTTTGATTTAATACTAAAAGCGCTTGGAGTTGAAGTGAATGGAAAATAAGATTTACAGGGTTGGAATGGCAGATGCAAAGGTCACACAAAGCCCAGGAATTCTTACAACTATTGGGCTGGGGTCTTGTGTGGGAATTGTTCTTTATGACCCTTTAACTAAAATAGCAGGGTTAGTGCATATAATGTTACCTTATAGTGACAAAATATCTGATAATTCTAACAAACTTAAGTTTGCCGATACCGGTATCCAAATTTTGATTGAAGAAATGGTAAAAATAGGTGCTAATTCTAAAAGGTTGATTAGCAAAATTGCTGGAGGAGCGCAAATGTTCTCTTCTAAAATAAATTCTGACATTATGAACATAGGAGAAAGAAACGCTATTGCTACTAAAGAAGTGCTAGGAAAACTTGGCATACCAATCGTTGCGGAAGATATAGGTGGAAATTATGGAAGAACTATTGAGTTTTATTCTGAGGATGGAAGACTATTAGTTAAAACTATTGGTTATGGAATAAAATATATTTAAAAATTGGGGGAATTTTGTATGGCATTAGTGGAGGAGGATATATGGAAAACTTATAATTCTAATAAAGACCCAAATCTACGAAATGAAATAATAATCAAGTATATGCCGCTTGTCAAACATATTGTCAAAAAACTCATCATTTCTGATATTACTCAATCTGAGTATGAAGACTTGATAAATCAAGGAGTAATTGGCCTTATCGATGCAATTGAAAAATATCAGCCTAGTAAAGGTGTAAAATTTGAAACTTACGCTACTTTAAGAATAAGAGGAGAAATAATAGACTATTTGCGGAAAAAAGATTGGATGCCTCGAAGTCTCAAAAAAAAGTACAGAAAAATAGAAGAAACCGTAGAAACACTTCAACAAAAATATAATAGGGAACCTACAGTTGAAGAAATAACAGAAGCTTGTGGCTTAAATGAAACAGATGTTTTAAAAACTTTAAGCTATATCAATGTTTCTAACATTAACTCTTTAGAGGAAGCTATTGAAAATAACTTTAAATTACATGCTATTTCAGATGTCGAACTAAAAAACCCAGAAGAGGAAGTATTGTACAAAGAACTAAAAAGAAAGCTAGCAAATGCTATTGAAAATTTACCAGATAAAGAAAGATTAGTAATAACCTTGTATTATTATGAAGATTTAAACTACAAAGACATAAGCAAAATTTTAAATTTAACAGAGTCTAGAATATCACAAATTCATACAAAAGCTATCAAAAGGATAAGGGAGATATTAGGTGAATACTTTTAAAATGGGGGCTTTAAAAATGGATGAAAAAAAGTATAAAGTACTTATTGACGTATCGAGAGATAAACAACAGGCCTATTTGACTTTAATTGAAGACCCCGATGGCATTAGTATTAATAAAGAAGTTTTATTACAAGAAATCGCAAAACATAATATAGTATATGGAATAAAATTCGATGTTATAGATAATATTTGTAAAGATTTGAAAAAGGTAAAAGGTGTATTAATTGCAGAAGGGAAAAAGCCTATAAATGGAGAAGATGGAAAGATAATTTTTGAGATAGACGTAGAAAAGGCTGCAACCCCAAAAATTTTGGAGGACGGAAGTGTAGACTATAAAAATTTAGACTTGTTTAAAAACGTTAAAAAGGGCCAAATAATAGCTCGAAAAATAAATCCTACCGAAGGGCAACCAGGAATTAATGTTTTTGGACAAAAAGTTGATGCTTTAGGCGGCAAAGATGTGAGACTTCCTCTTGGGAAAAATACTTATATTGATGAGGATAAACTTGTAGCTGCTGTAGATGGTCATATTGTGGTTTTAAACAACAAAATAGAAGTGCATACCCTTTTGGAAGTAAAAGAAGTCGACACTTCTGTAGGAAATATAAAAACGGTAGCAAGTGTAAAAATTACTGGGAATGTTAAATCAGGTTTTACTGTTGAAAGTGAAGGTAATATAGAAATTTTTGGAGTAGTGGAAGCAGCCACTATAATAGCAAAAGGAAATATCAGTATTCATAAAGGAGTACAGGGCGCTGGAAGGGCAAAAATTATCGCAGAAGGAAATATTACAGCAAAGTATTTACAAAACTGCAGTGTAGAAGCCGGAGAAGATATATACAGTGAAGCGATAATTTATTGCGATGTAAAAGCAGGAGGAAGTGTAAAACTTTTAGGAAATAAAAGCCAAATTATTGGCAGTAAAATTGTAGCTGCAAGAGAAATTTCAGCGGCAAATATTGGTTCAAAAATAGGAACGTATACAGAATTACAAGTAGGTATACTGCCTCAAAAGAGGCTGAAAATAGCGGAATTAACTTCTCAAATAGAACAAAACAATGCCCAGTTAGAAAAAATAGGAAAAATTCTTAAGTACATAGAAAAAATCGAAAAATTACCTCCTGATAAAGAGGAGATTTATCATAAAGCTAAAAAATCTTTCCAAGATTTAATTTCTCTAAATCATCGTCTAAGTGAGGAATTAAATTCTTTAAAGGAGGAAATAAAAAGTTCTAGTATTGGAATTATAAAAGTTTTTGATACAATATTTCCAGGAACTAAACTCGTCATTGATGACGTTACTTTAAAGATACAAGAACCTATTAAATATGCTATGTTTATAAAAAATGAGGAAGAAATAAAATTTTTTCCTCTAAAATAAGGAGATGAATTTTATGTCTTCCAATTCCCCTATTGATTTAAAATCTATTCTACCTCGTACTGTAGAGGCAGGAAATTTGAAACAAATTGACCTTCAAAAGCCTGTCATTTATTCTCAGCAAATAATAACCATTTCTAATAGAGAAAATGAAATAAAGAAGACAAAGCCTAATGAACTCGAAAAAACAGAAAAAACTCTTATAAAAGATCGCCAAAACTCTGAACAAAAAAATAAGCAGGAAAAAGATAAAGGTAAAAAAAGCAAAAAAACTATAGGCCATATAGACATAAAAGTGTGATAATATATTGACATTTAGCAAAATATATAATATAGTATTCATTGTCAGTCAATAACACACGCCTAATGATTGCAAAAAGGGTGCCTGAAAAGGTCTTTTTGCAAGAGGATTTAGGCGGAGGAATAACCATAGGAGGTGTATGTATGTCGGTAATTTCAATGAAGCAGTTATTAGAGGCAGGGGTACATTTTGGTCATCAAACAAGAAGATGGAACCCTAAAATGGCTCCTTATATTTTTACAGAAAGAAATGGAATTTACATCATTGATTTACAACAAACGGTAGAAAAATTGGAACAAGCTTATGAATTTGTCAAAAAGTTGGCCATGGAAGGGGGCACTATTCTTTTTGTTGGGACCAAGAAACAGGCTCAGGATTCTATTAAGGAAGAAGCAGAAAGATGTGGTATGTTTTATGTAAATCAAAGGTGGTTAGGTGGAACCCTAACTAATTTTAAAACAATTAGAGGAAGGATTCAACGATTAAAAGAACTCAAAAAAATGGAGGAAGATGGAACTTTTGATGTTCTTCCTAAAAAAGAGGTAATAAAACTTAGGAAAGAAAAGGAAAGATTGCAGAAATTTTTGGGCGGAATAGAGAATATGCAGTCTCTGCCTTCCGCTTTATTCATAGTTGACCCCAAAAAAGAAGCTATCGCAGTGGCAGAAGCTCGAAGCTTGGAAATACCAATTGTAGCTATTGTAGATACCAATTGCGATCCTGAGCTAATCGATTATCCTATTCCAGGAAATGATGATGCTATAAGAGCTGTCAAGCTTATTACTTCCAAGATTGCAGATGCAGTGATTGAAGGCAATCAAGGTGAACAATTTGCTGCTTCAGAAGAGTGAAAATTTTTGTCTAGTGGTAAGGAAAAAGGCAAAGCTCCTTACCACTATTGTATATCATTTATCATTATCTAAGGAGGTTTTTCTAATGATATCAGCACAAGCTGTTAAAGAATTAAGAGAACGAACTGGCGCTGGAATGATGGATTGTAAAAAAGCTTTAATGGAAGCAAATGGAGATATGGAAAAGGCCATAGATATTTTAAGAGAGAAAGGATTGGCTGCTGCTGCTAAAAAAGCAGGTAGAGTTGCTAATGAAGGCTTAGTTGATGCCTACATACACAGTGGTGGAAGAATAGGGGTTTTAGTAGAAGTAAATTGTGAGACAGATTTTGTTGCAAATACTGATGAATTTAAAAATTTTGTTAAAGAAATATGCATGCAAATTGCTGCCGCAAATCCAAAATATATTTCTCGTGAAGATGTGCCACAAGCTGTTTTGGAAAAAGAAAGAGAAATTTTAAAAGCACAGGCGTTAAATGAAGGGAAACCCCAAAATGTCGTAGATAGAATAGTTGAAGGACGTATTGAAAAATTTTACAAAGAGAATTGCTTGTTAGAACAAGAATACATTAGAGACCCAGAAAAAACAGTGAAAGATTTGCTAAATGAGACGATTGCAAAATTAGGAGAAAATATTGTAATAAGAAGATTTGTTAGATTTGAAAGAGGAGAAGGTATTGAAACTTCCTCAAATGAGTAATAAAATTAAATAGGCAACCACATAGGGACACGGTTGTGTCCCATTTTTATAAATTACTTAAAAGATTAAGAAGGATTTTCAAAATTTTTATAGAACTTATAAGAATGGGGTGTTATTGTGTCGTCAGTTGTTTACAAGCGAGTAGTTCTGAAAATCTCAGGAGAAGCTTTGGCAGGAAATAAAGGATTTGGAATCGATTTTGACACAGTTAATCGAATAGCAGACGAAATAAAAGAAGTGAAAGAAATGGGAGTTCAAATTGGTCTTGTAGTTGGCGGAGGAAATATATGGCGTGGAAGAGAAGGTATTGGGATGGACAGAACTACTGCAGACCACATGGGAATGCTTGCGACTGTAATTAATGCTCTTGCACTGCAAGATGCTTTAGAGCAACGGGGAGTTCCTACAAGAGTTCAGACTGCTATTGAGATGAGAGCAATTGCAGAACCCTATATACGCAGAAGAGCAATAAGACACTTAGAAAAAGGACGAGTTGTTATATTTGCTGCTGGGACAGGGAATCCCTTCTTTTCAACTGATACTGCTGCTTCATTAAGAGCAGCGGAAATAGATGCAGAGGTCATACTATTAGCTAAAAAAGTAGATGGAGTCTATGACAAAGACCCAAATAAATACAAAGACGCTGTAAAATTTAAAGAATTATCTTATTTAGATGTTTTAAACAAAGGTTTAGGAGTAATGGATTCAACAGCAACTTCTTTATGCATGGACAATAAAATACCAATCATAGTTTTTGACCTTACTACCTACGGAAATATAAAGAAAGTAGTAACAGGAAAAGATATTGGTACAATAGTGAAGGAGGTTTAAGTATGAGTGATTATTTAAAAGCTAGCGAAGAAAAAATGCAAAAATCTTTGAGCGTTTTAAAAAACGAATTAGCTGCTATAAGAGCAGGTAGAGCAAATCCTGCACTACTTGACCGAATTATGGTAGATTATTATGGTACTCCAACTCCTCTTAACAGATTAGCCACCATTACAGCTCCGGAGCCAAGAGTACTAGTTGTACAACCGTGGGATGTTTCAAAAATAAGCGATATTGAAAAAGCAATACAGAAATCAGATTTAGGAATTAATCCAGTTTCTGACGGTAAAGTGTTAAGATTAGTTTTTCCTGAATTGACTGAAGAAAGAAGAAAAGAATTGGTAAAGTTAGTTCATAAAAAAGCAGAAGAGGCAAAAGTAGCAGTAAGGCAAATAAGAAGAGATGCTAATGATGCTGTAAAAAAAATGGAAAAAAACGGCGAAATTTCGGAAGATGAAAGAAAAAAGAGAGAAGAAGAAATTCAAAAATTAACTGACAAATATATTAAAGAGATAGACAAAGTGGTGGAAGCTAAAGAAAAGGAGATAATGGAAATTTGACAGATTATTATAATAATTTTATAGGGATGGATTTACATAAAATAATAGAAAAATTACCTAAGGACTTAAAATTTAACGTTGTAGAGACAAAATCTATTTTTAAATATGAGGGTTCTCGTTTAAAAGTTGCCAGGATAAAAGAACAAAATAACATTCTTGAAATTACTGTTATTAGAATTTAATCCCCCTCTGACGAGGGGGCGCCCTTATAAAATGAGGAGGAAAATAAATGGTGTTTTTTAGACAAAAAAATAGAGATTTGAGTGACAAGATTGATAAAAATAAATTGCCTATTCACATAGGGATTATCATGGACGGAAATGGAAGATGGGCTCAAAAAAGAGGGATGATGAGATTTTATGGCCATAAAGCTGGTGTTAATGCTGTAAGAGAGGTTGTAAAAGCCTCTAGAGAATTAGGGATAAAATATTTAACTTTGTACGCTTTTTCAACCGAAAACTGGAAAAGACCTAAAGAAGAAGTAAATTTTTTAATGGATTTACTCGTTGAATTTCTTTCTAAAGAAATAGACGAATTGAACAAAAATAATGTATTGATTAACTTTATAGGGGATATTTCCGTTTTACCACAGAAGTGTAAAATTGAAATAGAGAGGGCGCAAAATGTAACAAAAAACAACTCTGGACTTGTACTTAATATAGCGTTAAATTATGGCGGAAGAGATGAAATAGTAAAGGCTGTGAAAAAAATTTGCACAAAGATTTTAAATAAAGAATTGTCCATTGAGGAAATTACAGAACAAACTATAAGTGAAAATTTGTATACTAAAAACCAGCCAGATCCAGATCTTATAATAAGAACAAGTGGAGAAAAAAGATTGAGCAATTTCTTATTATGGCAATCTGCTTATTCTGAGCTTTGGTTTACAGAGGTACTGTGGCCGGATTTTGGCAAAGAACATCTTATTGAAGCAATATTGTATTACCAAACTCGCCAAAGAAGATTTGGGGGAGTATAGTAAGGAGTGGTAAATAAATATGCTAAAAACAAGAGTTATAAGTGCGATAGTAGGCTTGCCAATTTTATTTTTCATTTTAATAAAAGGGGGGAATATGCTTAAAATTGCATTAGTTTTAGTAAGCATATTAGGACTTAATGAATTTTATAATGCTATAAAAAATATTGGGGTACGGCCTGTAAAAATTTTTGGATATTTGTCAGCAATCCTTTTATATTTTTTAGAAAGTAAAATCGCAAAAGTAGATGTATTAGTTATAATCGCAATGATGCTTTTTTTGCTGTTTTTAACTAATAAAAAATATAATCTCAAAGATTACGCTTTGACTTTGATGGGAATCATTTATATACCTCTTTTCTTTTTGTACATACAAAAACTTAGAGAAATGCCTGAAGGAATGTACATAGTATGGTTTGTTTTTATAGTCTCTTGGATGACGGATACTTTTGCCTATTTTACCGGTAGATTTTTTGGAAAGCACAAACTTGCTCCTACAATCAGTCCCAAAAAGACGATAGAAGGAGGGATTGGAGGAATCATAGGCTCTACCATCAGCTGTGCTGTATTTGCTTGGCTATTTCCTCAATCGAATGTCAGTATATATCTTTCTGTAATTATAGGCTTATTGGGAAGTATAATCGCTCAATGTGGAGATTTAATTGCTTCCTTTATAAAAAGAAATTGTTACATTAAAGATTTTGGAAATACAATTCCTGGCCATGGAGGAATTTTAGATAGATTTGATAGTATTTTATTTGTTTCTCCTTTCATATACTTTATTTTTCAGTACTTAATTTAGAAAGGGATGTACTTCATGAAAAAGGTAATAATTCTCGGCTCAACTGGTTCTATAGGTACACAAACATTAGACGTAATAAAAAATTTTAGAGAAAATTTTGAAATAGTAGGACTTACAGCTTATAACAATGTAGAACTTTTATCGAAACAAATTAGAGAATTTAATCCTAAAGTTGTAGCAGTAAAAGATGAAGATAAAGCTAACCAATTAAGAGAGAATCTAAAGAAAAATGTCGAAATTCTAACTGGCAGTAAAGGGCTTCAAGAAATTGTAAAGTACGATGCCGATTTAGTGGTGGTAGCTGTAGAAGGGATTGCTGGCCTTATTCCAACAGTTACAGCTATCCAGATGGGAAAAGATATTGCTTTAGCGAATAAAGAAGTACTTGTAACAGCTGGACAAATTGTAATGGATTTGGTAAAAAAGAAGGATATAAGTCTTTTACCTGTAGATAGTGAACACTCTGCTATACTCCAATGTTTAAGAGGAAATGACAAAAAAGAAGTATCTCGATTGATTTTAACAGCCTCTGGAGGTCCTTTTAGAGGGAAAAAAAAAGAAGATTTGAGAAAAGTAACTGTAAATGAGGCTCTAAATCATCCTAATTGGAAAATGGGTAAAAAAATCACGATAGATTCTGCCACTTTGATGAATAAAGGGTTTGAAGTAATAGAAGCAAAATGGCTCTTTGACATTTCTGAAGATAAAATTGATGTGATTGTGCATCCCCAGAGTATAATTCACTCAATGGTAGAATATATAGATGGTAGTGTAATTGCACAATTGGCTACTGCCGATATGAGGATACCTATTCACTATGCATTAAATTATCCTACTCGCAATTACATAAATGGAATGAATTTTTTAGATTTTTCTCTTACAACTCAACTAACTTTTGAAAAACCCGATTTAGAAACTTTTAGATGTTTGTCGTTAGCATATGAGGCTTTAAAAATTGGAGGAACTATGACTACCGTATTAAATGCAGCTGATGAAATAGCTGTATCTTTGTTTTTAAATAAAAAAATAGAATTTTTGCAAATAGCTGAAATCATAGAGGAGAGCATGAAAGAACATAATAATATACAAAATCCAACTTTAGATGATATAATAAATGTGGATGAAGAGGTTAAGGAAAAAATAGCAAAAAAATATATGAGGTGATACATTTTGACAATTTTGATAAGTATAATTGTTTTAAGCGTTTTAGTAATGTTTCACGAATTTGGACATTTTATCGTTGCAAAACTTTCTGGAGCTAGAGTAAATGAATTTTCTATTGGCTTTGGTCCACGACTTTTTAAAAAGAAATACGGAGAAACAGAGTATTCTTTTAGAGCATTGCTATTCGGTGGTTATGTTGCTTTAGAAGGTGAAGATGAAAAATCTAGTGACCCGCGGGCTATAGTAAATAAGCCTTGGCCTGTAAGGTTGGCTGTCTTTGCTGCAGGTCCTTTAATGAATATATTATTAGCTTTTTTATTGCTTTTTATTGTATTTTTTAATATAGGAAGTCCGATACCACAGGTAAAATCCGTAATGGAAGGCTATCCCGCTGAAAAAGCAGGAATTGTGCCGGGGGACAAAATTGTAATGGTAAATAATACAAAGATAAATACATGGGAGGAGTTAGAGAAAGCCATAAGTTCTAATGGAGAGCGAGTATTGACAATTGAAATTCAAAGGGGAAATCAAATTTTACAAAAACAAGTAAAACCAATTTTTGATAAAAACGCTTCAAAGGTAATGATAGGAATTGTTCCAGACTATGAGCGTTCTATCTCTCTTGCCTTTAAAACTGCCATCAATCAGACAATATATTTTTCGAAACTTATTATTTTGTCTCTTGTAATGTTAGTAACCGGAAAAGTCTCTGTCAATGATATTATGGGACCTGTGGGAATTGTTCAAGCTGTTGGAACAGTCGCTAAAACAGGTGTTATAAATTTACTAGCTTTTTCCGCTCTTATAAGCGTAAATTTAGGCCTTTTTAATCTATTGCCACTACCGGCTTTAGACGGTGGAAGGATTTTGTTTGTGTTAGCAGAGGCAGTAAGAGGTAAACCATTGCCACCTGAAAAAGAAGGCTATATTCATTATTTAGGTTTTTTACTGTTGATTGCTTTGTTGATTTTTGCAACCTATAGGGATATTCTACGCATTTTTTAAAAGGTGATAAAAATGAGAAAAATTACTCGCGAAGTCAAAATAGGCAATAAAAAAATTGGAGGAAATAATCCAATTTTAGTTCAGTCTATGACTAACACGGATACCCACGATATTGAAAAAACAATAGAGCAGATAAAAAGACTAGAAGCTGAAGGCTGTGATATTATAAGAGTTGCTGTTCCAGATATGGAAGCAGCTGAAGCAATAAAAGAAATAAAGAAAAATATAAATATTCCTTTGGTAGCAGATATTCATTTTGATTATCGATTAGCTATAAAATCAATTGAAAATGGAGCAGACAAGATAAGAATTAATCCCGGAAACATAGGAAGAGAAGAAAATATCAAAAAAGTGGTAGAAATAGCAAAAGAAAAAGGTATTCCTATTAGAATAGGTGTAAATTCTGGTTCTTTAGAAAAAGAAATATTACATAAATACAAGGGAGTAACTGCCGAAGCAGTTGTGGAAAGCGCTTTAAAAAATGTTTTAATTTTAGAAAAGTTAGGCTTTTATGATATAGTTATTTCGCTTAAAACTACAAATGTACCCCTTACTATAGAGGCTTATAAACTCGCTTCTTCAAAAGTGGATTATCCATTGCACGTGGGTATAACGGAAGCGGGTACTATTGAAGCCGGTACTATAAAATCTGCTATAGGAATAGGAACATTACTTTATTTAGGAATAGGAGACACAATACGAGTTTCTTTAACGGGTGATCCAGTCCATGAGGTGAGAGTAGGAAGACAGATTTTACGTTCTTTAGGTCTTTTAAAAGAAGGAGTCGAAATCATTTCCTGCCCTACCTGCGGCAGAACAAAAATTGACTTGATAAGGTTAGCAGAAGAAGTAGAAAAAAGGACGAGGAATATTAAAAAGCCCTTAAAAGTTGCTGTTATGGGATGTGCTGTAAATGGACCAGGGGAAGCAAAAGAAGCAGATATAGGAATAGCAGGAGGAGATGGAGAAGGAGTTATTTTTAAAAAAGGAAAAGTTTATAAAAAAGTTAAAGAAGAAGAGTTAGTAGAAGAATTGATGAAAGAAATTGAAAAATTACTTGAGGAGGATTCTTAATGATTTCTGTTGTAATCCCAGCTTTTAATGAAGGAAAAAATATTGGGAGAGTTTTGTCAGTCTTAGAAACAATAGACCTGATTGATGAAATCATAGTTGTAAATGATGGTTCTACAGATGATACAAAAGAACAAGCTCTAAAATACAATGTGAAACTTATCAATTTAGAAAAAAATCAAGGGAAAGGAAAAGCGTTAAAAGCAGGAATAGATAATTCTAAAGGTGATATTATCGTTATGTTAGATGCCGATTTAATTGGACTTACTGAAAAACATTTTGTAAATCTCGTATCTCCTGTATTAAAGAATGAAGCAGATATGACAATTGGAATTTTTTCTGGTGGAAGAAAATCTACAGATTTTGCACAAAAAATTGCACCTTTTTTGTCAGGCCAAAGGGCAATAAAAAGGCAATTTTTAGAAAACATTGAAGAGATGGAAATCAGTAGATTCGGAGTGGAGATTGCTTTAAATAGACATGCTAAAAAGAATAAGTTAAGGGTGGTAAATGTGCCTCTTGAGAATTTGAGCCATGTCATGAAAGAAGAAAAGCTGGGATTAATGAGAGGATTTTATGCGCGATTAAGAATGTATTTTGATATTTTAAAAATGTGGATTTAGAAAGAGGGATTTGATGATTCCAGCATCTTTTCCGCAGGAATTTGAAATAAAAAAAGTAAAACTGTTAAAAAAAGATAGAAAATTAATTGTAAGCGTATCTTCCAATAATAACGTAAATTCTCAGATAAGAAAATTCCAGGATTTTTTGCTTAATAAATTTCCTTTAATTAAAGAAGTAGAAGTCGTAGTAGAACAGGAGAAAAAATTTAATAGTCTTCAAGACATAATAGACAATTTTGAGGAAATAATCTTAAAACTAAGCGAGGAATACCCTGCTTCTCTTAGTTTTTTAAAAACCTGTGATATAGTAACAGAAAATCAAAAGATAATAATTAAAGCTCCAAATGAAGTAATATATGAATTTATAAAAAGCAATAAAATGGACTTTATTCTTAAGGAATTTTTACAGAAAGAATATGGGCTTAAAACAGAAATAGATGTAGTCCTTTTAGAAGAGTTTGAAGATACAATGGAAAGAATGATAATGGAGGAAGATATAAAAGTTATTGAAGAAATCACTAAAAGCGGGCAGAAGCAAGAAACCGGCAAAACAACAGAAAAAATGGAGGATAAAGAAGATTCCCAAGTACTTTTAGGAAAGGAAATAAAAGCTGAAGCAATATCTATCAAAGATATTACTGCAGAAACAGAAGAAGCGATAATTGAAGGTGAAATCTTTTCTCTCGAATTTAAGGAATTAAAGTCTAAAATTTTAATGACTTTTGATATAACTGATTATACTTCATCGATACTTGTAAAAGCCTTTTTAACTGAGGAAAAGTATAATTCTTTAAAAGAAAATATTCAAGTAGGCGGTTTTGTAAAATTAAGAGGGAAAGTTTTCTACGACAAATATGAAGGAGACTTAGTAATAAGTTTAAAAGACCTGCAGTTGATATCTCCGAAAGAAAGAAAAGATTTAAGTGAAGAAAAAAGAGTGGAACTTCACTTACACACTCAAATGAGCAGTATGGATGCAGTAGCCTCTGCAACAGAAGTGATTAAAAGAGCAGCAAAATGGGGACATAAAGCCATTGCTATAACAGACCATGCAGTTGTACAGGCATTTCCTGAAGCGATGGAAGCATCTTCTAAATACGGTGTAAAAGTCATATACGGTGTAGAAGGTTATTTAGTGGATGATGGTGTACCTATTGTAACAGGAGATACAGAAGCCACTTTAGAAGATGAATTTACTGTTTTTGATATAGAGACGACGGGTCTTTCCAATATAAATGATGAAATAATTGAAATTGGTGCAGTAAAAATAAAAGAAGGCAAAATAATAGATACTTTTGAAACCTTTGTTAATCCCAAAATCCCTATTTCTTCTTTTATAACAAAACTTACTGGAATTGATGAATCTATGGTTAAAGATGCTCCTTCTATAGAAGAAATATTACCTAAATTCTTGGAGTTTGCTTCTAATAGTGTTTTAGTAGCTCATAATGCAAATTTTGATGTGTCTTTTATAAAATCTAAAGCTAAAAAATTTAATTTAAATGTAAACAATGCAGTTTTAGATACCTTAGAACTAAGTAGACATTTATATAAGGACTTGAAAAATTACAAGCTAGACACACTGGCTGAGCATTTACAAGTAAAATTGGAACACCACCACAGAGCAGTAGACGATGCTATGGCTACAGCTGAAATATTTATAAAAACTATTGATAGGTTAAAAGAATTAGGAGTAGAAAAAGTAAAAGATATAAATGCTATATTAAAAGAAAGTGAAGTTGACATACGGAAACTTCCTGTCTATCATGTCACGATTTTGGTAAAAGACCAAAAAGGATTGAGAAATTTATACGAAATAATCTCTAAATCCAATTTGGAATATTTTCATAGAACACCTCGTATTCCCAAAAGTTTACTTATTAGTAGGAGAGAAGGTCTTATCATTGGTTCTGCTTGCGAACAAGGGGAAGTTTTTAGGGCGATTGTATCTAACTTAGAAGAAAAGAAACTAGAGAATATTATTTCTTTTTACGATTATTTAGAAGTACAGCCTGTTGGAAATAATGAGTTTTTAATTGGAAAAGGAGAAGTAAAAAGCGTAGAAGAATTAAGAGAAATCAATCGAAAAATTTACCTTTTAGGTAAAAAATACAACAAATTAATAGTGGCAACAGGAGATGTGCACTTTTTAGATCCATGGGATGATATATACAGAAAAATTTTAATGGCAGGAAAAGGATATAAGGATGCAGATAGGCAGCCGCCTTTGTATTTTAAAACAACTGATGAGATGCTAAAAGAATTCGAATATTTAGGAGAAGAAGTAGCGAAAGAGATTGTAATTGATAATCCTAATAAAATTGCTGACCTTGTAGAAGAAGTAAAACCTATACCAGATGGAACATTCCCTCCTGTGATAGAGGGAGCTGAAGAAGAATTAAGAAGGCTTACTTTAGATAAAGCCCATGAAATATACGGTGACCCTTTACCAGAAATAGTACAAAATCGCTTAGATAGAGAATTAAATTCTATAATTAACAATGGATATGCAGTTATGTATATTATAGCTCAAAAATTAGTGTCTAAGTCTTTAAAAGATGGGTATTTGGTTGGTTCTAGAGGTTCTGTAGGCTCTTCTTTAGTAGCCACTATGAGCGGAATAACAGAAGTTAACCCGCTGCCGCCTCATTATGTTTGTCCAAATTGTAAGTATTCCGAGTTTATAACTGATGGAAGCTATGGTTGTGGTGTGGACATGCCGGATAAGACTTGTCCTCACTGTGGAACTTTGATGAGGAAAGATGGTTTTGATATACCCTTTGAAGTGTTTTTAGGTTTTGAAGGGGATAAAGAACCAGATATAGACCTTAATTTTTCTGGGGAATACCAACCTATTGCTCATAAGTATACAGAAGAACTTTTCGGAAAAGGCCATGTTTTTAGAGCAGGTACTATTGGAACTTTAGCAGATAAAACTGCTTATGGATATGTCAAAAAATATTTTGAAGAACGCAATTTAATAGTTCATAAATCAGAAATCAAAAGACTTACTGTTGGTTGTACAGGAGTGAAAAGAACCACAGGGCAACATCCAGGTGGAATAATGGTAGTTCCAAAGGACAAGAGTATTTATGACTTTACTCCAATACAGCATCCTGCTGATGCAGAAGACACCGATGTTATAACAACTCATTTTGACTACCATTCAATAAGCGGAAGGCTTTTAAAACTGGATATTTTAGGGCATGATGACCCTACAGTTATAAGAATGCTGGAGGATTTAACCGGCATTAATGCAAGAGAAATTCCTTTAGATGATAAAAAAACTATGAGTTTATTTACCAGTGTAGAAGCATTGGGAATAGACCCTGAAGAGCTAAATACTCCTGTGGGTACTTTAGGATTACCTGAGTTTGGTACGAAGTTTGTAAGACAAATGCTTATTGACACTCGTCCTACTACTTTTGCAGAACTAGTACGCATAAGTGGACTTTCTCACGGCACTGATGTATGGCTTAACAATGCTCAGGATATAATAAGAGAAGGAATAGCTACATTAAAAGAAGTAATATCTACAAGAGATGACATAATGCTTTATTTGATAAGCAAAGGTATGGACAAAAAATTGTCTTTTAAAATAATGGAAAATGTGAGGAAAGGCAAAGGTGTAACACAAGAAGAAATAGAAGAAATGAGAAAACACGGTGTTCCAAATTGGTTTATTGAGTCTTGCCAAAAAATAAAATATATGTTTCCGAAGGCTCATGCTGTGGCATACGTAATAATGGCATTTCGAATTGCTTATTTTAAAGTTCATTATCCAGAAGCCTTTTATGCTACTTACTTTACCGTTAGAGCAGATGACTTTAATTTGGATATTGTATTAAAAGGGAAAGACAGCATAAAAAATGCTATAAAAGAGATAGAAGCGAAAGGAAATAATGCTAGTCCTAAAGAAAAAAGCCTTTTAACAGTATTAGAAGTAGCTTTAGAGATGTACTTAAGAGGATTTAAGTTTATAAATGTAGACTTATATAAATCTGATGCTGTCAAATTTTTGATTACTGAAGAAGGATTGCTACCACCTCTTAATTCGTTAGAAGGAGTAGGAATACAAGCAGCCAAAACAATTGCGCAAGAAAGAGAAAATGGCAAATTTCTATCTGTTGAAGATTTTAGAAACAGGACAAAGGTCAGTAAAACGGTTATAGAAATATTAAAACAACATGGCTGTTTAATTGATTTGCCAGAATCTAATCAATTAAGTTTATTTTAGTGTTGCGTTGGTAAAAGGTGTATGCTATAATTGTTATGTCAACATAGATTTTTTGCAGAAAGAGTGGGTTTTCCCACTCTTTAGTTTATATAATGAAAAAATAGAAAGTTTTAGGAGGAGAAGGATATGTCCAAAATAGAACAGATTGCAAAGGATTTAGTAATGCCTATTTTAGAAAAAAATAATTTTGAACTGGTAGATGTAGAATACAAAAAGGAAGGAAGCCACTGGTATTTGAGAGTCTATATAGATAAAGAAGGAGGTATTACTTTAGATGATTGTCAATTGGTTAGCGAGTATTTAAGCGATAGATTAGATGAAGTAGATCCAATAGAGCACAGTTATATTTTAGAAGTATCTTCTCCTGGTCTCGATAGACCTCTTAAAAAACCCCGAGATTTTGAAAGAAATATCGGAAAAGAAATAGAAATCTCCCTATATACCCCTATTGATAAGAGAAAAAAGTTTGAAGGTGAACTTATAGAGTTTACTGGTGATAAAATAATTATTCTCTATAATGGAGAAAGAAAGGAATTTGATATGAAGAATGTAAGTCTTGTTAAACCAGTAATAAAGTTTTAAAATTAAGGAGGGAGAATAATAATGAACGCAGAATTCATAGAAGCTTTAAATTCTATCTGTGAGGAAAAAGGTATCCCAAAAGATACAATGTTTGAAGCAATAGAAGCTGCTTTAGTTTCTGCTTACAAGAAAAATTATGGAACTTCTCAAAATGTTAAAATTGTCATGGATAGAGAAACAGGAGATGTTAAAGTTTATGCACAAAAAACGGTAGTAGAAGAGGTCTACAATGACCTACTAGAAATAAGTTTAGAAGAAGCGAGAAAAATAAATAAAAAATACCAGATAGGAGATATAGTTGATATAGAAGTAACTCCTAAAAACTTTGGCAGAATTGCAGCACAAAACGCAAAACAAGTTGTGATTCAAAGGATTAGAGAAGCGGAAAGAAATGTAATTTATGAAGAGTTTTTAGCCAAAGAAACAGAAGTAGTAACAGGAATTGTAACCAAGGTAGATAAAAAGAATGTACTCATTAATTTAGGTCGAGTTGAAGCTATATTAAGCCCGGCAGAACAAATTCCAGGGGAAACTTTTGCACCAGGAGACAGAGTTAAGGTGTATATTGTGGAAGTAAAAAAGACTACTAAAGGACCTCAGATTTTAATTTCTCGTTCTCATCCAGGACTTGTAAAAAGATTGTTTGAATTGGAATCCCCAGAAATTCAACAAGGAATAGTTGAAATACGGAGTATTGCTCGAGAAGCTGGTTCACGGACAAAAATGGCGGTTTTTAGCAGGGATGAAAATGTGGACCCTGTAGGAGCTTGTGTTGGATATAAAGGTGCAAGAGTACAAGCTGTTGTCAATGAACTAAAAGGAGAAAAAATAGATATAGTCAAGTGGAGTTCAAAACCTCAAGAATTTATAATGAACGCTTTAAGTCCAGCAAAGGCTTTGAGTATAGAAATTTTAGATGAAAAAGAAAAAGTAGCAAGAGTAATTGTACCTGATTATCAATTGTCTTTAGCAATTGGAAAAGAAGGACAAAATGCGAGGCTGGCGGCAAAGCTCACCGGTTGGAAAATAGACATAAAAAGCGAATCAATGGTAAAAAGTTAAGTGAGGTGAAAAGATGAAGACCAAAAAGGTTCCAATGAGAATGTGCTTAGGCTGTCAGCAGATGAAACCAAAAAAGGAATTAATACGCATTGTAAGACGAGCGAAAGATTCAGTTGTACAGGTGGATTTAACAGGTAAAGTGCCGGGAAGAGGTTGTTATATTTGCAAAGATATAAATTGTCTTGAAAAAGCTTTTAAAAACAAAAGGTTAGAAAAAGCGTTAGAAGTACCGATCTCTGATGAAATTTACGAACAATTAAAGAGGGAGATAGAGGATGAAGAATGACAGATTTCATTCTATGCTCGGAATAAGTAAAAAAGCGGGTAAACTTGTCTCTGGTAATTATAGTGTGGATAAATACCTTAAACTTAAGAAAGTTTTTTTAGTTGTATTGGCTACCGACGTGTCAAAGAATACTTTTAAAAAGTTTGCTACAATGTGTGAACGAAATAAAGTCCCCTACATTGTATATTCCACAAAAGAGTTATTGGCAAAAGCTATAGGAAGAGAAATGGTCGGGGTAATTGGTATTACAGATGAAGGATTAGCAAATGTATTATTAGATGCTGCAAAGGAGGAAAATTATGGAGGTGAATAATATGTCTAAAACAAGAGTTTATGAATTAGCAAAAGAATTAAATTTATCTAGTAAGGACCTTATATCCAAATTAAACGATTTGGATATAAAAGTTAAAAATCATATGAGCACATTGGAAGATGAAGAAGTAGAGCTGATAATGGATTTATTAAGAGACAAACCACAACAAACAGAAGAAGTCCATCAAAAAGAGGAAGAAGATATATTTGAGGACAATTTAGAGGACATAGAAGAAGAAAGAGTTTATAAAAAGAGCTTTAAAAAAGGTAGCAAAAAAAATAAGAAGAATAACAAAAAAGCGGTTTTAACAGAAGAAAAAGAAGAGGACGAAATTAAAATAATCACTATTCCTGAGTTTTTGACTGTAAAAGAGTTAGCAGAAAAAATGAAAGTTAATCCTACAGAGATAATTAAAAAGTTAATTGCAAAAGGAATAATGGTTACAGTAAATCAACAAATTGACTTTGAAAATGCAGCTAAAATTGCTGAAGAATATGGATTTTTAGTAGATAAAGAGGAAGTAAAAGATGAATTAGAAATGTTATTAGAAGAAACGCCCGATGATGAAAAAGATTTGCAACCTCGTCCTCCTATTGTCACTGTAATGGGACATGTGGACCACGGTAAAACTTCTTTATTGGATGCCATCAGAAATACAAATGTCACTATGAAGGAAATGGGAGGAATTACACAGCACATAGGAGCTTCTGTAGTTGAGATAAATGATAAAAAAATTGTCTTTTTAGATACACCCGGCCACGAAGCTTTTACTGCTATGAGAGCAAGGGGAGCCAGCATCACAGATATTGTCGTGCTAGTAGTAGCCGCAGATGACGGTGTTATGCCTCAAACTGTAGAAGCAATAAACCACGTGAAAGCCGCCAATGTACCTATGATTGTAGCCATAAACAAAATAGATTTGCCGACTGCAAATCCAGATAGGGTAAAGACAGAGCTAAGTGAGTTAGGTTTAGTGCCAGAAGAATGGGGAGGAAATACAATTTGTGTACCTGTTTCTGCTAAGAAAAATATAGGTATAGATAATCTTTTAGAAATGATTTTGCTGGTTGCTGAAATGGAAGATTTAAAAGCTAATCCAAATAAGCCAGCAAGAGGCACTATAATAGAAGCAAAGTTAGAAAAAGGAAAGGGTCCTGTTGCAACTGTCATTGTGCAAAATGGAACTTTGCAAATAGGAGATGCTATTTTAGCAGGTACTGTTTATGGAAAAGTAAGGGCAATGCTTGACGATAAAGGCAGAAGAATTAAAAAAGCAGGACCTTCTATGCCAGTGGAGGTTTTGGGCTTTTCTGAAGTACCAGAAGCCGGAGATAAGCTCATAGTAGTAGAGGACGAGAAAAAAGCAAGAGAATTAGCAGAAAGACGTAAAGAACTTCAAAAAGAAATGGAACTTAAACGCAAGCAAAAAGTTTCATTAGAGGACTTATTTAGTCAAATACAGGAAGGTAGTGTAAAAGAGTTAAATATTATCATAAAAGCGGATGTTCAAGGTTCAGTAGAAGCACTAAAAAAATCCATTGAAGACTTAAGCAACGAAGAAGTTAGAATAAAGGTAATACACGGAGCAGTAGGCGCAATAACTGAAACGGATGTTATGCTTGCATCAGCTTCTAATGCCATAATAATAGGTTTCAATGTAAGACCAGAGACTAACGCTAAAAATCTCGCAGAAAAAGAAAAGGTAGATATAAAGCTTTATCGAATTATATATGAGGCTATTGAAGATATCAAAGCTGCTATGAAAGGTCTGTTGGAGCCAAAATATAAAGAAGTAGAGCTAGGAAGAGCAGAAGTTAGAGCTGTTTTCAGAGTACCTGGTGTAGGAAATGTAGCTGGATGCTATGTGTTAAGTGGTAAGATTTTAAGGAATTCTGATATACGTGTAGTAAGGGATGGTATTGTAGTTTATGAAGGTAAAATTGCTTCTTTAAAGAGGTTTAAAGACGACGTAAGAGAAGTACAACAAGGATTTGAATGTGGTATAGGTATAGATAGGTTCAATGACATTAAAGAGGGGGATATAATAGAAGCTTACCAAATGGAAGAAATTCCTCGTTGAAAGGATGAGTATAATGCAGTACAGGAATAGTCGACTTTCAGAAGAAATGAAAAGAGAAATAAGTAAAATGATTTTAGAAGAAATTAAAGACCCAAGAATTAAAGCAATGGTTAGTATAACTGACATAGAAGTTACTAAAGATTTGAGATATGCTAAAGTTTATGTAAGTATTTATGGAAGTGAAGAAGATAAACAAGAAACTTTTGAAGGGCTAAAAAGTGCAGCTGGCTACATCAGACACGAAATTGGAAGAAGAATAAAAATGAGATATACTCCTGAAATTATCTTTGAATTGGATCGATCAATAGAATACGGAGCTCACATTTCTGAAATATTAAAAGAACTAAACAAGCAAGAGGGTGATGGTAATTGATATTAATTGATGCAATAAATCACATAAAAGATGCTAAAAGTGTAATTGTAGTATCTCACATTGCACCCGATGGAGATGCTATAGGCACTGTTACAGGAATGTATAAAGTATTAAAAAAAATGGGAAAAGAAGTAGATGTATTCATAGATGACGAAATCCCTGAAATGTACTACTTTGTTCCTAATGTAGAGAAAATATCAAGACCATTTTATAAAGAGGCAGACGTGGTTTTGATTTTTGACTGTGCTGATGAAGAAAGATTGGGCAGTACCAAAGAACTTTTAAAAACTTCTGCTGTAACTATTAATATTGACCATCACATTTCAAATACTTTGTATGCCAAATTGAATTATGTAGATACTAACGCAGCAGCGACAGCAGAAATAGCCTATCAAATTGTTAAATTGTTAGGAGTAGAATTTGATGAAGAAATAGCTACAAGTTTCTATACAGCGATTTTGACAGATAGTGGTGGATTTATGTACGAATCAACTACTTCTATAACTCATCAAATAGCTGGAGACTTAATAAACAATGGCGCTAAATTTAAAGAAATAGGAGATAAAGTTTTTAATACTCTCAAATTCAACAAAGCAAAACTTTTAGGAAGAGCCTTAAATAGCCTTACATTATATAAAGATGGAAGAGTTGCTTATATGGAAATTTTAAAAAAGGACTTCCAAGAAACAAACACAAACCTTTCACATATAGAAAATATTATCACTTATGCTAGAAATATTGAAGGAGTAGAAGTAGCGGTACTTTTAGTTGAAAAAGAAGAAGAGATAAAAATTAGTTTAAGGTCAAAAGAAAAAATAGATGTAAATAAAATTGCAAATATTTTTGGCGGTGGAGGCCATGTAAGAGCTGCTGGATGTATCATCAAAGGAAATATCCAAGAAGCCAAAGAAAAAATTTTACAGGTAATATTCAAAGAATTAGAGGGATAAAAATTGGAGGGAATGCTCAATATTTTAAAACCCCCTGGTATGACTTCTCACGATGTTGTAGATTTTATTAGGAAAATCTATAATATACGAAAAGTGGGGCATACAGGAACTTTAGACCCAGATGCAGCAGGAATACTGCCTGTTTGTGTAGGGAATGCCACTAAATTTGTCTCTTATCTTCTTGAGCACGACAAAAGATATAGATTTGAAATAACCTTTGGCTTTACTACAGACACTTTGGATAAAAGCGGCAAAATTGTAAAAAGCGGACCTGTAAGGATTCTGAGGGAAGAAGAATTAAGGCAAGTCTTAAATGAATTTAAAGGGAAAATAAAACAAATTCCTCCAATGTATTCTGCAAAGAAAATAAAAGGAAAAAAGTTATACGAATATGCAAGAGAAGGAAAGACAATTGATATTCCACCTATTGAGGTTACCATATATGATATTGAATTAGTTGAATATGAACCACCTTATCGGGTATTAATAGATGTGAAATGTTCTAAAGGCACCTATGTGAGAGCTTTAGTAAGAGATATATGCGAAAAATTAAACATGCCGGGATATATGTCTATGTTGATAAGAACAGAGGTTGGTGCTTTTAAAATAGAAGATGCTTATACTCTTGAAGAAATAAGGGAAAAGAAAGTATTATTGCAGCCAATAGATAAGTTTATTGAATTACCTTCTGTACAATTAAACAAAATGGAAGCTGAAAAAATTTTAAAAGGCCAATTTATTCAAAATAGATATCCTATTGAAACTTCACTTTTGAAGTTATATGATAATAATGGTAAATTTCTCGGCATTGGGATTTTAGAGCGAAATAAAATCCGTCCAAAAAGACTTCTTTGAGGGGGAAATGATAATTTGCAGATTGTTTATGAAAGCAATGCATCAAAATACAAAGAGGCCAAAGTAATAGCTTTAGGCAATTTTGATGGAGTTCATATAGGTCACCAGGAATTAATTAAGCAAGCAATAGCTCTTTCTAAAGAGAATAACTTAGCGAGCGCTGTTTTCACTTTTAAACAGCATACTTCAAAAATTTTAACCCCTGACAAGCAACCAGAGCTTATAACTACTTATCAAAAAAAGGTAGAAATTTTAAAGCAATTTAACCTTGATTACGGAATATTTTTTGACTTTACTGAAAGTTTTTCTAAATTAACTGCTGAAGAATTTATAAAAAAAATTTTAGTAGAGCTATTAAACATTAAAATAGCAGTGGTGGGACATAATTATAGATTTGGCTACAAAGCTTTAGGGAATGTAGATACATTAAAAAAATATTCCAAAATATATTCATATAAAGTTTATGTTGTCCCACCAGTTATAAGGGAGGGTATTGTAGTAAGCAGCAGCTATATCAGGGAATTAATAAAATCAGGTAAAGTTGAAGAGGCAAATAGTTTATTAGGACGTTTTTTTCCCTTGCAAGGAAAAGTGATTCATGGACAAGAAATTGGGCGAAAATTAGGTTTTCCTACTGCTAATCTACAAATATCAGAAGATTTGGTTTTGCCAAAAGCAGGAGTATATGTGACGCGAGTAAAAATAGAAGACAAATTTTATATAGCTGTCACAAATGTTGGCTCGAAGCCTACTTTTGGTGGCAAAAGCATTTCTGTCGAATCTTACATTTTAGATTACAATGAAAATTTATATGATAAATATTTAGAAGTTGAATTTATAACAAGAATAAGAGATGAAATTAAATTTCAAAATTTAGAAGCCTTAAAAGAACAAGTTTTTAAAGATATTAATTATGCTAAAAACTTTAAAAATATTTTACAACAGAAACATTATGTGATAAAATAAAATAGCGATTTACCTTATGCTTTGATACCCGTATCTCCGGCGGTATTCTATGCATAAGGCGTATTCTAAAAGATGGAGGTGAAAAAAGTGCTGGACAAAGAAAAAAAGGCAGAAATAATCAATAAGTTCAAGCTCCACGATACTGACACAGGTTCTCCAGAAGTTCAAATTGCCCTATTAACTGAGAGAATAAATAACTTAAATGCTCATTTGCAAGTTCATAAAAAAGACCATCATTCAAGAAGAGGTCTTCTTAAAATGGTTGGGCAAAGAAGGGCACTGTTAAATTATTTAATGAAAACAGATATGGAAAGGTATCGTGCCATTATCGAAAAATTAGATTTAAGAAAATAGAGCGAGATACCTCGCTCTATTTTCTATAAAATTTTACGAAAGGAGGATAACATGGAAGAACGAACTTTTGAAATGGAACTAGCCGGGAGAAAGTTGTTAGTCCAGATAGGAAAAGTAGCTCAACAAGCAAATGGAGCAGCTTGGGTAAAATACGGGGATACTGTCGTTCTAGTTACTGCCTGTGCTTCCAAAGAACCCCGAGAAGGAATTGACTTTTTTCCTTTAACTGTTGAGTACGAAGAAAGATTGTACTCTGTCGGTAAAATTCCTGGTGGTTTTATAAAAAGAGAAGGAAAACCTAGTGAAAAGGCAATTCTCTCTGCTCGGTTAATTGACAGACCAATTAGGCCTTTATTTCCCCATGGTTATAGAAATGACGTACAAGTTATAGCTACAGTTTTATCTGTTGATCCTGATGTACAACCAGAAATAGTCGCAATGATTGGTTCTTCGGTTGCTCTTTCAATTTCTGATATTCCTTTTGATGGTCCTACAGGTGCGGTAGCAGTAGGATTAGTCGATGGACAATTTATAATTAATCCTAACCATGAGCAAAGAGAAAAAAGCTTAATGCATTTAGTGGTTTCAGGAACGAAAGATGCTATTGTAATGGTGGAAGCAGGAGCAAAAGAGGTTCCTGAAGAAACTATGCTAGATGCTATAATGTATGCTCACGAATATATCAAACAGATTGTAGAGTTTATAGAAGGAATAGTTAAAGAAGTAGGTGTTCCGAAAAGCGAAGTAATTTTACATGAAATAGACAAAGAACTAGAAGAAAAAGTAAGAGCCTATGCAACAGAAAAAATATACAATGCGTTAAGAACAGCAGAAAAGAAAGAGAGAAACGACAACTTAGATAAAGTTGAACAAGAAGTTTTAGAGCACTTTAAAGAAGAATATCCTGATAATCTTGCTGATATAGATGAAGTACTTTACAATATAATGAAAGAACAAATGCGAAAAATGATAACAGAGGAAAGAATAAGAGTAGATGGCAGGGGCCTTGACGACATAAGACCAATATGGTGCGAAGTAGGAGTGCTACCCAGAACTCACGGTTCTGCGATTTTCACAAGAGGACAAACTCAAGTGCTTACAGTAGCAACATTAGGTGCATTAGGAGATATTCAGATTTTAGATGGCATAGGAGATGAAGAAGCAAAAAGATATATGCATCATTACAATTTTCCACCCTACAGTGTTGGAGAAGTAAGGCCTCTAAGAGGTCCTGGTAGGAGGGAAATTGGTCATGGAGCTTTAGCAGAAAGGGCTTTAGAACCGGTGATTCCTTCTGAAGAGGAATTTCCCTATACTATAAGATTAGTGTCAGAAGTTTTAAGTTCCAATGGTTCTACTTCTCAAGCTAGTGTTTGTGGCAGTACTTTAGCTTTAATGGATGCAGGAGTTCCAATAAAAGCTCCAGTCGCAGGAGTTGCTATGGGGCTTATCAAAGAAGGAGATGTAGTTTCTGTACTCACTGATATACAAGGAATTGAAGACTTTTTAGGGGATATGGACTTCAAAGTAGCAGGCACAGAAAAAGGAATCACAGCGATACAAATGGATATAAAAATTCCTGGAATTGACAAAGAAATTTTAAAAATGGCTTTAGAAAAGGCCCGAAGGGGTAGACTATACATTCTCAGCAAAATGTTAGAAGTTATAAAAGAACCGAGAAAACAGTTATCAGTATACGCACCTCGTGTTATAAGAATGGTAGTTGACCCTGAAAAAATTAGAGAAATAATCGGACCTGGCGGCAAAACCATAAGTAAAATTATTGCAGAAACGGGAGTAAAAATTGATATTGAAGAAGACGGCAGGTTATACATTACTGCTTCTGATTTGAGATCTGGCGAAAGAGCTAAGCAAATGATTGAGGCTATAACAAAAGATATAGCAGTAGGAGAAATTTATTTAGGAAAAGTGCTTAGAATAACACCCTTTGGAGCTTTTGTAGAAATTGCTCCTGGTAAAGAAGGACTTGTCCATATTTCTAAGCTATCGAAAAAACGGGTACAAAAAGTAGAAGATGTAGTAAAAGTTGGCGATGACATATTGGTAAAAGTCACAGATATAGATAAACTAGGAAGAATAAGTCTTTCAAGAAAAGACGCATTGCCTGATGAAGAGGAAGAAGAAAGAAACTAAAGGCATAAACCGACCCACGGTTTATGTTTTTTATTTTTTAGTAATATATTCGCCGCCTGTTTGAATAAAATTAAAGTGAGAATATCAACGGGTGGTGTTATAATGAAAATATTTTATATAAAATATCCTAAAAAAAGCTTTTGGATTATTTTTTCCTTAGCAATATTACTGCTCATCTTTTTAATTTACATAATTACACGCAGCGTTTCTGTTTTTAACAGCAATGAACCTATTTATAAAGGAGATACAAAGGAAAAAAAGATTGCCTTTGCTTGCAACGTTGCATGGGGAGATGAGTACATACCAAAAATGTTAGATATTTTTAAAGATAACAATATCCATATTACATTTTTTTTTGAAGGAAAATGGGCAGAAAAAAATCCTGATGTTGTAAAAGATATTTATCAAAAAGGCCATGAAATCGGAAGTCATGGATACACACATGTAAAATATACAAATTTAAGTAGGCAACAATATGAAGAAGATATTAAAAAAAGCGGTGAAATTTTAGAAAAAATTACAGGAACAAAGCCTACCCTTTTTGCACCACCGTATGGTGATTTCAATGATGAAGTAGTAAAAGTAGCAGAACAATTAGGATATAAAGTTATTCTATGGAGTTTGGACACTATAGATTGGAATAATCCAAGTCCTCAAACAATTGTAGATAGAGTTATGACTAAATATCACAATGGTGCTATTGTGTTAATGCACCCTACTCAAAATACCGTGGAAGCATTGCCCCAGATAATAAAACAACTTAAAGAAAAAGGTTATAAAATAACTAAAGTATCGGAAGTAATTGTAGATAACAATTAAATTTGCTATAATAATAATTAAATTTGCAAAGGAGGATAAAATGTACGAACAAAAGATTATTGAAGGAGTAAAAGTTGTAACTTGTAAAATTCCTCACGCATATTCTGTATACATAGGGATATGGATTAAAGCAGGCTCTATGTACGAACATAAAACTATAAATGGAATATCTCATTTTATAGAACACATGGTTTTTAAAGGTTCTAAGTTAAGAAGCGCAAAGCAAATTGCGGAAGAAACGGATAGTATTGGTGGGCAGTTAAACGGCTTTACTGAAAAAGAAAGTACCTGTTTTTATATAAAAGTCTTAAATACTCACGTAAAACAAGGTCTTGATATACTTTTTGATATGGTATTTAACCCTGCTTTTAAAGAAGAAGACATAGAGAAGGAAAAGCAAGTCATCTTTGAAGAAATATTGACAGAATTAGATTCTCCTGAAGACGTAGCTTACAACCTTTTAGCAAAAACAATATGGAACGGACATCCCTTGTCTTTTCCTGTACTTGGTACTTTTTCTACTGTTAAGAAGCTAAACAAAGGACAGATTGTAGATTATTATAATTCCCATTATAACAAAGATAACATAGTCATCTCGATAGCTGGAAATTTTGGCGATGATATCTATGAAATACTGCAAAAATATTTATCAAAAATTCAAAAAACTAATGTTATTTCTCAATTAACTTCTCCAATTTGGCATAAAAACAAAGCTTTTTATGAAAAAGATTTTGAACAGGTAAATTTATGTATTGGTTTGCCTGGGATAACTTACGACTTAAGGAAAGTATATGCTTTAGCTATCATTAATAATGCTTTTGGTGGAGGAATGAGTTCAAGACTATTTCAAAAAATAAGAGAAGATAAGGGATTGGTTTACTCGATTTATTCTTATCCTTCTACCTATCACCATGCTGGGGTTTTTTCTATTTTTGCTAGTATGAACGCTAATAATTTTAGAAAGGTATATAACTTAATTTTAAAAGAAATGGAAGAAGTGCATTCAAAAGGCTTAGCAAAAGAAGAGATTGATAAATTTAAAGAACAACTTCGCATAAACGTATTAATGGATTTAGACAGTATAAGCAGTAGAATGAGCACAATAGGAAAATCCATGCTTTTATTTAACAAAGTGTATACTGTAGAGGAAATACTTCAGACAATAGATAACTTGACTTACGACGAAATAAATGATTTAGCTAAAAAAATTATAAATCCTGCTGACATGAGCATAGCCGTGGTTGGAAAATTAAACAAAAGAGATAAAGGGTGGTTAGAAAATGTCAATAATACTTAAGATTAAAAAAACTGATGATGCTAAAGACTTACCTTTGCCTGCTTATATGAGTGAAGGAGCCGCTGGGATGGATTTATATGCTAATGTTAAAGAGGAAGTCATATTACAGCCTGGCGAAATAAAACTAATTCCAACAGGTATACAAATTGAACTTCCTCCAAATTTTGAGGCCCAAATAAGGCCAAGAAGTGGCCTAGCTTTAAACTATGGAATAACCCTTTTAAATACTCCTGGCACAATTGATTCTGATTACAGAGGAGAAATAAAATTAATAGTCATCAATTTAGGAAAAGAAGCAGTCAAAATCGCAAGGGGACAAAGAATTGCTCAAATGGTAATCAATCAGATAGTAAGACCAACAATAGTAGAGGCAGAAATCCTTTCAGAAACAAAAAGAGATGAGGGAGGATTTGGCCATACCGGTATATAAGGAGGGGTTCTATGCGGTTAAGCGAATTTGGAAATAAAGAAATTGTAAATTTAACGGATGGAAGAAGATGGGGATTAGTAGAAGATTCAGATTTAGTTATTGATGAAGAAACAGGAAGGATTCATTCAATAATAGTATATGAATCAAAAGGTTTATTTAGAGGAAAGACAAACTATATTGAAATAAGTTGGGACTCTATAAGAAAAATTGGTGACGATATGCTTATTGTGGAATTTGAAGAAAAGAAAAGACGGTTTTATTAAAAATATTACTTTTCTTTATCACTTTAATGAAGTATAATAATATAAAATGTCTCAACTTAGATACCTTCAAAAGGAAAGGATGAGAACGTGAAAATATTGGTACAAAAATTTGGTGGAACTTCTGTATCAACACCTGAGAGAAGAGAAAAGGCTGCCTCAAAAGTAATTGAGGCAGTTAAAAACGGTTTTAGCGTGGTAGTAGTAGTTTCTGCAATGGGAAGAAATGGAGATCCTTACGCCACAGACACTCTAATAAACATGGTCAAATCAATAGATAACAATATTTCAAAACGGGAATTAGATTTATTGATGAATTGTGGTGAAATAATCTCCAGTGTGACTTTTGCTGCAACTCTATCAAAAAAAGGTTATAAAGCAAAAGCATTTACCGGAGGACAAGCAGGCATTATAACAGATGATAATTTTGGCAATGCAGAAATTATAAAAGTAGAACCAACAAGACTTTTAGAAAGTTTAAAAGAAGGAATTATTCCTGTAGTAGCAGGTTTTCAAGGCATGACAGAAGAAGGAGATTTAACTACGTTAGGGCGAGGAGGCAGTGATACAACTGCTGCTCTTTTAGGTGTAGCTCTAAAAGCTTCTGCAGTAGAAATATATACAGATGTAGATGGAATAATGACAGCAGATCCTCGCATTGTTTCAAAAGCTCATATTTTGAACAAAATAAGTTATAATGAAGTATTCCAATTTGCAGAACAAGGAGCAAAGGTAGTACATCCTAGAGCGGTAGAAATAGCAATGATAGGTAATATACCCCTTGTTATAAAAAATACCATGTCAGACAGTCCAGGCACTATTATAACTCAATATAATGAAGCTTACGATAATATTTACGATATAGACAAATTAGTCACTGGAATTGCTAATATGGACCATAGAGTTCAAATCGTGCTGGAAAACAGTGAAAACACAGAAAGTATATTTGAAAAAATTGCAGAAGAAAAAATAAGCATTGACCTTATTAATATTTTTCCTGAAAAACAGGTTTTTACAATATCAGAGGTGGATTTTAAAAAGTTACAAAAACTTCTTGAAGAAAACAACATAAAATATTCCTACAGAACTAATTGTTCAAAAGTCTCTATAATTGGTAATAGAATAAGAGGCGTTCCAGGAATAATGGCAAGAGTAATAAAGGCATTATCAAGGCATGATATAGAAATTTATCAAACAGCTGACTCTCATAATACTATTTCTTGCCTTGTAAGTCAAGATAAAGCTGAAGAAGCAGTTAGAGTTCTACATGAGGAATTTAATCTTTAAAACTTAGAAGCGCATACTATTGCGCTTTTTTCTTATACTAATTATTAGGAGTGTGATAAAGATGAGCAATTTTTTAAAAAATGAAGAAACAGAACAACCTCAGACTTTACCACCTGTTCAAGAAAATTTAAAAAATTTAGGCCAGACAAACGTACCTAATTTTGAAAGCAATATTCATTGTCTTACTATAATAGGACAAATTGAAGGCCACATGATTCTGCCTCCACAAAACAAAACCACAAAGTATGAACACATAATACCACAATTGGTAGCAATAGAAGAAAACCCTAATATAAAAGGAGTTTTAATTTTATTAAATACTGTAGGAGGAGATGTGGAAGCAGGTCTTGCTATCGCGGAAATGATAGCAAGCCTTTCTAAGCCTACTGTATCTATAGTATTAGGTGGAGGTCACAGTATCGGGGTGCCTTTAGCAGTTTCAGCAAATTATTCTTACATAGTGCCAAGTGCTACCATGACAATACATCCTATCAGAATGACAGGATTAATAGTAGGAGTTCCCCAAACTTTTGATTATTTCAACAAAATGCAAGATAGAATAGTAGAGTTTATTGTGCGAAATTCAAAAATAAAAAGAGATACTTTTATGAAACTTATGCTTAAAACTGGAGAATTAGCCAACGACATAGGAACAATCTTAGTTGGAAAAGAAGCAGTAGATTACGGTTTGATTGACGAAATAGGGGGTATCAAAGAAGCTTTAAAGAGGTTACACAATATGATAGAAGAAAGAGAAAAAAAGAAAGGTGAAGAATAATGTTATATACAATAATTCCCTATGAATTAATTTTTGAAAAAAGAGAAGATATACCCACCAATTACATAGAACTAAAGATGGGGAATAAACAGTTAGTAGTAGAAAAACTCTCAAATGGAAATTATATAATTCAAAGAATGTATTCTACTAATCCTTTTGATTACCTAGACGCAAAATATTCTCCAGGAAGCATGATAAGTATTTATTAGAAAAATTTTTGTGTTATAATAGATGTGTTTAAAAAATTAGCACATCTATTTTTTTGTTGCTATTTTACATAATTAATACTAAAATTTTTATAGAAGAAATTATAAACAGGTGGTATATATGATTGATAAAAAACAAAAGTCTCTCAAAAACGAAATCATTGGAATTATATTTTTGGCTTTTACACTTATTTCTTTTTTAAGCCTTTATACAGATACAACTGGTGCTATAGGTAAAAACATAGGAATTTTTTTAAAGGGTTCTTTTGGGATAGGTTCTTATGTTGTATCTGCTTTACTTTTAGTATTTGCGTTGATGTTTCTTTTTAATAATCGAGATTTTATAAAATTACATAAAGCTGCAGCACTTTTTGGACTTTTTCTAACCCTCATAAGTTTAGATCATTTGTATTATTTCCCTTCTAATGAAGGATTAAAAAATTATATTTTAGCTGCTTACACTAATGGTATAAACAATATGGGTGGAGGAGTTGTTGCTGCCTTACTGGTATATTTTCTAGTAAAACTTTTGGGTATCACAGGAAGCTATATATTATTGTTTTCTTCTTTGGCAATTTTTATAGTGCTTATTACAAATGTATCTATCGTAAACCTGATGGAATCTTCCTATCAGAAGTTTAAACAACGTAAAAAAAAGTCAAAAAAAACAGACCATGAGAAGGAAGTAATTTCTACCTCTACTTCTCAGGAGGATTTCACACCTTTAATTGAAGAAAATATAACAGATAAAAATAGAACAATCGATATAATTGAACAAGTAGAAGAAGAAAGAAAAATCTATGAAAAAGGTACAAAAGATAAAGAAGAGGTTATAGAAAGCGAGTATCTTCCTCCTCCTATAACCCTTTTAAAAGAGGCAATTCCCCCACCAAAAATAAAAAATGAAGTGTTAATGGAGAAAGTAAAAAAAATAGAAGACACCCTTAAAAACTTCGGAGTTGATGCAAAAGTTATCCAAGTGACAAAGGGGCCTGCAATTACTCGTTTTGAATTGCAACCTAGTGCAGGAGTCAAAGTTAGCAGAATTGTGAGTTTAACAGATGACATTGCTTTAAGTCTAGCTGCGCCTTCTGTGAGAATAGAAGCGCCGATTCCTGGTAAATCTGCTATTGGAATAGAAGTCCCAAATGATAAAATAGCTCCAGTATATTTGAGAGAAGTAATAGATAGCAAAAAGTTTAGAAATTTTAAATCAGACTTAGCAATTGGTTTAGGAAAGGATATCGCAGGTAATATTGTCATAGTAGATTTGTCTAAAATGCCTCATTTGCTCATTGCAGGTGCAACAGGTTCTGGTAAAAGTGTTTGCATAAATTCTCTTATAGTGAGTTTGTTATACAAAGCCTCTCCACAACAGGTGAAAATGATATTGATAGATCCAAAAGTAGTAGAACTTAATATTTATAACGGC
Organism: Thermoanaerobacter sp. X514; assembly: GCF_000019065.1. NCBI lineage: Bacteria > Bacillati > Bacillota > Clostridia > Thermoanaerobacterales > Thermoanaerobacteraceae > Thermoanaerobacter > Thermoanaerobacter sp. X514. Next base: position 1,649,412 of record NC_010320.1, on the reverse strand, counting down.
ATTCCTCATCTCTTAACTCCGGTTGTCACAGACCCTAAAAAGGCAGCCGGTGTCTTAAATTGGGCAGTACAAGAAATGACTAAGCGTTATAATTTATTTGCCCAATATGGAGTTAGAGATATAGACAGCTATAACGAAAAATACAAAGAAAACAGCTTATATAAAATTGTAATCATAATTGATGAGCTTTCTGACTTAATGATGGTCTCTCCTGCAGAAGTAGAAGAATATATATTTAGGTTAGCTCAAATGGCAAGAGCAGCTGGCATTCATTTGGTCATTGCTACCCAAAGACCCTCTGTTGATGTAATAACGGGAGTTATTAAAGCTAATATTCCTTCAAGGATTTCTTTTGCTGTATCTTCTCAAATTGACTCAAGAACAATTTTGGATATGGCAGGTGCAGAAAAACTTTTAGGAAAAGGCGATATGCTTTTTAACCCTATAGGAGCAGCAAAACCTATGCGAATTCAAGGAGCTTTTATCTCTGAAGAAGAAGTAGAAGCTGTAGTAAATTTCTTAAAAAATCATTCTAAGCCTCAGTACGAAGAAATAGAAATTGAGGGAAAGACAAATGGAAAAATTTTTGAACAACAAGAGGATGAGTTATTAGAAGATGCTATTTCTGTAATTTTAGAAACAGGGCAAGCTTCTATTTCAATGTTACAAAGAAGATTAAGAATTGGGTACGCGAGAGCTGCCCGAATTATAGATCAATTAGAGCAAAAAGGTATTATAAGCGGTTATGATGGTTCTAAGCCAAGGCAAATTCTTGTATCAAAAGAAGAAATAAAAAAAATATTAGAAGAATCTTAAAATAGAAAGGAAATGCAGATGAAAAATGTAGGAATTATATCTCTTGGATGTCACAAAAACACAATTGATTCAGAAAAAATGTTAGCAATTTTAAAAGAAAAAGGTTATAACATAGTAAATGATGAAAATAAAGCTGACATACTCATTATAAATACTTGTGGCTTTATAGAAGATGCAAAAAGAGAGTCGATAGAATGTATCATTGAGATGGGAAAACTCAAAAAACACAGGCTAAAATACCTTATTGCAACTGGCTGTTTGTCTGAAAGATATAATAAAGAATTATTAAAGGAACTTCCTGAATTAGATGCAGTAATTGGCACTGGAGATTTCCACAAAATTGCAGAAGTAATAGAAAAAATAGAAAAAGGAAAAACTGTTTTAGAATATGGACACGCTAATTTACTAAATGATGAAGGAATACAGCGCATTTTAACTACGCCAAATTATTACGCCTATTTAAAAATTGCAGAAGGTTGCAGCAATGCTTGTTCTTTTTGCATAATTCCAAGGCTTAGAGGAAGATACAGAAGTCGCAAAATGGAGGATATACTCAGAGAAGCCGAGGAACTCGTCAAAAAAGGTGTAAAAGAACTTATACTCATTGCTCAAGACACTACAAAATATGGAGTAGACGTTTATAAAAAATTTATGCTGCCCCAACTTTTAAAAGAAATTTCTAAGATTGATGGTTTAAAGTGGATTAGGTTACTTTATGCATATCCTGATAGTGTAACAGAAGAACTTGTTGAAGAGATAAAAAACAATGAAAAAATAGTAAAATATATTGATATTCCGCTACAACATTCTCATGATGAAGTCCTAAAAAGAATGAATAGAAATACTAATAAACAAAAAATAGAAGAGGTTATAAGTAGATTGCGTAGCATTCCATACATGGTAATACGCACTACTTTTATGGTAGGCTTCCCTGGAGAGACAGAAGAAGAATTTGAGGATTTAAAACAATTTGTAAAAGAAAAAAGATTTGAGAGAGTAGGAGTTTTCACATATTCTCGAGAAGAGGGAACTAAATCGTATTATATGAAGCCCCAAATTAAAAAGAGTGTCAAAATTAAAAGACAACAAGAGTTGATGGAGATACAAAAAGAAATTTCTTATCAGCATAATCTTTCAAAAGTGGGAAAGCAGTTAGAAGTACTAATTGAAGGTTTTGAAGATGGAATATATTATGGCAGAAGTTATATGGATGCCCCTGAGATTGATGGTGTTGTTTATGTAAAAAGCGACAAAAAACTCAAAGCTGGAGATTTTGTGGTAGCAACTATAACAGATGCTTATGAGTACGATTTGGTGGGGGAATATTAATGAATTTAGCAAACAAACTTACAATATTAAGACTTTTTTTAATACCTATTTTTATGTTTTTTATGCTTGTCAGAGGTCCCTACAACGATTTTATAGCTGCAGGAATATTTGCACTTGCAGCATTGACCGACAAATTTGATGGATATGTAGCAAGAAAGTTTAATCAAATAACTAATTTTGGAAAATTTATGGACCCGCTGGTAGACAAAATAATGGTTTCTTCTGCTTTAATAGCCTTAGTACAAATGGGACGCATTCAAAGTTGGATTGTAGTAGTTATATTAGCAAGGGAATTTTTAATAACAGGTATTAGGACAGTTGCTGCTGATAAGGGAATCGTCATTGCTGCCAGTAATTACGGGAAATACAAAACTACTTTTCAAATGATAGCAGTAATTGCACTGATGCTTAATAATTACCCTTTTAGCCTTATAAATTTTCCTTTTGACACTATAATGGTGTATATGGCTTTAATTTTAACAATTTATTCGGGTGTAGATTATATTATAAAATCTAAAAATTTATTCAAAGATTAAAGAGGTGTTTTAATTGAGAGGAGAAATTATTTCTGTTGGCACAGAGCTTTTATTAGGACAAATTTTAAATACTAACGCTAAATATTTATCTGAAAAATTGGCTCTTTTGGGCATAGATATATATTTCCATACTAACGTTGGAGATAATGAAGAAAGATTAAAAGAATGTTTAAACATCGCTTTTAACCGCTCTGACCTTATAATAACAACAGGTGGATTAGGCCCTACTGTTGATGACATTACAAAAGAGACAGTGGCTTCTTTTTTAGGTCTTCCTCTTGTAGAAAATCTAGAAGCAAAAGAAGAGATAATAAGATTTTTTGAAAAAATAGGACAAACACCTACCATGAATAACTTCAAACAAGCCTTTTTCCCAGAAGGCGCAAAAATTTTGCCAAATAAAAATGGAACAGCTCCTGGTTGTATAATAGAAAAAGATAACAAAATCATCATAATTTTGCCTGGTCCACCTTCTGAGCTAATTCCAATGTTTGAGGAATATGTATATCATTATCTTAAAAGCAAAACTAATGAAACTATAAAATCTCGAGTAATCAAAATATTTGGCTTAGGTGAATCAAAAGTAGAAGAAATGGTAAGACCCCTTTTGTTTAATTCTAATCCTACTGTTGCTCCTTTAGTAGGTGATGGATATGTAATTTTGAGAATAACTGCAAAAGGACATGATGACAAAGAAATTTCAGAAATGATTGAGGATATGGAATCAAGGATTAGAGGTATCATAGGTGATTATATATACGCTGTAGATGAGGAAGAAATGGAAGAAGTCGTGGTAAAATTACTACAGAAAAACAAATTAACTCTTGCTGTCTCTGAATCTTGTACAGGTGGTTTATTGGCAAAAAAAATAACAGATGTATCAGGGGCTTCAAAAGTCTTTAATTTAGGTGTTGTTTCTTACAGTAATGAAGCTAAAGAAAACATCTTAGGGGTGAGAAAATCTACTTTAGAGTCTTATGGAGCAGTAAGCTATGAGACAGCAAAAGAAATGGCAGAAAATGTAAGAAAATTGGCCAATGCTGATTTTGGTTTGTCTACTACTGGAATTGCAGGACCTACAGGTGGAACACCTGAAAAGCCCGTAGGATTAGTGTATGTGGGTTTTGCTACCAATGAAGAAGTCTATGTAAAAAAACTAATGTTAAGTGGTGATAGAAGTAAAATAAGAACAAGGACAGTACTACATGCTTTAGACATTGTAAGAAGATATCTTCTGGGAATAAAAATTGACTAGTTATGTCCATTAATATATAATTAATTTAATACAATACCCTGTATTCTTGGGAGGTAAATAATAAATGATAGAAAAACAAAAGGCTTTAGAAATGGCTATAAGTCAAATAGAGAGGCAGTTTGGCAAGGGCTCTATCATGAGATTGGGAGATACTGCAAAATTGAATGTAGAAGTAATACCTACAGGTTCTCTTGAATTAGACATTGCTTTAGGTGTCGGAGGAGTCCCTCGAGGAAGAATAATAGAAATTTTTGGCCCTGAGTCTTCAGGAAAAACCACCTTAGCGCTACACATGATAGCAGAAGCACAAAAAATGGGAGGAACAGGTGCTTTTATAGATGCAGAACATGCTCTTGATCCTGTATATGCAAAAAATCTTGGTGTCAATATTGAGGACTTATTAGTAGCACAGCCTGATACTGGCGAACAAGCCTTAGAAATTGCAGAAGCCCTTGTTAGAAGTGGTGCTGTTGATATAATTGTGATAGACTCTGTTGCCGCTTTAGTACCTAAGGCGGAGATTGATGGTGAAATGGGAGATAGCCATGTAGGGCTTCAAGCAAGATTGATGTCTCAAGCTTTGAGAAAATTAGCAGGGGTCACCAGTAAGTCTAAAACTATTGTGGTCTTTATAAACCAGCTTAGAGAAAAAGTAGGTGTTCTGTTTGGAAATCCTGAAACAACCCCTGGAGGAAGAGCTCTGAAATTTTATGCTACAATAAGACTAGATGTGAGAAAAGTGGATGCAATAAAACAAGGAAATGAAATAATCGGAAATAGAACCCGTGTCAAAGTTGTAAAAAATAAAATTGCTCCGCCTTTTAAACAAGCAGAATTCGATATAATGTATGGAGAAGGTATTTCAAGAGAAGGAAGCATTTTGGATATTGGCACAAGTATAGACATAATTGAAAAAAGTGGTGCTTGGTATTCCTATGGAGATATACGATTAGGGCAAGGAAGAGAAAACGCAAAGCAATTTTTAAAAGAAAACAAAGAAATCGCTGATGAAATTGAAAGAAAAATTAGAGAAAATTTCAATCTAGCTTATAATAAAATAAAATCCTCCCCTGATGCAATAGTAGAATGACCCCTTATTGTGGGGTTATTTTATTACAAAGGAGAAATAAGCATGATAATAACTACTATCGAAAAGCAGAAAAAAACGCAATATAATGTTTACATAGATGGAGAATATGCCTTTAGTTGCAATTTAGAAGATTTGAGCTATTTAGGCATAGAAAAAGGAAAAGAAATAGATAATGAACAGTATAATTATTATGTAAACTATATTGCAACAAGACAAGCGAGTGACTACGCATTTAAACTTTTATCAAGAAAAATGTTAACAGAAAAAGAACTTTCTCAAAAGCTTGAAATAAAAGGTTTTGAAGAGAATATTATAAAAAGTGTTATTGAAAAGCTGAAAAGCTATAACTATATCAATGACAAAGTTTACGCTAAATTATTTATAGAACAAAAAATAAACCAACTATACAGTAGGCGAAAAATTTATTACGAACTTATAAAAAAAGGAATTAGTAAAGAACTGATCCAAGAAAGTTTAAACAATTTTTATCCTGAAGAAAAAGAAGTTGAAATAATAAAAAAAATAATTGAAAAAAAATCAAAATTCCAAGAAGACACTAAAAAGTTAAAAAACTATCTTTACAACAACGGGTTTCAAATTGAAAACATTAGTGATGCCTTGAAAGAAAAGGATTTATAACTTGACATAATTTTGAAAAGGGACTAAAATAAAATATGAATATCTACTAAGGAGGTGTAAGAGTATTAGCCATGTTCAATTGATAATCACAGCACTTATTGCAATAGCGGTCGGCTTTCTAATTGGTTATTTGGCAAGAAAGATTATTGCAGAATCCAAAATAAAAAGCGCAGAAAATTTAGCGCGGACCATATTAGAAAGTGCAAAAAGAGACGCTGAAAATAAAAAAAGAGAGCTCTTATTAGAAGCTAAAGAAGAGATTCACCGCATGCGAACTGATTTAGAAAAAGAGATAAGGGATCGCAGAGGTGAATTACAGCGTTTAGAAAAAAGACTCCTTCAAAAAGAAGAAACCCTGGATAAAAGAGCCGAAACTTTAGAACAAAAAGAAAATCTTCTAGAAGAAAAACAAAAAGAAATTCAACAATTGGAAGAACAAATTTCTTTACTCCATCAAAAAGAAATAGAAGAATTAGAAAGAATTTCGGGACTAAGCCGTGAAGAAGCAAAAGCCATTTTATTAGAAAGTGTTCAAAAAGATATACAACATGAAATGGCTGTAATGATTAAAGAAATGGAAAACAAAGCTAAAGAAGAAGCAGAAATGAAAGCAAGGGAAATAATTAGCAATGCCATTCAACGTTGTGCGGCTGACCATGCTGCAGAAACAACTGTGTCTGTTGTTACCCTTCCTAATGATGAAATGAAAGGTCGCATAATAGGTAGGGAAGGTAGAAATATAAGGACAATAGAGACATTGACGGGAATTGACCTTATAATAGATGATACTCCTGAGGCTGTTGTTATTTCAGGCTTTGACCCTATACGAAGAGAAGTTGCGCGGATTGCGCTGGAAAAATTAATTGAAGATGGGCGAATACATCCCGCAAGAATAGAGGAAATGGTAGAAAAGGCTAAAAAAGAAGTAGACAACATGATAATCAAAGCAGGAGAAGAAGCGGCTTTTGAAGTAGGAATTCACGGTTTGCATCCCGAGCTGATTAAGTTACTAGGAAGACTTAAATTTAGAACTAGTTACGGGCAAAATGTCTTAAAGCATTCAATCGAAGTAGCTCATTTGGCAGGACTTATGGCTTATGAATTAGGTGCAGATGCCCTAGTTGCCAAAAGAGCAGGACTTTTACACGATATAGGTAAGGCCGTAGACCATGAGGTGGAAGGCCCTCATGTAATGATAGGTGCAGAACTAGCTAAAAGATATCATGAGTCTGATGCTGTCATTCATGCCATAATGGCTCATCATAATGATGTAGAGCCTCAGACTGTTGAGGCAGTATTAGTACAAGCGGCAGATGCTATCTCTGCTGCAAGGCCAGGTGCAAGGCGGGAAGCTTTAGAAGCCTATATTAAGCGTTTAGATAAGTTAGAACAAATTGCTAATTCTTTTGAAGGTGTAGAAAAGTCTTATGCTATACAAGCAGGAAGAGAAATCAGAATAATGGTAAAACCTGAAATTGTCAATGATGATGATATTGTCATTTTGGCGCGAAATATAAGCAAAAAAATTGAGGAAGAAGTTGAATATCCAGGTCAAATCAAAGTGACTGTCATAAGAGAGACAGTAGCTGTAGATTATGCAAAATAAAGGATTGAAAAAAAGCGTGCGATGAGCACGCTTTAAAAGTTTCATCATAAATTTTTATTAGCTATTGTTTTAATACATAGGTTTGTGTAATAATAAGTTTAAGAAAATTATTTTTTGGAGGTTAAGAATGAAGATACTTATCATCGGCGATATAGTTGGAAGACCAGGTAGAAACATATTAAAAGAGCACTTACAAGAATTAATATCAGAATACAATATTGACATAGTTATAGCGAATGGAGAAAATGCTGCCGGAGGAAATGGACTGACTCGCAAAGTTGCTGATGAACTTTTTGAAATGGGAATTTCTGCATTAACAATGGGAAATCACGTGTGGGATCAAAAAGAAATATTAAAATTTATTGATGAAGAAATGCGAATTGTAAGACCTGCCAATTATTTAGAGGAAACACCTGGCAGAGGATCTATAGCACTTAATTTTAAAAATACAAAAATTGGTATTATAAATTTGCAGGGAACTACCTTTATGCCTTGCAATAGAAATCCTTTCTTTGTCGCCTTAGAAGAAATAGAAAAGTTAAAAAAAGAGACGAATATAATCCTCGTAGATTTTCATGCAGAAGCTACTTCTGAAAAAATAGCAATGGGATATTTTTTAGACGGAAAAGTAAGTTGTGTTTTTGGCACTCATACTCATGTACAAACGGCAGATGAGAAAATATTACAAAATGGGACAGCTTACATAACTGATGTTGGCATGACAGGTCCTAGTGATTCTATATTGGGAATAGATAAAGAATTAATAATTAAAAAATTTACATCTTCTGTACCTGTACGCTTTGAAGTTGCAAAAAAAGGTCCTGCCCAGATAAATGCCATTGTAATTTCTGTAGATGAAATAACAGGAAAATGCTATAGCATAGAACGCATTAATAAAATTTATGCATAAAAAGGAGGATTTTTAAAACAAATGTAGAATATTAACAAGGAGAAAATCATTTGTCTTTAAGGGGGAAAAACAATGGAAGTGTTAAAAGTTTCAGCAAAATCTAATCCAAATGCTGTAGCAGGAGCGTTGGCAGGGGTGTTAAGGGAGCGTGGAGGTGCAGAAGTACAAGCAATAGGTGCAGGTGCAATAAATCAAGCTGTAAAAGCTGTTGCAATTGCAAGAGGGTTTGTAGCTCCCAGCGGAATTGACTTAATTTGCATTCCTGCTTTTACAGACATTGAAATAGACGGTGAAGAGAGGACAGCAATAAAGTTAATTGTAGAGCCACGATAAAAAATAACCTGCATTTTGCAGGTTATTTTAAATTGTAAAGGTAAAATTTAGAGGAAAGGTTGGGATATAATGTTTGCAGACCTTCACATGCATTCAAAAGCTTCCGATGGAACTAATTCACCATCTGAAGTAGTTCGATTGGCAAAAGAACATGGACTTAGCTGTATTTCTCTGACAGATCACGATACAGTTGATGGGCTTGAAGAAGCCATGGAAGCTTCTGCTAAATATGAGATTGAAGTTATTCCTGGAATTGAGTTTAATTGCTATTATCAAAATCAAGAAGTTCATATTTTAGGTTATTTTATAAATTACAAAGATAAAAAATTTTTTGAAAAGTTGGAAGAAATGAAAAAGTTGAGAAATGATAGAGCCAAAGCGATTTTAAAAAAATTAAATGAATTAGGGATTGATATTTCTATAGAAGACGTATTGGAATTCACAAGTGAAAAATTCATAGGAAGACCTCATATAGCAAGAGCCATGGTAAAAAAGAATTATGTAGAAAGTGTAAAAGAAGCTTTTGAAAAATACATAGGAGTGGGTGCTCCTGCTTATGTAGAAAGATATAGAATCACTCCTTTTGAAGCAATAAACCTTATTTTAGAAAATGGAGGTGTCACTGTTTTAGCTCATCCCGGTTTACTTCAAGATGATAATATTATTGAGGAATTAGCCCCAAAAGGTTTAATAGGAATAGAAGTTTACCATTCAAAACACACTACTGAAGATGTAGAAAAGTATTTAAACAAAGCTAAAAAATACAAGTTAATCATAACTGGAGGCTCAGATTTTCACGGTATAGAAGTAGATGGCAGAGACCTTTTAGGAACCATAAAGTTAGACTATGAATATGTAAAAATATTGAAAAGTAAAGCTAAAAATTTTGTAGAAATATCAAAATAATTAAGTTAAAATAATATTGTGATTCATATAACGAAATCCTCTGGAGGTGTAAAAATTGGATTTATCCCAAAATGCCTTACAAATTACCCCTTCTATGACATTAGAAATAACAGCAAAGGCAAAACAGCTAAAAGCTCAAGGCGTAGACGTTATAGACTTCGGAGTAGGAGAGCCAGATTTTGATACATCTGATTACATAAAAGAAGCTGCAATTGACGCTATAAAAAAAGGCTACACCAAATACACCCCTTCTTCGGGCATTTCTGAATTAAAAAAAGCAGTATGCAACAAGCTTTTAAAAGATAACAGCCTTAAATACCAACCAGAACAAATTGTCATATCAAACGGTGCTAAACACTCTATATATAACGCTCTTTGTGCAATTTTAAATCCTGGCGACGAAGTTATAATTCCTGTACCTTATTGGTTAAGCTATCCTGAGATGGTAAGGCTGGCTTATGGAAAGCCTGTCTTTGTAAAAACAAAAGCAGAAAATGACTTTAAAATTACAGCCGAAGAATTAAAAAATGCTATTACCTCTAAGACAAAAGCTTTAATTTTAAATACCCCCAACAATCCAACTGGCTCAGTGTATACTAAAGAAGAGTTAGAAGAACTTGCAAAAATTATTGAAGAAGCAAATATTTTTGTCATTTCAGATGAAATATACGAAAAATTAATTTATGAAGGCAGTCACATCAGTATCGCCTCTTTAAATGAAAAAATTAAAGAACTGACAATTTTAGTAAACGGTATGTCTAAAGCTTATGCTATGACAGGATGGAGAATTGGATATACTGCTTCTTCTTTAGAAATTGCAAAGGTTATGTCAAACATTCAAAGTCACACCACCTCAAATCCCAATTCAATTGCTCAATATGCCAGTGTAGCCGCTTTATCAGGAGATGAAACTGTTATTAAAAGAATGGCAGAAGAATTCAATAAAAGAAGAATTTATATGGTTGAAAGGATAAATAAAATAAAGGGGTTAAAATCAAATAAACCTCAAGGGGCTTTCTATGTAATGGTAAATATAGACGAATACATTGGAAAAGAAATAAAAGGAAAAATTATTAGAGGTTCCATAGATTTTGCAAATGCTTTAATTGAAGGAGCAAATGTAGCAGTTGTTCCTGCTTTGCCCTTCGGAATGGACAATTACATTAGGATTTCTTATGCTACTTCCATTGAAAATATTGAAAAAGGCTTAAATAGAATCGAAGAATTTTTAAATAAAGCATAATGAGGAGGTAAATATGCGAGATACTTATCAGAATCCGTTAATAACAAGATATGCTAGCAAAGAAATGGCCCAAATCTTCTCTGACGACGAAAAATTTAAAACTTGGCGAAGATTATGGGTAGCTTTGGCAAAAAGCGAAAAAGAATTAGGGCTCAATATTACAGATGAGCAGATTAAAGAAATGGAAGAAAATATAGACAACATAAACTATGAAGATGCGGAAAAATTCGAAAGAGAATTTCGACATGATGTTATGGCTCACATACATGCCTATGGTCTTTTGTGCCCCAAAGCAAAACCTATAATCCATTTAGGAGCTACCTCTGCTTTTGTAGATGACAATACTGATATAATTCTTATGGATAGAGCTCTTGAACTAATTGAAAAGAAACTTCTCAAAGTAATAAAAATTTTATCCGAATTTGCACTAACTTATAAGGATTTACCCACTTTAGGTTATACTCACTTTCAACCAGCTCAACTTACTACAGTTGGTAAAAGAGCATGCCTTTGGATACAAGATTTAATTCTCGATTTACAAGATTTAAGATATAGAAGAGAAAACATAATGTTAAGAGGAGTAAAAGGCACCACTGGTACACAAGCAAGTTTTATGGAACTTTTTGGTGGTGATGAAGAAAAAGTAAAAGAGCTAGACAGATTAGTAATAGAAAAAATGGGATATAAAAAGTCCTTCCCTGTGACAGGACAAACTTATACGAGAAAATATGACTTTATGCTCTTGTCTGTTTTAAGCGGTATTGCTCAAAGTGCTCACAAATTCAGCAACGACCTAAGGCTTTTGCAACATTTAAGAGAAATTGAAGAGCCCTTTGAAGAAAAACAAATAGGCTCCTCTGCAATGGCTTATAAAAGAAATCCTATGAGAAGCGAGAGAATGGCAGCTTTAAGTAGGTATGTTATTGTCACACTTTTAAATGCATCTATTACTTCTTCTGCTCAATGGTTTGAAAGAACTTTAGATGATTCAGCTAACAGGCGAATTGTAATACCCGAAATGTTCCTTGCCACAGATGCTATATTAAATCTTTATATAAACATTGCGTCTGGTTTAAAAGTAAACAAAAAAGTAATTGAAAAAAATGTGATGAAGGAATTGCCTTTTATGGCTACAGAAAAGATTTTAATGGAAGCAGTACTTAAAGGTGGGGACAGACAAGAGTTACATGAAGCTATAAGAGTATACTCCTTAAAAGCGGCAGAAGAAGTTAAAAATGGAGAAGAAAATAGGTTGCTTGATTATATACAAAATGACCAAAGATTTAAACTTTCCCAAGAAGAAATTAAAGAATTAGTTGACCCTATAAAATTTACCGGAAGAGCTGTAAGCCAGACTGAAGAATACATTAAGGAAATTGTAAACCCTATTTTAGCAGATTTTAAAGAAGATGTAGAAGCAAAAGTAGAAGTGTAAAATTTGTTCACTTTCCACATCCCAATATCATAGAATAACAATAAAATAAAAATGGTATTGGGATGTGGTGGTAGATGGGAATATGGCCAGTTTTTTTTGAAGGATATAAAATAGAAAAAAAGTCAGAAGATAAACCTAAAGAAGTCACAACAACTGTAGATGATAAAAAATTACAAGAAGAAGCTTTAAAAGAGCTAAATTCTTTGATAGGCCTTAATAAAGTGAAAGAAATTATACAAGAAATTTACGCTTTCTCGCAACTGCAAATAAAGCGTAAAAAGGAAGGATTAGCCACTGAACCTATAGTATTACATATGATATTTAAAGGCAATCCAGGAACAGGCAAAACTACTGTAGCAAGGATATTAGGAAAACTTTTAAAAAGTATAGGAGTTTTAGAAAAAGGCCATGTAGTTGAAGTAGAGAGAGCTGATCTAGTAGGAGAATACATAGGACATACTGCTCACAGAGTCCGTGAAAATGTAAAAAAAGCTTTGGGAGGAATTTTGTTTGTAGATGAAGCTTATTCTTTGGCAAGGGGTGGAGAAAAAGACTTTGGCAAAGAAGCTATTGATACTCTTGTCAAAGAAATGGAAGACAATAGGAATAAATTTATACTTATATTAGCAGGTTACAAACACGAAATGGAATATTTTTTAAATACCAATCCCGGACTTCGCTCCAGGTTTCCAATCCAGATAGATTTTCCTGATTATACTATAGATGAACTTCTTCAGATTGCGGAAGTCATGGTAAAAAACAGGCAATATAAGCTTACAGAAAGTGCAAAGAGAAAATTAATGAAAATATTGATTCGTGACGACAATTCAAGAGAAATGGGGAATGCGCGCCTTGTAAGGAATATCATAGAAAGAGCAATTAGAAAACAGGCTGTAAGAGTTTTAAACAAAATAAATATAACCAAAGAAGATTTAATAACAATAGACAGTATAGACATTAGAGAGGACTGAGAAAATGGACACAAAAAAATTTTTGCAGAACAATTTCCATATAAACTCAAAAATAATCGAAGTTATAGAAAAAGCAGAAAAAGATTGTCATCCTGTATTTAGAAAGATTGATAAGACTGTAGAGTACAATCAGTATAAGGTCATATATCATTTCCAAAAGAACAAATTAAGCGATATCCATTTTAATGGCACAACTGGCTATGGATATGGTGACATCGGGCGAGAGACAATCGAAAAGATATATGCAGGAATATTTGCCGCAGAAGACGCTTTAGTAAGGCCTCAAATCGTTTCTGGAACTCATGCTATAGCATTATGTCTATTTGGCAATTTAAAACCAAATGAAGAGCTAATTTCAGCTTGTGGGAGGCCTTATGATACGTTAGAAGAAATAATAGGGATAAAAGGGGAGGGGAGGGGAAGTTTAAAAGAATACGGAGTTATATATAAAGAAATTCCCCTCCTTAATGATGGAAAAATAGATATAGAAAGTGTAAAAAAAGCAATAACCTCAAAAACTAAAATGGTGATGATTCAACGATCAAAAGGGTATGACTATAGAAAGTCTTTGAAGATAGAAGATATAGAAAAGGCAATTAGTGAAATTAAAAAGGTAAAAGAAGATGTAATCATATTTGTAGATAATTGCTATGGAGAATTTACTGAGATAAAAGAACCAACAGAAGTAGGAGCCGACATTATAGCAGGTTCTCTTATAAAGAACATAGGTGGGGGAATTGCCCCTACAGGTGGATATGTAGTAGGAAAAAAGGAATTAGTTGAAAATGCTTCTTATAGGCTATATGCCCCTGGCATAGGAAAAGAGGTAGGTCCTTCTTTAGATTTAAATAGATTGATTTTACAAGGGTTATTTTTTGCACCTCAAGTGGTAGGACAAGCTTTAAAAGGAGCTGTTCTTTTAGCGAAAATTATGTCAGACTTAGGCTATGAAGTTACTCCAAAATATGACGAAGAAAGAACTGACATAGTTCAAGCTATCAAATTTAAAACTGCTGAAGAGTTGATATCTTTTATCCAGGGAATACAAATGGGGTCCCCAGTAGACTCTCATGTAATTCCTGAGCCGTGGGACATGCCAGGATATCAGGATAAAGTCATAATGGCAGCAGGAGGATTTATACAAGGATCTTCTATAGAGTTAAGTGCAGATGCCCCTATAAGAGAACCTTATATCGCATACGTGCAAGGTGGTCTTACTTATCCTCAAGTAAAATTGGCAATGGCTATTGCTTTAAATAATATTTACAAAGAAGAATAAGCTACGAAATAAAATTCAAGAGGAAAGATTTTCCTCTTGAATTTTATTTTCAATCTTCCTTTTGTGATAAAGGGTTTTTATTTACAGCTTCTTTTAATTGCGAATCATCTACATGGGTATAAATTTGCGTCGTAGACACGTTAGAATGCCCTAGGAGCTTTTGTAAAGTCCTTATATCTACATTACCATATCTGTACATCAAAGTCGCGGCTGTATGGCGCAATTTATGGGCAGAATATTTTTTTCCTTCTAAATTAGCATTTTTTAAATGTTTTTTTACGGTATATTGTACAGTTTTAACACTTATGCGTTTAAGCCTTTTGCTCAAAAACAAAGCCTTTTTATCTTTGACTCCTTCTTTAGGTCTTACCTTCAAATATGTATTTATTGCATTAATACAGGCATCATTTAAATAAACTGTTCTTTGTTTATTTCCTTTTCCTATAACAGTTAGTTTATCGTCTTTTATGTCGTCTAAATTTATATTCACCAGTTCAGAAACTCTGAGCCCACAGTTTAAAAACAAAGTGATAATTGCGTAATCTCTTTCTTTAAAAGGTCCATCTATGGAATTTAAAAGTTTTTTACTTTCATCAAGGGTGAGGTAAATAGGCTGTCTTACAGAAAGTTTTGGCGACTCTAATTCTTGAGTAGGATTTTTGCTTAGCACCTTAGCTTTTTTATAAAGATAGTTATAAAAAGACCTTAAACTTGCTACTTTTCGAGCACGAGCATGGGGAGTATTAGACCTTTCGTTAGCCACAAAGTTAAGATAGGCGTATAAGTCGTTTAAATCAACAGACTCTATCAAATCAACATCCACATCAGAGATATCTATTTCATCAAATTCAACATCAGGACTAACTTTTCGGCGCCTTTGCTTTAAAAAACGCAAAAACAAAACTAAATCATAGGCATAAGCTTTTACAGTATTATAAGAGCGGGCTTTTACAGTTGAGAAGTAGTTTAAAAATTCTTCAAGAAGAGGGGGATATTTAATAGAACCATTATTGGAAGTATTATTAGAAATTTCATTAGACATTTTCAAAACTCCTTTCTACAATCCTAATTATACGAAATAGTTATTTCGTATAATTACTTGTTATATATCATAACATAATTTCTGAGCCAAAATCAAGTATTTTTTGGTATAACTTCGGCATCCTTGCCTTAATTATTTTACACCATATAAACAAAACCCCAAAGGAAATTTGTAAATTCACTCCTTGGGGTTTTGTCTGGTATTTCTTTTTATTTGCTCTGTAGCCAGTCTATCACATAAATTATTGTATTCATTATCTGCATGGCCCTTTACTTTAATCCAATTGACTTGATGATTTTTTGAAATCTCTAAAAGCTCCTTCCACAAGTCCTGATTTTCTACTGGAGTTTTATCTGATTTTAGCCAATTGTTTTTCTGCCACTTTTCAAGCCAGCCTTCTTTAAAGGCATTTATTACATAACTACTATCACTATATAAATTAACTTTACAAGGCCTTTTTAAGGCTTTCAAACCTTCTATTACTGCTTTTAATTCCATTCTATTGTTTGTAGTATTTTCTTCAAATCCTGATATTTCTTTTTTTGTTCCTTTGTACAGTAAAACTGCTGCCCAGCCACCTGGACCAGGATTACCACTACAAGCTCCATCTGTGTATATTTCAACAACATCGATATTATTTGACATTTTTACTTCAATCCCTTTGTTTTTTGATATGCTGCAGCCACTGCTTCAATCACTGCACTTCTCATTGCATTTTTTTCCAAAATCCTTATACCTTCAATAGTTGTACCACCTGGAGATGTTACCATGTCTTTTAATTGGCCAGGATGAAAACCTGTTTTTAATACCATGTTACCTGCACCAGCTACAGCCTTTGAAGCTAATTTATACGCAACATCTCTTGGTAATCCCAATAGTACACCACCATCTGCCAATGCTTCAATAAACATGTACACAAATGCTGGACTACAACTAGAGACAGCCATTGCAGCATCAATTAACTTTTCTTCTACTTCTACAATTTCCCCACAGGTTTTAAAAATCTTCTCCACAATTTCTTTATCCTCTTGTTGTATCTCTTGTGAGTAACTTATAGCAGTAACACCTTCTCCTATTAAAGCAGGAGTATTAGGTATTGTTCTCACTATTTTTCCTGCTTTTAAAATATCTTTGACATGGCTTATAGTTATACCTGGAGCTATAATGATTATTATCTTTTTATCAGTTACTTTTGCTCTTATTTCCTCCAAAACAACGTCGTAGATGTTAGGTTTTACTGCTAAGATGATAATGTCCGACTTTTCAGTTAAATCAATATTGTCTTTTGCAATAGCAACTCCAAATTCTTTCTCTAATCCCGCTGTTTTTTCTTTCACTGGATCGTAAAGAATTAGATCTTCTGCCTCTATAAAATCCGCTTTTAATATGCCCTTTATAAGGGCAAGGCCCATATTGCCAACACCTATGAAACCAATCTTCATTTTGGCAAACTCCCTTACTTTATTATTTCAAAAAAACAGTATTAGTTGCCCTAATACTGTTTTTTTGTTTTTTTCACTCTTCTCTCTTCTCATCTTTATCAGAAGCAGAGAAGATCACAGGCTTTTGAGGTGTAATTGTCGAAATAGCATGTTTGTAGATAAGAAGTTGCTGTTTGTTCTCTGACTCCAACACCACTGTAAAATTATCAAATCCTTTCACTAAACCCTTTAATTGAAATCCGTTGATTAAGTAGACAGTTACTGGTACATGCTCTTTCCTCACTTGATTTAAAAAGATATCCTGTAAATTAATAGCTGCTTTTGAACTTGCCATCTTTATCCCCCTTCTTTAATATGTATCATTAGTTATATTCTATCAAAAATTTAATTTTCCTGCTAAATATTTAATAATATTTTTCTTGAGTTCTT
This sequence comes from Thermoanaerobacter sp. X514, assembly GCF_000019065.1. Classification (NCBI taxonomy): domain Bacteria; kingdom Bacillati; phylum Bacillota; class Clostridia; order Thermoanaerobacterales; family Thermoanaerobacteraceae; genus Thermoanaerobacter; species Thermoanaerobacter sp. X514. The sequence continues at coordinate 1,632,151 of NC_010320.1, read as the reverse complement.
CATAATTTTTATAGTCATCTACAAAAAACCATTTGATAAAGTCATAACCCTTAAACCAGGTGATCTGTCTTTTTGCATACCTCCTTGTCCCTTTTTTAATTTTTTCAATAGCTTCTTCTAAAGAAATCTCTCCTTTTAAATATTCGACAATTTCTTTATATCCTAAAGCCTGCATAGCAGTACTGTCTTTATTATACCCGATTTTTAGCAAGTTTACCACTTCTTCAACCAAATTATTTTTTATCATTTCATCCACTCTTTGATTAATTCTATCGTATAAAATTTGTCTGTCTCTGAAATTAAGCCCTATCATTATAGGCTGATACTCTGGATTTAAACGCATACCACTCATTTTTTGATAGTAAGAAATAGGTTTCCCTGTAAATTCATAAACTTCTAAAGCTCTGATGATTCTTCTAATATCATTTGGATGTATTTTTTTTGCCGCCTCTGGGTCCACACTTTTTAATTTTTCATAAAGATATTGACTGCCATAAGTATTTGCTAATTCTTTCATTTTCTCTCTAAATTCTTTGCTTCCTTCAAAATCAGAAAAGTGCATGATGTAAATTATTGAATTGATATATAAACCAGTTCCCCCTACAATTATAGGAAGTTTCCCTCTTTTGTAAATATCCTTTATAATCTCTTTCGCTCTTTTTTCATATTCTGCTACACTAAACTCTTGATCTGGCTCTACAATATCTATCAAATAATGAGGGATGCCTTGCATTTCTTCCTTTGTAATTTTTGCTGTACCAACATCCATGTACTTATAAACTTGCATAGAGTCAGCAGAAATGATTTCTCCATTAAATTCTTTTGCCACGTCTACTGCTAATTTAGACTTGCCAGAGGCTGTGGGCCCAACAATAAGCACAATTTGTATAGCCATCCCATCACCCTTATATTACATAATTCTTTTAAACATCTTTTCTAACTGAGTTTTTGTTATAGCGATTATAACAGGTCTTCCGTGAGGACAAGTATAAGGATTTTCTGTAATTTTTAAGTCATCAAAAAGTTTATGAATTTCTTTTTCAGATAAATTATCCATAGCTTTTACTGCAGCTTTACAAGCCATCATTATAATATTTTCTTCTTTTAAGGATATTTTATTGATAAGTTCCTTATCTTTAAGTTTTTCCACTATATCTATAAATAACTGCCTTGCTTCTGGCTGTCCTAAAATTACAGGCACTTCTCTTAATATTATACAATTGTTCCCAAATTCCTCAAATACATAACCTAATTTATTTAAAAGCTCTTTTTCTTGATGAACAAGTTCTAAGTCTCTTGGTTGTAATTCTACTACAATAGGAAATGTTACCTGCCTTGTTTGAATTTTTTCATATTGGGAAGTAAATTTTTCATATAAAATCCTTTCGTGGGCAGCATGTTGGTCAATTATATAGAATACATCTTCCTTTTCTACGATTATATAAGTAGAAAATAATGTGCCCACTATTCTTATATCACTTATTTTTTTAGCAAGGTCATTTTTATTTATTTCTTCTTTTTCATGTTCATATTCCTCATAAACAGCCAAATGGTTATCTAAACTACTATTTTTACTATTTTCTTTTAATACATTATCTTTTAAAAAAACATTCTTACCTTTAAATTCATTGTCAAATTTCTTTTTTTCCTCTTCTAATTCTTTATCAGAAGAAGTCAAGTATAATTTCGTCTGCTCAGCTGAAATAGTTGGAGTTTCAATTTCAAAGATATTTTTCTTTTCTTCAATTTTTACTTCTGGTATCAAGTTGTATTTATGAAGGCTATCCTTTATAGTTTTATAAACAGCTTCAAAAATTCTTCTTTCATCTGAAAATTTTATCTCTAATTTTGAAGGATGTATATTCACATCAATCTGCCTTGGGTCTATTTCCATGTACAAAAAAACAGCAGGATATCGGTTCACAGGTATATAAGTCTTAAAAGCTTCATCTACAGCGGCCGAGAGGGTTTTATTTTTTACGTATCTTCCATTTACATAGAAAAATTGCATATTCCTATTTGAATAATTTAAAGAATTTTTACCTGCTAAAATCTTTAATTTCAAATCTTCACTTTCAAAAGAAGCTGACATAAGAGAAGAGTAGACTTCATTTCCAAAAAGCCTCAAAATTACATCTTCTATATTTCCATTACCTGATGTTATAAACTGTAGTTTCCTGTCTTTTACATATTTAAAAGAAACTTCAGGATGGGAAAGGCACAATTTAGTTACAACATCAATTATATACATACTCTCTGTTGAAGGACGTTTCAAAAACTTCCTTCGTGCCGGCGTATTAAAAAACACATCTCTTACTTCAATACTACATCCTTTTGCACAACCACAAGTAGTTTTTTCTACTACCTTCCCACCTTCCACAACAACTTTAGTACCAAATAAAGCTCCTTCTTCTTTAGTCTGTAAAGTTACATGGGAAACTGCCGCAATACTAGCTAAGGCCTCTCCTCTAAAACCTAATGTCCCTATACTATAAAGGTCATTGTCAGATTTTATCTTGCTGGTGGCGTGCCTTTCAAAAGCTAAAATGGCGTCTATTTCATTCATTCCACAACCGTCGTCAGATACCTTTATATAAGGAATGCCACCTTCTAAAATTTCCACTGTAATATTTTTGCTTCCAGCGTCAATAGAATTTTCAATTAATTCTTTCACTATAGAGGCAGGTCTTTCAACAACTTCTCCTGCAGAAATTTTATTTATTGTCTTTTCATCTAAAAGATGAATTTTATTCATAATACTCCGCTCCTCAAGGAGATTGCCTTCTCCTTTAATTCATATAAATAATTTAGAGCTTGAATAGGAGTCATGTTGTCCACATCGCAATTGGCTATATCATCAATTAGCGAATCCTTTGCCGTAGAAAAAATATCTATTTGAGTAAAGGCAAGTTGCTGTGATGCATTTTCTAATTCGGACTTTATGGCCTTATCATTTTCCAAACTGTTCAATATCTCTTTTGCTCTTTCAACAATGCTATAAGGTAGTCCTGCTAATTTTGAAACTTGTATTCCATAGCTTTTATCAGCGCCACCAGGTACTATTTTCCGTAAAAATATTATGTCATCTTCTCTTTCTTCTACTGAAACATTATAATTCCTTACTCCCTTCATCTTGCCTTCAAGTTTTGTCAATTCATGATAGTGAGTAGCGAACAAAGTTTTAGCCTTTATCTTTTCATGAATATATTCAATAACTGCATGAGCTATACTCATACCATCATAAGTGCTTGTACCTCTCCCTACCTCATCTAGTATTATCAAACTTTTACTAGTGGCAGATTTTAATATATTTGCCACTTCAGACATTTCCACCATAAAGGTACTCTGTCCTGCAAAGATGTCATCGGATGCTCCTACTCTTGTAAAGATTTTATCTACAATCCCAATTTTAGCGTAAGAAGCAGGGACAAAAGAGCCTATCTGCGCCATCAGTACAATTAAAGCAACCTGTCTCATGTAAGTAGATTTACCAGCCATATTAGGCCCCGTTATTATCATGATAGGATTTTCAGAACCAATATCTATATCATTTGCTACAAAAGATTCATCAGAAATAGTCTCTATTACTGGATGTCTCCCTTCCTTGATGACTATTCTGTCACTATAATCTACTATCGGTTTTATATATCTATTTGTTTCCGCAACTTCTGCAAAGGAAATGAGTACATCTATTATGGCTATATATTTTGCTGTATTTTGTATTCTTACAATTTGTAGTTCTACTTTTTCTCTTATTTCGTTAAAAAGCTGATATTCAAGCTCAATTAATTTTTCTTCTGCTCCTAATATAGTCTCTTCTATTTCTTTAAGCTCAGGTGTCACATACCTTTCTGCATTTGCCAAAGTTTGTTTTCGTATGAATCTTTCAGGAACCTGTGGTATATTAGATTTTGTAACTTCAATATAATAGCCAAAAACTTTGTTGTAACCTATTCTCAAGTTCTTAATGCCTGTTTTTTCTCTTTCTTCAGCCTCAAGATTTGCGATCCAATTTTTACCTTCTGTTGAAGCCTTTCTTAGCTTATCCACTGTTTCATTATACCCGTCTTTTATGATATTTCCTTCTTTTAATTGAGTAGAAGGGTCATCTTTTATCGACTTATCTATTAATTCGTATATATCTTGTAAAATATCAAATTTCTCGCATATCTCTTTCAAAAGCCTTGAATTGAACTTTTCTAATATTTCTTTGATGTAAGGCAAATTTTGAAGAGATAGCTTTATGGAAATAAAATCTTTTGGATTAATACTCTGGTAGACAATTTTGCTGGCCAATCTTTCTAAATCGTATATTTTGTTTAAAAGTTGTTTTAAATCTTGGCGATTTTTATAATCATTAAAAAGTTCTTCTACTGCTTGCAACCGAGCATCAATATGCTCTTTATTAAGCAAAGGCTCTTCTAGCCATTTTTTTAAAAGCCTTCCTCCCATAGGAGTTACAGTTTTATCTAAAACTCCTAATAAAGAACCTTTTTTTGACTTGTTTTTATTAGACTCTAATATTTCTAAATTTTTTATTGCATTGCTGTCTAATCCCATATAGGAGTTATCTTCATATATAAGCAATTTGTTTATATGCTTTAAAGCAGTTTTTTGTAATTCTTGTAAATAGCTAAAAAGAGCCGCTAACGAATTAGCCATATAAGGCTTATCTTTTATACCTAATTCTTCGGATTTTTTATTAAATTGAGTTTCTATTAATTTAATTTTTTCTTCATAGTCAAGCTGCTTTTCATAGATATTTATAGCACAGTTATTATTCTTGAAAATTTTTATGTATTTATTATTTTTTAAAAAATCTTCATTAGCGATTATTTCTGAAGGAGCATACTTTGTTATTTCATCATAAACTCTTTTAGTGTCTTTACAATTTTTAAGTTCTGTAGCGTATAAATCTCCCGTTGTTACATCAACAGCACAAATTCCATAATTGTCCCTTCCTTTAAAAACAGACACAAGGTAGTTATTTGTTTTTTCATCCATTGATTCAGGATTTATTATTGTCCCCGGAGTATATATTCTTACTACATCTCTTTTTACCAAACCTTTTGCTTTTGCAGGGTCTTCTAATTGTTCACAAATAGCAACTTTATATCCTTTCTTTATTAACTTGTCTATATAAAAGTCTGCTGCATGGTAAGGAACACCAGCCATTGGGGCTCTTTCTTCCGTTCCGGCGTCTCTCCCTGTCAAAGCTATTTCAAGCTCTTTAGCAGCAATTTCCGCATCTTCGTAAAACATCTCATAAAAATCTCCTAGGCGGAAAAAGAGTATTGCATCTTTATATTTTTCTTTTATTTTAAGGTATTGTTCCATCATTGGAGTGACGGCCATTTTCTTGCACCTCCGACTCCTCTTTATTATATCATAAAAATTAGCGCCCATATAGGCGCACTTTTATCTTATAACTTCTACTAATTCTCCCTGCATTGTCCAAGCCTTTGTTTCAGTTATTTTAACATTAGCAAGTTTGCCGATAAGGCTTTCATCTCCCACAAAGTGGACTACTTTATTGGTTCGAGTTCGAGAGGTCAATTTATTACTATCTCTTTTACTAATTCCTTCTATCAATACTTCCACAATTTTTCCTCTCAATTCTGCACTTTTTTCTAAGCTGATTTTGTTTTGCAACTCTATAAGTCTTTCTAAACGCTCATGTTTTACAGCATCATCTACTTGGTCTGGCATATTTGCCGCAACAGTGCCTGCTCTTTTAGAGTAAATAAAAGTATAAGCGGCATCAAATCGCACTCTTTCTACTAAATCCAACGTCTCCAAAAAATCTTCTTCTGTTTCACCTGGAAAACCTACGATTATATCTGTTGTTATCGCAATATCTGGAATGTTACTTCTTACTTTATCAATAATTTCTAAATAGTGTTCTTTGGTGTATTTTCTATTCATCTTTTTTAAAATTTTGTTGCTACCAGCTTGTACAGGTAAATGCAAATGTTCACAAACTTTATCTAAATCCCTCATGGCATATATTAATTCATCGGAAATATCTTTAGGATGAGAAGTCATAAACCTTATTCTCTCAATTCCTTCAATATCATTTAGCTTATAAAGTAGTTTTGCAAAAGTTATATCTTCATCAAGGTCTTTTCCGTAAGAATTTACATTTTGTCCCAATAAAGTGATTTCCTTATACCCTTTTTGGGCTAATTCTTTTACTTCTGCTATTATATCTTCTGGCTTTCTGCTCTTTTCTCTGCCTCTTGTATATGGCACTATGCAATAGGTGCAAAAATTATTGCAACCATAAATAATATTAACCCATGCCTTTAAATTGCTGTCCCTTTTGACAGGTAACTCTTCAATTACATTTTTTGTATCTTCTATAATATCTATAACTATATCTTGAGAGTTCAAAGCCTCCCATAAAAGCTGTGGAAATTTATATATATTATGAGTGCCAAAAACAATGTCTATATAGGAATATTTTTCTTTAATAGCTTCTACTACATTTTTTTCTTGCATCATACAGCCAGATACACCAATAATTAAATTAGGATTTCTAGCCTTCAATTCTTTCATTTGTGATACTCTTCCCAATACTCTTATTTCAGCATGTTCTCTTACAGCACAAGTGTTAAAAAGTAAAACATCAGCTTGTTCCAGATTTTCAGTATATTTATATCCCATCTTTTCTAACATACCTGCTAGTTTTTCTGAATCATGGACATTCATTTGGCAGCCGTAAGTTTCAATGTGATAATAAAGGTTTTTACCCTTATTTTCTTCTGCAATTTCTTTCATTATTTTTTCTTGTTTTTTTAATTCTTCTTCAGTCACATAAATATTGGTAGGCATTATTATTAACACCTCTTTTATCCCTGTGGAATAATTTTTTTATAGAAAAAAGTTTTAATTGGTTCAAAATTGTATCTATATGGCAATATTATTTGCTCTGTGCTACCCACAAAAAATATACCGTTATCATTTAAAGACTCATAAAATTTTTTATATATTTTATCTTTAGCTGTATCATTAAAATATATTAACACATTTCTACAAATTAATAAATCTATATTTTTAGGATATTCATCATTTAACAAGTCATGCTTTTCAAATTGTACACTTTTTCTAATATCTTCACTTATCTGATAACTTTTGTCATCAATTTTTCTAAAGAATTTTTTTAAATATTCTTGAGGTACTTTTTTAACAGTCTCAGCCGAATATATACCTTTTTTAGCTTTTTCTAATACTCTTCCATCTATGTCTGTAGCAATAATTGTCACATCTTTTAAATCTATAAACTTTGTTAAAAGCATGGCTACAGAATAAGGTTCTTCCCCAGTAGAACAAGCTGCACTCCACACTCTAAAACCTTTTTTTATAATGTTAGGTAAAAGGTCTTTCTCTAAGATTTCCCACTGTGAAGGGTTCCTAAAAAATTCTGTTACATTAATAGTAATATAATTTAGAAACTCTTCATATAATGTTTTATTGACAGTAAGTTCATTAAAATATTCCTCATAAGAGCTAAATTTGTGACTAGAGATTAAAGATTCTAATCTTCTTTTCATCTGCTTTTCTTTGTATGAAGACAAATCTATTCCAGTTAATTTATGTATTTTTTTAACAAAGTCCTCATAACCTACCATAAATATGTTCACCCCTAATTATAGAAAAAAGTGGCTTTAAAAGCCACAAAGGAATCAAAACCTTCATACTATGGAATTTAATCAGTAGTTAACCACCTTCACTGGTTTTTCAAATACTCCACGTTTCACCTCTGTTGCAGTCATGTTTTGTGCTCTTAACATTTTCGCTATATAGTTACAGGCATCCCACGGATTGACATCATCACCACAAGTAAATACGTCAACCGCGGCATAACCCAGTTCTGGCCAAGTATGGATAGTTATATGAGATTCTGATATGACCACTACTCCGCTTACGCCCTGGGGATTAAATTTATGGAAAGCTACTTCCCGTATCTCTGCGCCTGTCACTATTGCAGACTGAACCATTATGTCTTCGATTAATTCCAAGTTGTCTAAAATATTGCTATCGCACCCATAAATTTCTGCCAAAATGTGGCGACCCAAAGCATTCATTTTGTATCGTGCCTCCTTTACTAAAATAATGTATACATTCAATGATTTTAATTTTATCAGATTTTTTTCTTTTGTCAAGGTTTTTTACATGACAGTTTAAAAATTTTTATTAAATATTTCTCCCAAAGTAATTCTAAGCTCTTGATGCTCTATTTCTACAATATCTTCTTCTTCAAGAGGCACTTCTTTAAGATTTATTTTTTTATCTTGTTGATTTATGTTCAATATTTCTACTCCTATAATATCATTTATTTTGTATGTTTTGATACTATTTTCTAAATTATTTTTATGAACTAATCCTTCTATCCCTGGTTCTAACTGCACAAATACCCCAAAAGGCGTAATTTTAGTGATAGTTCCCTTTAGCACCTCTCCTTCGTGATATTTCGTTTCTACATTTTTCCACGGATCTGGCAACACTTTTCTCAGGCTCAAAGTAATTTTTTCATTTTTTTCATCCACCTTTAATATATAAATCGACACTTTATCTCCCATTCCCAATACTTCTCGCGGATTTTTAATTCTTTCCCAGCTAATTTCACTTAGAGGGATAAAACCATCAAAACCTCCTATGTCTACAAAAGCCCCCTTATCTATTATGTTTTTTACTCTCCCTTCTACTATGTCTCCCTCTTTCAAATTAGATAAAAGCGCTTTTTTAGCTTTTTCCCTTTCTAATTTTAGTACTTCTTTTTGTGATCCAACAATTTTCTTGCCAGGAATATACTCAATTATTCGAAGCCGCAAAGTTTTACCTAAATATTCATTTAATTTGTCGACATAATGTAATTCCAGTTGAGAAGCAGGAATAAAAACCTTAGCTCCTAATGAGTAGGCAATCACTCCGCCTTTTACAACCTCAATAACTTCTCCTTCAATTATCTCTTCATTTTTATAGGCTTTTTCAATTTTTTCTCTGCTCAGTTTATCATCAGCCATAACTTTAGAGGCTAATACGTTTCCTTCATCATTTTCCACACTTATTATATATAAATTTAACTCATCCTCAACATTGAAGGTCTTTTTTACATCAAAATTAGGATTTAAAGAAAGTTCATTTTTAGGCACAAAAGCATCTGATTTATAGTCAATATTTGCAATAATCCCCTCATCAGAAACTTTTATCACTTTTCCCTTGACAATGTCTCCAGGTCGCAACGTCTTAAAAGTATAACCTTCTAAAAAATCACTCATCCCCATCTTCCCCTTTTAAAAATCTAATTTTTTTTATCACGTCCTCTATCACATAATCGGGGGTTGAAGCTCCTGCTGTTACTCCTATAATCTCATGGTCTTTTACCATCTCAAGAGTCAATTCCTCTGCATCTTCTATATGAAAAGTGTTTTTACAATTTTTTTCACATATCTTTTTTAGTTTTTGAGTATTAGAGCTATGTTTTCCCCCAATTACAAACATTACATCTACCTTTTTTGAAAGCTCATCAGCAGCATCTTGTCTTTTTTGTGTAGCATCACATATAGTATTAAAAAAAATAAGGTCTTTAACTTTTAGCTTTATTACTTCTAAAATATCTTTCCAATGCTTTTCAATGAGAGTAGTTTGAGCAACTGCACATGCCTTTTCTAATTGAGGTAATTCATAAGCTTCTTCAATTGAATTTACCACATAAGCAGTGTCATCACACCATCCGTTTACTCCTATTACTTCTGGATGATTTCTATCTCCTACAATGATAATAGAGTAGCCCTTGTGGTAGTACTCATAAACTATATTTTGTACCTTTTTTACAAATGGGCAGGTAACATCTATGACTTCAACTCCTTTTTTAGCGAGAAAATCGTATAATTTTTTAGACACCCCATGACTTCGGATAATTAATTTATCGCCCTCAGTTAATTTATCCAGCTCTTCTTCTTCAATAACATTAACCCCTTTTTTCGATAAGTCCGATATAACTTGTGGATTATGAATAATTTCACCTAAAGTATATATTTTCTTTCCATCACCTTTTTCAATTTCCTGATATGCAGTTTCAATAGCTCTTTTTACTCCAAAGCAGAAACCTGCATACTCAGCAATCAATATTTTCATTCTTTACCTCCTACAGCAATTTTGCAATTTCCTGCATTATTTCTTCCCCAATAACAGAAAGTTGCTTAGAGGAAAGTTTAGAATTTGCATATTTTACAAAACTTATTGGTTTACCGATATTTATAATAATCTTAGAAAAAAGACGATATCTCCCTTTAATTCCTATAGGCACTACTGGGGCATTCCCCTTAATTGCCAACATAGCAACTCCTGGCTCAGCCTTTTGAAGCTGACCAGTTTTACTTCTTGTACCTTCAGGAAAAATTCCAATTGCTCTTCCTTTTTTTAAGTAAGTTAAAGCAGTTTTAATAGCTGATAAATCAGCAGTACCTCTTTTAACGGGAAAAGCCCCTAAGCCTGTCCCTAAAAGAAGCCTTAAAAAAGGATTTTTAAAAAGCTCTTCTTTTGCCATAAAGTATATTCGCCTATTTAAAAGGGCTCCTATGACAGGAGGATCTAAAAGACTTATATGGTTAGAACATATGATTACCGGACCTTTTTTAGGGATATTTTCAAGTCCTCGTATTTCTATTCTAAATATCACTTTTATGATTGTCCGTACAATAACTTTAGCAATATAATAAAACATACTTAAATTTCCCCTTTTAATCCTTCCTTTATGATATTGTACAGTTTTTCTACAACTTCTTCTTCTGAAAGATACGTAGTATCAATGACAATAGAATCTTCAGCAATTTTTAGAGGAGATGTATCTCTCTGTGAATCTATGGTGTCACGATTTTCTATTTCTTTTAACACCTCGTAATAACTTACATTTACATTTTTAGTTTTAAGTTCTCTATAACGCCGTTTTGCCCTTTCTTCTAAAGAAGCGGTCAAAAAAAACTTAAACTGTGCATCAGGCAGCACAACCGTACCTATATCTCTCCCATCCATTACTACATTTTTACCTTCAGCAATTTTCCTTTGTTTTTGTACTAAAATTTCTCTAACTTTAGGTATTTTAGATACCAAAGATACTTTTTCAGAAACTCCTGGTTTTCTTATTTCTTCAGAAATGTCTTTTCCATCTAAAAAAATTTTTTCTCCTTCTAAGATAATATCAGCACTTTGCGCAATATCAGCTATTTTGTTTTCTTCTATAAGATTCACTTTCTCTTGTATGGCTTTATATGTAATAGCTCTATACATAGCACCTGTATCAATGTAGGTATAATTTAAAAGTTTAGCTAATTTTTTTGCAACAGTGCTCTTGCCAGCCCCCGCCGGCCCATCTATTGCTATTTTTACAGTCAATACTATCACCTCAAACTAAGTCTGGACGCAGTTTTTTTGCTTCTTTCAAATAAACGTGTTTAACCTCTTTATCTTCACTTAAATTTGTAAAAACCGCAACTCTTATGCAATGGCTGAGACTGCCTTTTACCTCCATTTCTTGTAGGCACATCATAGGTATTGAGGTCATACCCATATTCCTAACTGCTTCGGCAGGGTAAACCGCATCTAAATCACAAGTTGCGCTAAAAAAAATAGAAATGATATTTTTCTTTTCTAATTCATTTGCTTTAATAATTTCTTCAATGAGAATAGTAGTATCCTTTAAAATATCTTCTTTTGTATTTTTGGAAGTTATAGCACCTCTTATGACTTTTATAGGGCATTCTCCTCTCCTATCATCCTTTGTCTTTTTTATATTATAGCATAATTACCCTTTACAAATAAATCATTTCAATCTAACCATGCATATTTTTTGTATATTCTTCTCTACTTTAACTACAGTAGTATTTTGCGGCTCAATTACATTTTCACTAATTGCTACTACTTTAAAATGAAGAGGTTCCTTTTCTCGGGTGCCATCTATTTCCAGAATTTGATTGGGCCTTACTGTAATAGTAATAGACTTGGTAAAAAAATTCGCAACTGGTTCTCCGTTCAACAATACAAAGGAATTTAATGCTTTGTCCTTTTCTACAACTTCAATTGTCACTTTGCCTTCTTGTGAAAGATTAGAATTTAAATTAATGCCCTCTAATCTTTGTGTAGAACTTAAAAAAACTCTTATGTCGTCATTTGTCATCAAAAGTTGAGTTATAGCTATACTTAAAAGCCCTAATATTATCAATACTACAAGAATACTTTCACTGTCAATATATCTGTATTTTTTCCTTTTGACTCTTTTTCCCATGTTTATCCTCCTTTTCTTTATTATATCTTATGCAAAGCAAATAAAAAAATGCGGAAAACCGCATTTTACTTATGCATTAATTCCTGCCACATAGCCTGTAGAAAAGGCAATTTGCAAGTTGAATCCACCGGTAAATCCATCCACATCTATAATTTCACCTGCAAAAAATAAGCCTTTTATTATTTTAGACTCCATTGTAGAGGGATTTATTTCTTTTATACTTACTCCACCACCTGTAACAATAGCTTCTCTTATAGGCCTTAGGTCTTTTACCTTAAAAGTAAGATTTTTTAAGCTATTGACCAATTTTTTTCTTTCATTTTTGGTTATTTCCCTAACTTTTTTATCAGGGTCTATATTCGCCCTTTTTATAACATATAGGATTAATGAATGAGGCAATAAATCTTCCAAGGCATTTTTCAGATTTTTATTTTGGTACTTATTAAAATCTCTTAATACTCTTTCCTCCAGCTTTTCAATATTAAGTCCCGGCTTTAAGTCAACTTTTATTACTACTTCTCCCTTACCTAAGTAATCATGTAAAAACCTGCTTAAGGTGAGTATTGCAGGGCCTGACAACCCAAAATGGGTAAAAAGCATTTCTCCAAACTCTTCTCTTATTAATTTCTCTCCAAAAAAAGCAGAAACTTTGACATTTTTAAGAGTGAGTCCCATCAATTCTCTTACATTTTCATATGTAACAATCGGCACTAAGGAAGGAAATGGCTCTATAATTGTGTGCCCCAATTTCTTAGCAATTTCATACCCATCACCAGTAGAGCCAGTCGTAGGATATGACACTCCTCCTGTTGCTAATATTACACTATCGCAGTTTAAAACACTCTCATCAACACTTATGCCCTTTACGTGTTTATTTTCCACTATCACATCACTTACTCTGCAGTTATAATTTATCTTTACTCCATATTTTTTAAGCATATTCACAAAAAAATCTCTCACTTCTATTGATTTATCTGAAACCGGAAAAACCCTTAAACCTCTTTCTATTTTAATTTTAAGCCCATTTTTATTTAAAAACTCTATTAAATCCTTATTAGAAAACTTGCTAAAAGCGCTATATAAAAATTTACTATTTCCTGGAATATTCTCGAAAAATTCTTCTTTGTCAGCAAAATTAGTAATATTACACCTTCCATTACCTGTAACTAATAATTTTTTACCTAAAATGTTATTCCTCTCATATATACTTACTTCTTTTCCCATCATAGCTGCTGATAAAGCTGCCATCATTCCTGCTGGGCCGCCGCCTACTACAAATACTTTTTTCATATTATTTTTTCATCTCTCCTTAAATGACAAGTATCGTTAAATAGCACCAGAACAGTTTTACCATCTTCCTTAACATCTACTATATTAAGAGAAGTATTATCAAGTCTAAATCTAGGATAAAAACTTAAGTCAATTCCTAAAAGCCCCAAAATCAGTGCTTTTATAGAAGTCCCATGAGAAACAATCAATACACTTTTGCCATCATTCTCTTTAACTATCTCCAATGTCTTTTTTAGCATTCTCTTTTGAACTTCTTCTAAAGTCTCTCCTTTTTCTATATTAGCTTTAACAGGATTTATTTTCCATAATGTATATATTTCTTTATACAATTCATTGATTTCTTCCGCTGTAAGCCCTTCCCATATACCAAAGGACATTTCTCTAAACTCAGGAATTTTTTGAACTTCTAATCCAAATTCTTTTGCAATTATTTGTGCAGTTATATACGCTCTTTTTAAATCACTTGAATATATACAATCTATTTTCTCATTTTTTAATCGACTTGCCAGTAGTTCAGCCTGTTTTAAACCTGTAGGTGTCAAATCAATATCCTGCACACCTTGCATTTTATTGTGTAAATTCCACTCTGATTGCCCGTGACGTGCTATATATAGTCGTGTAGTCATACAATTCCTCCTTAAGTTTTATGCGAAATTAAGGTAAAAGATTTGATCTGCGTAAGAAAGCTTTGACACCTCCCACTTTCTCTCTTTTATTGCAATTTTCTTAAAAGGCAAGCCTAACTCATTTATAAATTTTTCAAATCTTTCATCCAGCCAAGGAGGTGTCCAAGTACCCGACCTACAAATGTGTATAACCCCTATCAAATTCTCTTTTGGTAATTCTTCTACCGATTTATAATACTGTATGTTGTAAAGGTTGTTAAAATCCTCAAAATCTAAAGGCTTTTCAAAGGTGTAAGGACTATATACAATTTTGGCTCTTTTTACTATATTTTCTTTTAAAAGCTTACCTAGCCAATTAGCGCAATTTAATTCAAAATCCAGTGAAGGTAGTCCACCATATCCTAAATCAGAATGGGCATCAAAAGAAACTACTTCAGAACACTCAAAATTTTTTGCCAAATAATAGGCAACTTTATGGGATTCAGAGACAAAAATTTTAATGTTTTTATCAAACTTAAACTGTGTCTTTATTTTATCCCAGAAGCCTTTTATGACTTTACCTACTTTTATAGTCTTTTCCAAATCTTCTCCCTCTAATTTCCCTTTTATATATCTCTTATACCACAGTTGAGTCAAATTTTTATCATTTTCTATATAAGAGAAAAACCACTCTTTTTTAGAAGGTATAAAATAATCCCAATCTACAGTTAGAAGACTCCTTACCATAAAGAAGCCTCCTCTAATAAGCTTTTTATAATATTTTACCATATAACAAAAAGACCTTCAATGAAGGCCTTTATAACCAACCACTAATTTTCATAGCTTCATAAACCCGTTTAATCGATATCATGTAAGCTGCTGTCCTCATATCAACTTTGTACTGCTGTGCTAATTCATATATAGCGTTAAAAGCATTTACCATCATAATTTCCTGTCTTTCTTCTACTTCTTTTTCTGTCCAGTAATAATTCATGAGATGCGGAATCTGGCTCGTTTTATTTATGTTATACTCTAGCTTTTTATCTAGGATAATGAAAAACTCAATTTAAAAGGCAATTTTCTTTAACATGCTAACATTTCATCTTTTAAATCTGTAATAAACATATGTCCCGGTGAATGAGTTATCATAATTTCAGGTTTTGATTTCATTGCCACCGCTTGTGGCGTTACTCCACATGCCCAAAAAACAGGTACTTCTCCTGCTTTTATCTCAACAGGATCGCCAAAATCCGGCTTATCAAGAGAAGCTATACCTATAGCTTTAGGATCCCCTATATGAACAGGAGCGCCGTGAACTGATGGGAATCTCGAAGTTACCTGAACAGCTCTTACTACAAGGTTCTGAGGAATTGGTCTCATACTGACCACCATATAGCCATGAAAAATTCCTGCTGGCCTTGTTTCTATATTGGTAATATACATAGGGACATTTTTACCTTCTTCAATATGTCTTACAGGAATATCATTCTCTAGAAGAGCTTTTTCAAACGTAAAGCTACAGCCCAAAAGAAAAGCTACGAAATCATCGCGCCAGTAATCTCTTATATCATTAACTTCTGCTTCTAGTACACCTTTTTTATAAATTCTGTATTTGGGAATATCGGTTCGCAGATCCGCTCCTTTTGCAACTCCTTTTGGTTCTGGACTTCCTACGTCAGTTACATCGAGAATAGGACAAGGTTTTGGATTTCTAAAAGCAAATAGAAGAAAATCATAAGCAAGTTCTTTGGGAAGCATTACAAGATTAGCCTGGGTATATCCCAAAGCGATACCAGCAGTAGGCCCTGTTAAAACACCTTCTCTAATCAGCTGTCTTGCTTCCGAAGGTTTGAGATTTTCATAATTTATTTTTTCCGGCATAAGATCATCTCCTTAACATTTTTTATTTATGTAATTTTTTGGTTAATCAATATTTTGATATACTGTTAGTTTGCGTATCAAAACATAGCTCAAAGGGGTTCAACACCAACATCATAATATCTATCATTTACTTTTACCTTAAAATATTTTAAGACTTTCAAAGTTTCCTTAATCTCCTTGATTTTGTTTTCAGTTTCTACAAGAATTTTATGCGCCTCAAAAAGGTCAACAGCTCTAAACCTTACTTTGTCTCCTGGTTTTAATTGAGCAAGCTTTGACAAATCAACTGAAATAACTGTCGCTATTTTTGTATAGCCGCCTGTAGTCTGGGCATCTTTTAATATTATAATTGGTTTTCCATTCCCAGGTATTTGAATAGCCCCCGGTAAAAGCCCATCCGTAATTATATCATGCCTTTCCTTAGCTTTAATTTCAGGTCCTTCAAGCCTGTAACCCATTCTATCAGAATCTTTTGTAATTACGTACGTAGAACTCAAAAAAACTTTTATAGCTTCTTCATCAAAATAGTCATCTTGAGGTCCCAATATTATTCTTATTTCTTCTTCACTAGAATAAGAAGGTATATATTCATCTCGGACCTTCCTTGCATCTAACCCTGACTGAGAAACCCCACTTATGAGGATATCATCCTTTTCAATACGTCTTCCTTTTATACCCCCTAACTTCCCTCTAGTGTAAGTAGAAACACTATTCATTATCAAGTTTCCTTTAAATCCTCCAGCTACTGCAAGATATGCTCGGAACCCCGACTTTATTGGTCCAAAGGATACAATATCGCCCTTCTGTACAGGAAATGAAGACCAACAGGGTCGTGGAAAACCATTCACTAGAGGTTGAATCTCAGCCCCGGTTACTGCGATCATAACATCACTTAGGACCTCAAGAGTAGGTCCCATCAATGTTATTTCCAGACATGGAGCATTTTCATCGTTTCCCACCAATATATTAGCAATTCTTAAAGCAAATTCATCCATTGCTCCCGATGTAGGTATCCCTTGACTTTCATATCCAAATCTACCTATATCTTGAATAGTTGTAAAAAGACCCTGACTTAATACTCTAAAGCACTCCATTTTTTCACCTACCTTGCAAAGTTTCTACTATTTTTGGTTTTTTTACTGTTCTTAGAGAAAGTTTCGTTACTCATAATCGTATATTTTAATTTGATATCTTTTCATTTCTATTTCTTTTTCAATCTTGTAAAATTCCTCTCCTGTTATCGGCACAAACTTTATGTAATTACCTGCTTCAAAAAGAATAGGCCTCTCTCTTTCTGGATCATATAATCTTACAGGAGTCCTCCCTATTATCCTCCAGCCACCAGGACTAGAAAGCGGATAGATACCTGTTTGGTTACCTGCAATGCCTACTGACCCTGCCTTTATCTCAGTTCTCGGATTTTCTAATCGTGGAGTAGCAATTTTTTCAGACATACCTCCTAAATACGCAAATCCCATTGTGAAACCAACCATATAAATTCTATAAAAAGGTTGTGTATGAATACTTATTATCTCTTCAGCAGTCATATTATGGTATTTAGCTACAAAATCTAAATCTGGGCCAAATTCTCCTCCATAAGCTACCGGAATTTCATATATTTTAGACCTAAATTCTTCTGTACTTTCATTCTTATCTTTATTGCTTGATTCAATTAGTTTTAATAGTTCATCGTAAGCAATTTTTAAAGGATCATATTTAATAAGCAAAGATCTATAAGTTGGAATCATAGAAATAATTCCTGCACTCTTCTCTTTTTCTAACGTCCTATAAAGATTTACTACTTTTTTATTGCATTCCTCACTTATTTCATTTCCAAATTCAACTATAACAGCCTTGTCCCCGCATAAGAGAATTTTAGGTTTTTCATACATTATAATCAACTCCCTGTATTATAAAAACTCACCGATGGGTATTATTTCAACTCCATTTTCTTCTAAAGTCTTTTTTATTCTTTTAGCAAATTCTACAGCCTGGGGATTATCACCATGAACACATATAGTATCAACTTTCACTTTTACTAGACTACCATCTATAGCCTCACAAACTCCCTCTTTAATCATTCGAAGCACTCTTCTGCAAGCCAATTCTTCATCGTGTATAATAGCATTTGGAAGCTTTCTAGAAACTAAAGTACCATCAGGATTTATGTTTCTATCAGCAAAAACCTCACAAGCAAATCTCAACCCTACTTTTTCAGCTGCCATCTGCATGGCTGTATTGGCCATCCCAACGCATATGAGATTTTCATTTACTGAAGCTATTGCTTCGGCAATTGCTATAGCAAGTTTTTCATCTGTTGCAGCCATGTTGTACAAGGCGCCATGAGCTTTAACATGTTGCAATTTTATACCGTTACTTATAGCAAAAGCTTGTAAGGCTCCAATTTGATATATGATATAATTTTTTACATCTGTGGGTGATACATCTATATTTCTTCTTCCAAATCCCAATAGATCAGGAAATCCAGGATGAGCTCCTACCGCCACTTTATTTTTAGCACATCTTTCAACAGTATTTGCCATTACAATAGGATCACCTGCATGAAATCCACAAGCAATATTTGCTGATGAAATGTATTTTACTATTTCCTCATCCATACCTATTTTATACACCCCAAAACTTTCACCAATGTCACTATTTATGTCCACTCGATATTTCATAAACATACCTCCTTTTTTACTTAGAGTTATGTCAGATAAACCCCTAATTTTGGGGGATATCAAACCTTACAATACTTGATACAAAAAGATTTGAGAAAAAAAAAAAAGAAGGATTCCCTCCTCTTGGTGTTGAAGGTAGTGGTTGATAAAACATAAAGTTATACAGCTCTACTATAGTGTGTTTGAACTCTTCATTATATTTTCTTTGTCACTTTGACATCTTGTAGACACTTCCTCTCTTTGTAATTCTATTTTACCTTGTTCAAGTTATAGTGTCTACAATATTATACTAACACCAATTATATTATCTTTAGGGCTGTCAGGAACATCCTCAACCCGAGAATTACGGTTACGACTACGACGAAATACCCGAGTATATTGGATACGGTGGTGTTTGCAAATTCTTTCATGATCTTTTGGTTGTTTATTACCACAAGCAAGAGTATTGCCGAGATGGGAAGCAGTACGCCGTTTACCGCCTGGGCAAAAACTATTACCTGTACTGGGTTGGCGCCCAAAAAGGCCACCGTGGCACCAATTAGTAATACCAGCAGCCATATTATACGAAAATGCCTTTCCTTTAGGTCGCTTTTCAGCCCGAGGACGCCAGTTATAGCATAGGCGGCGGCCATGGGTGCCGTTATGGCCGAAGAAATCCCGGCGCAGAACAGGCCTATTGCGAAAAACCATTTTGCCCATGGCCCCAGCAGGGGCTCCAGCTGGCTCGCCATGTCGGCGGCGGTTTTAATTTGTACGCCGGTGCTGAACATGGAAGAGGAAGTAATGATTATGGCCATGGATATAATTCCGCCCAGACCTATAGACAGCATGGTATCGGCTCTTGATTCCGATATGGCTTCTCTCTTGTCTTTGTAACTACCCCAGCGTTCGGCTGTAATGGATGAATGAAGGTACAGGTTATACGGCACAACGGTTGTCCCTATGAGTCCGAGGGTTACTATGAGGGCGCCTGGTGGAATCGTTGGAACAAAGATTCCCCTAAAAACCTCACCCCAGTTGGGAGAGATCACTACGGCTGTGGCGACGAAGACAATGCTCATCATTATAACTATACCGACCAATACCTTTTCGATTAACTTGTAACTGCTGGTCCAGAGGAGGAATCCTGCTATCAGCGCGATGAGGACTACCCAGACTTGTTTTGAACCTCCAAGAATCACCTGCAATCCCATAGAGGCGCCACTTATATTGCCGCTCTGGAAGGCGGAGTTCCCAATTCCCAGGGCTGCGATCACAAGAGCTATTACGACAATTTTGGCCGTTGGGTTTTCCTCAAAGGTTTTTCTGATGGTGCTTCCTAATCCCTTATTGGCTACTATCCCGATGCGAGCCGACATTTCCTGAAGTATTATAGTCGCTATGGTTGAAAACAGTAAGGCCCACAGCAGAGTGTATTTGTAATTGACGCCCGCCAGGGTGCAGGTGGTTACAGTACCCGGGCCTATAAATGCTGCAGCGACAATGGCACCCGGTCCTATGCTGGCTATTTTTTGCCACAAAGTTTTTCGATCTTCCATACCATAAATAACCTCCTTAGCATTTTTTTATTTAGGTCTTTGCAGAACTCCAAAATCCTCACAAATTAAGGGGTTCTGCTATATATTTTCAAAGGAATTCATCCACTTTTGTCGAATTTTATATAGACAATTAAATTCAAAAACGAATACTTTAACAGGACAAAATACCACACAAATGCCGCAGCCTTTGCACCATTCCTCTATTATTACCAGTTTTTTGTTTTTTACCAATCTATCACCCTTATTCCCTTTACATTACCTCCAAATAATCCAAGTCAAAATATAACCAGTTATAACTGCTGTTAAAGTAAATGGAATACTTAACTTCATAAAGTCCTTTGCCTTAACTTCATATCCTTCTTTTCTTAGAATTCCTAATCCAGTTATAATAGCAGATGCACCTATTGGAGTTATATTACCTCCCAATGTTGCCCCAACAAGTAGGCCAAAATAAAGAAGATAAGGTTGTATTCCCATTTCTTGAGCAATTTTTGATACAACAGGAAGCATCGTAGCAGTATATGGTATATTATCAATGAAGGCAGATATAAAAACTGAGAACCAAACTATAATAGTATAGATTAAAAATAAGTTGCCCTTTCCAAATCTTGAAAAAATTTTACTAATATCGTTTATAACTCCAACCTCAGAAATTCCACCTATTACTACGAAAAGCCCCATCAGCAGAAGGATTGTTTCATAATCAATTTGTAAAAGAGTATTATTTAAAGCGTGTTTATTTTTGCTTATGACGACCTCCTTAATTATACCTATTAAAAGCAATGTTGTGCATATTAAACCATTTGTAATTTCAGGTTTATTAGGAATAAAGGAAGCAATTATTAATAATGCTACCATCAAAATCAAAAGATATGATGGGAAATAGTCCTCAACCTCTTGCTTTTCCTCAAGATGAATGGGTTGATTATATTCTCTAAAAAAGAGCAATAAAATAGGTATTGTAGCTACTGCCCCAATTTGAACTATCCAAAACAATCCCATCCTACCTTTAAAAAAGAAAAAGTCAATAAAATCCATTTTAGCATAACCACCTAATAAAAGCGAGGTAGTATCTCCAACTAAGGTTGCAGCACCTTGTAAGTTTGATGAAATAGCTATTGAAATAATCATATAGACTGGTGAAATATTAAGCTTCTTTGCAATATCCATAGCAACGGGTGCTATTATTAAAACAGTAGCTACATTATCGATAAAAGCTGAAACTATGCCAGCAAAGGCTGCAAGAGATATTATGGCCCATTTTATACTTGCGACTTTGTCTATTATAACATCAGCCATCAAAGCAGGCATCTTTGATTCGATAAACAGGTTTACTATTCCCATAGTTCCGCCAATCATCAATATAACATTCCAATCAATGTAAGATAGAGCTTTTTGAAAGGGAAGTATTCCAATTAATACAAATAATAAAGCTGAAAATAATGAAATATATGTTCTGTATTTAGGTAAAACAAGAAGTAGAATATATGTCGCTATAAATATTAATATTGCTATTAACTTCATCTGTAGCCTCCTATATTTCATTCTTTAGTTTGTTAAAAGTTTCTACTGGACTTTTTGCAAAATAGAAATATTAGCAACGGGAAAGATGATAGATTAAGCTCTATGGTAATAAACACTCTAATTTTAATAATAACACAGAGGACTTAAATTGTCTATCAATTGTCTAGTAAAGCTAATTGCTATTTTAGATGAGTACTTTCTTGAATTTAAAGAAGTGTTTAAGGATCTTTGCAGAGAAACTCATTAAGAAATCCAAAGACAAGTTAATAAACACTAACAAAAAATTTAAGGCCCCCTATAATTACATAAACAAGAGAGCCCATTAAAGAAAAAACAAACAGTAATTGCAATTGCAGTAAAGTTTATAAGAGTAATGTTTACGCTAATTTTGTACTAACCCTTTATAACCAACCTCTAATTTTCATAGCTTCATAAACCCGTTTAATCGATATCATGTAAGCTGCTGTCCTCATATCAACTTTGTACTGCTGTGCTAATTCATATATAGCGTTAAAAGCATTTACCATCATAATCTCCTGTCTTTCTTCTACTTCTTTTTCTGTCCAATAATAATTCATGAGATTTTGTACCCATTCAAAATATGAAACTATTACTCCTCCTGAATTAGCTAAAATATCCGGAACTACAAACACACCTCTTTCTGCTAAAATCTTATCTGCTTCAGGAGTTGTAGGACCATTTGCTCCTTCGCAAATTATTTTCGCCTTTACATCTGGCGCATTTGCAAAAGTTATCTGATTTTCTAAAGCTGCTAAAGCTAAAATGTCTACCTCCATTGTTAAAAGCTCTTCATTTGTTATACTGGTTGTTCCCTCAAAATTGCACACTGTTCCCGTCTTATTTACATGCTCTACTAATTTTTCAACATCAATTCCATCTTTATTGTATATACCTCCATACACATCACTTACTGCTACAATTTTAGCGCCTAATCTTTGAAGGTTTAAAGCAGTGTGACTTCCTACGTTTCCAAAACCTTGTACAGTTACTGTGCAATTTTTAAAATCCATTTGTAAACGTTTTATAGCTTCTCGAGCCATTAACGCAACTCCATACCCTGTTGCAGCAGTTCTCCCTTTCGAACCTCCGTATACTAAAGGTTTCCCTGTAATAACAGCCGGGCTGTTGTAACCTACAATTTTGTTATATTCATCTACCATCCAGGCCATAATTTGCATGTTAGTATTTACATCTGGTGCAGGTATATCTTTATTAGGACCTATTATGCTCGTTATTGCTCTTATATAGCCCCTGCTCAACCTCTGTAACTCATCGTTAGACAATTCTTTTGGATTTACCACTACTCCACCTTTTGCTCCTCCATAAGGAAGTCCTACTACCCCACATTTAAATGTCATCCACATGGATAAGGCTTTTACCTCATCTAATGTAACGTCAGGATGAAATCTTATTCCTCCTTTTGTGGGTCCTAATGCGTCATTGTGTTGAGACCTATAACCTTTAAAGACTTTTACTGTACCATCATCCATCTGTACAGGAATAGAAACTTCTAATACTCGCATAGGTTCCTTTAAAAGTTCATAAACAAATTCTTCTACCCCCAGCAAATCACAAGCATTTTTAATCTGCTTTTGCGCAATAATCAAAGGATTTAATGACTCTTTTGACATTTTATTATCCTCCTAATTTTAAAATTTTGAAGCAAATGAATCGATTTCTATGTTATATATTCTACAAAATTTTTAATAACCCTTCAAAATTTTATAATTAATTTGGTTTTGAGAAATATACCCCATATTCATCCCAAATACTCTCTAATTTTTCAAAAGTATCGGCTATCTTTTCCTTTTCTCTAAGGCCCACAGCTACCACAAGAGCATTGACAAGACTTAAAGGTGCCACTAATGAATCCACAAAAGAAGCCATGTTGCTTTTCGCAATTAATATCTCATCAGCAACAGAGGTAAGAGGAGAAATCAAGCTATCTGTTATTGTAACGATTTTTGCATTCTGAGATTTTGCATATTTCAGCACATCTAATGTTCTTTTTGAGTATCTCGGAAAACCAATTCCTATCACTAAATCATTTTCACTAACTCTGAGAATTTGCTCGAAAACATCTGATACGCCCGCTTTAACGACTGACACATTTTCCCGTATTAAATTTAAATAAAATCCCAAATATTCTGCAATGACAATAGAACTTCTGGAACCTATTATATAAATTTTTGTAGCATTGATGATATCTGAAACGACTCTTCTAAAGTCATCCTTATTTATTTCATTTATGGTCTCTTTTATGTTTTCTATGTCGGCTTTTAGTACATTATTCAATATAGCAATTTCATCTGTCTCTTCTGTCATTTCTAACCTTTGGACTGTTGTAAGTTTATTTTTTATAAGCTCTTGCAGTGCATTTTGAAGTTCTGGATATCCATTATAGCCTAAAGTATTAGCAAATCTTACAACAGTTGATTCACTTATATTTATGCTGGCTCCCAATTTTGCAGCTGTCATAAAAGCTGCCTTATCATAATGATTTATAATGTACTCTGCTATTATCTTTTGGCTTTTGCTTAATTTTGTATAATTATCTTGTATCCTTTTTATCAAATCATCTGTTTTTGCCATATTTCACTACCCCTCATTTTTACAAGATTATAGCCTTCTCTCAATGCTCTTTTGTTAATCTCTTCTGTGGCTGGAGGTACTCTATTTAAAACAGCTCTTTCTAAAGATTCTTTTGTTACCACATTAGTTAACTCTGCTATTACACCTAAAGATATTATATTCGCCACAAAAGCTCTTCCAATTATCTCTTGCGCAGTTTTTATTATGGGAAGTCGGACAACTTTTTGGGTATCTTCATCATTAGGAATTATTGATTCGTCTATTATAATTATCCCATTTTCTTTCATGTCATTTTTATAGCATAAATAGGCAGAAGACGCAAGAGTAAGTAGTATGTCTGGTTTTAATACCTTAGGATACGTTATATATTCATTACTTATTATTACTTCTGCTTTGCTGGATCCTCCTCTTGCCTCAGGACCATAGGACTGACTTTGAACACTATTTTTACCATCCAATATTGCAGCTTCCGCCAAAATTATTCCTGCAAGGATTAAACCTTGCCCTCCTGAACCACCTAATCTTATTTCTATTGAACTCATTTGTAATTCACCTTCAAATTATTTAACATTTTTTGATATTCTTCTACAAATTCAGGCTCATCAATATTTAAAAGCTCTCCAATAATAAATTTGTCATGAAGCTCTTCAGGGTCCATTTTACTAGCTTGTTTTATGTCTACTGCATGGTCTTTTAACCACTTTAGCATATCTGCAGGTGTTCCTTTTTTATTTTTTCTTCCATAGTAAGTAGGGCATATACTCAAAGCTTCAATGAAGGAAAAACCTTTATGAGAAATTCCTCTTTCAATTAGTTTTGTCAATTGTTGAACATGGTAAGCAGTACCCCTAGCTACATAAGTCGCACCTGCTCCAATGGCCAATTTGCAAATATCAAAATACCTATCAATATTTCCGTAAGGTGCAGTAGTAGCTCTGTCAAACCGTGGAGTCGTTGGAGAATATTGTCCTCCTGTCATTCCATAAATATGGTTGTTGTACATCACTACAGTTAAGTCTATATTTCTTCTGCAAGCATGAATAAAGTGATTACCTCCAATAGCCGCATTATCTCCATCTCCAGTAATAACTATTACTGTAAGCTCAGGATTAGCAAATTTAATACCTGTTGCAAAAGCAATAGCTCTTCCATGGGTAGTATGCAAAGTATTAAAATCCAAGTATCCTGATGCCCTTGAAGAACAACCAATTCCAGATACAATACATACCTTGTCTTGGTCAAGTCCTAAGTTGTCAATTGCTCTTACAATAGCTGCCGTTACTATTCCATTGCTGCAACCTGGACACCAAATATTTGGTAACGTTTCCTTCCTAATGTATTTTTCTACTAATTCAGATGCCATTTTTAAAACTCTCCTTTATTTTCTCTACAATCTCAAAAGGAGTGAAAAACTCTCCATTAAATTTGTTAATTTTCCCTACATAGGTATTACCTTTGATTATTCTATCTACTTCATAGTAAAGTTGCCCTGTATTCATTTCAACTACAAACACTTTCTTAAATCTAGGATATATTTCCCTCAATTTTTCATCAGGGAAAGGCCATATGGTTATAGGTCTGAAAAGTCCAATTTTTATCCCTTCTTTTTTAAGTTCTTCCATTGCCACTTCACAAGCTCTGGCAGAAGAACCAAAGGATATGAGAAGTACATCTCCTTCTTCAGTATCTTTTTCTTCAAACATCAGTATGTCTTTTTTATTGTTTTCAATTTTCTCCATCAATCTTTTTATCAGTTTTTCAGTTACTTTAGGGTCATTTGTAGGCAATCCTTTTTCGTTGTGAGCAAGTCCTGTTACATGAAATCTAAAACCTTTACCAAAGGGTACTAAAGGGACAACTCCATTTTCTATATCCTCATAAGGTAAGTAATTATCTTTATCTTGGGGCATAGGTCGTTCAAAAATTTCTATATCTTTATATTCATCTAAATTAACTGCTTCTCTTAGATGACCTATAACTTCATCCATAAGTAGAATTACAGGTGTCCTGTATTTTTCAGAAAGATTAAAAGCTTGAATAGTAATATAATAGGCTTCTTTTACAGAAGAAGGTGATAAAACAATTATAGGATGGTCTCCATGAGTTCCCCATCTGGATTGCATTACATCCCCTTGTGCAGGAGAAGTAGGCATTCCTGTGCTCGGACCCATTCGCTGAACATCCACTATAACGCAAGGAATTTCTACCATAGCAGCAAAACCTATGTTTTCCTGCTTTAAAGAAAACCCAGGACCCGATGTAGCAGTCATTGCTTTTAATCCAGTAAGGGAGGCTCCTATAACTGCTGCCATGCTGGCGATTTCATCTTCCATTTGAATAAATTTCCCTCCTACAAAAGGAAGCTTTTCGGCACAAAACTCAGCAATCTCAGTAGAGGGAGTTATTGGATATCCTGCATAAAATTTTAGTCCAGCAGCTATAGCTCCTTCGACTACCGCTTCATTTCCTTGCATCAATACCGTAGGCATCATTCTTTCACCTCTAAATATATGGCAAAATCAGGACACCTGAGCTCGCAAAGGCCACATTTAGTGCATTTATCCGCATCTATCAGTCTAACCTTACCATTTTTTAGTTCCAATACTTTAACAGGGCAAAATTCTACACAAATACCGCAGCCTTTGCACCATTTTTCTATTATTACGAGCTCTTTATTTTTTACCAATCTATCACCCTCATTAAATTTTATTTGCAATATATAATATTCTATATAAAAATAAAAAATCCTCCATAAAATGAATAATAAATGTCATGAATATTTTTGATACAATTCTTGCATCATATAGAATGTTACAAATATTTACTCTATTTTTATATCCCAGGAGTTTAAGATGTTTATCATATTGTACTCTGTTAAATCAAAATGAATTGGAGTAATAGAAATATAACCTTCTTTTACAGAAACAATGTCTGTCCTTTCATCCTTTTCTATTTCCGAAATTTTCCCTGCCATCCAATAGTACTCTTTCCCTCTTGGGTCATAATTTTTTTGAAAAGTCTCAATATAGATACTCTTGCCGAGTATTGTAGCTTTTACTCCCTTTATTCCCTTCTTAAAATCGGGTATATTTACATTCAATAATGTGTTTTTAGGTAATCCTTTTTCTAAAACTTTTTCTATTAAATTCTCCAAAAATTTATATATACGCCTATCTTCAATATCAGCAGTTTCTGCACGGGAAACTGCAATAGCAGGAATGCCGTAAATTGCGGCTTCTATAGCCGCAGAAACAGTACCAGAATAAAGTATATCTGTCCCTAAATTTAAGCCTTCATTAATGCCAGAAATTACAATATCAGGTTTTTCTCTCAACACCACTTCAATCCCTAATTTTACACAATCAGACGGTGTACCATTTATTGCATATATTTTCAAACTATCCTCTTCCTTTACTTTTTTAAGCCTTAAAGGTTTATGTAAAGTTATAGCATGGCTTATAGCACTTCTTTCTTTTTCAGGAGCTACTACCGTTACCTTATACTTATCTTTAAGATATTCTGCTAATTTTAACATCCCTAATCCTTGTACTCCATCGTCATTAGTAAGAAGTATTTTCATTTTCTACCTCCTCTAATTAATAACGTATAATTACTTTGATTTTATTACAAAATTTATATATAGGCAAGGAGTGATACAGTGATACAAATAGACGACGCGGGAAGTGGAAGTTTGGTAGGCGGAACGTGTATTGGGGCTATGAGAGTAGAAACTGGAGAATTTTTCTATGATATAATTCCCATAGAATATTATAATGAAGAAAACTTTAAAAATAAATTGTATTTAAGAAAAGCCTGTGAAATTGGGAAAAAACTTTTAGAAAAACTTAAAGTAAGTAAAACTGAAAAAATACAAGTTTGTAGAGGTTACATGTTTGACACTTTTAGAAAATGGTTAGAACAAGAAGAGTATAATTGGGAAAGTACACAAATATTAAATCCTCTTCAGGATATAATAGAAAATTCTTTTGAAAATTACGCTTTATCTTTAGGATTGCCAGAAAAGTTTTTAAGATACACAAAATATCCTTTTCATTTTCATCGATTGCTGAGATGGGTATATGCCGATTATGAAAACAGAGCCAAATTGTGCAAAACTGGGTGGAATAGCTGGAAAAAATACGGAAAATTAGAGGTAGAAATAAGCTACACTTATTTGCAAGAAAACAAAAATTACCTATGCTTAAAATGTGGAAAAAATATTCAACCAGGGACTGTAAAAGTTATAAAATATACAAGCAATTATCCTAATACTATATATCTTCACATTAATTGTTAAGGCACCTTAAAAGGTGCCTTAACAATTCGCAGAAGGTATACATATTTGTTGTCCTGGGTATATCAAATTGGGATCTGGTATTTGTGGATTTGCTCTTATCAATGCATCAAGACTTACACCAAACATATTAGCTATAGACCACATACTGTCTCCCGGTTTTACTGTGTATATTGTTTTGCAGGTTTCTGGAGATACTGGTGGACAATAGAAAGGTATGCAAATTTGTTGTCCTGGATATATCAAATTAGGATCCGATATCTGAGGATTAGCTCTTATTAAGCAGTCAAGACTTATTCCAAACATATTCGCTATAGACCACATAGTATCTCCTGGCTGCACTGTATAAAAAGTCTTACAATGTCCCGGATGAGGATGATGTGGATAATAGGGATGATGGTAAGGATACTTAGGATAGTTAGGATTATAATAAGATCCATCTATTGTCATCCTATTTCCCTCCTTTAAACTTTCTACTACATGTTATGAAGGATAAAAATATATGTTACAGGAGGAATTTAAATATACACAAAAAAACAGGGAAATAATTTTCCCTGTTAAACTGGATATGTCATATATTCCATATTAAGAAGAGTTGCATCTATTTGATATTTTTTTGCTCTTCTGTATTCAAAAAACTTCTTTGCTACTTGTGGGAAAAGAGCATAAGATAAAACATCTTCTTCTTGTTCATAATACTCTTTAATTTCTTCTTTAATCGCTTCAAATTGCGGTTTTAAAAGGTCTGCTGGTCTAATATCTATTACCTCTTCATCTCCTATTATTTTTTTCTTTATTTCTTCTGAAATTGGCGCTGGTGGTCTACCATACAGTCCTTTCACATAATCTTTTACTTCTTTTGGTACCATTTTATACCTTTCTCCAGTTATTACATTCAAGACAGCTTGAGTCCCTACCATCTGACTCATAGGAGTAACAAGAGGTGGGTATCCTAATTCTTCTCTAACTTTAGGAATTTCTTTTAAAACCTCTGGGTACTTATCTAAAACATTTTGTTGTTTTAATTGGGAAATTAAATTTGATAGCATTCCTCCTGGAACTTGATAAATTAATACATCTGTATCTACGCCCATAACCATAGATAAATCTATTTCTTTACTGTGATTTTGTTTTACTTCTTTAAAGTATGAAGCAATTTCTGATAATAACTCCATATCCAAACCAGTGTCATATTGAGTGCCTTTTAAAATAGCTACCATTGTTTCTGTAGCAGGTTGAGAAGTTCCTAATGCCAAAGGTGAAATAGCAGTGTCTATTATATCTACTCCAGCCTCTATTGCTTTAAGATAAGTCATAGCCGCCATTCCACTCGTATAATGGCTGTGCAACTGTATAGGAATATTTACTGCATCTTTAAGGCTTTTTACTAACTCATAAGCAACATAAGGAGTTAATATTCCTGACATATCCTTTATGCATATGGAATCCACTCCTAATTCTGTCAGCTCTTTTGCTACTTTAATATAATGGTCAATGTTGTGAACAGGACTTATAGTATAAACAAGGGTACCTTGAGCGTGGGCTCCCGCTTTTTTAGTAGCTTTAACGGCAACTTCAAGATTTCGTACATCATTTAAAGCATCAAAAATTCTTATTATATCTATTCCGTTAGCAACAGCCCTCTCAACAAATTTTTCTACTATATCATCAGGATAATGCCTATATCCTAATAGATTTTGTCCTCTCAAAAGCATTTGAAGAGGGGTATTTTTTATCCTCTTCTTTAATCTTCTCAATCTTTCCCAAGGGTCTTCGTCAAGAAATCTCATACAAGCATCAAAGGTAGCTCCTCCCCACGCTTCAATAGAATAATATCCTACTGCATCCAATTTTTCTGCAATTGGGAGCATTTCTTCCGTCGACATTCGAGTAGCCAAGAGTGACTGATGGGCATCTCTTAATACAGTTTCTGTAATTTTAATTTTATTACTCATATTAATACCTCCTCATAATATATTATACTATTTTTTCAAAAGAAACAAAATAAAAAAAGAGCCAAAAGGCTCAAAATTTTTAGAAGAAGGAAAGGATAGATTCCCTTATAAGTTTAGCTGCTAAAATAGAGGTTATACCAGCTATATCGTGAGAAGGCGAGACTTCCACCAAATCCATCCCAACTACATTTAAATCTTTTAAAATATGAATTGCCTCTAATGCCTCTTTTGTGGTTATTCCCCCTGGTTCTGGTGTACCAGTGCCTGGTGCAAAAGCAGGGTCTACAACATCTATATCCCAGCTAATATAAATTGGATAATCTTTTATATCATCAATTACACCTTTCAAAGGTTCAACTACTTCATACAAAAACATGTGGGTATTTTTTTCTGCAAACTCAAATTCTTCTTTTTCACCTGACCTTATCCCAAAATTATACATTTTAATACCTTTAGCAATATCCCATACTTTTTTCATTACTGTGGCGTGAGAATAAGCTTCACCGAAAAATTCTTCTCTTAAATCAGTATGGGCATCAAAATGAAGGATTACAAGGTTATCCCCATATTTTTTTAAGTACTCTTTTAAAATTCCATAAGTCACTAAATGTTCTCCACCCAAGAACAATCCTTTTTTTCCACTTTTCAAAATGTCTTCTGTAGCTTTTGAGATTAAATCTAGACTCTTTTTCACATTCCCATAAGGAAGTACTAAATCTCCTAAATCATAAAATTTCTTATCTTCCAACCTCCTATCTAAATACACACTATAATATTCTAAACCATAAGAGGCTTGCCTTATGGCAGCAGGTCCAAAGCGGCTTCCTGCTTTGAAACTCACTGTGTAATCCATAGGCAAACCTAGTATAACTACCTCTGCCTTTTCATAATCTTCAGTAGCCCCTAAAAACTTTCCCGGATCAACAAAATATTTTCCTTCTATCATATTACACCTCATCAAAAATATCCTTCACAAATTTAGGCAGTACAAAGGCCGCTTTGTGAATTTCAGGTGTATAGTATTTAGTATCTATTCTTGGAATAGAATTTATGTCCACTTCTTCAGGGTCATATTTTTTTGAACCCATGGTAAAAGTCCACAAACTTCCTGGATAAGTCGGTATTGTTGCTATATATGCTTTTGTAATAGGATATATTTCTTTGAACATTTTGCTGAGTTTGTTTATCAATTTTCCATAAATAAAAGGTGATTCTGTCTGAGCCACAATAATACCATCTTCTTTCAAGCATTCATATACGGCTTTATAAAAATCAGAAGTAAAAAGACCTACAGCTGGCCCAATTGGGTCAGTAGAATCCACTATTACCACATCAAATTCATTTTTGTGTTCATTAACATATTTAATTCCATCTCCAATCATTATTTCTACTCTTGGGTCATCTAATGCCTGGCTTATTGTAGGAAGATATTTTTTAGAATTTCTCACTACTGCCTCGTCAATTTCTGCCAAAACTACTCTTTCTACAGAAGGGTGCTTTAAGACCTCTCTTACTGAGCCTCCATCTCCGCCTCCAACAATTAATACGCTTTTTGGATTTTTATGAGTAAAGAGGGGTACATGTACTATCATCTCATGATATACAAATTCATCTTTTTCAGTGGTTTGAAGTATACCATCTAAAGTTAATACTCTTCCAAATTGATATGTATCGAGTATTGCTAAATGTTGATAAGGAGTTTTTTCTACCACCAATGTTTCTTTAACTTTCAAAGAAAATCTCAAATTTTCATCCTGATTTTCTGTAAACCATAATTCCATTGAAAACACCTCCAAGATTTTTAATAATATATTTAAAAAAATATCTCACTCTCCAAAAAACTCTCTTAATTTAACTATCTGAAAATCGCCTTTTTCTTTAAAACCTAATTTACAAAAAAAATCTTTATAAAAAGGTATATTGACACAAGCATTTTCTAACCCCATATCTAGGGCATGATTAAGTACTACTCTTACCATTAAATTTTCAACCCCCTTATCCCTGTAGGAAGGCAAAATTGCCAAATTAGTTATTATAGCATTATTAATTTCTACTTTCATAGAAATAAAACCAAAAGGCTTGTCTTCTCTTGCAATCATGAAAATCTCTTCAAAAAAATTTAAAGTTCCCTTTAAATTACACTCATTAGCAATTTTTTTAATAATTTCGAAATCCTCTGCTTTAGCAAAGTTAACTGAAAACATACTTCACCTCAAGCTTTTTAAATAATCTATTTCCTTTTGTGTCAAATACCTCCACTTTCCTGGTTTTAACCCTTCTAAAGACAAGTCACCAATTTTAGTTCTTGTAAGAGAAATAACAGGATGTCCAATAGCCTCACACATTCTTCTAACTTGTCTATTTTTCCCTTCATGAATTTTTATTTCTACAACACTTGTCCCATTTTTAACTGCTAAAATCTCTATTTCTGCTTTCGAAGTCAAATAATCTCCTATCAAAAGTCCATTTCTAAACCTTTCCAACTCTTCTTGTGTTGGAATTCCTTTGATTTTTGCAATATACGTCTTCACAATTTCATGTCGAGGATGCATTAAGATATTGGCTATCTCCCCATCATTTGTGAGTAACAGAAGCCCTGATGTATCATAATCTAAGCGGCCAACAGGATATATTCTTTCCTTAACTTTAACTAAGTCCATCACTGTAGGCCTGCCAAACTGGTCTTTTACGGAAGTAATATATCCTGTTGGCTTATTTAACATAATATAAACTTTTTTCTTTTCTCTTCTCACAATTTTATCATCAAATTCAATTATGTCAACATCAGGATTGATTTTTACTCCCAACTCTTTTACTACTTTTCCATTTACTTTTACACGGCCTTGTAAAATATACTCTTCGCACTTTCTTCGTGAGGCTATTCCACATTCTGCTAAGTATTTTTGCAACCTTTCCATTTGTGTTCACCCATTTTTTCGTTTATACAAGTTTTTCGTCATAAATTTTTAATAAATTATTTCTCATGATCCTTTCTTTTATCAAGTTGGTATCAGTAGTATAAAGGCCTAATTGTTTCATCCTCTCAAAATATTCTGCCCCTGCAAAAGTATACCTCTTTTTCAAGCCTTCTTTCGTCTTTATGCTTTCATTAGCATATGCTATCAAATCACCAGAAGCTAAATTCCTCGGTAACTCCAAAAGAGGCATGCCAAGAGCTAATCTTACACTGTTATGTCCAGCAAGACATCCTGTCACCATTGCCTCAGTATGCCCAGTAAACAAGCCAGACTTCTCTCCTGCACATAATAAATTATCTAAACCTATAACTTTCATTGTATTATCTCGTGGTGCCATTGACAAATATCTTACAGAATTAGCTTTTCCTCCAGAATAAGGGTCATCATAACGTGCTCTTTCTAAGCCCGGAATTTTTCTAAGTTTTTCTAATGGATAAAAAGGAGTCATGAGCTTTACATAACCAGTATCTAATAGTATAACATTTTCCGCGTATTCTGGCAATGCATATTGTTGACACACCTTCAAATTCAATTTTTCCATGTTAATATCTTCTTTAGGCACAGGCAATACTACTACTCCATCTCTTTCTAGCTTTTCTCTTATCTCTTTGCTTAAAGATTCTTTATTTAATTTACATGAACCACTAAAAGCACCATAAACTTCATCTGCCCTCATTCCTAAAAGGTCTTCTACCCCTGCCCTATAACTTATGCTAATTCGAGGGCCAAAAGAAGGACATCTTAAAATACACATAGCACATCCGTTTCCATATCTTAGGCAATTACCCATAGGTCCTGTAGAACCAGTAGTCTCTATAAAAACATCTCCATACTCTATAGTATCATCTGCTAAAACTATTCCTTTTATTCTTTTGCTGTTTTCCATTACCACATCTGTAGCCCTCGCCATCAATTTAATAATAACACCTTTTTCAAGTAACGTCTCTCTAATCATTGGTTCCACCATTGTCACATCATACAGACTTGCATGAGCATGACCAGGGAATTTTACATTTATATGTCTTGCTGCCTTGTCTGTTATTTCAATAAGTTCATTTCCTCCTAAATATATAAGTTCTTCTGCAGCAGTATACCTCCCGTTATTTCTCATTATGCCTCCCACAAGTCCACATCCCAAAAGCATATCAGTCTTTTCTAAAAGCACTACTTCTGCTCCTGCTTTTCGAGCTGTTAAAGCAGCTGCACAACCAGCCCAACCTCCACCTATTACAACAACCTTAACCATGTAACATCTTCCTTTCCAAAGCTTTTCTAATATCCACTTGAACCTTACAGGTTCTTACTTTTTGGTCTCCTATCTGAACTTCACAACTACCACATATTCCTTCACCACAGCATATGGTATTATTGTTTGAAACCGCTAAATAGGCTTCTTGATTATATAAGTCCAAATAATTTAAAATATTCACATGCTGTTCATCAGAACCTCCACTATATACAACCGTTATCTCTTTATCTTTAATTAACTCCTTTAAAATTCTTTGTCCTTCCTCACTTAAAAGTTCTGCTTCAATTATCGTTATATTAAACTCTTTCAAATAGTCATTTATAAAATTCACTCCTACTTTTCCCTTGTCTACAATAGCAATAACTTTGTTTTTGTTGTTTATTAGTTTTGAAATAACAATTACCCCCGGAGCTTGTGCAATTCCTCTCAAAACAACTAAAGCCTTAGAATTGTGAGTTCCTTTAATATACCTATAACCTAAAAGTCCATTCCAATAAGGCCCTCTTAAATAGACCTCTTCTCCTTCCTCAGCTTTTTGAATCAATTTTGTCTTTGGACCGCTTACTTGTATAGCTATCTTGATTATTCCTTCAAGCTCGTCTGCATACATTACTGACATTGGAGTATCAAAAAAAGGTGGGCTTGAAATTCCTCTTAAAAAAACAAAAGAACCTGGTTCATTCAAATCTCGTGCCATCTTATTTGGTACTTTAAGAGTCAAAATTATAACTTCTTCGTTAATTTCTTCCCTTTTTAATACTTTAGAAAAAATCGTGCTGCGGGTAGCTTTAGCCTTGTATCCTGCCCAAACAAATTCCTGAAAAATACAAACTCCTCGCCAATTACAATCGCAAAAATTTTTCCCTTGAAGTTGTGAACATACTATGCACTCATTTAATTCAGCCAAATAGCAAGGGCAATAATCGGTACCTGCGTCAATGCATTCTAATCTATTTGCCAATTTATCTCACCTCCAATTTCACACTAATAAAATATTCTTTAAACTTAAAAACTATTACAAAACAAATAACCCTCTTGAGTTATACTCAAGAGGGATTTAGCACCTTTAACCAATTTTTTATTATCTTTTGAAAATTGTAACCAAAATCTTCTTGTTCCACCTTCTTTAAGGCTACACAATTAACATCACAAATTTTTTCTTCTCCTATTTTTACTGTCACATAACCTATTTTTTCACCTTTTTCAACAGGAGCTTTCACACTTTTGGGAAAATGAAATTCTAAATTCACATCCTGCTTCTCATCTTCTAATGCCGGAATGATACATTCTCTCTCACTTACAACCGATACACTATTTTCTTTTCCACCTTCTACTTTTATCTTCTTAATTAATTCCCCTTTTTCTAAAACTTTATAGGGTTTGTACTTTGAAAAAGCATAGTCTAATATTTTCATGGAATCTTCCCACATAGGAGGACTATTTAAAACAACTGCAATAAATCTCCTTCCATCTCTTGTAGCAGAAGATACAAGACACCTACCTGCTTTATTAGTAAATCCAGTTTTTACCCCATCGGCTCCTTCGTATATCCATAAGAGCTTATTTTTATTCCTCAAATATCTATCCCATTCTTTCCCTTCCCAAGGAATTGTCTTTTCTTTTGTTGATACAATCTCTGCAAATTTAGGATATCTAAAAGCATACCTCGTTATTAAGGCTAAATCATAAGCGGTAGTATAATGGTCATCAATACCAATATCTAAACCAGAAGGTGTCACAAAATGTGTATTATATGCCCCTATTTCCCTTGCTTTTTGGTTCATAATTTCGATAAAATTTTCTACACTACCACCTATATGTTCTGCAATAGCTGTGGCAGCATCGTTCCCTGAGTTTAGCATAAGTCCATAAAGCAAGCTTTCCATATCAATTTTTTCTCCTGGCGAAAGCCAAATAGACGAACCTCCAACACTTGCAGCCCTCTTGCTGACAGTTACAATATCATTTAAATTACCTTTTTCTAAAGCCACCAATAAAGTCATTATTTTTGTGGTGCTTGCCATTGGCAGCTTTTCATGAGGATTTTTTTCATATAACACTCTCCCTGTCTCTTGGTCCATTACAATTGCTGCTTTAGCAGAGATAGAAGGATAGCTCTCAGCATACACTTTTACAGAAGACATAAAATACAGCAAAATAAAAAGATAAAGCACAAATTTTTTCATTTTATACATGTTATAGTTATAGTTTTTTACACCTCACTTATGATGCTTCTTTTCCACATCAATATTGACTTTGTCAATTTTTAGTTTAGTATATTTGGGCACCAAAAAAAAATTTGCCTTCGTTTAAAACACCTCATACTACTAAACTCTAGTGTTATAAATAGGAATATGAGGTGTTTTTATTTTACCCATAAACTAATTATCTTATACCTCTTTGGGAAAAAAGGAGCTGTACTTGTTATATTTTATATCTCTGCATAGCTGCTTTTTCTTTTGCTCAATGTATTCTTTTACTGTTGTCCCTTCAAGCTTTTGGTTTAGATTTTTTTATAGTCAACAATGATACAGTGATACTTTGTTCCTCCAAAATTTCCTTTAAAATTCATATATTATAAGCTATGTCACTCATGCTGTAACTTCTAAGCTGTATTATTATGTAGAAAGCTAATATATTTGTCATCTATGATATCGCGGCAAAAATTATTTTCCCAAGATAAGCCTACCTTCGCCGAAAATTAACAAGTTACTGTCTCGATCTTATCCCCTCAGTCTAGCTATCACCCATGCTGGGCGCACACAGAAAAGAGGCTATAAAAGCCTCTTTTTTACGAACTTGTACTTTACACAATTTTTTTAATTTTTTCTTTTTGCATGGTGTTGTTACCCTTTAACCTGATTTTAATTTCATCCCTTACCTTTCTGAACACGTCCAGCCTCTGTAAAGTATGGAGGCTTTCCTTGTCTCCTTCAACGGCCGGAATGAACCCTTTTGGAAAGGGGGCTGCCGAATAGCTCATGGAATAAGAAACCCTTTATAATTTCCTCTTCACGGGCGAAGAGCTGCTTTTCTTTTTTGGTAAGCACTATCGGTTCCTGCCCTACTTCCGCCTGTCTATGGGGCATATAGTTTTCCATTTCGCCCTCACCAATTAGTTCGGATTCGAATTCGTAATCTTCAAAACTAGATCCAGACTCTGTTTTAATATTCGATTCAAGGCCGTTATAGGGTTCGTCCGCTGCACTTACTCCTGCAATGGGTTCAGAAGCATATTCTGGCTTTTTCGGAAAGGCATCATTAAAGGATTTAATTTCTTCCCCCAATTGAGGTGTTCCTACTGGAATCTTCCGGGGTCTGCCGGGCTTTTGCTTCCTGCCCAGCAGCTTGCGCACCCAATTGGCTACTAAAAATACAAAAACGATCAAGGATAAAAGGTTATCAAAATCCACGAAGACTCACCGCCTTTATTCTTTTTCCTCCTGCTGCCTCTCCTGCCCCAGTTTTGAGAAGGATTCCCTCATCATGGTATCGGCTATAACGTTTCTCATGTTGTAATAGTCCATAACTCCGATCTTTCCGGTGCGCAGAGCTTCGGCCATAGCCTTGGGAACTTCGGCCTCCGCCTCGACCACCTTCGCCCTCATTTCCTGAACCATAGCTTTCATTTCCTGTTCTCTCGCCACGGCCATAGCCCTTCGCTCCTCGGCTTTGGCCTGGGCAATCCGCTTATCGGCTTCGGCCTGATCGATCTGAAGCCGCGCACCGATATTCCTTCCCACATCCACGTCAGCAATGTCTATTGATAAAATCTCAAAGGCGGTTCCGGCATCAAGACCCTTATTCAGCACAGTCCTTGAAATAGAGTCCGGGTTTTCCAGCACTTCTTTATGGCTATTGGATGAGCCCACGGTAGTAACAATACCCTCGCCCACACGGGCTATTATGGTCTCCTCACCGGCACCGCCCACCAACCGGTCGATATTAGCCCTCACGGTAACCCGTGCTTTTACCTTCACCTCGATGCCATCCTTGGCTACAGCAGCTACTACCGGAGTCTCGATGACCTTAGGGTTTACACTCATCTGAACGGCGTGCAGCACATCCCGCCCCGCCAGGTCTATGGCCGCCGCCCTCTCGAACTCCAAGGAGATGTTCGCCCTCTGGGCCGCTATCAAGGCATCTATGACCTTGTCCACATTACCCCCGGCCAGGTAATGGGCCTCAAGCTTGTTTATTTCCACATCCTGCCCTGCTTTGATGGCTTTGATCAGCGGTTTCACTATCTTATCCGGCGGAACGCGCCTTAATCTCATGCCTACGAGGGTAAAAATACCGATTTTAACTCCCGCCGCCAAGGCCGAGATCCAAAGACCCAGAGGTATGAAACTTAAAATAACCGATAAGAAAACGAAAATTAAACCGATTACTACCAGCAAAAATATGAATTCTGTCAAAATAAACCCCTCCTTTTATTTTAATGAATCCTGATCGACCACGATCCTGATGCCTTCGACCCTTACCACCCTTACCCTCTCGCCGGCTTCTATAAATTTTCCGTCGGACACCACGTCCAGTTTAATGCCGTCGAAATCAGCTATGCCGGCGGGTCTGAGCGGGGTAATCGTCACTCCCGTACGCCCTATCAATTCATGTCTTTCCTCAGTGGCGGAGTATCCCGAAGATTTATCCAGCCGCGAAAAGAGCACCAGCCGGTCGAAAAGCGGCGACCGGGCCAGCCTCCTGATGAGGAAGGCGAGGATGACCATGCTTACCACCATGGATATGGTGACTGTTATAAGACCCTGCTTCACGGTGGCCGAAGCCGTTACTATACCAGTGATTATACCTGTTATGCCCAGCAACCCGAAAACGCCAAACCCCGGCATCAGGGCTTCGACGGTGAGCAGGATCAGGCCGGCCAGAAAGAATATGACCGATTCCCAGCCGGCAAGTTCTGCTATCATGTGACCAGCGAAAAACAGCACCAGGGAGATTATACCGATAAGACCGGGTGCCCCGAAACCCGGGGTCAGGACTTCGGTGATAATCCCTATGAACCCAATAGTGAGGAACATCGGAGCCACAAAGGGGCTGGTCACGAAGCTGGCAATCCTCTCTGAAAAAAATGGCTTTACCTCTTTTACGTCCCTGTCACCGACTCCAAGGACGGTCAGGAGTTCCTTCCTGTCGGCGGCGATACCGTCGGCCAGTTTCAGTTCCAGAGCTTTTTTATCGGTAAGGGAAAGAATTTTTCCCCTTTCCTTTAAACCCTCTATTTCCACATCGGCATCGGCCATAGCCGCAACAATCCTTGGGTCCCTTCCTCTTCTCTCCGCAGCACCTTCCAGCTTCGACCTCCAGTAGGATATGGTTTTCTCTTCTTTGGGTACCGTCTCCGCCGCGCCTATTGTGGAGCCGGGAGCCATGTATAGGTTTTCGCAGGAAATGGCAATCAGCACTCCCGCCGACGTGGCCTGGCTGTTGACATAGGCCGCCGTCGGCACGGGGGAGTTCAGAATGGTCTGACTTATCTCAACGGCGGCATCCACCAGCCCCCCGGGCGTATTTATTTCGAAAACCAAAAGGGCTGCTTCTGTTTCCTTTGCTTCTTCAACGGCCCTCTTTACAAATTTGGCCATGCCAGGGTCCACCGTGCCCCTTATTGGTACGAAAAGGACTTCTCCCTTTTCCTTCGGCAAACCTGAAACGTTTGTAAAAAGCGAAAAAAACAATAAAGCCGTAATTAGAAAAATAACAAAAGTTCCTACCCTGGATCTCACCGGACCACCCTCTATTGCTTAATTTTTGGTTAACAACTGACGTTTCTTCAAGCCCTTTATTGTTTTAATTATATCACAATTTAGAGCGGTTAAATATATCTATGAGTGAGTGCCTATTATAATATCTAGCGTTTTTACCCCCTGGTTTCGGATATAGTTTCTACAGTAGGACCGTACTCTCGATCTCCGCCGCAATAAGGATATAAAAAACATCTCGTTCTCCGTTTTCAGCTACTTCATTTTTATCTTCAGCTTCGGGATATTCATCTACGTTCCTGATTACTGCTTCATCTTCAGCTTCTTCAATTTCCCTGTTACCATTATTTACTGCATATCTACCTGCCCGTACAGAACCGGTTAAGTTCGGTTAAGTTCCTTTTCGGTAGCGGCTATCACCACCGAACCGGCCATATCACCCGTCACGTTGACCAAGGTCCCGCCCATGTCCAGGATGCGGTCTATTCCCGCTATGAGTGCTATGCTCCCCAGAGGCAGACCCACCGTCTGCAGTATCGCTGGGAGGAAAAAGATGCTCACGCCGGGGACTCCGGCAGTCCCTATGGAAAACATAGTGGCGGTCAGTAGTACTGCCAACTGTTGCGAAAGCGAGAGCTCGACGCCGTAAAGCTGGGCGGTGAACAGAACGGAGATCCCCAGGTGAAGGGCGGTACCGTCCATGTTAATAGTGGCACCCAGCGGCAACACAAAACTGCAGATGGACTTTGAAACGCCCAGCTTCTTTTCCGTCACCTCCATGGTGACCGGCAGGGTCCCCGAACTGCTGCTGGTGGTGTAGGCCGTCAGCATCGCCGGTGCGGCGCTTTTAAAGAATTTGACAGGGTTCATCCTGGTAAATATCCAGACCAGAGCGGAGTATACCATAAAGAGTTGGATGGCAAAACCCAGGTAGCCCGTTATTATTAGCTTCCCCAGAGGAAGGAGTAGCGATGGACCGTGATCGGCAACTACGGGTACAATAAGTGCAAAAACGCCTATGGGTGCGTAGTACTCCATGATTATCCAGACTATTTTATAACTGATCTCAGCTAGGCTGTTGAAGAAGTCTAGGACCGGTTTGCCCTTTTCACCGACTAAGGTAATGGCTATTCCCAAGAAGATGGCAAACACTATGATCTGGAGCATATTGCCTTCGGCCATTGCCTTTACCGGGTTTGACGGGACGAGATCCGCAGGAGTTATCAAAGGAGGCTCTCCTTTGATCTCCACTTCCTCCACAGGCAGCGTTATACCCGTGCCGGGCTTAATGATATTGGCCAGAATGATGCCAATGGTTATGGCAAGGGCGGTGGTGAGGAGGTAATATGCAATAGTCTTGGCTCCTATTCTACCCAATTTCTTAACATCGCCGAGGCTGGCCGTTCCCACTATCAGCGAGGAAAGGACCAGCGGCACTACCATCATTCTGATGAGGTTGAGGAACAGCTCTCCAAAGGGTTTAATGTAAGTACTGGCCACATCGGGAGCCGGTGTAAGTAAAAGGCCGACAAAGACACCGACAATTAGAGCGATAAAGATTTTGGTTGCGATGCCAAACTTCACTTTCACCAGTTAACCCCCATTTCATTTTTGTATCGTCACAATAAAGTTAGTTAAAATTCTACCTCCTCCCAAACCCTTTTTACACATTATACCAGGCACTACTATACATTGTCAATGATAAATTATTAAACGATGGTGTCAAGATACGTAGGATAATTTTTAACGACAACCCCTGAAATATCTTAAATCAACGCTTTCCTGTTATGCTTGTTTTTCTTATTAGGGCATGAACCTTTACTGAGTGGGAAGGCTCTTATGGTATCTCTTCCATGTTTTTATTTGTCTTGCAGAAGATTTTGTTTAAAAATATGCTGTACACAACAAAAAATACGTGAGACGGTTAAATTTCTCGTACAGAAATATAACACAAGAAATCCTTTTGAACTTATTGATTACCTCAGATTTTATCTTATCTATGTGGAATTTAATGATAACTCAAAGCAAGGCATGTTTTTTAAAAATACAAAAGGAATGCTTTATACACAAAAAAGTGGGGTTTCCCACTTTTTAAATATCAACATTGTTATTTATTATTGGATTTTGTGTCTTTTTTGTCGACTTACTTTTATTGAACAAGTTTTGTATTTCTTCTATCAATTTAGGCGTCAAGTCTATTATTCTCTCTAACATAGCACTTTGAGTAACTGGCAAGAGTCTGATTTGCCCTTGTCCAACCACCATAAAGGCAACAGGTTGTACAGAAACCCCTGCACCACTGCCACCTGCAAATGGCATGCTTTGAGATGAATCTTGTTCTGTACCTTTTTTATCATTCTTTGGCAAGTTAATTTCACCGCCTCCAGCGACAAAGCCAAAGGTCACACGGGAAATAGGGATTATTATCGTTCCATCAGGAGTTTCTACAGCATCTCCTACTATTGTATTGACATCTATCATGTCTTTTAAGCTTTCCATAGTCGTTTTCATCAATGCATCGATTGGGTGGTCACTCATTTATTTTCACCTCCCCTTTAAACTACCCAAAAACTCCAAAAACTTTATTCCATTAATAATAATATTACCACAGGTTATTTTAAATATGCAAATTAAATTTCCCTCTAACTTATTTTGACCATAGCAAGGCGTGATATAAAGCTCTGGTGCAGTAGTAAAGGTAGCGTTATTATATATCGGCATAAGAGCTGTATATATTACGCCCCATAAAGAACCGCTCAATATAGCAGTCCAAGCTGCATCTTCTAAGCCAATTTTTACATTTAAATAAAATTTATAAACAACAGTATCTTTTAACACATCTCTTAAAAGTTCTATAATCTTAAAAAAATCTTTATACTCTATATCTAAAGCTGAAAATTTTCCCTCTTTTTTAGTTCTCTCTAATTTTTTTGCTCCTGTACTTTTAAGTATCTTGACACCTAAAACTTTAAAATACAATTCCTCTTTTTCGGGCTCTTTCTGTAATTTAAAGGTCAAAAAATTTACAAAAAATATATTAGTTACTATTTCCAGGGAAATATTTTTCTCCTCTTTATTCGCTTTTATTTTAATTTTAAGAGGTAAAAAATACAGTAAAATCAAAAAAATAAGGATTATAAAAACAACAGACAAATATTTCATCATTTCACCTCATATCACGCTGTTTATAAGCCTTTTCTAAGCAAGATTTGGGTCTTTATTATAGTTTTGGTAAAAAAATTGATAGTTATTAAAAACTGCCTATATTGTATTTTTATCCATATAAAGAAAATATAGTATCTTGATATATGATAACCTCTTTTTAAAAAAATAGCAAGTACAATTGTAAAAAACTTCTATGTAAAATTGTACTTATAATAATATAAATATAGCAGGTAACTCTTTATAAAAGAGCACCTGCTTTTTTTAACATTTCATTTTATTTAAAAAGGGATGCCAACCAATCGAAAAAGCTTTTTATAGCGTCTAAAATTGCTTTTAATATACCTTTGTTCTCTTCTACTGTCTTCTTTATTTTATCAACATCTACCCCTATTTTCTCTAATTGCTTTTTTATCATTTCAACATTTAGATTGAGTTGATTTATCTTTTTCATAAGTTGTACAATCTGAGATATCTGCTCATCAGTTAGTTTAATGTTAAGCTGTTTAGCAATATCCCTTATAACATTTGCAATCTCATTTTCATCTGCAAGTTTTTTTGCAATTACTTCTTCTTTAACCTTTTGAATAAGTTCAGCTGCTTTATCTTTTCCTATCTTTTCCCCTAAAGTACCTGTTATAACCAATTCTTCATTAGCTGTCTTTTTTGCCTCGTCACTTAATTTTTCCCCTGTTGCTTCTTCAAATGCCTTCATTATCCCTGTAAGAGCTGCCGTGCCTGATACATCAAAGGGAGCAGCTACTACCACCTTTGCATCTTTAATGCCTGCTGTCACCATTGCATTGGCATACATCTCTTTAGAGACCCAGCTTATGTTGTGAGTATCAACCATAATTCCTTCTCCCTGTGGGAGAAGTTTCACATACACTGAAGAAATGGCTCTGCTACCTATCTGTTTATCAGGTACCAATCCCTTTAAATATTTTCTTTCTTCCTCATTTGTAACCTTGATAACTTTAGTCGTGTTTGGATTGACCCCAAAATATTCCATCATTTCTTCCTGTTGTTTAGGAGTAAGGTCTGCACCTAAACTTACTATCTCTTTTTCATTTGCAAAGGCAAAAGTGGTTGAAAGAAATGTAAAAG
The DNA here is from genome assembly GCF_000019065.1 of Thermoanaerobacter sp. X514. Taxonomy (NCBI): domain Bacteria; kingdom Bacillati; phylum Bacillota; class Clostridia; order Thermoanaerobacterales; family Thermoanaerobacteraceae; genus Thermoanaerobacter; species Thermoanaerobacter sp. X514. The sequence goes on along the minus strand of NC_010320.1, from coordinate 1,587,268 downwards.
TAAGCCCTATTAAAATTAAAAGTAAAGACACTATGCTTCTTTTCATACATTAAAACCTCCTCCTTTTTTAAGGTGTGATTTCGATTTGCGGCAATTCTTTTAAAGATTTAATTCCAAAATACTTTAAAAAGTCTTCTGTAGTAGTGTACAGTATTGGCCTACCAGCAGATAAAGCCCTTCCACTTTCCTTGATCAAATTATACTCCAGCAAAGTATTTATAGCTTTATCGCTTTTTACCCCCCTTATTCTTTCAATTTCTGCCCTCGTAATAGGTTGATTATAAGCTATTATAGCCAAAACCTCTAATGCTGCTTGAGAAAGTCCTTGTTTTATTTCTAATCCCAAAGCTTGTCTAACTATTTCTCCATAATTATCATTTGTACACATTTGAACTTTATCTTCAAAAAATATAATATCTAAACCGCGATTTTCTCGGTCGTAATATTCTTTTAATTTATTTACAACATCTACTATTTCCTCTTGAGAAAGTCCTACCACTTCGCATAGGGTTCTTAATTTTACTGGTCCCCCTGCTGCGAACAATATAGCTTCTATTTTTCCTTCATTGCTCATTTTTTTCTCCTCTCCCAAAGGATTTAATAAGTATATCCCCATAAGTAGTCTTTTGTTCTGCTATAATTTTATTTAATCTCACTAACTCTAAAACAGCAATAAAAGATACAATAATTTCTCCTTTTGCCCGACTTTTCTTAATAAATTCACTAAACCAAAGGACAGTTTTTTTTACCAATTTCACTAATAACTCTTTAATCTTACTCTCTACAGTATATTCATCTTTTTTTATTTCTATTTCATCTTCTTTGGCATTATTTTTTGAAATAACTTTAAGATACGCCTTATATATATCTTCACTAGAGTAGTTAAAAGCAATTTTTTTATCTATGTATTTTACTTCAGGCTCTTCTCTAAAAAAACGAGAACCAATTTTGCACATTTCTTTAAAAGTCTGGGCAATAATTTTATATTTCTTGTACTCAATCAATTTAGTTACCAATTCTTCTCTTGGGTCTACTTCTTCCATTTCCAATTGTTGTCCCTCAAACTTCTGTTTGGGAAGTAACATTTTAGATTTAATTTCTAATAAAGTAGCTGCCATTACAATAAATTCTGATGCCACATTTAAATCCATTTCCTGCAAAGTTTTAATATATTCCATATATTGATCTAAAATAACTGAAATCGGGATATCCATCAAATCAATTTCATTTTTTTCTATAAGGTGAAAAAGTAAATCAAAAGGTCCTTCAAACACTTCTAATTTTACGTTGTACATCTTCACACCCCAAAAGGCTTTAAAATAAGAGTTATAAAAGAGTCCAAAGCATTCATAAGAGGCCCCATAATTTGTCCTATAACCCCAGTGAAAACAAGAAGGAGCAAAATAACCTGCCCATACATTTCATATTGAGAAATCATATAAGCTTCTCTTGGGGGTAATAAACTCCACAATACTTTTGAACCATCCAAAGGCGGCACAGGTATTATATTGAAAACAGCAAAAACTAAATTGTAAATGTACAATAGATATAAAAGTGGATACAATATTGGGACATCTTTAAATGCTATCATCAATATTCGAGAAACGATAGCCAACAAGACGTTGGAAAGAGGGCCTGCTAAAGATACAAGCAATACACCTTTTTTTCTATCTCTAAAATATAAAGGATTAATAGGAACAGGTTTCGCCCACCCAAACCTTAAAAGCCAAAGCATTAAAAGACCAATGGGGTCAATATGAGCCAACGGATTTAATGTAAGCCTACCACTTTGCCTTGGAGTAGGGTCCCCCAATTTATCTGCCACATAACCATGACTAAATTCGTGGAAACTCATCGCAATAAGAAGTGCAGGTATTCTATATAAAAAATCTATAAAATCTATCAAATTTATTCTCCTTTCTTTAATTTTTCTATCAGTTTTTTCAAAAATGCAATTTCTTCATCTCTTGTAGCAATAATTCCATTAATTTTCGCCTCAAACACATTATCCATTAATTCCCCATATAAAGGACTGGGAGGAAGTCCTAAATTTTTTATGTCTTTTCCCTTTACAGTCAATTTACCTTTTATAATTTTTTCGGCTTTTTCTCCTTCCATTACTTCAATAGCTCTTAAAACTTCCTCTTTTGTTTCTTCTATAGTTTCTCTTATTTTTCTGATATTTTTATTTTGGCAATTGAGTTGCTCTCTTAAAAAAACCAAGTCTTTTAAAGCTTTGAGATAAATTTTATTTACTCGCAACCTCTTTTCAATTTTATTAATATCACTCTCTTTTAGGTAGTAAAAAAGCACTAAAAATCTGTATAATTCAACTTCTAAATTTACATCTACTGTATCGAGATTTTGAGTATTAAGTGTAATTCCATCAAAAATAACTTTATCAATACCGTAAGAAATAAGTTTTTCAATCATTTCTTTGACTTTACTTTCTTTCAAAATTAAAAAGATCTCATTCCTTATTCTATCAGCAGACAAAAGTCTAATATTTTCTATTGATTCCTTCATCAAATTGTGTGTCTTTTCTTCAATCTCAAAAGAATATCTAGTAGCATATCTTATAGCTCTAAATATTCTGGTGGGGTCATCAATAAAACTTTTAGGATGAAGGACTCTAATGAAACCCTTTTTTAAGTCCTCTAATCCATTAAAATAATCCAAAATCTTCTCTTCTATTACATCATAAGCCAAAGTGTTTATAGTAAAATCTCTTCTTGCCATGTCATCGTATATATTTGAAAATTCGATTGTTGGCAGTGCAGCAGGACGTTCATAATATTCTTTACGAGCAGATATAACATCAATAGAAATACTGTCATAACTTAAGGTAGCAGTCCTAAAAGCTTCATACACTACAATATCACCTTTTAAATAAGAAAGCAATGTATAGGCAAACTTAATACCGTCTCCTTCCACTACTACATCAATATCAAGGTTTTTAACCCCTAATAAAAAGTCTCTTACCACTCCACCTACAATATAAGATTTAATTTTTGTTTTTGAAGAAATTTCCTTCAGCAGTTTAATTAAATCTATTCCGTTAACCTCTATACGCAAAAAATCACCCTTTTACCAACAAAATAATTCCTTGCTTTTTATATTATACCATAGGAAAAGATAAAAAAATAAGTATAAGTTAAAATTCATTAACCTATACTTATTTCTTAGTCTTTGAATTAAAAATTAAAGAAAAAATGTACCCAAAAAATACTGCAGCAGAAATTCCTCCGGCAGTGGCTGTCAATCCTCCTGTAAAAACTCCAATCAATCCATCTTTCTCAACAGCTTTTATTACACCTTGGGCAAGAGAATTTCCAAAGCCCAAAAGGGGTATTGTAGCTCCTGCACCACCTATATCTATCAATTTTTTATAAACTCCAAGACCTCCAAGTATTGCTCCTAATGTTACATATGTTACTAATATTCTTGCAGGAGTTAATTTAGTCTTATCAATCAAAATTTGTGCAATAGCACAAATCAAACCTCCCATTAAAAACGCTTTTATATAATCCATATTGACCTCCTTATAATGTTGTCGATATTGTAATAGCATGGGCAATCCCAGGAATAGATTCCCCTTGCTGGCTACTGGTAGGAGATAAAAGAGCTCCCGTCGCCATAAATAAAACTTTTTTATAGACTCCATTTTGTATTTGAGATAACAGCCATCCATTCAAAACCACTGCAGAACAAGCCGCACCGCTGCCACCAGAATGGACGTCTTGTGATTCATCAAAAATTTCTATTCCACAATCTTTATACTTGCTCTCTATGTCATACCCCTCTTTATACAACAACTCTAAAAGTATATCTCTCCCTACTCTCCCCATGTCTCCCGTCATAATAAGGTCATAGTCTTCTATTGTAAAACCTGTATCTTTAAAATGAGTGATAATTGTATCTGCTGCAGCAGGTGCCATTGCTGCTCCCATGTTATTGGCATCCTTCATCCCCAAATCTACAACTTTGCCAGTAGTAGCATGGGTAATATAAGGGCCTTTTCCTGTGGAGGCTAAAATTGTAGCTCCTGCACCTGTCACCGTCCACTGTGAAGTAAAAGGCCTTTGAATGCCTTGTTCTAAAGGATATCTAAACTGTCTTTCTGCAGTAGAAAAATGGCTGGAAGTTGCCGCTATTATATAGTCAGCATAGCCTCCATCAATAAGCATAGCCCCTAAAGTCAATCCCTCTGTCATAGTAGAACAAGCACCATACAATCCGAAATGTGGCACATTCAATTGTCGCGCAGCAAAATTTGCACTTATAATTTGATTTAACAAATCACCACCTAGCAGGTAATCAATGTCTGAAATTTTAAGGTTTGCCTTTTTTAATACTAAATTTACAGCATCTTGAAACATTTTTGACTCTGCTTTTTCCCAACTTTTTTCTCCATATGTATCGTCTACTAAAATCATATCAAAATAATCTCTTAAAGGTCCTTCTCCTTCTTTAGGTCCTACAATAGTGCCTCCAGCTATTATAGAAGGAGGATTTTTAAACTTAACAGTTTGTGTACCTAATTTTTTCTCCGCCATATCTAACTTCCCCTTTTACTTCAAAAAATAATATATCAAACCTATAATAATTGAAGTACTTACACCATATACAATAACAGGTCCTGCAATTGTAAACATCTTAGCTGCCGCCCCAAAAACAAAACCTTCCCTTTTAAACTCCATTGCCGGTGACACAATAGAATTTGCAAAACCTGTTATTGGCACTATAGAACCTGCCCCTGCAAACTTCCCTATATCGTCATAGACCCCAATTCCAGTTAAAAAAGCTCCAAGAAATACCATAGTAATTGATACAAGAGTATTGGCATCTTGCATAGAATAACCTCTTGATAGGTAAAAATTTAAAAAGAACTGCCCTATGTCGCTTATCAATCCTCCTACTACAAAAGCCATTACTACGTTTTTAAGCAAAGCAGGTTTAGGCTCATATTTCTGTGCTATGTTTTTATATTCTTGCTCTTTTTTTACATCTCTTTCCATTAATTTCACCCTTTCTTATGACAAGAGCACCATAGACGGTGCTCCTTTATTTTCAATCTAATTCTTTATCTGCTCTATAAGCTATTTGTATATTAGCTTTATATTCTACTATTTTGCCATTTTTTACATTAGCTGTTTGGTTGACAACTTCAATTCCTGATATATTGTCAATAGACTTAGCTGCTTCTTCTACAGCTTTGTGTATTGCATCTTCCCAGCTCACTGTTGAATCTCCTACTACATTTAAAACTTTAACAACTGCCATACTTTTTCCTCCTCCCTTATATACCAAATCAGCACTGTCAGGTATTTTTTTATTGGTTTTATGCATATAAAAATAGCTAACAGCAAAAATTAGCAATATTGCCACGATTATAATTAACATCTTTTTCATTTTCATTTCACCAGCCATTATTAGTATGTGAAGATAAGCAAAATTAATTCAAAAAAAGTGTAGTATTTGTGTTAAAATACTACACTTCTTCCAATTCTTTTCTTAGTTTTTGTAAAACTTTTTTCTCAATTCTAGATACTTGCACTTGGGAAATTCCTAAAACACTTGCCACCTCCATCTGCGTCATATCCTTGAAATATCTCAAAAATATTATTTGTTTTTCTCGTGGTTTAAGTTTATTTATAACCATCTGTAAAGCTAATTTATCGTCTATATCAACTTCTTTTTCCTCTTCACTCACCATTTCAATTAAAAGCCTGTCATCTTCGTCATGAGTTGCGTTGTCATATAATGACTCAGCAGTAGCAGCCGATTCAAAAGCCATAGCAATTTCTTCAGGACTTACATTTAATCTTTCAGCAATTTCATTAATAGTTGGCTCTCTATTTAATTCATTGCTTAAAATCTCTTTAACATAAAAAGCTTTTGTAGAAAGCTCCTTTAAAGAACGACTCACTTTTATTAATCCATCATCTCTTAGAAATCTCTTAATTTCTCCCATTATTATAGGTACTGCATAGGTAGACAATTTTACATTGTAAGATTCATCAAATTTTTGAATTGCCTTTACAAAACCTATACAACCTATTTGATATAAATCCTCCAATTCATACCCTCTATTAGAAAATTTTTTAACAATACTCCAAATAAGGCCACTATTTTCTAAAATTAATTTTTCCAAGCTTTCTTTATCATTCTTTTGTGCTGCTCTTATCAATTCCAAATTCTCATCACTTTTTTCAAAATTCCCTTCTTTCATAAAGTCACCTCATTTATCAGACCCTATATATTTTGTCATTCGGACAAGAGTTCCCTTTCCTGGAGTTGATTCAACTTCTAATTCATCCATAAAGGTCTGCATGACAGTAAAACCCATTCCTGCTCGCTCTTCTTCTAAGCGAGTAGTAAAAAGAGGTTGCATAGCTTTCTCAATATCTTCAATCCCTTTTCCCTCATCTATGACTTCAATTGTTATTTTGTTACCTGAAATAAAAGCTTTAATAGTAATGATGCCGATTTTATTCTCATATCCGTGAATTATGCAGTTAGTAACTGCTTCTGAAACAGCAGTTTTTATATCTGCAATTTCCTCAATTGTCGGATCTAGTTGAGCAGCAAAAGCTGCAACAACAGTCCTTGCAAAAGACTCATTTTGCGACTTACTTAAAAAATTTAACTCCATCATGTTTGTGTATTCCATGATAATCCCCCTTCTATATTTCCTTTAAGGCTTCTTCAATGTCATTATAACATTTAATTATACGCAACAACCCAGAAACTTCAATAATTTTATGTAATTGCTTATTGGAATTTACTATAGCTACCTTGCCATTATTCTCTTTGACTTTTTTATATCTTCCTATTATAACGCCAATTCCTGAACTATCCATAAAATTTACATTTTTAAAATCAAAAATTAAATTTTTACACGACTTTTTTTCATACTCTTCATCAATAACATTTTTTATGCTCTCCGCCACATGATGATCTAACTCACCTTCAATTTTGGCTATCAAGGTATCCCTTTTTTTTGCAAATTTTACTCCCATTTTATCAACCTCCCCCCTATTATATTCGATATAAATTTTAAAATTCCTCCTTTTTTGTGATATTTTTCTAAAAAATATAAAAAAGCACTAAACGACTGTTTAGTGCTTAAAGTAAATTACTGATATTTTAGCCAACCAATAAAAACTTTATTGAGATTTTCAAAAAAGTTCGCTTTTTCTACTACTTCCTGAGGATATATGTTAAATTTCTTTATAACCTTGCCATCCTGTGTTATTTTTACAGTGCCTATTGGGACCTCTTTGGCTAGAGGAGCTAATACAGCATTCTTTAGCTCCACCTCTGTTTTTATATTTTTACCTTCTCCTTTTTTAATCAGTATATACTCATCATCGCGGCACACAACACTAACAGCCTCTCTTTTCCCTTTTAAAACTTTAACATTGCCAAAACTTTGCCCTTTTGAAGCTACTTTTACGCTTTCATAATTAGCAAATCCATAATCTAATAACTTAGCCGCTTCACTAAACCTCGTCTCAGAATCAGGTGCTCCGAACACCACCGCTATTAGCCTTGTATCTCCCCTTTTAGCTGTTGCTGCCATACAATAAAGTGCTTCCGAAGTAGATCCTGTTTTAATTCCATCTACTCCTTTATAGCGCCATAGTAATTTATTAGTATTTATGAGACTAAATTTCCCATTTCTTAAAGAATCTAATTTATTGGTTAGATATTTAAATATGCTCTCGTGCTTTACTAATTCCCTTGAAATCATTGCAATATCATATACGCTTGTCAAGTGCCCTTCCTCAGGTAGTCCAGTTGCATTTTTAAAAGTAGTATTTTTTGCTCCCAATTCCTTAGCCCTTTTATTCATCATTTCAACAAAATTTTCCTCTGTACCCGCAATATACTCAGCTAAAGCAACAGAAGCATCATTTGCCGAATTCATCGCTATAGCCTTCATTAAATCATCTACTGTCATTTCCTCTCCTACTTCTAAATATATTTGTGTACCTCCCATATCAAAGGCATGTTTACTTGTGACAACTTTATCTGTTATTTTAATTTTACCAGAATCTATTGCTTCAATCGCCAGTAAAAGAGTCATTACTTTGGTAACACTGGCAGGCGGCAAGGGCTTATGGCTATCTTTTTCATAAAGAATTTGTCCAGTATTAGTCTCTATCAAAATAGCAGATTTTGACTTTAAATTTAAAGTATCAGCATATACTGTGCCATTTAAGACAAAAGAAATAGCTAGTATCACACTCACTAATAATGTTAAAAGCCTTTTAAACATAAAATCACCCTCCTCATCACTATTTATTTTGCGCTGGAGGGTGAATATTATACTTTTTATATTTTTAAGCACGAGGGTGAAATTTATTATATACTTCTTTTATTTTCGATTTTGAAATTAAAGAAAGTAAATTTGTATTTAGATCTGTTTGATACCCTAACATTTCTTGGACAGCTCTAATATCCGCACCATTTTGAAGCATATGTTGCGCAAAAGATTGTCTTAATGTATTTGGAGTAACAGGAAATCCAGGATTAATTTTATCAGTGTATTCTCTTATTATTTTCCAACATCCCTGTCTTGTAAGTTTTTCTCCACGCAAATTTAAAAAAAGAGTATTTTCTCCATTTTTTGCTTTTCTTCCTTTTTCAATATAATTTTTTAAAGCTTCAATTGCATGAGAGCCTATAGGAATAACTCTTTCTTTATTAGAACGAATAACTACATAACCATAAGAGAGATTCACATCTTCTAATTTTAAAGAAATAACTTCAGAGACTTTAAGTCCTGTAGCATAAAGTAATTCAATAAGAGCCTTATCTCTAAGTCCTTTTTCATCATTCCCAAAGTCTATTGAAAGTAACATATCTACCTGTTCAACTGTTAAAGTAGCAGGCGGCTTTTTTTCTACTTTCGGGGTATTAATCATGTATGTTGGGTCTTCTTCTATTTTCTTTTTCATAAATAGATAATGATAAAAGGCTTTAAGAGAAGAAAGATTTCGCGAAACAGTTGCTTGTGATTTTCCTTTTTTCTTCAAGTAATAAAGATAATTTAATATTGTCGATTTTTTGACATTATAATATTCAAATTCGATTTCTTCAAGATAATTTAAAAATTGTTTTATGTCTCTGTTATAAGATTCTAGAGTGTTTTTGGACAGTTTTTTGTTCTTTTTTAGAAAATCCAGAAACTCCCCAACCACATTATTTAACATATTCTTTACCCCTACAATTCATGAATTTTTATAATAAAGCATTTAATTATAAATATTCAACATAAATCGTCATTTTCCTTCTTTTATGGTGAAAAAATCGGTAAAAGCAATACATAGGGTGAAAGATAAGATTCTATTAAGCAACCTATTAATATAACTAAAAACCCTGCATATACCATAAAAGTATAAGAAACAAATTGTGATACTAACTCTTCAAAATAAAATTTACGATTTTTTAAAAGATATAAAGAAAAATTAATAGCCGTTATAGATATAAACAAAATTCCCAACAAGATAAAAACATTTTGAGGTAAAATTCCCATAAATACAAGTAGTATCCCTTTTGTCTCAAATTCTTTTATTAAAACTCCAATAGAAAATCCTAAAATAAAGCCTCTTATCCCCACAAGCAAAAATATAAAAGGAATTCCTATAATTGTAGCCCCTAAAATCCATAAAACAAACACAGTGACAAAATTATTTAAAAGAGATTGTTTAAAAATTTGGGTAGAATTCAAGTTTACAGATTTTGCAATTTGATAAAATTTTGAGATATACCCTATTATTTGCTCCATCTGTATATCAGTTAGATTATTAACAGTAAAAGATCCCGCTGCTACTCCTATCATTAATGACATTACAGCTAACACATACAGCAAAAAATTATTTTTAATATGCAGATGAAGGTTTCCTTTTAAAAACTTCAAGAATATTGCCCCCTATTTTTATAAAGCTAATTTAAATTTATGAGTCAAAAGGGGACAATATTCCTTTAAGTTATAGTAACTTTCCCGTATATTCCCCCTCCTCCCGCTGAAACCTCCAATTTTCCTTCTCTTGCCTTTAAAATATTTAGGGCATTAGAAGTTCCCACTACTTTTTCCAATTCTTCATAAGCTGCTTCATGCAAAGCATACAATTCACTGCCAAAATAATTTACTAATTTTTCGATAGACTTTTTTCCAATATTAGGAATAAATTCTAAAGGGATTTGATAAATATATAAAGGTCTAAAAGAAGGATGGGTAGTATCATAATCTTTAATTTCCTCTATTCTGTCCTTTACACCTAAAACTATATTTGTGCTTCCACATTTTAAGCATTTTTTAACTGGTGGTTTTTCCTTTGCAATATAGCCACAATCCAAGCAAAAAGTTCTGTGGTATTTCCCTAATTTAGGATTTAAGCCATAATTTTTTACAATTTCTCTTCCCTTTTCTCTTTTTATAGCCAACAAAATCTCCTCAAAATTTGCCTCTTTTATATCAAAAACATTAAACTCTCTGCCTATTTTTTCTAAAGAATGGGCATCTGAATTGGAAAGAAAAGTTTTATTTTGTAACTCCTCAATCTGATCAGCCATATCAGAGTCCGCGCTAAGGCCTAACTCTACTCCATAAATATATTGATAAAAATCTTTAAAGACATATTTAAGCCTATCAGTAGAACTGCCATAATAACTTTTAAAGGGAGTAAAAACATGGGCGGGAATCACAACCCCGCTGTATTTTTCTGCGATTTCAACAACTTGCACACTTGTAAGATTTACTCGTTGAGAGCTTAGATTTATATTTTTAATGTATTTAGAAATTTCTTGAGAAAACAAAGAAATACTCTCAATATCTCTAAAATAACATGTTAAATGAGGAGAACCCTTTTCCTCTTTGCCAATTTCTATTTCACTGCCTAAAATCAAAGTAACTTTATTTTTATACCTAAATCCTCCTTCTTCAAGGGAGAATAATATTCCTTCTTGTATATATTCTTTTAGCTCCTCCAAAATAAGCGGAGAAGCACCATCTACAATGCCAACTATGTCAATTCCCTTTAATATACTTTTTTCTAATATATTTAAAACAGTTAAATTTTTTGAGGCCGCAATTTTTACAGGAGCTCCTTTTATACTCCTTGCAACATGAACATGCAAATCTCCGTAAAATTTCATAAACTATTCCTCATTTTTAAATAATATAAAATTCCAATTATCGTTTTAGAATCTTTTATTTGATTTTGTAAAATCATTTCCCACAATTCCTCTGGAGTATATTCATATACTTCTAAAAATTCATCCTCATCAGGTTGAGCAGTGTATTTTTTTAAATCTTTTGCAAAATACAAATACATTTTTTCATTAGAAAAACCGGGAGTAGTATAAAAAGTAATCAACTGCTTTATAAAACCTGCTTCATAACCTGTCTCTTCTAATAACTCTCTTTTAGCACAAATCAAAGGGTCTTCACCCTTTTCTAATTTTCCTGCAGGTATTTCTAATAAAGACTCCTCTGCAGGTTTTCTATACTGTTTGACTAATAAAATCTTTCCTTCTTCATTAACTGCTACTATGGATACACCGCCAGGATGCTCAACTATTTCTCGCGTAGTAACTTTTCCATTAGGCAGTTTTACCTCATCTACTCTTAAATTTATTATTTTCCCTTCAAAAATCTTGTTGGTGTTAACTGTAACTTCTTTTTGTTCCAAAATTCATCTTCCTTTCTATGTATAATTTTAGCAATAAATATATACTATAGAAATGAGGTGAGAAAAATGATTATAGTGGGAAACACTCTTTATTATGCTGGAAAATTTTCTACTCTATTATTTTTATTAAAGGAACTAAATAAAAAATACAAAACTTTAGGAGAAGTAATTAAATCAGCTTTCCAATAATTTAAAAGACACATAAAGGGCTGCAGCTCCACAAGCATTAAAAAAGTCTGGCTCCTTTTCATAACCTCTTCCCATTGTTGACAAGTTAAAGTCAGCTTCTTCTATGTATTTTCTTATAATTTCAGCTTCAATAAATTCTATTTTATATCGCGAAAATACAGGATTTGAATTTATCTGCTCCTTTATTATTTTTTCTTTTTCTTCTTCCATTGTAGGAAAAGTCAAAACACAGGAACTGTTACACAGCTCTAAAACAGTTATAGTATGGTGACTAATCCCTTGATGTCTCTGCCTTTTATCATTAAACCCAATTCTTGGGATAAGTACAGGCTTACCTCCTAATTTATTTGTAGCATCTATTATATGGGCTTGTTCTACCCCTGAAAACCCATATTTGGTGCCTGTGCCTACTATTCCCGGTCCCATCGCTACTATAACAACATCTGTTTTTAACACTTCCTTTGCACCTATCAAAGCAGTATAAATATTTACACACTCATAATCTCCTCCAAAAGCATGTCCAATTGTAACTGTTTTATCTATTATTCCCCTCTTTTTAAGCTCAAAAACTGTATTGCTGAAACTAATAGGCAGACACCCTCCATCTGTCATCACATATGTAATTTTAAGGTCAGGATTTGTACTTTTTAGCGCTAAGGCTACAGGGGCTACCATGCTGTGAAGTTCTCCAACTATTACAGGTAAATCTTCTAAACTTTTAAACTCTTCAAAAGCAGTATGATAAGGACTGTTTTGCTCCTCCATAGTCAATACATTTATCTGAAAAGGCGTATATCTCAATTTCATAATATGCCCATTTCCCACAGCATCGTATTCAGAGTATTTGAGATTTACAATTATAAAGTCATAGCCACCTGTCCCAAGATTTAAAAGGCGAGCAGTTCGGTTTACATAAACTTTATCTCCTACTTCTATTTTCCCAGTTACATCGTCATAATTTAAAGCTAATACCTTTTCTCCCTCTGACTCAACCTCTACAACAGTTATACCTTCTCTTTGTGACACAATTTTACTTACCTTAGCTAAATAAACACTAATCACACTATCTTTCTCCTTTTCTTCCTAACATATCGAGGTAATTTAAAAATTTATTTTTTTCGATTAAAGCAGTTAAAGAATATTTTTCTGCAAAAATATGTAATAAAATTAGCAATGCCAATATTATCAACTTGCCATATAAATCAAAAATAAGAATACTGCTTATTCCCAAAGACATCCCTAAAACATTTGATCCAGTATCCCCCATCATCACATTTGCTTTTAAATCCTCTGGCAAATACACTAAAAGAGTCATAGTCAGCAAGACTAAGAAATGGGGATGAGTTTTCCCGATTATTAGAAAAATTAAAGAAATAACCAAAAAAGTTTTTCCGCATCTTCCTGGTCGTAAGTCTACAAGGTTTAAAAAATTCGTAAAAAGTGCGATTAACAAGGTATTTATTATCAATTCCTCTATATTATTTTTTCCAACATTAAAACTTATAAAAAAAGCAATTAAAACTCCTGATAAAGCCTTTAAACTGCCTGTAGTAGGCTTTCCTTTTAAAAGCATAGTTATATGCCCTTTTAGCCCTCTTACACTTCTGTCTCCTAATACATCATCTATAAAACCGACAAAAGAAATCAGTGATAAGCTCAATAAAATTATGTCTTGATATTCTATTCTAACTCCAAATAAATTGAGAAGTACAATTGACACAAATAAAGCAGGAACAAATACAATACCACCACAAACAGGTATCATAACTTTTTTATAGTTTTCCTTCAAACACAAAGGCTTGTTAATAATGCTATAAAAAAGCTTCTTTGTTATAACTGTCATTATTAAAGGAATTAATATTTTAGCCCAAAACACTATCTCACCTGCTATTCTTTAATATTCTTTGAAAATAACTTATACACTAATACTTTTAGTATATCCCAAAACTGCTTCCCTCTGTGCAGGAAGCCTTTCAAGTCCCTACCTGTAACAGAGTGAGTCATATTTACTTCTACTTCTTTTATTTTATACCCTTTTTTTAATATATCTATTGTCATACCAACTTCTATTCCAAAACCTTTATAAAAAGCTTTTAAACTCTCTAAAACTTCTTTTTTAAAAGCCCTTTGACCTGATAAGACAGATTCAATTTCATATCCTGTAAAGTATTTTACTCCTTTTCTGGCTAAAGTTTTAACAAAGCCAAATCCAGCTTTTACATTTGTCTTTGGAAATTTAGCAATTGTAACATCTGCTTCTCCATCAAGAACAGGTAATATAAGTTTTTTGACTTCTCGTGACGAAAGGCCTACATCTGCGTCTAAAAAAACTATAACATCATTTTTTACATATTTTAAACCTTCTTTTAAAGCTGTTCCTTTGCCAACATTTCTCTTCATATTGACTATTTTAGCCCCTGCTTTTCTTGCCTTTTCAGCAGTATTGTCAGTTGAGCCATCATTTATTACGATGACTTCATCAACTTCTTCAACATCTTTTAATCCTTTTATGGTATCAATTATTCTTTCTTCTTCATTGTAAGCAGGTATCAGCACACTAACTTTTTTCTTCATCTATCTACCCTCACTTTTTAGAATTAGCAGCGGAATTATGAGTAGAATTGTCAGCCTTCATAAAAGAATCTGGCATTAAGCTCATTGCACTTTGCTTAATTCCATAATTGCCTTCTTTACCCTCCATTACCATTATAAGTGACGTCTGCCCTATTATATCCTCCACATTATCTATTGTGGAAATATGTTGTTTTTTATACACATCAATATACGAATATTTAGTATCACTTTGTTCAACACCTATAATAGGAACATTAAGTAGTTTCACTTGTTTTATAATAGGAATATCTATAGAAGCTATATTATTATCTTTATTATTACTTCCTCCAGCTATAATTACAAAATCTGTATTACCTGGAATCCCTGTAAAATCTATATAACCATTCGTCTTTAAATAATCAATAAGGTCGACATCCTGACCTGTTACAATTGCATTAGCTAATTTTGAAGCTACAAATTCATTCAAATGCTTTTCGTCTACTGTAACTCCATATTTATTAGAAAGGAAGTCTATTAAATTTTGCACTTCCAATTCATCGCCAGTATCAAAACTGTCTTTTATAACAGTAATCGACTCAATAGTAGCTCCTGCCTTTAAAAGAGCATTTCTCATGCCAGAATATATAAACTCATTTGTAGTTTCAATAATCGCTACCTTAACTCCACTTAACTTATCAGCTACTAACTCAGGAAAAATAATTTGATGATATTGATTGTAATACCCTATCTGTTTATTTAACTCTTGAACAGTGTTTTTTAAATTATTATTTTCTGTTTGTAAATCCTTAAACTTTTGTTCTAACTCGTTTATAATTGAAGTTTGTTGCTCTGAAAAAACTTTTTGTCCATCTAACATAAAACCTATAAAAATGCCAATTCCTAAAGCAATAAAAATAGAAGCAATTGTTAAAACATAGTATTTAATATTTATATTCATAAAAATCCTCCTCAAAATCCGATTAAAAGGCGAATTCTAAGTTGTAATAGCTTCAATAACTGCTGCATAGGTGGAGAAAAATACGCTATTACTCCAAGAGGAATCAATGCTGCTAGTATAATGCTAAATATATAAGAAATTTTGAAAGTTTCCCTGTACAGTTTATTTACTCCTTTAGCATCGATTAATTTTTCTCCTACTTTTAATCGCACTAAAAAAGTGCTGGACATTCCTTTTCTTCCTTTTTCCAGAAAATCAATCATGCTGGAATGGGTCCCTACAGCAACAATTAAGTCAGCACCTTTTTCAAAAGCCAAAAGCATAGCTATATCTTCACTTGTACCTGGGGCCTTAAAAATTTCTGCTTTAAGACCTAATGCTGTTACTCTTTCCAAGCCAGGTGCTCTTCCGTCGGGATAGGCATGAACTACGATTTCCCGAGCCTTTTTTAAAGCCTCATCACTTACACTGTCCATATCTCCAATGACTATGTCAGGAATAAGACCAAACTCTAAAAGAGCATCTGCCCCTCCATCTACTCCTATTAAAATCGGTTTTACATCGTTGATATACTGTTTTATTGTAAATAAATCTTCTTTGTAATCCTTTCCTCTAACGACTACAAGAGCATGTCTATTTTTAAAACGAGTTTTAATATTGGGTAATTCAACTCCCCCTAGAATAAAATATTTTTCTTTTTTTGCATATTCCAATGTATTTTCAATAAATTTATCTAATTCAACACCTATGTTTTCGCGGCTTTCTTGCAATTTATAGTTTATAACGTCTTTTGTAAGAAGTTTCCCGCTTTTTATAAACACACCGTCTTTATATATTTCATTATCTATTATAGTTATTTTGTCATTTTCTTTCAATAAAACAAAAATGTCTTTTCCTACATCGTCAATAATTGGAATTCCCGCCTCACACAAGATAGAAGGTCCCATGTTAGGATATCTGCCACTTATAGACTTATCAGCATTTATGACTGCCAAAACTTTTTTTTCAACTAAGGATTCAGCAGCCACTTCATCTATATCTCTATGATCAATTATAGCTATTTCTCCAGGATTTAGTCTTTTTACTAAATTTTTAGTTCTTTTATCCATTTTAATTGTCCCTGTTATTTGCATACAAGCTTCCTCCATAAAGTAACATCGCTTATTATTATAGCATAAAAAATTTTTACATGAAATAAAAAAGTCATTTTATTCAGTTACATAAAAATCCTTCCACTTGTTGAATCCTCAACAAATAGAAGGATTTTGGGCTCTACTTTTATGTTTATCATATTTTTAAATGGGAGGTTAAAAAAGAGAAAGCAGGTATCTGCCCCTTTTACCCTGCTTTCATCCCCAACCTCAATTTATCAGCAATAAGCGCAATGAATTCAGAATTTGTCGGTTTACCTTTTTCGTCATTTATAGTATATCCAAAAAGTTCATTTAAAACCTCTGTTTTGCCCCTGCTCCACGCAACTTCTATTGCATGCCTTATAGCTCTTTCTACTCTGCTAGGAGTAGTATTGTACTTTTCAGCAATTTTAGGATATAACATTTTAGTTACAGAATTTAAATATTCCATATTGCTAATAACAAGAGAAATAGCATCTCTTAGATACATATAGCCTTTTATATGAGCTGGTACTCCTACCTCATGAATAATTTCTGTAATCATTGCTTCAAGGTCATAATTTTTCTTCGCTTTTACCACAGGAAAAACAGTCTTTGATACTACATTTAATTCTGGTTCCATAAGCTCAGAAATCCTTTTTGACAACATAGCTAAATCAAAAGGTTTTAAAATATAATAATCTGCTCCTAATGCAATAGCCCGTTGAGTTATTTTTTCTTGGCCTACTGCAGATAAAACTAAAATTTTAGGCTTTTTTAATTGTTCTTCATTTATCTTTTCCAAAACACCAATGCCATCTAAATAGGGCATTATAATATCTAAAATTAACAAATCTGGCGATTGATTTTTAATGAGTTCAATCGCTTGGTTGCCATCATTGGCAACACCTACCACTTCAATATTTTCTTGAGTAGATAAATACTCAGCTAAAATAGTAGCAAACTCTTTGTTATCATCTGCTATTCCTACTCTAATCTTCTTAACCAATTATTTAACCTCCCATTGCTAATATTAGTATATAATATTTATTCTACATAATATTTGAATTTCCTTCTTTTTCCCTTAAAAATTTTTAGTTATTTGTAAAAACCTGCTTATTATTAAGCAGCGTATTCATTTCATTAATCATCCATTCTGCATAAACAGCATATCCTTTTGTAGGGTCATTCACAAAAACATGAGTAACTGCTCCTACCAGTTTTCCATCTTGTATAATAGGACTACCACTCATACCCTGTATTATGCCTCCAGTCTTTTTTAATAAATTCTTGTCAACAATTTTAATTATCATACTTTTAGGGCTAGGAGTTTCTTGATACACTTTTTTGATAATTTCAATATCAAATTGCTGTATACCTGTATTATCAATGGTAGCCAATATTTTAGCTGGCCCTTCTTTTATTTGGCTTTGATATGCTATAGGAATTTCTCCATACAAATCGTTCTTAAAGTCTTCATACATATTCCCGTAAATTCCAAATTCAGTGTTTTTTAATATATTACCTATTGTATCAACTTCTTCTAAAAAAATCCCTTTTAATTCCCCGGGTTTACTTCTTCTTCCATGGTCAATAGAAGTAATTCGAGAATTCATAATTTCTCCATTTTCTACTGATAACATGTGACCAGTATCTATATCAGTTATAGCATGACCTAAAGCTCCATACATCTTACTAGCAGGATAATAAAAGGTTAAAGTACCTATACCAGCAGTGTGGTCTCTCACCCAAAGACCTATTCTGTATTGTTTATCCTCTTTTGACTTTATAGGATAAATAGTAGTATAAAAAATATTATTTTTTCTGTTTATTTTTAATTTTAAAGCTTTCCCTTGTAATTCATTTGCAATGTTAGTGATATCTTCTGCTTGCTTTATTTCTTTGCCGTTGACTTCTAATATTATATCTCCTATCTGTATTTTTCCTTGCTTATAAGGACTATAAATTTTACCGTCCTCACCCATTATATCTGAATAGCCTACTACTAATGCTCCCTTGGTATTTAAATTAACCCCTATCGCTTGGCCGCCCGGTACTACTTTTATGGTCGGAACGATGTCAACACTGATATGCTTTATAGGAAATATTCCAAAGAGCTTAAAATCCAAATTTACTGTGCCAGTGTTTACTGCTTCTATAGTAATAGGTTCTTTCAAATTTAAAACATTTTTATCTTCTGTATCATTAATTTTTAAAAAACCTTTTTTATCAGCTTGAAAACTTACTTTTATTGGTATATTAAAGTTATAATTAACTTTTTCTCCTTGAAAAAATTTAAAACTTGAGGGAGTTTTCGCTATATCTTGTATAGGAGTAAAATAATTTGCAAATACTAAAAAAAAGCTTAAGAATATAAAAAGTAACAATTTTACTGTATTTTTTGTCATCTTCTCACTTCCTTTTTTGCTGCTTATTTAATCTAAAATTAACTTAACCTTTTTTAAAGCTTTATATACTGTCAATATATTATCCGATAGTAAAAGGAAGTGAGATTAAACTAAAATATTAAATTTTGCTTTTAAATTGAGATGCAATATCTAATAATTCTTTTGAATGTTCTAAAGTAGTCTGAGTAACACGCGATCCTCCCATAATACGAGCTAATTCATTTATTTTGCCTTGATAGTCAAGTTTTTCCATATTTATATAAGTTCTTTCATTTTTTGTAATTTTGGAAATTCGATAATGTGTATCTGCCATAGAGGCAATTTGAGGTAGGTGAGTAACACAAATCAATTGATGTTTTTTAGAAAGATATGCCATTTTTTCAGCTACTAATTGGGCAGTTTTCCCGCTTATTCCTGTATCAACTTCGTCGAAAATCAAAGTGGAAATTCCATCTGCGGAAGCAAGAATAGTTTTTAACGCCAGCATAATTCTCGAAAGCTCGCCACCAGAAGCAATTTTAGATAAAGGCTTCAAAGGTTCTCCTCTATTTGTAGAAATTAAAAATTCAATTTTATCAAATCCTGTTTCAGTAGGTTCTTCCATTTTTTCTATATTCACTTTAAAATAAGCATTTGGCATATTAAGTTCAACTAAAATTTGATTTATATTTTTTTCTATATTATCTGCTATTTGCTTCCTTTTGAGATGTAATGCTTCACCAACTTCTAAAATTTTTTCCCATAACTTTTGCTGCTTAAGCTTCAATTCTTGTTGCTTTTCTTCAAAATTTAATATATTCTCTAATTCTCTTTTTTTATTTTCTTTAAATTCTAAAATATGCTGTATTGTAGGTCCATATTTTCTTTTCAAGGAATTTATTTGATCTAATCGTATTTCTATTTCCTCTAAACTTTGCTGATTAAAATCTAAGCCATTCAAGTAATCCCGTACCTGTAAGGCACAATCCTCTAATTCATAGAGAATATTCTCCAGCTTATCTTTTAAGTTTTTTAGCTTTTCATCTATAGAAAGGGCTGTTTCTAAATTTTTTATTACAACATGTAAATTATCTAAAACAGAAAAGCCTCCACTACCTTCATACAAAATTTTGTAACTAGAATTCATAGCGGTAAATAATTTTTCGAAATTCATAAGCAAATTTCTTTTTTCTAACAACTGTGTTTCCTCTTCTACACTCAAATTCGCCTTTTCAATCTCTTCAATTTGATACTTCAAAAGGTCAATTATTTCATTCTTTTCTTTTTCATCTTTAAAAAAACTTGAAATCTCTTTTTGTATCTTTCTATATTCTTCTAACACCTCCTTAAATCTTTCTTTTAAACTTTTAAACTCTTGGTCACCAAAATTATCTAAAATAGAAAGATGTTTTGTATTGTCTAAAAGAAACTGATGCTCATGTTGACCTAAAATATCTACCAAGAAAGCACCTATTTTACTCAAAAAAGAAAGAGGCACTATTCTGCCATTTATCCTACAATAACTTCTTCCACTGCTTGTAATTTCTCTATTTATTATCAAAGTATCATCCTCTTCTAAATTCAAACCTACTTCTTCTAAAATTTCTACAATTTTATCCTTGTTGGAATCCACAAAAAATATTCCTTCTACGATAGCTTTTTCTTCACCAGTACGTATTATATCTCTACTGGCTCGACTACCTAAAAGCAGCAAAACCGAATCAATAACTATAGATTTCCCTGCCCCTGTCTCTCCAGTTAATACATTGAATCCTTCTTCGAATTGTAATTCTACCTTGTCAATGAGTGCAACGTTTTGGATGCTAAGTGCTAAAAGCATAGCAAAACCCCCAGAAATCACTTGACTAACTTTTTGAATTTTTCCAACAATTCTTGAAGAGCTTCTTCATTTCTCACTAAAACAAAAATGGTATTATCTCCCGCTAATGTGCCTACTATATTCTTCCAATTTAATGTGTCAATGGCCTCTGCTGCTGCAGGAGCTGTGCCTGATAACGTTTTTATGACTATGATATTTCCGGCATAATCAACGCTCACTATAGACTCAGACAATAAAGTCATTAGTCTATCTGTAATATGGCCGTCTACTTTTCCCATCGGGGCGTATTTATATCTTTTTCCATCTTCTGTTAAAACTTTTATCAGTCTCAATTCTTTTATATCTCTTGACACAGTCGCTTGAGTCACATCAATACCTTGTTTTTGAAGTTCAGCTGCTAACTCTTCCTGTGTTTCAATTTCTTTTTCAGAGATTATTTCAAGAATTTTAGCGTGTCGAGCTATTTTCATCATATTAGTCTTCACCTCTTTTTACTTTTTATCTTTCTGTAAGTTTGTCCCTCAACAAGTCAAAAAAATTGGTATTTTTTACTCTTATGAGATTGGTATATTCATTGCTCTTTTTAATGTAAATTATGTCTCTATAATCAAGTTTATATCCCTGTTGCCCATCTGTTGTTATCATTAAATCTTGATTTTCTTCGCTTATTTCCAACCTAATTACATCATCTGGTGAAACTATTATAGACCTCGAATATAAAGTATGAGGACAGATAGGTGTTATTATTATAACTTCTACTGTAGGATATACAATAGGTCCTCCTGCTGAAAGTGAATAAGCAGTTGAACCAGTAGGAGTTGCAATTATTACTCCATCTGCTAAATAAGTATCTACATAATTATTATTGACATAGGCATTTATACGAGCCATTCTTGAAAAAGCTCCTCTTGTAATGACAATGTCATTCAAAGCTCTAAAATTAATAATCTCCATATCATTTTTAACTACATTTGCCTCTAGCATCATCCTTTTTTCTACTGTATATTCTCCTTTATATATTTTATCTAAAGAAACAAACACCTCATTCATATCTACTTCTGTAAGAAATCCAAGATGACCTAAATTCACAGCAAAAATAGGCGTCCCAAAAGGTGCACAAAGCCTTGCAACATTTAAAATAGTACCATCTCCACCTAAAGCAATTATGAAATCAGATTTACTATATATATCTGTGGATTTTTTACCATATTCATCATAACCCATTTTAGAGGCAACTATTTCATTAAGATATGGTTCAGAATCATGTTCCAATAGCCATTTTACTACAGATTTTGTCACTTCTAAGTCTTTATCTTTATTGATATTTGGAATTACTCCGACTTTTTTCATTACAATCTCACCACATTTATCATATTCTACAAAAAAACAAATTTTCCTGCTAATATTTTATTTGTTCAAATTTTTAAATGCCTCTTCTACAATTTTTGTAATATCAATATTGTGTTGATTTTCGATCCACTTTTTGCTATAGATTAAATACTCTATATTGCCTTCTGCCCCTTTTATAGGAGAATAGGTAATACCTATTATACCGTAGTTAAACTTTTGAAACAAAGTCACAATTTTTTCAATCACTTCCCTATGAACAGCCGGGTCTCTCACCACGCCTTTTTTACCTACTTTCTCTCTTCCTGCTTCAAATTGAGGTTTTATTAAAGCTATCAAATCTCCCTCTGGTTTTAAAAATTTATCTGCAGAAGGTATAACAAGTTCAAGTGAAATAAAAGAAACGTCTATTGTCACCATGTCCACTGTTTCAGGCAATGTTTCTAAAAATCTTATATTAGTTTTTTCCATGTTTATGACCCGAGGGTCATTTCTTAAACTCCAATCCAATTGCCCGTATCCTACATCTACAGCATATACTTTTATAACACCATGTTTTAAAAGGCAATCAGTAAAACCTCCTGTAGAAGCTCCAATATCTAACGCAATCTTGCCAGTCACATTAATATTAAAAGTTTCTATTGCTTTTTGTAACTTTAGCCCACCCCTACTTACATAAGGTAAAGAATTAATTTTTATTTCAATTGAAGAATCTATGTTGACAAACTCTCCAGCTTTTTCAATTTTCTTGCCATCAACATATACTTCTCCTGCCATAATAGAAGCTTTTGCTTTTTCTCTTGAGGAGAAAAAACCTTTTTGAACAAGCAAAACATCCAATCTTTCTTTTTTTGAAGCCATATTTACCTCATTTCCTTATATTTTTGTAGTATAGTATTTGCGATAGACTCAGCATCTAAATTGTATTTTTTAAACAAGTTTTCCACATCTCCGTGTTCAATAAATTTATCGGGAAACCCCAAACGCAAAACTGGCTTATAAATTCCGTTAGAATTTAAAAGTTCTAATATAGCGCTTCCAACGCCACCAGCTATGACATTGTCTTCTACTGTAACAATAAATTTGACTTTGTTTGAGATATCCAAAATTAGCTCTTCATCTAAAGGTTTAACAAATCTCAAATTGACAATAAAGGGTTGCAAATCAGAAACTTTTAAAATTTCCTTTGCTTCTAACACCTTTCCTACCATTCTTCCTAATGCAAAAATTGCTATTTCTTTTCCTTCAGTAACTAACTCTGCCTTTCCAAACTCTATACTGCATTCTCTTGTAATATCGAATTCTCCTGCTTTTCCTCTTGGATACCTTATGGCAACAGGGAACTCAAGATTTCTTGATAATTTAACCATTTCAACTAATTCATTTGCGTCTTTTGGAGACATAATCGTTATATTAGGAATTGGCCTTAAATAAGACAAATCAAAAACTCCTTGATGGGTTTCTCCATCCTCTCCTACAATTCCTGCTCTATCAATTGCAAAAACAACAGGTAATTTTTGTATACATACATCGTGTATAAGCTGGTCATAAGCTCTTTGTAAAAAGGTAGAATACACTGCAAAATAAGGTTTGTATCCTTGTACTGCCATTCCTGCTGCAAAGGTAGTAGCATGCTGCTCTGCTATTCCTACATCAAAAAATCTTTCAGGAATCAATTTTGCAAAATGAATAAGCCCTGTTCCCTCTGGCATGGCAGCAGTTATTGCAACAATTTTGTCATCTTGCAAGGCCATTTCAGTAAGAGTCTTCCCAAATACATCAGAATAAGTCGCCTGCCCCTCATTTACAAACTTACCTGTTTGTATGTCAAAAGGAGCTGCAGAATGAAATTTATCAGGAAATTTTTCTGCAAATTTGTAACCTTTGCCTTTTTTTGTGATAACATGTACTAAAATAGGTCCTTTTATTTTCTTCGCTCTTTCTAAAACCTCTATAAGGCTACCAACGTCATGTCCGTCAATAGGTCCTAAATATGTAAAACCCATCTCTTCAAAAAACATTCCTGACACTACTAACTGTTTTACAGAATCCTTAATTCTTTCAATGTATTTATGAAGGCTTTTTCCTATTGGAGGTACAATATTGAGTAAATTATCAACCTCTTGTTTTAATTTGTTGTAAGTAGGGTCAGTTCTAAGTTTACTTAAATACAAAGATAAACTACCTACGTTTTCCGAAATAGACATCTCATTGTGATTTAGCACGACAATCAAATCTGTTTTAGACCTTCCTGCATTATTTAATGCTTCAAAAGCCATGCCACCAGTTAAAGCTCCATCCCCAATTACCGCTACAACAGAATATTTCTCGCCCTTTAAATCTCTTGCCTTGGCAATGCCCAATGCTGCAGATATAGAGGTACTACTGTGTCCTGCTCCAAATATATCATGCACACTTTCCGTTCTTTTAGTATAACCAGAAAGGCCATTGAATTTCCTCAAAGTATCAAACTGGTCTTTCCTACCTGTAAGCATTTTATGTACATAACACTGATGTCCTACATCCCAGATTATTTTGTCAACTGGCGAATTAAAAACATAATGAAGTGCAATTGTAAGTTCAACGATTCCAAGGTTTGATGCTAAATGCCCACCTGTTTTAGACACTTTTTCTATTAAAAACTGGCGTATTTCTTCACAAATCAGCGGAAAGTCCTTTTTGTCTAATTTTTTCAAGTCATAAGGGCTATCAATTTGTTCCAGCATTTAAATACCCTCACTTTCTTTTCTTCCTTTTATTATTCTTATTATTATTCTTATAATCTGGCAAAATCTTTATACCCGTGTTTTTTTCTATCCAAGCCAGCATCACAGCAACCGCATAAACAATAGACTGTCTTTTAGCTATACCTATATTTTTACCAATAGCTTTTCCTCCAATTGTAATGGCAGATAATAAACCTCCTAAAATCGCAGTATAAATAGAACCTTTGGGCCCCTCAAAAGCTAATTTTACAATTATTGCCATCAGAGCGGCACCAGAAACAATTCCAGAAATATCTCCTACTACGTCATTACAAAAATTAGCCACAATATTAGCATTTCTAAGAAGTTTTATGGCTTCCTTTGCTCCAAATACTTTTTTAGCCGCCATTGCATGAAAAGGTTCTTCTCTGCCTGAAATTACTGCTGTACCTATTATATCAAAAATTATACCAATTAACACTATAAAACCAAGAATACAAAAGGCTACAAGGAGATTGCTCTCTTTTAATGCAACATCAGAAAAAAAATTTAATATAGTGGCAAGAAAAAAGGTTATAATAGTTATATGTAAAATCCACTTATAATTCGTATTTATGTTTTTGTTTTTCATAATAAAAAAAAGAACCTCCTATGTAATATATAGGCAAAGTGGTAGCATATTGAGTAAACTTTGCGGCTTAGGTCCAGTAGGATTTCCCAAGCGGGCACTGAACGTCGCCGTTCAGCGGTTCCCCTTTAAGCCCGCTTTTACCTTGTCACCAAAGGTAAGACTGGATTACCACTTAGTCCGCACTGTAATCCCCAATATGCCGCCCGGCAAGGCGCAGCCTAGGAGTTTTCCTCAACAGAGGGACTAACCCCTATCCTCTTTTGCAATTCGGGTTTCATCAGCAATAGCCAGTAATTCAAGAGCTCTTTGAATTACGGCTTACAACTGATATCCACCCGAATCACTCAAGGCAGGCTACACTGTCCGCAGCTTTATGGCCGCGAGACAGGTTCATCCTACCCCGTAGCTTAAAAGCCACGCAGGTAGGTCTCCGCGGAGGAAGGGTCAACGCCCACATGCCATTGTGGATCGCCCCCCCTCCTTAACTCCCAGCACCAGCCCCCAACTGGGCGTTGAAAGCCAGCACCAGGAACTTCATCGATGTGCCCTTGACGGATTTTTAGGCCCGTCTTCGGAATTAGCACCTCTGACTAGGATACTGCACCACTTTGCCTTTCTTTTCAAGGTATATTAATTATAACATAATAAAAATGACAATATCAAACCGCTACAAAGTCGTTAGAAGGTTGCTACAATCCCTTAAATGTCAAAAAACTCATTTCTTTTGAAAAGTATTGTCAATACTCCTCTATTCTTCAGTTTACTCTCTCAATTAAATAATTAGACAATTCTTTAAGAAAGAGCGCTTTTTCCCCAAATCTATCTAAAATCTTTACAGCATTTTGTGTAAGTTCTACAACCATCTCCTGAGATTTTTCTAATTCAAAAATATTGACAAAAGTAAACTTACCTTTTTCTCTATCACTGCCCACTTTTTTACCCAATTTTTCCTCTTCTCCTATTACATCCAATATATCATCTTTTATTTGAAAAGCAAAACCTATTAAGCGTGCATATTCCCTTAAGGCATGAACATCTTCTTCTGTAGCACCAGCAATGTAAGCTCCTGCACAAACAGACGCTTCTATCAAAGCCGCTGTTTTGTGTTCATGAATGAATTTTAATTCTTCATAGGTAAGTTTCGTGTTTTGTGAAAGTATATCTACCACTTGCCCACCAATAATTCCTTTACATCCTGAGGCTGTCGCAATCTCATTGGTAGCTTTCAATATTCTTTCATAATCTTCCGGATGTTCTAAAGCATGTCTTACTAACACTTCATACCCTAAATTTAAAAGACCATCGCCAGCTAAAATTGCTATAGCTTCTCCATAAACTTTGTGATTCGTGGGCTTTCCTCTTCTTAAATCATCATTATCCATGGCTGGAAGGTCATCGTGAATCAGAGAATAAGTATGAATAAGTTCAATCGCACAAGCTACAGGAAGAGCTTTTTTTATATCTCCTCCTAAAAGCTCACAAGAAGAAAGACATAAAACTGGTCTTAACCTTTTCCCTCCCGCAAACACACTATATCTCATTGCTTCATAAATTATCTCTGGTTTTTCTTCTATATCAAGTATTCTGTGTAGTTCTTTCTCAACAAGCTGTTGTTTTTCTCTTAACTTTTCTTTAAACATCCTTTTCCTCCTCTTTAAAATCAATTTCTTCATTTTCGTTGATGAGAAGGGTTATCTTTCCTTCAACCTCACTTAACCTTTTTTCTAATCTTTTAGAAATTTCAACACCTTCTTTAAACAAGTTAAAAGACTCTTCCAACATTAAATTTCCTTTTTCTAGTGTATTTACAATTTCTTCTAATCTCATCATTTCTTCTTCAAAAGTCAATTCCTCATTCATTCTCTTTCACCTCTTGTACAATCGCTTTAGCTTTGCCATCTTTAAATAAGATTTTTATTTCATCATAAGGTTTTATATCTCTCACAGAAGAAATAACTTTTTCTTGCTTATCTAAAACAATTGTATAACCTCTTGTAAGTACTTTTAAAGGACTTAAAGAATTCAACTTTTCTGCTAAAATTAAAAAATCATTTCTTTTATGCTGGTATATAGAAAGCATTTCATTGTATAAAGAGGCTGTTAAATTTTCAACTTTATGCCTTAAAATTTCACTTTTCTTAGTGGGGCTATTAAGATACAAAGCCCTTTTAAGCCCTTCAAATTCTTTTTTCTTGCGATTTAATTCAGCAGTCATCAATGTTAATAATTTCGTTTTTAATAAAAACAATTCCCTTTGGTAAACTTTTATGTCTGGTACTACAATTTCAGCAGCTGCAGAAGGGGTAGGAGCTCTCAAATCCGCCACAAAATCAGAAATAGTAAAGTCTGTCTCATGCCCTACTGCAGAAACAACTGGTATGCGAGATGCATAAATGCATCTTGCCACTTTTTCTTCATTGAAAGGCCAAATTTCTTCTAATGAACCTCCACCCCTTGCTAAAATAATTACATCAATGTCTTCCCTTTTGTTCAAAATTCGAAAAGCGTTGCATATTTCATCCGCTGCCGAACTACCTTGTACCAAAACTGGAACTACTAAAATGTCTACTGTTGGATTTCTCCTTCTCGAAATTGTTATTATATCTCGTATTACAGCCCCTGTTGGAGAAGTCACCACAGCAATTTTTTTAGGATGTTTAGGGATAGGTTTCTTTTTATCAGAATCAAAAAGTCCTTCTTTTTGCAGTTTCTCTTTAAGTTTATTAAAAGCAAAGTATAAAGCTCCAATTCCATCCGACTGTATACTTTGAGCGTACAGTTGATAAGTTCCATTTCTTTCATATACAGATATTCTACCTGTCACAATCACTGACATACCATCTTGCAAAGTAAAATTTAAAAGCTTTCCATATTCATTAAACATCACACATTTTAAAGAGGCTATTTCATCTTTCAAAGTGAAATATATTCCTGTGCTATGGTATTTCAAATTAGAAATTTCTCCTTTAACCCGCACATTTCTCAAAATTATATCATTATCCATCATTTTTTTGATATAGTCTGTAATTTCTCTGACTTCAAGCGCCTTTAACTGCATATTTAAAAGCCTCCAGGGTATTTTTAAGTATCATAGCTGTCGTCACAGGTCCAACTCCTCCTGGAACTGGTGTTACGTAAGAACACAGGTCTTTTACACTTTCAAAGTCTGCATCTCCATATATATTATCTTGGTAAACGTTTATACCCGCATCTATAAGTATTGCTCCCTCCTTAACCATATCTCCCTTGACCAAATTCATCTTACCAGCCGCTAACACTAAAATATCCGCTTGTCTAGTATAATAAGCCAAGTCTTTTGTTTTTGAATGGCACACAGTAACCGTACAATTTTTGTCTAATAAAAGCTTAGCTACAGGTTTTCCTAAGATATTACTTCTTCCTATTACAACAGCATGTTTTCCCTCAAATTGAGTATTAATACCTTCCAGTATATGTAAAATTGCTTTAGGAGTACAAGGTACAAAAAGTGGTTTCCCTGCAAATAGCCTTCCCATATTATAATTAGATATGCAATCAACGTCTTTATAAGGGTTTATAGTATCGTAGACCAACTCAGCATTAAAGTTTTTAGGAAGGGGCATTTCTATCATTATGCCGTGAGTATTTTTATCTTCATTTAAAAACTTTAAGGTGTCAAAAAATTTTGACTCTTCACTTTCTGAAAAATAATAGATTTTAGCTTCAATCCCCACATTTTCACAGGCTTTAACTTTAGAGTTTGCGTAAACCTTTGAAGACTCATCATCTCCCGCCATCAATATCGCTAATTTGGGCTTGTAGCCAAACTTCTTTATCTCTCTTTTTACCTCTTCTCTTATCTTTTTAGAAATCTCCTTACCATCAATTATCATTTGATTCACCTTCCTCCAATCCTTCATCCCTTACAAATGCTCCCAACAAACCGTTTATAAAAGCAGGAGAATCTTCTGTGCTGTATTTTTTGGCTATTTCTACTGCTTCGTTTATAGAAATATTTACAGGAATATTCCCGTATTGCATCTCATAAATGCTGCACCTTAAAATAGCCAAATCTATTTTTGGCATGCGGTTAAGAGCCCAATTTTGAGAGTATCTTTCTATTTCCTTATCAATTTCTTCTAAATGTTCAATAGCCCCTATTACGGTATTTTCTATATACTCTTTTTGCTCGCCTGGGTCCTTTTCTTTATAAAAATTTTCAAGTATTTTGCTTATAGGTAACCTTGAAACGTCGTATTGATAAAGCATTTTTACAACCCATTCCCTAGCTTCTGTTCTGTTCATTGTCCCAACTCCTTGAATTTTACCTCTTACATATATTGTACCATAACTCTACTTAAACTAACCCTCTGTCTAACAGAGGGTTAGTTTAAGTAGATGTTTTAATTTTCCTCTTCTTTAACTTGTTGCTCTTGCTTTTTATTTTCCTTATCCATATTTACCCCTTGAACGTGAATATTAACTTCAACAACTTTTAATCCTGTCATATTTTCTACAGCATTTTTAACATTTTCTTGTACATTCCAAGCTACTTCAGGAATTCTAACACCATAATCCACAATTAAATACAAATCTATTGATACTTCTTTTTCTCCTACTTCTACCTTTACGCCCTTACCTAGATTCTTTCTTCCTAACATTTCAGAAATGCCGTTTACAACTCCCCCACTCATTCCAGCTACTCCAGGTACTTCCGTTGCCGCCAAGCCTGCGATTACACTAACTACTTCTTCAGAGATTTTAATAGTTCCTAGCTCTTGATTTTTATTTGCATTTAAATTTTCTTCCATTGATTCTTTCACCCCCTTAAAAAGCAAAAATTTTTAGAGAAAATAAATATTTGTCAAATAAATTATATCATAATTGTAGATACAAAAACAATTAAGTTTTCTTATTCCAGTCTCGTCATAATTTTTATATTATCTAATGAAACTCCTGTTTGTCTGGAGACAATATCTACAATTTGTGCCACTTCTTCTTCTGACAGTTTATCTGTCTGTACAATTACATTTACTATACCATTATCTATCATCACAACTGCATCTTGAAACCCTTTAGCTTTTATCAAATTTTCTATTATCATCTCTTGATTTGTTATTTCTGTAAGTTTTATTATTTGCCTTTGAGCTTCGTCTCTTGTCGCTTCACTGGTATTTTTATTTTCTACTATTTCTTTTAAAGCATCAATACTTCTGCTCCTATTTATTTCTCTTTCTTCTCTATAAATGGTAAATATTCCAGTGAAAACTTTATCTTTTTCTGTACTAGTTTCCTTTGCAGAAGAAGTACTTGTTTGAATAACTTGCGAATTCTGACTGTACTCATTTTTAGCAGCTTCTTCTTTTTTATTGGTATACCCATAGTTTAAAACAAAAGCAATAGCAATTAGCAAGACAAGGGATATAATCGCCACAAGCTTTTTTCCCATATAGACCATAAAAACTCCTCCCCACTTTTATTTTGAAGATATTACCTTTACTTTATAGGCAGGAATCCCCAAAGCAGTTTGAACTGCCGAAGAAAGTTCGTATCTTAATCTTGGATCTTTTGCTCCATCAGCAACTACAATCACTCCCCTTATTTCTGGCATTATTCTTTTTAATACAATAGGAGCATTTTGCCCAGAGGTATTTTGAGAGGTAACTACTCTGTTGTTTGATTCTGTTTGAATGGTTTCTCGTATTCCTCCACTACTATCTTTTTCATTTGTAGTAGTACTGGATTCTACTACATCCATTGCCGCTACTACCTCTTCATCTGAATTTAGTGTTATGAGGACCTCAACATTTCCCACCCCTTCAATTTTTGACAATATATTTTTTAAATCCTTTTCTAATTTTTGAGCATAATCTTCACTACTACTTTCTTTTTGAGCTAATACCAATTCTTTGTTATCGTTGTTATTTGAAGGGCGAGGTTTTGAAAGAGCACTCGCACCTATTAACAAAATTAAACCTATTAAAAAGATAACAGTCAAATTCTCAACCAACTTTTTATTATCTTTTAAAAGCTTATCTTTAAGTTTATCAAAATCCACTCAAGTACCTCCTTTCAATTTATTCCTCTTTTATAGATATATTCTTTAATGGTACATTATAGAATGCACTTATTGTTTTTTTAATCTCTTCATAGTTAAATTTTTTATCTTCTGTCGGTTTTGCTATTTTTTCTGAATTTTGAGAAACCCTTCTCGCATTTCTAAAAGATAAGGTTATTTCTTTGATTTTCCCAAATTCTTTGTCATTTAAGTCTTCTACAAAAGAAACCTCTACTTCCACTCCCTCAATTTCATACAGATTTAAAAGCTTTTCCTTAATCTGTTCAATCAGCCTTTTTTTATATTCTGCCACAATTAGATTATCCCTCTGCTTTTCTGCTTCTTTTGAGATTTGCTCAATATTTATGTTTTTTAAAAAGTAATCATTTTTAAATACGTAGGCTTCTATATTTGCTCCTCCTTTTAAAAAATTTATCAAAGGATTTAAGATAGTAATCATGATTACAAACCCTATCGCAACTTTAGCATATTTTTTTAAACTGGAGGAAGGAACTAAAAGTTCTAAAACTATCAAAAGGATTGCAATATAAATTATCTGTGTTATCCAGTCTTTTAAAAACTCCATTGTTTCACCTACCTCAGCATAGTGGTAATATTAGCTGTTCCTATAATAGCTGTTATTGTAAAGAACATCATCACAGTAACAGAAGCCAATACCCCAAAAACATAAGTTAAAGAAGTTGCCACATCTGAAAGGCAATTTACTATCCTTTTATCGGAGATTGGTTCAATCACTGCTGCTGCAAAGCGATAAATGATTATGAGAGAAAAAAGCTTTATTAAAGGTACTGCAGAAATTATCACAATTGCTATAAGCCCATAAGTGCCTACTGCTCCTTTTATCAATAATGATGCCCCTATAACTGCATCGACACTATCAGATAAAAGCCCTCCTACTACTGGCAAAAAAGCACCAACTGTATACTTCGCCGTTCTCGATATGACACCATCTGCCATTGAAGAAGATAAACCTTGTATAGTTACTACTCCTAAAAAAATACTCAATAAAATTGAAATAGAAGCTGTAGACAAAGTCTTAAAAAAATCCCCCATTTTATTCAAGCTAAACTTTTCAGAAATATTTCCTACAATTTTTACAGCTGTCATGAGCAAAATAATAGGCAACACAAAATCCCTCATCAGATGGGCTATAAACTCAACTGTCACAATGACAACAGGGTGAAAAAACGCTGCAGAGGTAAAAGCACCTACTGAAACAAGTAAAGTTATAAGTACAGGCAGCATCGATTGCATAAAATCAATCATACTGTCAATTGCCTCTTTGCCAATTCCTAAAGCTTCTGTAAAGCTTTTAACCGCTATTACTATAAAAACCATATAGACCGCTAAAAAAGCAATCTCACTTATATTTTCATTTTCAAAGGAACTGTGCAAATTCATTAATATG
Source organism: Thermoanaerobacter sp. X514 (assembly GCF_000019065.1). Lineage (NCBI taxonomy): Bacteria > Bacillati > Bacillota > Clostridia > Thermoanaerobacterales > Thermoanaerobacteraceae > Thermoanaerobacter > Thermoanaerobacter sp. X514. The sequence goes on along the minus strand of NC_010320.1, from coordinate 1,554,378 downwards.
CCGCCAATTACAGCCAAAATTAAAAGTTGTGTTAAAAGTCTTACAGAGGAATATAATTCTTTGAAAAACAATTTTAATAAATTTTCAAAGAGTTCCTTTATATTAAAAGGTTGTTTTCCTGATATCACATCTTGTATATAAGTCTTTATATCAACATAGGGAAGTATATTGCCATTTTTTTGATTAGCTTCTTTTACAAAGCGGTCAATCTGATAAGTATCAATGTCTTTCAATTGGTTTTCTATATCTTGTTGTCCTGTATCCGCTTTGGCAGTTGTTAATAAAGTCATAATCATTAGAATTATAAAAAGTACCTTTTTCAATCTTTTACACCTCACGGCATTATTGAAAGAATTGTTTCCATTAATGCAACAATTATAGGTATTGATAAAAAAATTATGATTACCTTTCCTGCTATCTCTATTTTGGAAGCCAAATTTTTCTCATTTGCGTCGAGACATAGCTGAACTCCAAATTCCGTTATATAAGCTATACCAATGATTTTTAAAGTTGTCATAAAATAAATATTGTCAAGTCCACTTTTTCTAGCAAGAGTATTCAAGACTTCTACAATTGCGCTGAGTTTTGGAAGAATCATCATAAAGATGATGACTCCGGCTACCAAACTTAAAATTATTGCCATTTCAGGATTTGTTTCTTTTAGAACTGTCAAAATAATCAAAACCACTATTCCTAAAATAACAATTTGAAATATTTCCATTCTATCACCTAATAAAGTTGAAATATTGTTTTTACTGCATTAAACAAATTGTTTATCATATTTATCACCATCATCAAAACCACTACTATTCCTGCCAGTGTCACCATCATTGCTTGTTCTTCTCGCCCTGAACGGATTAATACTTGATTTAATACTGTTACCAGAATGCCAATTGCCGCAATTTTAAAAATTATATCTATGTTCATTATAATCCTCCTCTATAAAAACAATATGATTATCGCCAGTCCTGCTAAAACTCCAATATTTTTGTACAGCTTTTCGTTCTTTTTACTCTCTTCTTCTGCGTTACTAAGTTGCCTTTTTAAAAGCTCAATGGCTAAATCAAAATTTTTTTCTTGATTGTATACGTCAGAATTGCCAAGTCCAAACCCAAAAGACCTCAAAATTTCTATATCTTCTTTTTTAAGATAGCCATTGTCCCATTCCTTTAAAGCTATCTCCCAAGCTTCTCCTGCAGTATAACCCTCATTTTGTGATAATATCATTCCTGTCTTAGAAAAAACAAATTTTACACTTTTATCTGAAGAGCGAGAAATTGCCATGAGTATTTCTCCTAAAGGAGCTTTTGAATATGTGATTTCTATTTTAAAAAGATTTAATGAAGATATCATGCTTTTAAGTATCCAATGCCTCATTTTATATTTCAAAGCAAACAAATACCCTAAACTACTGGTAGAAAAAATAACTAAAACTATTCCAAGTAATTTCATTTTTCAGTCCTTCCTCTCCTATATGGCCCTTTAAACAAAGTATTAAAATTCTCATCTAATATTTTTTCTACTGTACCTGCCCCTAAACGATTGCTTAAAATTACATAACGTTCAAAATATCTTAAAGAAATAACGTCTTTTAAAACAGGTTTTTTCATAAGGTCTTCAATGTCATTTGCATGAACTGTAGTTATAATCTTAACACCAGTATTCAGCACTTCATGAATCGCTTCTATATCCTCTTTTTTACCTATCTCATCTGTCACTACTACTTCTGGAGACATAGACCTTATAAGCATTATCATGCCATAAGCCTTAGGACATCCATCTAACACATCAGTCCTAAGTCCCACATCCATTTGAGGTATACCATTGTAACAGCCGGCAATTTCTGACCTCTCATCTACTACGCCTACTTTTTTACCTTTAAATCCCAAAAAATCTATTCCATTACTTATCCATCTTGTAATATCTCTTAAGAGAGTTGTTTTGCCACATTGAGGAGGTGATATTATTAAAATGTTATGTACACCGTTAGAAGGAGTAATTAAATATTTTAATATTTCCTCTGCCACTCCTATTATCTCTTTTGATATTCGATAATTGTATCCAGAAATATTCTTTAAAGTCTTTATATAACCATTTTCTAACACACATTTTCCAACTATACCTACTCTGTAACCACCTTTTAAAGTAATATATCCATTTCTTATTTCTTCTTCAAAAGCATAAAGAGAAGATTTAGATATTAATTGAAGAGCTTTTTCACAATCTTCAGAAGTAACAATATAGGCCAAAGAAGGTGAAAAAGAAATAGTCCCTTCTTTTGACACAAACTTTTCTTCATTTTTTAAATAAACTGTGAGAGGTCTATTTACTCTAAGACGTATTTCTTCTACTTCTTGCAACAGGTCATCAGGAATTTTTGTAATTACCTCTCTTACTGACGGAGGAAGAGCATAAAGTACTTCCTCAAAATTTTTTCTTGTGTTCATATACCTGTCCCTCCTCTTGTAAAATTATATTTATAAGGCTAAATATTTATGAATAAAAAATACCCACTAACTTTTCGTTAGTGGGTATTTTAAATTAATCTTCATCATCATCTACAATTTTCAAATTTTTTACTTTTAGGGTTTCATTGCAATGAGGACATACCAACTCAGCATCTTCATCTTCTAGAAGTTCTTCTTCCACACTCATCAACATATGGCAATTAGGACATTCTACCTCTACATACTCTTCATAATCCTCGTCTTCATCCTCATATTCCTCATCATCGTCATAATCATAGTCATAGTCGTCATCCTCATCCTCATAGTCCTCATCGCCATATATGTGGTTTTCAATTTCAGAAAGGTCTTCATCTATTTCTCCCACATAATCATCTAATTCGGAATGGGAAGCTTCCAGCTCATTTATAGCATCTGCAAAATCCTCTAAAGTATCTAAAATTGCCAAAATTATTTTACCTTCTTTTGTGCTGTCATCTATCCCTAAGCCGTCTGCTAACCCTCTTAAGTAGGAAACCCTTTCATTTAAGTATTCCATATTCCACATACCCTCCTTTACAAAATAGTATTTGACAAATTGCTGCGTTTATACCCTCTCTAAATATTCTCCGGTTCGAGTGTCAATTCTTATTTTGTCTCCAACGTTTATAAACAATGGGACTTGGATGACAGCACCAGTTTCTACAGTTGCCGGTTTGGAACCACCCGTTGCAGTATCTCCTCTAAATCCAGGCTCTGTTTCTACAACTTCCAGCTCAACAAAAGTAGGAGGCTCAACAGAAAAGGCTTCGCCTTTATAGAACTTTACTGTAACAACCATATTTTCCTTTATGTATTTAATTGCGTCCTCAACTTTATCATAATTTAAAGGAATTTGCTCATAAGTTTCTGTGTCCATAAAATAATAAAGTTCTCCATCATTGTACAAATACTGCATTTCTCTTCTTTCTATAACTGCTTCCTCAAACTTTTCTGTTGGGCTGAAAGTTTTCTCTATTACAGCCCCTGTCATCACATTTTTAAGTTTTGTCCTCACGAAAGCTGCACCTTTTCCTGGCTTAACATGCATAAAATCCACAACTGTAAAAACCTGTCCGTCAACCTCAATAGTTACTCCTTTTCTGAAATCACCTGCTGCTATCAAAAAAATCCCTCCATCGCTTTAGTTTAATTCAATTAAATATTTCGATGATTTAGTTAAATTTATAACACCATCTTCTTTTAATAATACCATATCTTCGATTCTTACGCCACCAAAATCGGGAATATATATACCTGGTTCTACAGTAACAATTGCTCCTTCTTTTAAAATTTCTTCTTTTTTGAAAGACAAGCTTGGCGCCTCATGAACTTCAAGCCCTACTCCATGTCCTAAAGAGTGACTAAAATACTTACCATAACCTTTTTCTTCAATGACAAACCTTGCTAACAAATCCGCCTCTTTTGAGGTAAGTCCTGCCTTTAAATTAGCTATCGCTTTTTGCTGTGCTTCTAAAACTATGTTATATATCTCTTTTTGCTTTTCATTAGCTTTTCCCATCACTATCGTTCTTGTCATATCAGAACAATAACCATTTACTTTACATCCAAAATCTATTGTGACAAAATCACCTTTTTCTATCACTTTTTCAGAGGCTTTTCCATGAGGGAGAGAGGACCTTTTACCTGATGCTACAATCGTATCAAAAGATAGGTCTTCTGCTCCTTGTTTCTTCATAAAATACTCTAATTCTAATGCTACTTCTTTTTCTGTCATTCCTACTTTAATGAAATTTAACAAATACTCAAAAGCCTTATCAGTAATATTTTGTGCTTTTTTTATGTTTTCTATTTCTTCCTCATCTTTTACCATTCTCAAAGTCTCTACCAAATTAGCCTGTGGTATTAGCTCAATCTCTAAAAACTCTTTTAATTCCCTATACTGTCCATAAGAAATACTTTCTTCAAAGGCTAATTTTTTTATCCCCAATGTTTTAATGTATTCTTTTAAAACTTCTTTTATGCCAGTTTTGTGCTCGATAACTTCAAAATCTTTAACTTCCTTTTGAGCTTGCTCAGTATATCTTCCATCTGTAATAAAAATAGCTTTATCGTGGGTCACAAGAGCTACGCTGTCATCTCCAGTAAAGCCAGTAATATATGTAACATTGACAAATTTGTAAATCACAAAAGCCTCTATATCTCTTTTCTTCATCAAATTTCTCAAATTTTGTAATCTTTTATTCATGAATTTACCCCCCAATTGAATCCTCTAAAAGCTTAACTGCATTGAGGGCAAGGACATAACTATAAGGTCCAAACCCCGTTATCACACCTTTGCATTTAGATGCAGTAACAGAGGTCTTTCTGTAATCCTCCCTTCCAAAAATATTTGAAATATGAACTTCTATTACTGGAACTGACACAGCTGCAATAGCATCCATAATAGCTAAACTGTAATGAGTGTAAGCTGCAGGATTTATAATTATAGCATCGAAATTGTTTTCTGCAGAATGAATAAGATTAATTATTTCTCCTTCACTATTAGATTGCTGAATCTTGACAGCTATATCTAATTTTGCAGCCTCTCTTTTTATCAGATTATTTATTTCTTCGTAATTTATATCTCCATATACCTCTTTTTCTCTTTTACCTGTCAGATTTACATTAGGGCCATGAATTATCAAAACTCTTTTCATAATCTCACCTCACTTTACTATAATACACCTTATTTCCTTATTTGTCCACTACCTAAAATTACATATTTGTAGGTGGTAAGCTCCTCAAGTCCCATTGGCCCTCTCGCATGCATTTTTTGTGTACTTATTCCTATCTCTGCCCCAAAACCAAATTCTCCTCCATCTGTAAAGCGAGTAGAAGCATTTACATACACAGCAGCCGAATCTACAGATTTTAAAAACATCATGGCATTTTCATAATTTTCTGTAATAATGCTTTCAGAATGGCCTGTGGAATACTTTGAAATATGATCTAAGGCTTCTTCTATGCCATCTACAACTTTTACAGCCAGTATAAGGTCTAAATATTCCGTTTCCCAATCCTTATCTGTAGCCTCTTTAACTTGAGGACATATTTCTTTTGTAATTTGACACCCTCTTATTTCTACTCCCAAAGAAGTCAATTCTTCTACCATTAAAGGCAAAAACTCTTTTGCAATAGATTTGTGAACTAAAACTGTCTCTACTGCATTACATACCCCTGGCCTTTGAACTTTTGCATTCACAATGATGTCTTTTGCTATATTAAACTTAGCTGTTTCATCAACAAAAATATGACAATTGCCTACTCCTGTCTCTATTACAGGCACTGTAGAATTTTCAATGACATTTTTTATAAGACTGGCTCCACCTCGAGGAATAATGAGGTCAATTAGACCGTTTAACTTCATCATACGGTTTACTTCTTCTCTATCAGTATTTTCTATAAGCTGTATTGCACCTTCAGGAATCCCAGTCTCATAAGCAGCCTTGGCAAGAATAGAAGAAATTGCTATATTAGAATTGATTGCATCGCTTCCTCCCCTTAAAATCACAGCATTTCCCGATTTCAAACAAAGGCCTGCCGCATCAGCTGTCACATTCGGGCGAGATTCATAAATTATACCTATTACTCCAATTGGCACTCTCATTTTGCCAATTTGAAGTCCATTTGGTCTTTTCCACATCTTTTCTATACTTCCTACAGGGTCAGGAAGAGCAGAAATCTCTCTTAATCCTTTTGCCATAGCTTCGACTCTTTTTTCATCAAGTTTTAGTCTATCAATAAGAGAAGCTTTTATATTCCTTTTTTCAGCCTCCACAACATCCTTTTTATTAGCCTCAAGTATTTTTCCCATATCTTTTATTAAAGCATCTGCCATGTGATTCAAAGCTAAATTCTTTGTATTTTCATCTAACACAGCCATTCTTCTGGCCGCAGCTTTTGCCTGTTTTGCCTTTACTTCAACTTCCAAACTTCTCACCTCTTTCAAGTATTACAAGATTATCCCTATGGATTACTTCATCGTAATATTTATAACCTAATATCTTTTCTATCTCATGAGTTTTACAACCTTTTATCTTTTCAACTTCTTCTGAAGAATAATTAATAAGTCCTCTGGCAATCTCTTTTTCTTGATGGTCAACCACTGCAACACAGTCTCCTACATCATAATCCCCTTCAGTTTTTACAACTCCACTTGGTAATAGACTTTTCCCATGCTTTATAATAGCTTTCGCTGCTCCTTCATCAATAAAAAGTCTTCCGCTCACTTTCGCATTAAAAGCAATCCAAACTTTTCTGCTACTTATTGGCTTTTTCATAGGCAAAAATGTAGTGCCAATTTTTTCGCCATTTGCTATTTGATTTAATACATTGTCAATTTTCCCATTCGCTATAATCATCTTAACTCCTGAATTCCAACATATCTTTGCTGCCTGAATCTTTGTATACATTCCCCCAGTTCCTCTTTTTGTCCCAGCACTACCAGCAATTTTAAACAATTCATCTGAAAACTCTTCTACGACTTCTATAATTTTTGCCTCTTTATAAATTCGAGGGTCTTTATCATAAAGCCCATCAATGTCAGTTAAAATTATTAAAATATCAGCCTCAACTAAACTAGCAAGCAGCGCCGCTAAAGTGTCATTGTCTCCAATTTTAATTTCATCAACAGTTACTGTATCATTTTCATTTATTATTGGCACAACACCCCATTTGAGCAGGTTTGACAAGGTATAACTGACATTTAAATATCTTCTTCTATCGCTAAAATCTTCCTTAGTCAAAAGAACTTGCGCAGTAATTTTGCCATATTCATTAAAAAACTTTTCATAAATTTCAATTAAAAGCCCTTGCCCTATAGCCGCTAAGGATTGCTTTTCTGGGATGGTTTTAGGTTTTTCCTTTAAATTTAATTTTCCCATTCCCGCCCCAATTGCCCCAGAAGTTACTAATACTACTTCCTCTCCTCTGTTTAATAAATTAGCAATTTGCCTTACTAACTTCTCCATTATTTCTAAATTCAATTTACCATTTTCATATGTCAAAGTGCTTGTACCAACTTTTACTACAATTCTCATACTTTCGACATCCTTTTTGCAATATTTAGATATATCTCTTTTAGTTTTAAAGCATCTTCTGCCATAGTTCCTCTCGATTCACATATGACAATAGGCTCCATCTTTCTTTCATAGAAAAGCTGTGCCAAAGGCTCAAATTCTGGCCCGTATTGAGTGTCTTTCAGTGTCCAATGCCTTTTTTCTCCCTGATCTGTGTATTCAATTCTACTAAAATGGACGTGTATCTTTTTCGCCCTTTCTTTTCCCAAATACCTTTCAATAATATCCAAAACCTCTGCATAATCTTCTATAGACTTAAACCTTCCATTATCTCTTGCATGTAAATGGGCAAAGTCTATAGTGGGAATAATTCTCTTATCCACATTACACAGCTCCAATACTTCTTCTAAAGTACCCAATTGGTTTTTCTTTCCCATTGTCTCTGGACATAGGGTTATGTCAGTAAGTCCTTTGTCCTCTATCTCTTTTAAAATTTCCTTTAAAAGTTTTTTTGCTCTCTCTAAAGCCTCTTTTCTCGTCCCTTCTGCTCCCGAACCAGGATGAAAAGTTACCCTTTTAGCCCCCATCCATTTTCCTGCAATTAAACTATCTATTAAGTATCTCTTGGAATTCTCCATTTTGGTTTTATCCGTAGTAGCTAAGTTTATGTAATAAGGAGCATGAACAGTAATAGTTATGTTGAATTTTTGTGCCCCTTCCTTAAGCTCCTTAGCCATCTTTTCGCTAATTTTTATTCCCCTTGAAAAAGAATATTCATACGCATCAAGCCCCATGTTATGGAGCCATTCAGGCATTTCTAAAGAAGATTTATGCCCTTCTTTGTAGAAACTATCAGAATTCCCAGATGGTCCAAATTTTATAGCCAATCCTCTCATCCTTTCTTAAGTCTAATGTAAGCCTTTATAACTTCCTCTGCTACTTCATCTATTGTCATATCGGATACATCAATAGTATAGTCGGCAAACCTATAAAAAGGCTCTCTTTCTTTTAGAAGCTGTCTTATTTTCTCTTCTGGATTATCCACCATAAGAAGAGGCCTGTCTTTATTCTTTCCTATATTCCTCAATATAATTTCTGGCCTGGCTACAAAGCAAATGACTACACCATTTTTTCTTAATTGTACAATATTTGAGGGGTTTAATACAACTCCCCCTCCTGTAGCTATGACAAAATTTTTTAATCGGGCTGCTTTTTTAACCGCTGCTTTTTCTAATTTTCTAAAATAATTTTCTCCATATTTTTCAAAAATATCTGAAACAGTCATATTTGCCATTTTTTCAATCATTTTATCCGTATCTATAAAACCAAAGGACATGGTGGTAGCTACTTTTTTGCCAACAGTAGTTTTCCCGGTAGCCATAAAACCCGTTAAAACGATGTTTTTCATGAATATTTCCTCCCTAAGGCAATGAAGGTATTTTCTCTTTCAAAACTTTTTCTATAGTATCATTTATTATTTTATTTACATCTATATTCTGAAGATTTTAAGGAGATTGAGAATTAGAAGGCTGGTCTACATTATTTGATTGTTCACTTCTGGTATCATCATACAGAGACTTGAAAGGGTTACTTTTACCTTTTAAAAAATCTTTCGGTATTGAAGTACCACCACTGTCTTTCATTGAATAAATAAAAACCTTAAGATTCAAAAGAAGATTTTGCTGATTTTGGTCTTTTTCAACAGAGAAATTTTGAATGTTACAAAGTCTTTTAGAATTTTGTATTTCCTTTAGAAAAGCTATAATCTCATCATAATTACCTGAAACAGTAATATTTACGGGTATTGTTACAAAATCTTCTTTTTTCACATTACTAGTTTCATTTTGACTTTGATCTTGGTTTTCAAAAGTTAAGCTTTTTGTCTTTACACCTGTATCATTGACCATTTGTTGTAAATTAAAAAGAAAAATTTCTATATCCCTTTCTTCTGGTAAAATCATGCTTAATTCCTTTAGTTGAGTTTGTTGCGTGTCTAAACCTTCTTTTAAACTTTTATTGTTTAAAGCAGTTACTTGTTCTAAAATTTGCTTTTTGTTTTTTAATTCAATAGATAAATTTCGTATTTCTAAAATTTTGGGAGTTAAATAATATTGATAATAAAGTGCAAAAAATCCGAGTATGACAGCAAAGTAAATTAATACTCTTTCTCTCCTTGTAAGCTTCATCTATGATACCACCTTGATTTTTACTTGTAAAACATATTTTAGAAGGCCTTTATCTGTCAAATCCACCGATATCACTTTCACATCTTCTACATAACTTATACTTCTTAGGTTAAGCATAAAAGTTGCTATATCAGATTCTGAAAGTGCTTGTCCATCTATTTCCAAAATATTTTTCTCATATTTCAAAGAATCAATAGATACTTTTTCAGGTATATTTGAGGCTAAATCTTCTAATATATTTACCGCATCCAGCTTTTGGCTTTGCAATTTTTCTATTAAGCTTTTCTTCTTTTCTATATAAAGAGATAAATCTTTTACATTTTGCTGTAACTGAGAAATGTCTTTAAATTTACCTAATTCATTATCTACGTATTTTAAATCTTGATACAATTTATTGATATATACCATTGGAAAAGCTATTAAGGCAAAAATAACGGTGATTAAAACAAATACAAAAAAAAGGCGGGATATTTGTTTTTTTCTTCGCATTTTTTGTTCTTTTAGTTCAGCTGGTATGAGGTTTATATCCTTCAACCTATTCCCCCCTTAAAATGCATCCATAAACAGGTAAAAAGTATAAATAATCTTCTGCTTCTGTCACAAAAGTAGGTATCCTAAAATAATTTTCCACGTAGTCTCTCAATCCTAAAAGCTTAGAAGTACCACCTAACATGATAATTTTTTGTATATTTTTATGATATGTGGCATAATAAAAGTCAAATATTCTGCTTAGCTGTTGAAACACTTCCGAAAAGGATAAAAGTATAGTATCTTCTATATCCTTATAGTTTTCTTCTCCAATAAATTTTTTTGCCCTTTTATATTCTTCTGCTGCTTGAAAATCTATATTAAAGGCATTCGCAATTATTTGTGTAATTCTATTGCCACCAAACTCTATACTTCTGCTAAAAATATAAATACCACTATCAATCACTGTCACATTGGTAACAGCAGCCCCTATATCTACAACTGCTACTATTCCTTCAGCTAAATTCACCTTTTTACAAGCTTTATAAATTGAATTGCTATAAATATCAATGGCTTCTACTTTTAATTTTAACATCTCTGCTAATTTAACATATTTTTCTATTATATCCTTAGGAGAAGAGGCAATCAGTACTCTAATCGTTTTATTTTTCTCTGCAATATTAGGTAAATATCTATAATCTATTACATAATTTTCAGTGTCAAGGATGTATTGCTCAATCTCATAGTATAAGGCCTTTTCGACTTCATCTTCTTTCATTAATGGCAATTCTAAATCCCTTATTATATTATTTGAGCTGGAAATAGTAAAACACACTTGTTTTTCTTTGATATTGTTCCTTTTCAAAGTCTCATTAATTACATCTGCCAATGAATTTATATCAATAATTTTACCATTAGTTATCACATTAGAAGGCGTATTTATCATTAACCTTTTACCAAAAAATTTATTCTTTTTTTCTCCAACTAATAATTTTGTATTAAAATTTCCTATTTCAATTCCAAGCATTTTTTACCTCCTAATGGCGCTTATTGTTATTCACTTTAATAGCAGCCATTGTTATGGCTTTTATTATGTCTACCTCAAATTGCCTGACTAACTCGTTTGTCTTTACATACAGTTCTCCTTCTTCTGATACAACATATTTCGGAGGCAAATTGTTAAGGGCTAAAGCTTTTATGTCCATCCTACACCTGTCACACTTACAAACGTCCAGGTCTTTTAAAACCCTGTCCATCATCTGCTCAACAGCGTCTTCCATGTAATTTTTAAGTTGCATAAAATCCTCTCCTTATTTTTATTGTGTTTGTGGAATTGAATCAATTATCCACTTATCTACTATAGGTGGAGACTGTGATGCATTACCACTAAGAATCACCTTATAATTTGCACTCTTATCAGAACCCATCTTCGTAATATTTACATTAATATTAAATGTAATCTCCGCATAACCGTAACGTACGATTTTGTTCATTCTACCTTCCGTCCATACACGTACTTTATAGGTCAAAACTTGCTCTCCTTCATTTTCAAAAACTTCAATTGAAGGAGGATCTATTTCTATACTGTCAATTTTATACTCTTGTCCTGCATCACCCAGTGAAATCCACTCCCCTACTGGGATGTCAAGTCCAAATGACTCACTTAATAAATTTTTTGCATCTTTTTTATATTGAATTTTAGTTGTATTTTTATTCTCAACTACATTTATCCAAAATTCACCTTTCCCTTTTCCTTTACCTTTTCCTTGATAAGCATCTGATAAAGCTATAGTAAATTCATTTTTTACTCGTTCAAGGCCAGCTTCTGCTGCATAAGTGGCTGATATAGAATTTGCATAAGCATGAGAAATTTTGTAATTGGTAATAGTTACTTCTAAAATCGCTACAGCTAAAACTGTGAGAATCAAAATTACCATTAAAGTAAAAATTAAGGCAGAACCTCTGTCATTGAACATTTATACCACTCTTCCTTAAAAAAACATCTGTAGAAAGAGAAAACCTGTTTGACCCCTTACCATCACTTTGTCCAATTATTTCAATATTTATCATGTTGTTAGGTTTTTTAGTCACCTTAAAATCATAAATATTGACAGCTAATTGAAGCTTACTACCTCTACTGTCCGTGTCAGATTCTTTGATATGGGTATAAAGAATAAGATTTTCTAGCGTTATTGTATAATCACGATACCCTCTATCTGTTAATACTTTTTTTATCGATAGACCACAGCCATTATTAATAATCTCGACTTTAGAAGGCCCTTTTTCTAATAAAGATACAATATAATTCATAGCAAACCTAACATTTTGTTCCACGTCTACGCTATTTTGTGTACTTGAAAATGACTTGTACCCCGAATAATATAAAGATGAATAAACCCCTATCACAATCCCCAATATTGCCAGTGTCACAATAAGTTCAATGAGGGTAAAACCCTCTTCTTTTCTCACCACCATTTTAACCACCATAGCCAAAATTTTTGTTTTGGTAATCTCATTCCAGCCCAATGTAGCTGCCACAAAACCTAAAAATAAAGCAGTCAAGGCATTTCTAGAGTAGCATAAGAAGTTATATTTGTTCTAGGCGCCACAACATAAAGGGTATACATAGGAGTGTTTGAACCAATTTTCCCTACTTTGATCTGATATTGAGAGAGTTCTCCTGTAGAAGTTTGCTGTTCAACATAGGCTATAAAACCTTCCTCTTTATACTTAGTTATTATTTCATCAAGGTTTGATACATTTCCCGCTTTTATGTTTTCTGCAATTGTCTGTGCAATAGTAGCTTCTTTTGTCCTTATCCTAGAATCAGTAGAAGTAATAACAGATTGACTAAAAATACCTAAAAGAGGTATTGCCACTATTGCAAACATAGCTATTGAGACAAGAACCTCTATTAAAGTCATGCCTCTATTATCTTTTAAAATCTTCATAAAATCACTCCTAATAGTTCCTCCCACTTATCATAATGCGCCCTGTTACCACTGCCACACTTATGTAAATTTCGCTTCCTTTATCATTTTTTAAAGTTATTGTACATGCTCCAATAGGAGTCCCCATCTGATTAAAGTATATTTCTACCTTTCCCCCATCTTTTTTACTTATCTTAATTCCCTCAGGTAAATTTTTTATCTTGATATTTTCATTGTCATCTTTTCTCTTTATGTAATACCTCGTCTTAGTGTCATCGCTTTCAAAACGTAAAATTTCTCCTTCAAAAATACTTTTTTGCTGTATGTACCTTAAGTCATTTACAACCTCACGTGCAATAAGAGTAAGCCTTATATTTGACCTTGTCGTATCAAAAAAGTCAGTCGAAGGAATAACTATAAGAACTATAATGGACAAGATAGCCAAAACTGTTACCAGCTCTATTAAAGTTAATCCTTCTTCCTTTTTCATAAGCTTAGCCTCTTATAAATTTTATATAATAATTTAACATCTCATAGCCATACAAAATCGAGATGAGCCATGCAATGGAAATGTAGGGTGCAAAAGGAATGTAATCTTTTCTTCCTTTAATTTTCAAAGCTACTAATATAACGCCACCCAATGCTCCAATGATTACAGAAAGAAAAAGTACTAAAATTGTAAGCTTCCACCCTATAAAAAATCCAATTAAGGCCATAAGTTTTATGTCTCCTCCTCCCATCTCTCCTCCTGAAATTAAGGAGATGAGAAGGAGAATACCCCCACCCAAGACCAATCCCATTATGTAATCTATAAAGCCATAATTGTACATCAAAACTCTAAATATTATTCCACCTATAAAGCCTACTAAAATGATTTTATTTGGCACAATCCTGTGTTCTATATCAATAAAACTTACAGCTATCAAAATAGAAGCCAAAAACATGTAAGAAAAAGCTTTAAAATCTAAACCGAATTTATAGTAAATTATCAAAAACACAATTCCTGTCAATAGTTCCACAATAGGGTACCTTATTGAAATCTTTTCTCCACAATACCTGCATCTTCCTTTAAGTAAAATATAACTCAATATAGGTATTAAATCAACAGCATTTAATTCATGACCACAACTAGGGCAGTGAGAAGGCGGATAGACTATTGATTCTTTTTTAGGTACTCTGTGTATGACCACATTTAAAAAACTTCCTATAATTGTACCAAATAAAAATATGAGTGTGTAAAGTAGTATTTTCATAGTGACCTCCTAAAAAGATATTAAGGAGGGCACAAAAATGTGCCCAAAATGTATTATTTAGCAAAAGCTATTTTACTTCTGGATAAAGCTGTTTACCATTAGAATCTTTAACTATTGCTTTACCGTTACTATCCATAGTAAGTGTAAAATCACCCCCACTTGACGTCTTTGGTACTTTATTCAAATATCCTGCATCGACTAGATCTTGTATATCAGTGGTTGTGTTACCTGTTTCTATGTAGTATCTCTCAGCCGCTTGCCCAATAATTTGTGCGTTCGCTATATCGGCATTAGCCTTAGCATTTGACAATGAAGTTGTCACTCTTGGCACTGCAATGGCTGCCAATATACCTAAAATTGCAATGACAACAATCAATTCAATTAATGTAAAACCTCTTTCATCCTTGTTTAATGCTTTTACAAACCATTCCATCCTTTTTCACCCCCTTTCCCAATATCACTGGCCTATAAAATTGTATAATTCAAAGAGTGGCATAATTATTGAGATAACTATAAATCCCACTACTGTTGCCAGCATAACAATTATTAATGGTTCTAATAGAGTTGTCATTTGTGACACGGCTGTATCCACTTCTCCGTCATAAAAATCAGCAGTTTTATTTAATATGCTGTCCAATGAACCTGAACTTTCACCAATACCTATCATCTGAATCACCATTGGCGGGAAAATGCCAATTCTTTTTAGAGGTTCTGAAAGGGGTAAGCCTTTTTTTATATCGTCTTGCGCTTTTTTAAGTCCCTCTGCTACTACTGTATTACCCACAACTTTTTCTACTACTTCCATTGCCTTCATAAGCGGTACACCAGCACTTATCAATGTTCCTAAAGTCCTTGTAAACCTGGAAATTAAAATCTTTTTGTTTAAAGGGGCAAAGATTGGCATGTTTAAAAGCATTCTGTCATAAATGCACCTTCCTTGAGGTGTCTTTAAAAAACTCGAAATCGAATAAGAAATCACCAAAATTACTCCTATGTAAAAATACCAATATTTAGATATAGAACCGCTTATAGCGAGGAGAATCCTTGTAGGCAGTGGCAGCTGTACACCTGCATTTTCAAACATCCCCACAAAAATAGGCAAAACATTTGTCAAGAGAAATATAACCACCAAAATCGCTACGATTGACACAATTACAGGATATGTAAGGGCAGACTTTATTTTCTGATTTAATTCATTCTCTTTTTCATAGTGTTCTGCCATTTCATTCATCACTTTATCTAAAGTACCGCTTACTTCCCCCACTTCCACCATATTATATAAAAGCATAGGAAAAACATCACTGTGCCTTTTCATAGCATCAGAAAGAGTCCTTCCTTTTTGAACTTCTTCGTACACCTCTCTCAAAGCATTTTTCAGTCTTTTATTCTCCACTTGTTCTCTCATAGTAACCAAAGAGGTCACTATAGGAATCCCTGCATTTATCAGAGTGGCAAACTGCCGACAGAAGACCGCAATATCTTTTACTTTGACCTTTTTAAAAGAACTAAAATCGAGTATGTCTTGTTTGACTATCTCTTCTTGTATGTCGATTATATAATAATTTCTCTGTTTTAAAATGTCAATACACTGAGATTTTGAGTCAACTTCCAAAGTCCCTGTAACGAGATTTCCTCCCATATCCCTTGCCCTATAAGCATACAACGGCATATAATCACCTCTATATCATGCGAGAAAAATTCTCTTGGTCTACGCAATATGTCAAAGCATCCTCTAATGATATAACTCCTCTTTTTAACAGATGTAAAATAGACATATCCATTGTCATCATTCCAAACTTGCTACCTGTTTGAACTGCCGACTGTATCTGGAAAGTCTTCCCTTCTCTTATGAGATTTCTTATAGCAGGAGTAGCAATCATCACTTCTGTCGCAACTACTCTGCCGCTGTTGTCCTTTTTAGGTATAAGCTGTTGAGAAATAATTCCCTCTAAAACATTTGAAAGCTGAATTTTTATCTGCTGCTGCTGATGGGGAGGAAAAACATCAATAATCCTATCGATCGTCTTAACGGCTCCTATTGTGTGAAGGGTGGATAACACAAGATGCCCTGTCTCAGCAGCAGTTATGGCAATCTGTATTGTCTCTAAATCTCTCATCTCTCCTACCAGTATGACATCTGGGTCTTCCCTCAAAGCAGCTCTTAGGGCAGAGGCATAAGAGACTGCATCATGTCCAATTTCCCTTTGATTTACTATGCTTTTATTGTGCTTATGCAAATACTCTATAGGGTCCTCCAATGTGAGAATATGACAAGTCCTTTTAGAGTTTATCCAATCCACCATCGCAGCCAGTGTAGTAGATTTACCACTGCCAGTAGGTCCTGTTACCAATATAAGCCCTCTTGCCTTTAAAGCTAAGTCTTTAAGTATTGGAGGAAGTCCCAATTCCTCTATTGTAGGTATTCTCAAAGCTACAGACCTTATTGCAAGGCTATAACTTCCCCTTTGTTTGTATACATTTATTCTAAACCTTCCTAATCCTGTAACTGAATAGGACAAATCAATATCTCCATTTTGTTCTAACTTTTTCAATTGCTCACTTGTCAATAAATCCTTAACTATTTCTTCAGTCTGCCCAGGGGTAAAAGGTTCCCCTTCTAATTTTTCTAAATAGCCATTAATTCTAAGAACTGGAGGTACTCCAACCGTTATATGCAAGTCTGAAGCTTTTCTTTCAACTACTAATTTTAAAAGTTCCTTTGTATCCATATCCCTCATTCCTCGTAAGTTAGTCTTATCATTTCATCAATTGTAGTTTTTCCTTGTAATACAAGTCTTTTAGCACTTTCTCGTAAAGTTTTCATGCCATTTTTTACAGCCTGAGCTCCAATAACATCAGAGGAAACCTTAGCATTTATAAGCTCTCTAATATCAGAAGTAACAGTCATTATCTCATATATAGGAATTCTTCCCCTATAGCCTGTTTTATTACAAACAGGGCACCCTCTCCCCTTGTATAAAGTAATGTCTTCATTTTCTGAAATTCCCAATAGCTCTTTTTCGCCTTTGGAAGCTTTATAAGAAATTCTACAGTTATCACATATTTTTCTCGCCAATCTCTGAGCAATAACCCCTACTACAGAAGAAGACACAAGATAAGGCTCTATACCCATATCTACAAGCCTAGTCACCGCTCCCGCCGCATCATTTGTATGCAAAGTGGAAAGGACTAAGTGCCCTGTTATGGCAGAGCGAATAGCTATCTCAGCAGTTTCAGTATCTCTAATTTCTCCAATCATAATTATATCAGGGTCTTGCCTCAAAATTGACCTAAGAGCAGTCGCAAAGGTAAGGCCTGCCTTTTCATTAACTTGTACCTGGTTTATTCCCTCAAGGGAATACTCAACAGGGTCCTCAACAGTTATTATATTAATATTGGGTTTGTTAAGCTCTCTCAGCATTGCATAAAGAGTGGTGGTTTTCCCACTACCTGTAGGACCAGTCAAAAGCACAATGCCATTAGGCCTTTTGATAAGTTTATCAAAGAGCACCAGATCCTCTTCTTCAAAACCTAATTGCTCCTTTGTCATTATAAAATTTTCCTTGTCTAAAAGCCTCAATACCAATTTCTCTCCAAAAACAGTGGGCAACGAAGAAACTCTTATGTCAATATTTTTACCACCTGTAGTAAAATCAAATCTGCCATCTTGAGGAAGTCTTCTTTCAGCGATGTTCATATTAGCCATAATTTTTACTCTTGTCACAACAGGGGCATGGGTACTTTTTATAGTCCTCATAGCTTCTGTTAATTGTCCATCTATCCTAAATCGAATTCTAAGGTCTTTTTCAGTAGGTTCAATGTGAATATCTGAAGCCCTATTTTTTATTGCCTGCTCAATTATAGAATTTACAAAGCGTACAGCAGGCGCGTTTTGTACTTCTTCAAGAATCTCATCTGGCAGCTCTTCTTGACTTTCACTTTGAAACTCCTTTTTAAAATCCTGTACTGCTTTTTCTGCCTGTTCTCTTCCGTAAATTCTATCTATGGCTTTTAAGATGCTTCCTTCAGAAGCAATTAAAGGCTTTACATTTTGTTTCGTAATGATTCTCACATCATCTAGTGCAAAAATATTCAGAGGGTCTGCCATTGCTACCAATATACCATCTTCATCTTTTTTTATAGGAATAATAGTATGTCTTTTAGCAACGGCTTCAGGAATTAATTTTGCTACATCGGGATCAATATAGTATTTTTGCAAATCTACATGTGGAATACCTAATTGAAATTCTAAAGCCTCTAGTATTTGGCTTTCTGTAACATACCCCAATTTAATAAGAACTTTTCCTAACTTTTCTCCTGTTTTGTTTTGAACTTCTATTGCGTGCTTTAATTGTTCTTCTGTTATAAGCCCTACCTCAAGTAAAAGCTCCCCTAGCTTTTTCTTGGCCATAAAATATACCTCCAAAAATAATAAAGCCGACATAAAGCCGGTTGCACCACTGTATCCGTGAGGCATAAAGTGCCCACATATAGCCTCACTTCATCTACTCTTTATAAAATATTCTACAAATTATGCGTAATTCCTTCTTTTAAATACCTGTATACCAAATTTTTGTCGAAAAATCCCCCTGTCCATAATTTGAAAGAATAATTAGCTTGATTTACCAACATAGAAAGTCCATTAGAATACTTTATTCCATTCTTTTTCGCATGTTTTAAAAGAGCAGTTTCAAAAGGATTGTAAATAAGGTCATAGACAAATTTAGCTTTCAAAACCACTTTTTCATCAGCAGGAGAATCTTCTGTATTTGGATACATTCCTACGCTTGTAGTATTAACAAGTATATCTATTTCTGGTAGTTCTTTTACTTCATTTATACTGCAGTAATCACACTGAATCTTAAATTCTTTTTTAATGTACTCTGACAAATCTTTTGCTCTCTCAACACTTCTATTGGCAATTATTATCGAATCTATCCCTTTTAGAGCAAGGGCGACACAAACAGCTTTAGAAGCTCCACCAGCTCCTAAGACAACAGCTTTTCTTCCTTCAATTTTTTCTCCTACTTCTGTTAATGAGTCTATAAAGCCATAGACATCCGTATTATAGCCTTTTAATATTCCTTCTTCATTGACTACAGTATTGACTGCGCCAATTTTTAAAGCTTCTTCTGAAACCACATCTAAGTATTTAATTATCTTCTCTTTATGTGGCACAGTCACATTAACTCCTTTTATTCCCAAAGCTTTTACTCCATTTACTGCATCTTCAAGCTTTTCTGGCAAAACATCAAAAACAGTGTAGACACAATTTAAATTTAAAGACTTAAAAGCATAGTTATGTATTAAAGGGGATAAACTATGTTCTACAGGATGCCCTATAAGACCATACAGTTTAGTATTTGAATTAATCTCCATATCTCTCAATCCTTTTAAGTACATGTTTTTCCGCTTTTCTCATAAGTTTAGTCCATCCTAATTCCTCTTCTGATAGAGGTTTTACCAAAATAGTATATAAACCTGCTCTTTTGCCACCAAAAATATCAGTAAATATTTGATCTCCTATTAAAGCTGTTTCATTAGGCTTAGCATTTAAAATCTTTAAAGCCTTTTTAAAAGCTCCTTTTCTCGGCTTAATGGCCCAAGCTATTCCAGGTACACCAACTTTTTCTTTAAATTCATTTACTCTTCTTTTAGTGTTATTTGAAATGAGACAAATTTTAAACCCCTCTTTTTTTACTTTTTCAAGCCATTCAATAGTCATTTTATCGGGAAATTTTGATTTTTGAGGCACTAAAGTATTGTCAATATCTAAGACAAGACTGGTAATTCCTTTTTCTTTTAAAAAGTCTAAATTGATATCATAGATATTTTCCACTATAATATCAGGAATTAACTTTTTATACATATCTTCACCTCATTTAGTTAAAATTATATAATAAAAAAAAATAAACTGTCAATACAAACAGTTTTACATGGAAAGCTCTTTAAAAAGCTTATTTAAAGCCTTCTTCTCAATCCTTGAAACATATGATCGAGATATACCCAGCATTTTTGCTATTTCTCTTTGAGTTCTCACTTTACCATTATATAACCCGTATCTCATTTCTATAATTAACTTTTCTCTATTTTTTAAAACGCTGTTCATTTTACTGTACAGCTTTTTAATTTGAAGTTTTTTCTCCACTTGCTCTGATATTTCATCTTCCTCTGTGCCAAGGACATCCATTAAAGATATCTCATTGCCCTCTTTATCGACACCAATAGGGTCTTGGAGAAAAACCTCTCCTTTCATCTTTTTTTCCGTTCGTATAGACATAAGTATTTCGTTTTCTATACATCTGGCTGCATATGTGGCAAGATGTGTTCCTTTAGAAGAATCAAAGGTGGAAATTGCTTTTATAAGCCCTATTGTCCCAATAGATATTAAATCATCTATATCTTTACCTGTGCCACTGTACTTTTTAACAACATGAGCTACCAACCTTAAGTTTCTTTCTATTAAAATATTCCTCGCTTCCTCATCACCGTTTTTATAAGCTTCTAAATATTTCTTTTCTTCTTCTGGAGTAAGTGGATTGGGAAAAGAGTTGGTGTTTGTCAAGTAACCAAGATTTAAGATTTCCTTTACAATTGAAGCCAAAATTGCAACAACAACTTCCCACATTGCCGCCACCCCTTTTTTCAACATTACACATCTATTATATGTGCTTTATTTAAAATGGTGCACGTACATCAATATTTCATTATTTCCTCCGCTATTTCTTTAAAAAGAGGAGCAGCTTTAGTTCCTCCAGTATCTCCGTTTTTTACAAAAATCGAAATTGCATATTTAGGTTTATCAAAAGGAACAAAACCTGTAAACCAAGCATGATATATATTTAGCTCTTTACTGACTTCAGCAGAACCTGTTTTACCAGCACTGCCATACGTAGTCTCAGCCCTTTTCCCTGTCCCTTCTGGGTCAATAACCACTTCTCTCATCATCTCTTTTAAAATTTTAGCGTTTTTTTCGCTTATCACCCTGTAAGACTTTTTCTGAGACAATTTTTCAATTTCTTTCCCTTCTTCATCAACTATTGCAGTCACTAAACGTGGAACATTCCTAACACCGTTATTAGCTATTGTCGCTGCGATATCAGCTGCTTGAAGAGGCGTCATCAGCACATCCCCTTGCCCTATTGACAAATTCCCAATTCCTGCTCCATAAGTATCAGACAATTTAGGCAATCTCCCTATTTGCTCAGGTATTGGCAGACCATCATCATTTTCTATTCCAAAATTTCTCGCCATCTCCAAAATATTTTTGGCCCCTGTTATTTGCCCAATCTTTATAAAAGTAGTATTGCAGGAAACTGCAAAACCTTTTACCATGTTTATTACTCCATGACTTTCTCCTTTGTAATCGTGAAATACTATTCCATTTATATCATAACTACCACTACAATAAAAAGTATCTTGTAAATTCACTTTATTATATTCTAATGCTGCAGCAGCTACTACAATTTTAAAAATAGAGCCAGGGGGATACATTGAGACAGCTTTGTTTATAAATTCTTCGTTAGAGCTATTTAAATAAGCTTGAATATTATTTTGGTCAAAATTAGGTCTACTTGCCATTGCAAGTATATCACCTGTTTTTATATCTAATACCACTGCTGCTCCATCTACCATATTCTTGTCAAGAACATTCTCTACTGCCTTTTGTATGTGATAATCAAGAGTAGTTTTTACCCCCAAAACTTCTTTTCCAGAAGTTTTTAACCTTACTCCTAACCCTTTTATATAATCAGTATTATTCCCATCAGTAAACACTGCAATGCTATCTTCCCTTTTGCTATTTAAAATTCCATCAAAAGCATCTTCTAAACCCATTTTTTTATCTCCTATATACCCTATTACATGTTTTGCTAAAGAATTTTGCGAATACCTTTGAGGCAAAGCTAACTTAAAAATGCCTATAGGTAATTTGTTGTTTAAATTAAATTTAACTTCATATTTCACATAATCTTTTGCACTTCGAAGGGATTTTAGCACATCCTCATAGTCTACTGCAGCAATTTCACTTATAACCTTAGCGGCTTTTTCTTTGTCAGTTAACATTTTAGGTATAGCAAATATATATTCTTTGTATTCTCTATCCGTAAAAGGAATCATATTCCTGTCGTATATTTCTCCTCTTCTCTCCAAAATTTTAAAGCTTCTAATTTTTTGTTCCACCGCTTTTTGAGAATAAAAATCTCCTTTGATTACCTGAATGTAAAAAAGCCTAAAAATCAATGTTAACATTAAAATTGACAAAACTACCCTCAAAAAAACAATCCTATAATTTCTATTTTCCATAAAACTTTGCTCCTTTCAGGAAAAAGTATTCCCAAAAGGAGCAAGTTTTAACCTAATTTTTAATTTCTCGACGCAGTATAAAAAATTCTTCTACAGGATACTTTACAGGAATTTTCACTATCATTTGAGGATGGGGAGCTACTTCAATCTCATTTCCTTCTTCATCCCACATTTTTTCAATTTGCTGCTCAAACTCTACTTTAGGACCCATAATCTCAATTTTATCTCCCACAAACATCCTGTTTCTTTGCTCTACAACAGCAATTTCTGTATTGGGGTCATATTCTTTTACAATTCCTACAAAATCATGAGTACGTATATACTTAGAAGACTCATAATTTTGAGCGTCAGGACCTGGCTTGCCAAAATAAAACCCTGTGGTAAATCCTCTGTGACTTGCTTTAGAAACCTCTTCAAGAAGTTTTTTGTCAAAAACATAATCTTTTCCTTTTTCAAGGTAATCGTCAATCGCCTTTCTGTAAGCCCTTGTCACTACAGCAACATAGTAGGCACTTTTGTTTCTTCCCTCAATTTTAAAGCTTGTAACTCCAGCCTCAACAAGTTCTGGAATGTACTCTATCATGCATAGGTCTTTAGAATTCATAATATATGTGCCCCTTTCATCTTCGAATATGGGCATATACTCTCCTGGCCTTTTTTCTTCTACAAGATAATATTTCCACCGGCAAGGTTGTGCACATTCACCTTTATTAGAATCTCTTCCTGTAAGGTAATTGCTTAAAAGGCACCTTCCTGAGTAAGAAATGCACATAGCCCCGTGGACAAATGCCTCTAATTCTAAAGTTTTTGGTGTCTTCTCTCTTATTTCTTTTATCTCTTTTAAAGATAGTTCCCTTGCCAAAATTATTCTTTTTGCCCCTAAATTATGCCAAAACAGAGCACTTTTATAATTCACATTATTTGCTTGCGTACTTATATGAACATCTACTTCAGGAGCTACTTCTTTTACAATAGAAAAAATCCCTGGGTCAGAAAGAATAATAGCATCTATGCCAAGGTCAACGACTGATTTAATGTATTCAGGCAATCCTTCCAAATCCTCATTGTGGGGAAAGATATTTATAGTAATATATGCTTTTTTTCCACTTTTCCTCACATATTTTATTGCTTCTTTTATCTCTTCAAGAGTCAAACCAACAGAAGCCCTTAAACTATAGTGTTTCCCTCCAAAATATACCGCATCTGCTCCGTAATTTATAGCTATTTTTAATCTTTCCAAATCTCCAACTGGTGCCAAAAGCTCTAACATGATTATTCTATTCCTCCTTAAAACTTAAAGCCAATCCGTCTCCTAAAGGCAAAATTACCGTGTACAAAGTTTTATCTTGATATAATATTTCTATAAATTCTCTCATTCTGTACACAATAGTTCTTCTCTTATGTTTTACATTTTTCTCATTTACAACATATCCCTTATACAAAATATTGTCCCACAAGATTACGCCCTCTTTGCTTAAAAGTCTTTTCAGTTCTTTGTAAAATTCTATATATTGCCCTTTCGCCGCATCTACAAAAATCAAATCGTACATCTTAGTTAAATTTGGAAGAACTTGCTGTGCTTCTCCACAAATAAGCTCGATTCTATCTTCTACTTTTGCTTTCTTAAAATTTTCTTTAGCTATTTCAGCCAAATTTATATCCCTTTCAATAGTGACTACACTAACTTCTGAATAAGCTTTTGCCATTATTATAGTAGAATAGCCAATAGCAGTACCTATCTCTAATATATTGTTAGGCTTTTTTAGCTTCACAATAAAACTTAAAAAATCAGCAACTTCCGGTTTTGCAATAGGGATATAATTTTCGTAGGCATATTTCTCCATCTCATCTAAAGGATATCCAAATTTATGAGCTATCCCTCTTATAAATTTCATATCATTTGGAGTTTTTTCCATAACTCAACCCTTTCATTTAGTATTATTATTTTCAATTGCTTCAATTTCTTTCTGAGCTTTTAAATGCTCTTCATAAGTTATACTAAAAATATGGGACCCATCTTTCTTTGCAACATAATAGTAAAAGTCATGCTTTGTTGGGAAAAGAGCTGCTTCAATCGATTTAAGTCCAGGATTGCAAATGGGACCTATAGGCAACCCATAATGTTGGTAGGTATTATAAGGGGAATCTACCTGCAAATCCTTGTAAGAAAGCACATCTTTATGAATTCCTAATGCGTATACAACAGTAGGACATAATTGAAGTTTCATATTTTTTTTCAGTCTATTATATATTACACCCGCAATCATAGGTCTATCACTGTCAATAGCTGCCTCTTTCTCCACTATAGAAGCTATTATTACAATCTGATCAGGAGTCATTCCTACATTTTTTGCATTATTTTTTATAGTACTATTATAAACTTCTTGAAATCTCTTAAGCATGATATTTATTATTTCTTTTTCATCTGCATTTACAGGTATAAAATAGGTGTCAGGAAAAAGATATCCCTCTAACCTGTTTGGCCTATCTTTAGGAACATCTTTTAAAAAGTCATAGTCAAATGTGTCATTTTGAGCTATTTCTAAAAATTTGTCTTTATTTACTAAACCTAATCGGGATAATTTGGTGGCTATGTCTTTTAATGTATACCCTTCAGGAATCGTAACTTTCACAGTATCAATTTGAGCCTTACCAGCAAATATTTTTTTTATTATTTGGTCAGTAGTCATGTTAGGACTTAAGAGATATTTTCCGGCTTGTAATTTTCCATCAGCACCTAAAACTTTTGCTCTCCATATAAAAAATCGTTCGTTTCTAATTAAATTATTTTCTTTTAACAACTTAGCTATCTGGGAAGTAGAATAGCCATTAGGGATGTATATTATTTTTTCAACTACATCACTCTTTGTAGTTACAGGTTGAAAAAGGCTTTGGTAATATATAAAAGCAGAAAAAAACAAAAAAATTATGACAACTACAATTACCACAAATCTACTTTTTCTTTTGTATTCGACATTATTCATTACATTTCTCTCCCTTTTGTAGGTATACCTAAATTATATAATTAATTAAAAATGAAAACAAGTAAGCCTTCCGCTTACCTGTTTTTATAAAGTATACTTATCTTTTAATCTTTTGTATACTGCAATCACTACATACCCAAATACACCTGTCACAATAGCTTCACTTAAAGCAATATACAAAACTACAAGATAATAGGGCATTTTCGTGAAATAACTTACCCATATTGAAACAATAAGAGCATTTAATATTATAGGAGGCAATATACCTTTGTAAAAAGTTTTAGTCTTTGATGTAAGGTACGCAGCAAGTAATGTCACTAAACTTCCACCCAAAATATCGAGAAGTCCAAAGGGGCTTCCTATATTGGCTAATAAACATCCTATAAAAACCCCCCATATTGCTGCCGGCTCTACCATGGGTAATACAACTAAAGATTCAGATACTCTAAATTGAATAGGGCCATAAGAAACACTGCCCAAAAGAATAGTAACAACAAAGTAAATGGCTGCAATGGCTCCTGCTTTTACAATGTACTTAGTATCTATTCTTTTCATCTACTTCATCTCCATTGGTTCCATGATTATTTTTAGTATATCATCCATTATCTTGCCAAGAGCGTATTCTAAAGACAAGTAAGAACTTATCTCAGGATTAAGATTCAATATCTCCCATAGCTTTTCTAACACTTCTTTTTCTTTAGGATCCACTTTTTCACCCGACAACTCTTTAGCTTGAATCTCTAATTGCTTTTTTCTAAAATCCTCTAACATTTTCTTATTTTGCTCATTTTCATTTATTTTTTGATACGCCCCTTTAAAAGCTTTGTATTCTGGCAACTGTCTTATAGCATTAGCCAGTTCATAAGCTTTGTCGTAGACGTTCATATTTAAGCTCCTCCTGGTTAAATTTCCATTATGATTGGCAATATCATAGGATTTCTCTTAGTTTTTTCATATAAGAAACTGCTTAAATCATCTTTTATCATTGATTTTATAGTAGCCCATTCGCTAATTCCCTCTTTCTTACACTTTGATAACACATCTCTGACAACATTTTTGGATTCCTCCATTAAATCCTCTGATTCTCTCACATATACAAATCCTCTGGAAATTATGTCGGGACCCGCTATAATTCCTCCAGTCTCTTTAGAAATAGTAACCACTACTACTAACAAACCATCTTGAGCCAAATGTTTTCTATCTCTTAAAACAATATTTCCTACGTCTCCAACACCCAAGCCATCTACTAACACTTTCCCTGCTGTTACTGTTCCTGCAATTCTTCCAGAATTTTTTGTAAACTCTAACACTGTCCCGTTATCTACTATAAAGATATTTTGGGGAGGCATTCCCAAAGTCTCTGCAAGTTTAGCATGCTGAACTAAATGTCTGTATTCCCCATGAACAGGAATGAAAAATTTAGGTTTTATTAATGTATGAAGTAGCTTAATCTCTTCTTGACAAGCGTGACCCGATACGTGAATATCTGCCAATGCTTCATAAATTACATTGGCACCCTTTTTAAATAATTGGTTGATAACGCGAGAAATAAGTTTTTCATTTCCCGGAATAGCAGAAGCAGAAATTATCACTGTATCTCCCGGTACAATCTCTACTTTTTTATGCTCAGAAGAAGCCATTCTGGTAAGAGCTGACATAGGTTCCCCTTGGCTGCCTGTCGTTATAATGGCAACTTTATCATGGGGCAATTTATTGGCTTCATCAATATCAATCAAAAGGCCATCAGGAACAATTAAATAGCCTAATTCCATCGCTACATTAACTACATTTAACATGCTTCTGCCTGAAATAGCAACCTTTCTTCCATACTTGTGAGCAGAATCTATAATTTGTTGCACTCTGTGGATATTAGAAGCAAAAGTCGTAACTATAATTCGCTGTTCCGCTTTTCTGAATAGATTGTCAAAAGTCTCTCCTACTGTCCTTTCTGACATGGTATAACCAGGTCTTTCAATATTGGTACTATCGCACAACATCACAAGTACCCCTTTTTCCCCTAACTGGGCAAAGCGGTGTAAGTCTGCAATTTCTCCTCCTATAGGAGTAAAATCTATTTTAAAGTCTCCCGAATGAAATACAGTCCCTACAGGAGTGTGAATCGCCAGAGCAGCAGAATCTGCAATGCTATGAGAGGTCCTTAGAAACTCCACTTTAAACTGACCAATTTCGACAATCTCTCTTGGCTTCACAGTTATCAATTTACTATCTTTTAAAATACCCTGCTCTTTTAACTTATATTCTACTAAACCAATAGTCAAACGAGTCCCATACACAGGAACATTAAGTTGTTTTAAAATATAGGGTAATGCCCCAATATGGTCTTCGTGACCATGAGTTAAAACAATTGCTCTCACTTTTTCCCGATTTTTCAATAAATAAGTAATGTCGGGAATGACAAGGTCTATTCCCAACATTTCATCATCTGGAAAAGCGAGACCGCAATCCACAACTATAATGTCATTTCCGAATTCAAAAACCGTCATGTTTTTGCCGATCTCATTTAACCCGCCCAACGGTATTATTTTGAGTTTTGCCTTGTGTGCCAAATACTTATCTCCTTTCATTAGAAATTTTTAGCTTTAATTTTATTTTTCCAAAAAACCAAAAACACTTACCCGTACCTTACACCAGTTAATATAAATTATACTTTATTTAAAAAAATACTTCAACCCTGTTAATGTAAATTATTTCTCAAACAAAAACCCAAATTTAATTATAACTCTTCCTACATTTGCTACAATAACCAAAAAATTTTACATTATGGTCTATTATTTCAAAATCTTTAGTTTTTTCTATTGCCTCTTCTAAATTCTCCAAAAGGTCTCCTTCCATTTCTATAACTGCTCCGCATTTTAGACAAATCAAATGATGATGCTGATGGTTTTCATTATGATATAGCTCGTATCGATTTCGACCATCGTCAAAATTTAATTTATAGACAATACCTAATTCCTCAAATAACTGAAGGGTCCTGTAAACTGTAGCAAGCCCTATTTCAGGATATTTTAGCCTTACAAGGTCATATATTTCCTCAGAGGAAAGATGTTTATCCCTATTCTCCATAATAACGTCCAATATCACACGCCTTTGAGTTGTCAACTTATAACCCTTATCTTTTAATTTTTCTTTAAATTTTTCAATTTCATTCACCTAAATCACCGCCAAATAATATCAACTAATATTAGTTTATGATATTCATTTTCAATTGTCAAATATTTTTTTGATTTTTTAGCAAATATCAAATTTTATAGTGGACAGAGATATTTCAATTGAGAATCCAATTTCCCTTTTACATAGAAATTAAATTTTGGGGGTATATAAAATTAAGATATACCAAAACGGTATATCTTAATCAATTTCTCTCTAATTTAATTTACTCTTCCTCATCAAAATCATCATCATAATATTCTTCATACTCTTCCATCAGCTCATTGTATGCTTCGACAGCATCATTGAACTCATCTTCGTCTTCGATCCCTACAAAAATATCATTGCCATTTTCATCTTGTTCCACTCTCAAGATGTAAGCATCTTCTCCATCACCATCGACAGGGACCACAACAGCGTACCTGGTATCATCAAGGTCAAATGATGCTACAAGTTCGAAGTCTACTTCATGGCCGTGCTCGTCGATTAGCTGAATAATTTCTGGTTCCATACTATTTCACCTCAATTCTACTTCAAGATAATGTAATTGTATAACATACCAAAAAGACTGTCAAGTTTTTAATAAAAATTTATTTATTTTTTTGTGAATCTAAGTAGTTCTGAAGTATAAGAACTGCAGCCAGCTTATCAATTACTTCTTTTCTCTTTGCCCTACTTATATCAGCTTTTTCTATTAAAACCCTTTCCGCTTCTACTGTAGTAAGCCTTTCATCCCACAATATTATTGGTATATTAATAGCTTCCTTTAAGTGTTCAACAAATCTCACAACTTTTTGTCCTTGTGGCCCCAAAGTACCATTCAAATTCTTAGGTAATCCTACAATTATCATTCCCACTTCATATTCATTTATTATTTGTTTTATTCTCTCAAAATCTTTTTTGTTACTACTTCTTTTAATAGTAGTAAGTCCCTGTGCAATTGTACCTGACAAGTCACTTATGGCTATCCCGATTGTTTTATCCCCCACATCTAAACCCATAATCCTCAAAAAAATCTCTCCATTCTAAAATCGCCTCACCTAAGGTGAGGCAATTTTGTTTTTCTTACTTTTGGGAAGATAAATACTCTCTCAAAAGTTCTTCTACTAATTCATCTCTTTCAATTTTTCTTATCAAATTTCTCGCATTTTTATGGCTGGTTATATAAGTAGGGTCCCCCGACAATATATAACCTACTATTTGATTAATTGGATTATAACCTTTTTCAGAAAGAGCTTCATACACTGCTGTCAATATTTCTCTAACAGTTTTTCTATCAGTTGTAACGTGATACCTCAGAGTCTGTTCGTTTTTATCTACCATAATATATCACCTCTAGATACATTTAACTACCATCAACTTTATAATAACCTATATTTACTTGGCCAGTCAAGCTTTTCTCAATTTTTTAACTGTTCTTTTACAATATCTATAGCTTTGTTTAACGCTTCCTCCACCTTAGATGGATTTTTGCCTGTTCCTTGAGCCATGTCCGGTCTTCCACCACCATTTCCTTCAGATACTTTGCACACCTCTTTAATAACAGCTCCCATATTTATCCCTTTTTGAACAACATCTTTAGTAGCCATACCGACAAATATAGCTTTTTCTGGGGTAGAAGATGCTAATACTATTGCAGCAGTTTTTAATTTATCTTTTAAAATATCTCCCAATGCCTTCAAAGCCTCACTATCATAATCTTCAACCTTTGAAACCACTACTTTTATACCATCTAATGAAATAGCAGAATTGATTAAACTATTTGCCAAAATAGAAGCCATTTTTATTTTTAATTGTTCTATCTCTTTATCTTTTGTCTTTAAAACTTGCTGTAAACTCTCAATTTTTGAAACTATCTCTTTATCTTGGGCTTTTAATAAATCAGAAGCCTCTTTTAATATCTCTTCTTTTTCCTCTAAATATTTTATTGCGGCAAGTCCTGTTAAAGCTTCAATTCTTCTTAAACCTGCACCAACTGCACTTTCAGATACAATCTTAAAAATCCCTATTTCGTTAGTATTTTTAACATGAGTTCCACCACAAAGTTCCATGCTGTAATCATCAATTTTTACAACCCTTACTTTATCCCCGTACTTTTCTGTAAATAACGCAACAGCCCCTTCTTTCACTGCCTCATCATAAGTTTTTTCTTCAATATGCACATTTAAACTTTGGTATATCTTTTCATTAACCCTATTTTCTATTTGCTTTAACTCTTCTTTAGTCACGGCTTGATAATGTGAAAAATCAAATCTTAATCGATCATCAGCCACAAGAGAACCAGCTTGATGCACATGGTCTCCTAATATCTCCTTTAGGGCTTTATGAAGAAGATGAGTTGCAGTGTGGTTTCTTGCAGCATTCCTTCGACTTACCACATCAATTTGAGCTTTTACTTCATCTCTTACTGAAATTAAACCTCTTTCAATTGTTCCAATGTGTATAAACCTATCTCCTACTTTTTTACAGTCTTTCACTTTTATCAAAACATTTTCATTCTCTAAAATTCCATTGTCTCCTATCTGCCCACCACTTTCAGCATAGAAAGGAGTAACATCTAATATGATACTCACATCATCTCCAGCTTCTGCTTCCTCAACAAGCTCTTCATCTTTTACAATAGCTAAAACTTTTGAATTGCTTTCATAAGTATCATATCCCACAAACTTTGTTTTAATATCTCCTAAAGTAGAATATATGTCTTGTTCCCACAAACTATTATCTTCTTTTCTGCTGCTTCTCGCTCTTATCCTTTGTTTCTCCAACTCCTTTGTATATCCTTCTTCATCAACAGTAATGCCGGCTTCTTGCAAGATTTCTTTTGTTAAATCCAGTGGGAACCCATAGGTATCGTATAGTTTAAAAGCCTTGGAACCTTCTAATACGGTTTTACCTTGGACTTTTAGTTCATTTATATAATCTTGTAAAATTGTGAGCCCTTGGTCTATTGTTTCCTTAAATCTTTCCTCTTCCAGTTTGACTATTCGCTTTATATAGTCCTTCCTATCAATTATTTCAGGATATGCCTCTCCATAATTTTCTACAACTGAATCTACTACCCTATACAAGAAAGTATCATTTATACCCAGCAACTTACCATGCCTTGCCGCTCTTCTTAAAAGCCTTCTCAAAACATAGCCTCTTCCCTCATTAGAAGGCAAAATTCCATCTGATATCATGAAAGTTATTCCTCTTATATGGTCAGTAATAACTCTCAAAGACACATCTTTTTCTGCATCTTTTCCATACTCTACCTCCGCAATCTGGGATACAAAATTAGTTATACCTCTTATTACATCTACATCAAATATGCTGTCGACTCCCTGCATTATTGTGGCTATTCTCTCAAGCCCCATGCCTGTATCAATATTTGGATTAGGCAGCCTATGATAATTTCCTTGTTCGTCCTTATTAAACTGAGTAAAAACTAAATTCCAAAATTCAATAAACCTATCGCAATCACATCCAACTCCACAAGTAGGCTTCCCACAGCCTTTTTCTTCACCTCTGTCAAAATAAATCTCTGAAGAAGGGCCACAAGGTCCTGTGCCAATCTCCCAGAAATTATCTTCCTTACCCATTCTCACAATTCTTTCAGGAGGTAACCCAACTATTTTGTTCCAAATCTCAAATGCTTCATCGTCTTCCTCATAAATTGATACCCATAACCTGTTAACTGGCAATCCCAAAACTTCTGTGACAAATTCCCATGCCCATGGAATAGCTTCTTTTTTAAAATAATCACCAAAAGAAAAGTTACCTAGCATTTCAAAAAAGGTACCGTGACGTGCTGTTTTACCTACTCTTTCAATATCAGGAGTTCTTATGCATCTTTGGCAAGTAGTTACTCGTTTGCTAGGGGGAGTTTCTTTTCCTGTAAAATAAGGTTTTAAAGGAGCCATTCCAGAATTAATTAACAATAAGCTTTTATCATTCTTAGGAATTAGAGAAAAACTTGGTAGTCTCAGGTGCCCTTTGCTTTCAAAAAAGCTTAAAAATTTTTCTCTAATTTCGTTCATCCCGAGTTTTTCCATAAAAATCCTCCTTTTTGATACAATAAAAACCGTCCCAAATTTGGGGACGGGCTTTTACCCGCTCTTTTTTGAGTATATTATACAAGATTGAATATAACAAGTCAATAACTGGTTTATTTCTCAATAAAAATCTCTATTACAATAGCTTTAATCATTGCCACGATAGGGACAGAAAGTAAAAGTCCCCAAATGCCAAAAAGCTCTCCTCCTGCAATTAATGAGAAAATTACAGTAACAGGGTGAAGCCCTACACTGTCACTCATTATTTTTGGAGTAATAAAAGCATTTTCTACCTGTTGAACTAAAAGACATATAATTAATGCCCAAAACCCTTTTGTCAAAGAATCTAATAAACCTATCAAAACTGTGGGAATAATAGATAATATCGGTCCTACGTAAGGTATTATATTTAATATACCAGCTAATACTCCTATTAAAAAGGCATATTTAACTTTAATTAAAGAAAGTCCTATCATTGTGAAAATCGCTACAAAAGTGGAAATATAAATTTGTGCTCTTAGGTATTTGCTTAAAATTTTATCTATTTTTTTAAGTATGTTAAAAAATTTAGTAGAATATTTTTGCGGCAGTATTCGTTCTATTTCTTCTTTAAAAACTTTTTTATCTTTTAAAAAATAAAAAGTCACAATTGGTATGATTATTATATCTACTGCATCTTTTAATATGGTAATAACAGATTTAAAGGCAGAATCAATGTGGTATGTAAAAGCATTGTTTAAACTACCCAAATTTTTATCTAACACCTTTTCAACTTGAGGCGGAAGATAAGATAAATAGTTAAATTTTAGTTGTATTAAAAGCTTTTGAATTTCTTCTGCATAAAAGGGTATCATTTGTAAAAGAGCGATGAATTCATTTATCAACAAAGGAACTATGTAAAAAGAAAAAAATAATATTCCTGACGCCACTATTAAAAACACTAAAAGAATTGATAAGGAGATAGAAAAACCTTTTGAATTAAAAAATTTTACCATTGGATTTAATAAATAGGCTATTAAAGCAGAAACAAAAAATGGGGAAAGTATATTTTTAATGCTCACCCAATTCTTTATAAAAAAATATAATAAACCTGTGGCACCAATGATTAAAAAAAGTAGATACGTTTTTTTAATTTGCATTTTATCACCTGAAAAATCTATTTGATTTTTATTTTGTTCATTGTACGCCATATTTTTGTCATATTTTTTTCTATCATATCTCTATAACGTCTATATTTTTTCATGTCTATCTTAGGAATTATATATGCTGCAGTTACTATTCCTGCTAAAAATCCCTTTATATATTTGTCTCTATTCATAAAAGCCCTCCTTTGAAATCTAAAAAAATTTCTGCTTTTTATAGATTTCCCTTTTTAAAATAAAAAATGCACACTTTTTGTGTGCACTTATTTAAGCTTCCTTTCAATTATTCCTCCTCCTACTACTACATCCTTATCGTAAAAGACAACTGATTGTCCTGGAGTTATAGCTCTTTGAGGTTTTAAAAATTTCACTAATACTTTATCTTCTTCATATGGCTTTATAATAGCCTCTTCTTCTTTAGCTGTGTAGCGTATTTTTGCAGTTACCTTCATTTCCTTTTCAAGTTTTTCAATGGAAATAAAATTGTTATTTGAGGATATTAGCTCTTCTCCCCACACATCTTCTTGATGTCCAACAACAACTACATTGTTTTTCACATCTATATCCACGACGTATAAAGGCCTATCAGAAGATAAACCTAATCCTCTTCTCTGACCAATTGTATAATGTATTATTCCTTTATGATACCCTAAAAATTTACCGTGAACATCTCTAAATTCTCCTGGCTTTATTTCATCTTTAACTTGCCTTTTTATCAATCCGCTGTAATCATTATCTGGGATAAAACAAATTTCTTGACTCTCTGGCTTTTTAGCAACAGGTAGCTTTAACTCCTCTGCTAAAGCTCTTATTTCTTCTTTTTTGTAATTTCCTAAAGGGAAAAGAGCATGTTCTAACTGCTTCTGTGTCAAACGATATAAGACATAGCTTTGATCCTTAGAAGAATCTATACCTTTTTTTAATAAATATCTTTTTGTTTTTTCATCATACTCTTTTCTGACATAATGGCCTGTAGCAATGTAATAAGCTCCCAACTCAAATGCTTTCTCTAAAAGCTCTCCAAATTTTATTTGCCTATTACACAATACACAAGGATTAGGAGTCCTTCCTTTTAAATATTCATTGACAAAATAATTTACTATTTTATCATAAAAGATTTTACTCAAATCAACTGTGTAATGAGGTATTCCCAATATCTCTGCAACTTTCTTTGCATCTTGTGTAGCTTTTAAAGAACAACAACTCTTATCGCTATCAAAAGCTTTAGCTTCATGGTCTACCCATACTCTCATTGTAAGACCTATAACATCAAATCCTTGCTTTTTTAAAAGATATGCAGCTACAGAGCTATCTACTCCTCCACTCATTCCAATTGCTACTCTATTGTTTATCTCCATGTTATATATAAAATCCTCCTTTAAAAGTCCTAAAATTATTATTTCCCTAAATGTAATACATAAAAGCACTTTTTTGATTTAATCGCCTGTAATCATCCACCATATCCTGTAAAGTAATAGAGTCTATCACTTTATTTATACTGTCTCTTATTCTTTCCATCACCAACTTCGTCGGACAACCTCCTGCTCTGCTGCATTCAAAAGGAGTATCTTCCAAAACGCAATCTGCAGGAGCCAATGAACCTTCCAACGTTCTTATCACATCTCCAACAGTTATCTTATCAGGAGGAGCCGCTAGCATATATCCCCCTTGTGCTCCTCTGACACTTTTCACAAGGTCAGCTTTTCTAAGGATTGCTATAAGCTGTTCTAGATAATGCTCAGAAAGTCCTTCATTTTCGGCAATTGTCTTTAAAGAAATGGGGCCTTCCCCGTAGTAAAGGGCTAATTCAAACATAGCTTGTATCCCATATCGACCTTTTGTAGATAGTTTCACGATTATCCACCCCTGAATTCCTACTATTTTACCCGGATTTCACCAAAAAGAATACCACTTAAAAAAGTGGTTGTCAACACTTAATTTTCTATAATTCTTTTGCTTTATCCTGCAAAGAACCCGGCATTATTTGCATTAGTTCTATTCTATTTCTATCAGGATCTTCTATCCAATATTGATAATTTCCATCTGCTCCCATCATAGGCTGCCCCTTTATTCAATGAATTGTCCCTCCGCCACTTTTAGATATACAAGCATTAATTCTCCATTTTCATGGTTTAACCTAAATGCTTCTTTTAGACCTAATTTTTTACAATAAAACTCTATGCTTCTGTCAATATCTGTGACTTTGTAGGCTACATGCCCTAAACCTATTATCATTTTAAAACCCTCCTAAAAAATATTATTCCTCACTCTATTATAGCAATCCCTTCAAATTTTTCATAATGCAAAAAGAGGCGCATTTTTACGCCTCTTCAATGACTTTTTCTACATATTCAGAGGTAGAACAGGATAAAATCCCTCCATATCTCAGTTTGAACTTTATTATATCTCCAACTTTATATGGATATGTGGAATTTGTAACATTTACAATTAAATGGTCACTGCTTGAACCTATTAATTCAATAGAGCTGTCTATAGGAATTAGGTCATTCATATTGACATCCTGTCTTCCTATAGCCAAAATTGCTCTTTTCATTATCCCCCTATCCACATATACTTGTCTTTCTCCAAAAGCATCCATTCCTAATATACCTCGTGGATAAGAAGGTTTTTCTTTTAATTCGACTATCTGTGCTTCCAAAGTAAATACATCGTCATAAGTATGGGGAATTCTGTCTCCAAAAGCTGTTTCCCTACCTAAGACAATAGCTTCTCCTATTCTAAGTTGCGTTATTCCTCTTGGTATGAGACCATTTTGAACTAAGTACAGACTGCTTGAGTTTCCTCCTGAGACTATATCCAAATTCAAGTTAAATTTTTTGTTGATAGAATTTTTTATTTCCACAAGCTCTTCTAATATATCTGGTGTAGGGATAACTGAACCATAACAAGTTAAATTAGTACCTATTCCTCGAAGTCTTATGCCTTCTAGTTTTACTATTTGTTCTACTATTGGAATAACATCCTCTTTTAATACACCCTCTCTCAAATCCCCTAAGTCTACCATTAGGATTATTTCATGAATTTTCCTTTGTTTTTTTGCCTCTTCTGACAGGCTTTTTATTGTATCTATTTCTGAGTTTAGGCTTATATCTGCATATTTTATAACTTCTTCCACTTCACTTTTCATGGGAATTCGAAGAAGCATTTTAGGTACCGGTATGTGTTGTAATTTTTTTAAATTTTTGATTCGAGAATCTCCTAAAATTTCTACTCCGCCTTTTACCATCGTCTGTGCTACTTCTGGAATAGCACAAAAAACTTTTGTAACACCTACTACCTTTATATTTTTCTTTTCACACAAATTAACGATAGTTTGTGTATTTTCTCGAAGTTTTACTAAGTTTATTCTCAACAAGGGATACATTTAATCTCCCCCATTTCTAAATGCCAAAGCTATTTTTTATTAATTTCAAAGCTTCGTCAGGATATTTCTTAGACAAAACACCACAAACCGCCATGATATAATCTCTGTCAATTAAAACTTTTGCCGATGAAGGAGGATAAAGCTCTTTTCCACTTCCTCCATCATTTATATTTTCTAATAATTTTTCTCCTCCTTCAAGTCTTGAAAATATTCCACCGGTACCTATTATCCATTTAACATTTGTCAAATCTCTTCCTTCCGCATAAAAGGTTCTTCCTGTAGGTCCAAAATAACTGCTTAATTTACCTGCGTGACGCTTTACTGCCACTTCTAATGCCTTGTTTGCAAGATATATCACAAATTCTTTTTCTTCTTCTGTTTGTGGTATTGGCTTTATATTGTTTATTAACTCATCTGCATTACTGAATTTTTTATATATATCCTCTCCGCACAAATCAAATAAATTTCTTGAATTAACAAAAACCCCCAAATCCCCCTCTACTGTGCGTTTAGCCAAAGGCTCTGGATTTACAGTTATTTTTTGTATTTCATCACTTCCTTCAGTAACAGAATGAACATCTGTAGTAGCTCCACCTATATCCACTACCATCAAATCACCTATGTCATTGTAAAGAAGTATAGCACATTCCATGACAGCACCTGGCGTTGGGATTATATTTCCTGTCACCAATTCTTTTACTTTACTCATACCTGGCGCTGTTACAATATGCTTTTCAAAAACTTTTTGAATCATTTTTCTTGTCGGTTCTACATTTAAATTGTCAATTGATGGATAAACATTGTCTACAATGTATACTTCCTGACTGGCTTCTTGAAAAATGTAGGAAATTTCTTCTCTGTTCTCTATATTGCCTGCATAAATGACAGGAACATTTAGTTTCATTTCTGCTAACTTTTCTGCATTATAAAGAGCAGTTTCTCTATCTCCGAAATCCACTCCACCTGCTAAAAGTATTATGTTTGGTTTTATTTGTTTTATTTTTTCTAAATCCGTTCTTCTCAGTTTTCCTGCTGTTATAAGTTTTATATTGGCTCCTGCCCCAAGGGCAGCCTCTTTAGCTGCCCTTACAGTCATGTCGTAGACTAAGCCATGTACAGTCATTTTGAGGCCACCAGCAGCACTGCTACAAGCAAGCATCTCACTATATACAAAATCTCCAATTTTATCTTTTAAATCCTCAATAGCCCCCTCAAGGCCAATATTCACATCCCCATCTAAGACTGTGGTAGGAGCCACCCCCTGACCTATAAAAACAGGGTTGTTTCCGAGAATAAAGGCATTTACAGTTGTCGTAGTACTTCCAACCTCAGCTACAAATATGTCAATTGTTTTCTTCATTTTCCTTTTCCCTTCTTTTTTTAACTAAAAAACTTGCCACTTGATTTCCTTTTGTACCCCTTCCAAATCCTGCATCAAAGCCAACACTTTTAGCAAGGTCGATTGTAATTTGCGTACCTCCACCTACTAAAATTACTTTATCTCTTATTCCCTTTTCTACACAAAAGTCGTGAATTTTTTTCATATTCTTTATATGGACATCATCATGGGTTATTATAGTGCTAACTAAAATAGCATCAGCATTTTCCTCTATAGCTGCATCAACTAACTTTTCTGCAGGGCAAGAAGTAC
The DNA here is from genome assembly GCF_000019065.1 of Thermoanaerobacter sp. X514. Taxonomy (NCBI): domain Bacteria; kingdom Bacillati; phylum Bacillota; class Clostridia; order Thermoanaerobacterales; family Thermoanaerobacteraceae; genus Thermoanaerobacter; species Thermoanaerobacter sp. X514. The sequence continues at coordinate 1,515,369 of NC_010320.1, read as the reverse complement.
CAAGGTAAGTAAATTTTATGCCGTATTTTTCAATTCCGCCGTGTTTTATATCCAAAATCTCTCTTAAGCCCACAGAATGTTCATCATTTCCTACAGTTGCAGCAACCACCTTCATAGGCTTTCTCTTGATATCTCCTTCTATTTCCTCATCTGAAAGTATTTCCTCTTGCGGCGGTATTTCTAATTCATTTTTGTCAATAGAAAATTGAACACGTCCTCTTACTTCCACGTACGTTCCCTCTGCAGGATGCATTGGAAGTTTACCTAAAACGACTACATCATTAAGCCCCAGCTTTTCTGCGTATTTAATAGCCGCGTATTCAGCAGTCCTTTCATCTACAGGCAAAAATAGGTTCATGCTTATTATGCCGTCTCCTGCCCACTCCACTTCTGGTTTTATTTTATCTCCTTTTCTATACTCAACAGTTTCTTTCAATCTATTTTCTACATTGTCACTTTCATCTAATTCGTCTATATATTGAATTTTCTCATGCTTGCAAAGAGTACATCCATTTATTAAATCGCAAGGTTTATTAAGCCCTTCTGGCAAATTGTTATATCCAAAGTGAGAGCATACCGGCGCCATATAGTCTTTATCTCTTTTGTAAACAGTACCGGCGCCAATACCACCATTTATAGTTCTTACTATGCCATCTCCATTTCTCTCTGGATAATAGCCTGAATCCACAAAGAAACCTTCTTCTACTGCCTTAAAGTATCCTCCAACTTCTAAAATTTCTTCCATAAAGAGAATGGCTCTCATCTTTAATTCTCTTACTTTTTTGCCTAACTCTCCATCAAAATTGAGTTTTACCATCTCTTTAAGGCCATCCATGCCTATAAGGGCTTGTTTAGCAGTGTTTATCGCGTTTATATTGTTGTAATGCCATGGTACATTTCTTCCCTCATCAGGAGTAATAGTACTTTGTATGTCTGCAGATGTCAATCGAGATATTAAAAGGTTAAGCACATGTGTCACAGTTGCTTCTCTTGTATCGTGCTCAATATATTTTGTGTTCATCTGTGCCCTCATTTTATAATCTTTAAAAAGTTGTCTTAAAGCCACTGCATAAGGCAAATCCAAACGTATAGAAGGAGTTGGTGGAGCATTTGGTGGCACTGTAGATAAGGCTATGTTTTCTGGTTTCATTCCTACTTTTCTCGAATAAAGTGTATTTATGGCATGCTGTACTAAAAGTTCAGGCATAACTTTCCATCCATATTTTGCTGTTGCATTGGCGTTATGAGCACCATCAATTTGAAGTATATTAGCATCTGCCATTATTTTCTTAGCAACTGCTGCATCTACAAAAGACCTTACCATGTTTATATTTCTATAAAGGACATTGTACTGAGGGTCTTGATGGGCACCATTTACCCCTTCTTCAGCGAACATAACAGCTACTTCAGGTCCAGCTATTCCACTTACATAAGAGTGAAAGTTTATAGGCCTACCGACTTCATCTTCAATTAAATCCAATGCTTTTCTCGTCGCTCTTATTTGTTTTCTCGAAATAGGAACTCCTCCTACACCCTCAGGTGTTCCTTCAATAAGTCCATCAAAATGACTTTGTCCTAAAGTTCTGATTACCATTATGTGGTCTGCTCCATGCCATGCTGCCATCCTCATGCGCCTTATATCATCTTCAAACCTTCCTGAAGCTATTTCTGTAGTTATCACACAATCTGGCTGAGGATCAATGTTTCCAAAGTGTTTTGCAGCAGGAAGTGGAATACTGTTTTTAAGTGGTTTTGAAACCTGATAATACTCAAAATCGCCAATTTTGTGTTTGCCTACATCCTCTCTCCAGTGCCATCCTCTTCTCCTCGGCACATATTTATCTAAATCTTTTAAAATCTCTTCAATATCTATTTTTTTATCCTTTTCAAGCTTCATTTTTCCTAGCCTCCCTTGCTATATCATCAAGCACCTCCAAGTACTCTCCGTTAGCTATGGCTTTTCCAGCAGCAAGGTAATCTTTTTTGAGTCTTTCTGCAACTTTTAACACAATATTTCCTGCTCCTTTTGGCAAAAGCCCTCTTTCCTCAATTCTGTTTACAATCTCCTTTGCCTCAATACTAGAAAAACCCATCCTTAAAAGCACAGAGCGTTCAATAGATGGAGATGTGTGATAATATGCCAACTCTATCAAGGGGTCTACAATTTTTTCTGCCAATTCCCAGAAATATGCGTCTAATTCTTCATCTGTCATGTGTTGAAGGTGTTTACTCCTCGTTTCAAAATCGTCTACTCTTTTCACATTATCACCCCATCCTATAATTCTGAAATTATTTCTCTTACAAATTCCTGACTGGACTTGGTATCTTCAGCCAAAAATTTAATGTCTCTATCATCTTTAGGCAATCCAAAGTGTTGAATGCAGTTTTTAATGTAAGACTTTTTCAAATTCAAAAGATAAACTTCTCTCGCCTTTATCATAGAAGGATGTTCAGGTAAAATTATGTTTTGTCCTGGTATCTCATCATCAGGATTTCCTACTAGAATTTTTATACCATTTTGCATAGCAAAAGTAAGCTGAGCCGTTGGATTTTTACCTGCTCCTGTATATTCTGTCTCCTGCACCACTATTATCTGGTCATTTTCCATTTGCTGTGCCAAACTGAAAGCTGCCGCTAAAGAGGTATTTCCCGCTGGTCCTCTTTCTAAACCTTCTAATTGAGCTAAAAGCTCTGTCATGTAAAAGACTTCCCCTTGCTTGACAAGGTAATACCCATCCATGTACCTTAAAGGCCTTGCAGCATTTCGAGGCACATCTGCTCTATCCGGCCAAGTTGCAAATGGGATTCCAAATCCTGTATGTCCTGTTGTAAAAGATTTTCTGTTAAAATCCTTGTCTGAAGCCATATGAAGCCCTGTTAAATCAACGCTCACGCCGTATATTTTTGTGTTTACTGCTCCCGCTTTCATAAGTCCTCTTGCAGTACCCGTCAAATTGCCTCCACCAGCATGGGTGGCTACAACAACATCAGGAAACTTACCAGTCCTCTCTTTTACTTGCTGAGCTATTTCATATCCCAATGTTTCAATACCAGCAACTCCAAAAGGAGTGTACAAAGAAGCATTAAAATATCCCGTCTCTTCTAATAACATCAAGTTTACATAAAATAATTCCGGTCCAACAGTTAGTTGTATGACTTCCGCTCCAAATGTTTCACACTTTCTTCCTTTTTCCAATATTTCTGGCTGCCCTATACCTCTACTATCATAAGCTTCTTGCACTACGATGCATTTTAAACCTTTCATGGCAGCTTGTGAAGCCACTGCTGCTCCGTAATTACCACTAGTGGCAGCTATGACTCCCTTATATCCCTTTTGTTTTGCGTGATATATAGAAACACTAGCCCGCCTTTCTTTAAAGCTTCCTGAATGGTTACAAGCTTCATCTTTTATAAAGATTCTGGCAGCTTTTCCTGTTGGCGAAACTTTTCTCGCTAATTCTGTCAAGTTTTTTAACTCTATAAGAGGAGTATTTCCTACATTTGCTTCCCTTTGTATTTTAACAATTTCTTCTAAGGTGTAACCTGTTTCTTTCATCATTTTTTCATATTCAAAAGCAATTCCACCTGATTCAAATTTTTCATAATCTATTCCCAAAGATCTTTTCATTATTTCGTTTTTCCTAGCCATTACATGCTTATACCTACTCATTCTTCTTCACCGCCATACAATATCTCTCTTGCTTTTATACCTGCTTTTATAAGCTCAGGAATTGGATTGCCAAAATCGTGAATATGCCGTGGATTGATTTCTACTAAAATTCCTTCCACTACTCTACCCGTCAAAGTCTTAATTTTGACTGTGTCGCCAATCTCTCCATCTTGTAAAAGTAAACCTTTAACCCACATCGTCAAAGGAGTCCCTTTGGTATCTTGAGGTGTATTTTCAGATCTTTCCGATGGTTCTAAAATAACCTGTTTAATTTTTACCCAATCGCCTTTTTGAGCCATTTTATCTCCTCCTGATCATATCTCTTGCATCGCCCATAATAGCTCTAGGTACAGGCAAATCCAGCATAGTAACAAGACCTGGCTGCGCATTTATGACGTGAGGTATCGTATTGACACAAAGTGCAATAGTACCTAAGCCTCCAGGTATTTCAGGCTTTATAGACACCTTTATAGTCGGAGTTCCTTTAATCTCAATATAGTCTCCAGTCTCTACTCCTTCTTTTTGAGGTAATATCTGTTGAGGATGTTCTAATTCTATTTTCACCTGTCTATCTACTTTTCCAAACCCTATTTGGCGACATCCAGCTACATATCCCGGCTCAACTTTTGCATAAGGGGTCTCTCTATAAGTTTTAGAAATTATAGGCTCTCTTATCTGCTCAATCCCTGAAAGATTCCACCCTAAAGCATCACAAATCATCGAAATAGACTCAGGAAATCCTATATGCCCTGCAACAGTCCCGTTTTTTACGCCTTCTTCAAATTCCTCAGGAGTAAGACCCACCCCTTGTTCTTCCATAACAGCTTTTCCAAAAGGAGATAAGTCATTAATTCTTGCTGCTTTAATGGAATCAACATCTACGCAAACTCCCGTCAGTGCAATGATTAAATAGTCTAATACAAATCCCGGATTTATTCCTGTACCTAAGACAGATACGCCATTTTCTCTTGCAAGTCTGTCAATTTCTTTGGCTAATTCCGGATGTTGAGCAGAAGGATACGCCATCTCCTCAGCAGTTGTAATGACATTGATGCCATTTTCTACCGCCAATTTAATGAGTGGGAAAACCTTTTCTACATAGGAGGATGTAGCAATAACCGCTATATCAGCACTTCCTTTTTTTATAATATCTTGAGGTTCAGAAGTGATGTAAACAGGTTTAGAATTTGTCCCTAAAATTTCATTCAAATCCTTTCCTCTTTTATTTGGATCTGTATCAATTGCTCCAACTATTTCCATTCCTTTTTTAAAAAGTATCATCTTAGCAATACCACTTCCCATTGCACCAAGTCCCCATACAACCACTTTTATGTTTTCCATTCTATCACCTCTAAGAATTTTCTCTATATCTATATTGTATACATTTACTTAGACTAAATAAAAGCTTTTCCATTCCTTAAAACACGAAGAAAACCCAATTTAATATTGGGTTTTCTTCGTGTTACAAAAGTATGCCTTAGTATGTTTCGATTTTCGTAATTTTTTGGAAAATTAAACAATTCTTTTTATATTTATTCAAGGAATAAAATTAAAAATCCTGCATAATGCAGGATTTTTAATTGTTTAAATGCTTTTCTATAAACTTTACAAAGTCTGCTTTAGGTCTTGCTCCTATTATTTTATCTACCATCTTGCCATTTTTGAAAAGTCCTATTGTAGGTATGCTCATTATCCTAAATTGCATTGCCAGCTCATTTTCTTCGTCTACATTAACTTTTCCTACTTTAATCTTTCCTTTATACTCTTTTGCTAGTTCATCTATTATGGGAGCAACTAATCTACAAGGTGCACACCATTCAGCCCAAAAGTCTATCAATACTGGTACATCAGAGTTTACAACTTCTTCTTCGAAATTATCGTATGTAATTTCTACCTCGTCAGACTCTTCTGATTGTGTAGCACCACCATTGAGATGTTTTTCTATAAATCTTACAAAATCTGCTTTAGGTCTTGCTCCTATTATCTTATCTACCATTTTACCATTTTTGAAAAGCCCAATTGTAGGTATACTCATTATTCTAAATTTCATTGCCAATTCATTTTCTTCATCAACATTAATTTTACCTACTTTGATTTTTCCTTCATATTCTTTCGCTAATTCGTCAATTATTGGAGCCACCATTCTACAAGGCATACACCATTCAGCCCAAAAATCTATCAAGACTGGTACGTCCGAATTTACAACTTCTTGTTCGAAATTTTCAAGTGTAATAACTAATTCTGCCATAAAACCACTCCTATACTCTTATTTCATTTTTATTTTTATACAAAGCAATTGCTTTATACATTTATTATAAAACAAATTGCTCACAAAACCTAACTTTTAAAATCACTTCATAAATTTTATAAATGTCTCAACTAATTCCTCTATCATGTCATCCTGCTTTTCAGTGCACATTGCTCCCTTTACACAGCTGGTAGTATAGCTTTTAAGAAGAATTTTACCAACGCTGTTTATCGCAGACCTAACAGCAGTTACTTGTACCAGTACATCTACACAATGGGCGTCATTTTCAATCATTTTTTGTATGCCTTTTACTTGTCCTTCAATTTTTCTTAATCTTCTCAATAAATCTCCTTTGCTATCTTGGTACATACTATACCTCCCAACCCCATCGGGGTATCCAATGAATAGTATAAAAGTTTTTCACAGATATGTCAATAGCCTTTTGTTATTTTTTTAATAAATCCTTAACTACCTCTGCAGCAAGTATGAGGCCGACAGCAGAAGGCACAAAAGAAATACTGCCAGGTACTGGTTTCGATATTTTTCTCTTTTCGTTTTCATAAAAATTTTTTATAGGTTCTTCTTTAGAATACACCACTTTTAAAGATTTAATACCTCTTTTCTTAAGTTCTCTCCTCATTACTTTTGCCAAAGGACATACACTTGTTTGATAAATATCTGCAACTTCAAATTTTGTAGGGTCTAATTTATTTCCTGCTCCCATACTGCTAATTATAGGTATACCTAATAAAGTGCATTTCACTATTAAATCCACTTTTGAAGACACTCTGTCAATTGCATCAATTACATAATCGTATTCTTTTGATAATAGTTTATCACTATTTTCACTGTAATAAAACTCTTTAAAAGTTAAAACCTGGGCTTCTGGATTTATCTCTAATATCCTGTCTTTCATTACATCAACTTTAGGTTTACCTATCGTACGAGTGGTAGCGTGTATTTGCCTGTTTACATTTGTAACACATACATCGTCTCCATCTATTAAAACCAATTTTCCAATTCCTGCTCTAACTAAAGCTTCAACAGCAAAAGAGCCTACTCCTCCTATTCCAAAAACAGCAACGGTACTGTTTTTAAGTTTTAAAAGCCCTTCTTTTCCTATTAAAAGCTCTGTTCGCGAAAAAATGTCCACACTTTTCCCTCCATAAAAAAACCCCATAGTGCCGTGCTTCCCGGTAGTTCTTGAACCCGTCCTCACAACGTGGGTGCCCTCTTGGCAGCTTCATGTTTCCGTTCAAAGACGGCCTACATTCCACTGCCAAAGCCCAGGCTCCCTTATTATTGGTGTTGGCTCAAACTTTCACCGGACCTCACGTACACCACAGGGCTTTTCAACTTTATTCATATTTCTATATAAATAATAGCACAAAAGCCTCTATTTTTCAACTGGTAAACGTTTATAGGTCTACCTTTATGTGCAATTCCTTTAACTGCTCTTCTGAAACCTCAGAAGGAGCATCTGTCATCAAGCACACTGCATTTTGAGTCTTTGGAAATGCAATTACATCCCTTATGGTGTCGCTTCCCGTTATAATCATTGCAAGCCTATCCAACCCATAAGCTATACCTCCATGGGGAGGAGCACCGTATTTGAAAGCCTCCATCAAAAATCCAAATCTTTCCCACGCTTTTTCTTCGCTAAATCCCAAAACTTTAAACATTCTTTTTTGAAGCTCAGTATCGTGTATCCTTATACTTCCTCCACCAATCTCTGTACCATTTAAAACTATGTCATAAGCCTTTGCCCTGACTTTTAAAGGTTCCTTTTCCAGTAGCTCTATATCTTCATCTTTAGGAGCAGTAAAAGGATGGTGCTTTGCTACATACCTTTTTTCTCCTTCGTCGTACTCTAAAAGTGGAAAATCTACTATCCAAACAAACTCATATTTATTCTCATCAATTAAATTAAATCTCTTGCCAAGCTCTAGCCTCAAATGAGCTAAAGTATCAAAAACTATTTCATCTTTGTCTGCCACAATTAGTAGCAAATCTCCGGCTTCTGCCTCAAGTCTTTCGAGTATTTTCTTCATTTCTTCTTCACTTAAAAATTTAGTAGCAGGAGATTTCACTTCCTTTTCAAAAACTTGTATCCACAAAAGTCCTTTAGCGCCATAAGTTTTTGCAAACTCTACCAGTTCGTCCAACTGTCTTCTTGGCATAGAAGCAGCACCTTTTACATTTATACCTCTCACAGAACCGTTATTTTTTAAAGCAGTCTTAAACACATTAAATTCTGATTGTGCCACTATATCAGATAAATCCTTAAGTTCCATTCCAAACCTCAAGTCTGGTTTATCTGTCCCAAATCTTTCCATGGATTCTTGATAAGATAATCTTTTAAAAGGAATTGGTACATCAATGCCTAAAGTCTCTTTAAATATCTCTGCAATCATTTTTTCGTTAATTTTCAAAACATCTTCTACTTCTACAAAAGACATTTCTATATCTATTTGTGTAAACTCTGGTTGCCTATCTGCCCTCAAATCCTCATCTCTTAAACACTTAGCAATTTGGTAATATTTATCAAATCCAGAAATCATAAGAAGTTGTTTGAATATTTGAGGAGATTGCGGCAAAGCATAAAATTTTCCTGGATAAATTCTACTTGGTACGAGGTAATCTCTTGCACCTTCTGGCGTACTTTTAATTAAAAGAGGCGTTTCTATCTCTATAAAACCATTTTTATTCAAAAAGTCACGAACAACTTTAGTTATTTTAAACCGAGTCATCAAATTTTTCTGCATTGAAGGTCTTCTCAAATCTAAATACCTGTATTTTAACCTTACGGCCTCTGATACATTGCTCCTATCCTCTATTGGGAAAGGCGGAGTTTCTGATTTACTTAAAATTTTTAAAGTATTGGCATATATTTCAATTTCTCCTGTAGAAATTTTAGGATTTACATTTTCAGGTGACCTTTTTACCACTTTTCCCTCTATTGCAAGGACGTATTCACTTCTTACACTTTGCACTTTTTCAAAAGCTTCAGAAGAAACCTCATTGCTAAAAACCACCTGCACAATGCCTGTTCTATCTCTTAAATCTATAAACACTAATCCTCCATGGTCTCTTCTCCTTTGTACCCATCCCATAACTACAACATATTTATCTACGTCTTCAACTGTCAATTCTCCACACATGTGAGTTCTTTTAAGTCCATTTAATTGTTCTCCCATTTAACTCCCTCCGTTTATATATTTTTTATCCTTTGTTCTATCTCATCAATGGATATTTCTACTTCGCTTCCATCTCTCATATTTTTCAATTTAACTTTGTTTTCCTTCATCTCTTCTTCCCCTATTACAATGGCAAATTTCGCATTAAGCTTATTGGCATACTTCATTTGAGCTTTTAAGCTTCTATCCATATTGTCTCTTTCTACTTTTAATCCATTAAATCGCAACTTATTTGCGAGAGCAAAAGTAAATAATTTTGCTTCTTCACCAACATAAGCTATAAACAAATCTATCCCTTCAGGTTTTGGAATTTCAATGCCGTTTTGCTCCAAAGTAAGTAAAAGTCTCTCTAGTCCCATTCCAAAACCTACTCCCGGCATAGAAGGCCCTCCGCATTCTTCTATAAGACCATCATACCTTCCTCCACCGCATACAGTCCCCTGAGCTCCGATGTCTTTTGAAATTATTTCAAAAGCAGTTTTGGTATAATAATCAAGTCCTCTCACAATTCTGGGGTCAATTATATAATCATAGCCCATTATATCTAAATATTTTTGTAGCTCTTCAAAATGACTTTTGCAATCATCACACAAATAATCTGTAATGAGAGGGGCATCTTTGGTTATCCTCTGACAACTTTCTACTTTGCAATCCAACACCCTCAAAGGATTTATCTCATATCTGACTTTACAGTCATCACACAAATACTCCAAATTGTCCTTTAAAAAATCCTTAAGTACTTTATTATAATTTTTTCTACAAACAGGACATCCTACACTGTTTATTCTAAGCTCCAAATTATTAAGCCCTAATTTTTTTAATAAAGTCATAGCAACACTTATAACTTCTGCATCTGCAGAAGCGTTTTTAGCACCAAAAATTTCTACTCCAAATTGGTGATGTTCTCTTAACCTTCCTGATTGAGGCCTTTCATATCTGTAAACAGGAGTTATATAGTACAATTTGGTAGGCTGTGTTTCTGCGTACAAATTGTGCTCTATAAAAGCTCTTACAGCTGGAGAAGTACCTTCAGCCTTTAAAGTAATGCTTCTCCCACCTTTATCAGTAAAAGTGTACATCTCTTTTCTCACAATGTCGGTTGATTCCCCTACTCCCCTTAAAAACAACTCAGTATGTTCAAAGCCAGGCGTTCTTATCTCTTTAAAACCGTAAACATCACATATCTCCCTTATGAGTCCTTCTATATATTGCCATTTATATGATTCTGAAGGGAGAATGTCCTTTGTCCCTCTTGGCGCTTTTGTAAGCATTTCACCAACTCCTTTTACATTTTGTAAAAACTTTATACATTTAAAAACCCCTCGTCTGCAACAATTTGCAGGGACGAGAGGTTAAATCCCGTGGTGCCACCCTGATTTGGACTCATTCCCTTAACGCAGGTTCACGGACACAGCCTACCTTATCGACTGGTCTGCTCACAGGTGTCTTTCGCAATAGCATAAGTATGAAGATACTCTCAATCACGGTATCTTCTCCCTGTATACCTGCTATTGCTACTCTCCTGGTCATCGCATTTATCCTTCATTTTATTTGATATTATACATTATACTATTACTAACTGTCAATCACAATTATCTTTTACATTTTTATTGCTAATTGGGCATTGTTCTACAATGTCTTTTTTTATATTTTCCTAATATTCCACCAACTATTGACAAAACAATTTCGAACTTTGATTTAGAAGATAGAAGAAAAATACATATTTCTTTAACAAAAAAAGGAGAAAATATTTATAAACATTTGGTAGACTTTAGAATGAAAGTCTTACAGCCAATTTTTGAAAAACTCTCTCCCCAAGAAATAGAAACATTAAAAAGCATATTGCAAAAAATTAAAGAAGAACTATAATTTTGAAGGTCCTCTTGCTTTTTCACTCCATCAAATCCCTCAAAAACAGATTAAGTCTCTTTTCTTTGCCAATAGTTGAAGAGTCCCCATGACCGGGGTATATTGTAACATCATTTCCTAAAACTAAAAGCTTATTTTTTATAGAGTCCCTTAAAGTAGAAAAATCTCCTCCAGGAAAATCGTGTCTTCCTATTGAGTCTTTAAAAAGAGTATCTCCTGTAAAACAGACGTTATCAATTTTAAAACACACTCCACCCTTTGTGTGTCCTGGAGTGTGTAGGATTTCTACTTTGTATTTTCCAAAATATAGAGTATCACCGTCACTTAATAAAATATCTGCAGGATTGCATAGTATTTTTTTATAGACCATTTCAGATAAGTTTAAACTAGGGTCTAAAAGCATAGGAGCGTCTTCTTTTGAAATGGCAACGCTTGCTTGAGTTAGTTTTTTCAGCTCTTCTACTCCACCTATGTGATCAAAATGCCCATGTGTGAGTAAAATATATTTTACATTTAAATTGTTAGTAACAATATAATCTTGTATTTCAGATGAATATTCCCCTGGGTCTATTACAATTGCTTCCCTCTCTTCTTCGTCAGAAACAATATAGCAATTGGCTCCATAAAGTCCTACCACATACCTTTGTATTTTCATAAACTCACTCCTAAAATATTTTTTTAGAATCAATAAGTATAGTAACAGGCCCGTCATTTTCAATTAATACTTTCATCATGGCCTGAAATTTACCTGTTTTGACACTCACACCTCTTTTTTCAATCTCATTTACTAATAAATTAAAATACTTCAAAGCCTCTTCCGGCTTTTGAGCCATCATAAAATTAGGCCTTCTGCCTTTTCTCACATCTCCCAGCAAAGTAAATTGAGAGACGAGCAAAACTTCTCCTCCTATATCCAAAAGCGACAAATTCATTTTTCCTTCTTCATCCTCAAAAACACGTAAATTTACTATTTTATCCGCCATGTACATTACGTCATTTTCATTATCATCAACAGATATGCCAACCAAAACAACAAATCCTTTCCCTATTGAACTTATTACTTCTCCATCTACACTTACTTCTCCGCGAATCACTCTTTGAACAACAGCTCTCAAAAAAATCACCTCTATGCACTTAATCGGTAAACATCCATTACTCCTTCCAAAGCTTTTAACTTATTCATAACTTTTTCCAGTTGCTCTTTTGAAATAATCTCTAAAGTTAAATTTATAATTGCAATATTGTCTTTTGTTGTTCTAGCATTGACAGCTTTTACAGCAATTTTTACATCTGCAAGAACACTTGTAACTTCTGTTAAAAGCCCAAATCTATCATTGGCCATAATCTGTATATCAGCTTGATAAGCGATGTTCTTGCCTTGATCCCACTCTACTTCTACAATCTTGTTCCTATCAAAAAGGTATTCTTTTATATTGGGACAATCTTTTCTGTGAATAGAAATACCCCTTCCTTTAGTCACATAACCTATTATTTCATCTCCCGGAACAGGAGAACAACATTTTGCAAACCTCACCATTACATTGTTTACACCTTTTACAATGACCCCCGTTCCGCCTGTTTTCTCTTTTTTCTTTCCAGCCTTATCAATGAAACGGACTTTAAACCTATTTCTTTCTGAGATTTTTTGATTTCTTCCTTAATTCTCGGTATTACCTGATTTAAAGTTAACCCTCCATAACCAATTGTTGCATATAAATCCTCCATTGTGTGAATGTTAAGTTTTTTAAGGACTTCATCCCATATCTCGCTCTTTATCATAGCAGGCTGGATGCCATGACGCCTTAGCTCTCTTTCCAACATTTCCTCGCCGCGAGCGATGTTTTCTTCTCTTTTTTCTTTTTTAAACCACTGTCTGATTTTGTTTCTCGCTTGAGAACTTTTGACAATTTGCAACCAGTCTCTGCTTGGACCTCTGTCTTTATTTGGACTTACTAATATCTCAACAATATCACCGTTTTTTAATTGATAATTTATAGGGACTATTTTACCGTTTACTTTAGCACCATTTAATCGATGACCTATTTCAGTGTGTATGCTGTACGCAAAGTCAATAGGAGTAGACCCCGCTGGAAGATTTATGACATCCCCTTTAGGAGTAAAGACAAAAACCTCATCTGTAAAAAGATCAATTTTTAATGTTTCCATAAACTCTTTTGCATCTTTTAACTCTTTCTGCCATTCTAAAAGCTGCCTAAGCCAAGAAAGCTTTTGGTCAAATTCGTCTTCTGAAGTCTTACCCTCTTTATATTTCCAATGGGCTGCAATACCGTATTCTGCCGTTTTGTGCATCTCCCATGTTCTTATTTGTATTTCAAAAGGTTCTCCTTTAGGACCTATTACTGTAGTGTGAAGGGATTGATACATATTAGGCTTAGGCATTGCAATGTAATCCTTAAATCTGCCAGGAATTGGCTTCCATAAAGTATGAACAATTCCTAATACACCATAACAGTCTTTTACGGTGTTAACAATTATCCTCACTGCTAACAAATCGTAAATTTGTTCAAAGGTTTTATTTTGCGTTTTCATCTTTTTGTAGATACTGTAAAAATGTTTAGGTCTACCATCTACTTCTGCTTGTATCCCCATTTCTTTTAATTTCTCTTTAATTGTAGTTATGATATTTTGTATAAACTCTTCTCTTTCTTTTCTTTTGGCAGCAACCTTTTCTACGAGGTCATAATACTCATCCGGATGCAAATATCTCAAGCACAAGTCTTCTAATTCCCATTTTATCTTAGATATTCCTAAGCGATGAGCAATAGGGGCATAAATCTCTAAAGTCTCTTCCGCTTTTTCTTTTTGTTTGTCAAGAGGTAAATATTTGAGAGTTCTCATGTTGTGAAGCCTGTCAGCTAATTTTATAAGTATGACTCTTATGTCTTTTGCCATTGCTATAAGCATTTTTCTCATGTTTTCAGCTTGTTGCTCTACTTTACTTTTATATTCTATTTTACCAAGTTTTGTAACTCCATCAACTAAATCAGCAATTTCTTTGCCAAAATATTCCAGTAACTGCCCATAAGTCACATCTGTGTCTTCTATTACATCATGTAAAAGGCCTGCTGCAATAGTGGTAATATCTAACTCTAGTTCGGCCAAAATATATGCAACTTCTATGGGATGAATAATATATGGCTCTCCTGAGTTTCTTATCTGGCCGTCATGAGCATTTACAGCAAAGTCATAAGCTTTGTATATTAAACCTAAATTTGCATCATCACCCATATATTTTTTTATCCTATTTATCACTTTGTCCAACATATTTACCACACCTTATAATTAAAGTGGCTTAAAGCCACTTAATAGATTAAAACTTTATTAATGAAATTATATCATATCCGTCAAGTTTTTTTCTACCATCTAAAAAAGTTAACTCACTCAAGAAAATAATAGAGTCTACTATTCCACCCAATTTTTCAACAAGTTTTGCAGAAGCGTAAATTGTCCCACCTGTAGCCAGTAAGTCATCAACTATCACAACTCTTTGTCCCTCTAAAACAGCATCTTTGTGTATTTCAAGAGAATCTGTCCCATATTCCAGTTCATACTCATAGCTTAAAGTTTCAGCAGGTAATTTTCCAGGTTTCCTGACAGGGACAAATCCTACTCCCAATCTATAAGCTAGTGGGGCTCCAAACAAAAATCCTCTTGCTTCTGGCGCTGCAATAAGGTCAAATTTTCTACCCTCTAAAGCCTTAGCCAGCATTTCTATGGAATAATTGAAAGCTTGCGCATCTTTTAAAACAGGTGTAATATCTTTAAATTTTATTCCTTTTTTAGGGAAGTCAGGTATTTCTCTAATCATCATTTTGATTTCTTCCAGCGTCATTACAAAAACCTCCTTAAATTTTCTGGCTGACAATGAACTTGGCAAATTCAATAAACTCTTTTTTAGCTGAGAGTATCTGTTGCATTATTCGAGCTTGTTCAATATTAACCTTTTGTGACACAGAATTTTTGCTTAACATAAAAATATTATCACGTTCTTTTACATTTATCAATCCTATTTCTTTCATTGCTTTTATGCAAAATGAAAATTTTATTGGATTTAAATTCAGTTGTGGATGCAAATGTTCTTTAAATAAAATGTTGTTTCCTTCTTCTATAAATTTGTAAAGTTTAATAAAGTCCTTCCTTTGAGGAAAAATTTCGTCAAAGGATTTTAAGTTATAATATATATCTGCTTCTTTAAAAACTAAATGAATCCTCTTTCCTTGTGAATGAGAAAGAATGTGGTAAAAGATTTCTTTTTTAAAGGGTATATCATAAATAATTATATCATCGTAGTATTTTAATGGTTTTAAAGAATTTGGGAAAAATAGTATACCATTTTCTTTTTTACAATCCACATTGCATAAAGAAAAATCCAAAAACTTTTCTTTTTTGAGATATCTAAGTAATGACCTAAGTTCTACAATTGTATTTACTATGACAACTGTTTTGCTTTCTCCTTTAAAAAGTTTCAGCACATATTCCCACTTATTATTAATTCCTCTTTGGTCAATTATATAATCAACTTTTTTGTCTATCTCTTTTTTGTCGGGCTTATACTCTACCATGATTTTGCTCAAGTTTTTATAGTAGGAAAACAAAGGCAACTTAATTCTTAAATCTTTTACATTTATCACTACTAACTCTATACCGTTCCAGCTATTTATTTCAATGCTTCCCACAACATCTATTACATCTCCTATTTTTACATCGTTTCCTTTTTCTGATGCATCAAATAGCATAAGCTCATACACAAACTTGTCTTTTTGGACGATGATTTTTTTGTATTTTCCACCATTTAAGTCAAATACTTTTGTAACTGTCAAACCCTCAAATAAAAAATTAGGCCGAGGATTATTGCTGCCAAAAGGTTTAAACCTTTGAACTTGTTTAGCTATTTCTATATCTATCTTTTCATTTTTAACCTTTGCATCTATTCTTAAACTTGGAATTAAATCAAGATCACTAAGCACCGTATCAGCGTATTCATTTATCTTAGTTTTAAAAATCTCCAAATTGTTTTTTTCAATATTTATTCCAGCAGCCATTTCATGACCGCCATATTTTATCAAATAATCTTTACAGTATTCTAATGCTTTATACAAATTAAAGCCTTCTATGCTTCGCCCTGAACCTTTTCCTTCCCCTTCTCCTAAACTTATAAGTATAGAAGGTCTATGAAACCTTTCTGTTATCCGGGATGCCACAATTCCAATAACACCTGGATGCCAATTTTTATCCCACAGTACAATTACTTTTTCCTTATTTAAATCAACCGTCTCTTTTATTTTTTTGATTGCTTCCTGAAGTATTTGATTTTCTATTTGTTGCCTATTTAAATTTTCTTGATTTAAATATTCTGCTATCTCTTCTACTTCTTTTTCATCTTGGCTTATCAATAACCTCACAGCCGCTTCTGCACTTCTTAATCGCCCTGCAGCATTGAGGCGAGGAGCTAATATAAATCCCACATGATATTCATCAATTTCACTATTTTGCAATCCAGAAGCTTTTATGAGGGCTTTTAAACCTATATTTTGTGTTTCATTTAGTCTTTTTAGTCCTTCTTTTACAATTATTCTATTTTCTCCTAATAAAGGGACAATATCTGCAATAGTTCCTATTGAAACAATATCTAAAAGTTCATAAGCTTCTTCTCCAATAAGAGCTTGTGACAGTTTAAAAGCAACCCCTACCCCTGCCAGGTCACAAAAAGGGTATTCACTATCAGGTAAATGAGGATTTATCACAACGTCTGCCTGTGGTATCTCTTTAGGGATACTATGATGGTCAGTTATAATTACATCTATTCCCAAAAATTTAGCTTTTTCCACTTCCTTAACAGAGGTTATACCACAGTCTACACTAATTATAAGTTTTGTTCCTCTCTGTGCAATTTTGTCTATCGCTTCTTCATTTATACCATATCCTTCAACTAATCTTTCTGGTATGTAATAATCCACTTTTGCCCCTAATTTTTTTAAGGTTAAATATAGGATAGAGGTAGCAGTAATTCCATCTACATCGTAATCCCCATAAATGGTGATTAGATCCTTCGAGGCAATATGTTGTTGTATCAAATCTTTTGCCTCTTTTATTCCCCTTAGAAGATAAGGAGAGTACAAATCTTTCAAATCAGGATTTAAAAAACTCTTAACTTCTTGGAGGTTTAATCTTGCTGAAAGCATATCAGCAATTATTTTGGGTAACCCATAAGTTTTTTGTACTTCTTCAGACAATCGAGAATCTTTATTCTCCTTCAAAATCCACCTGTAAATTTTGGACATCAAATCACCCACAAATTCTCCTATTTTTTTCTCCTCTCAATTATAAAGATTCGATAAAAGACCCATAAGCACAGAAGTAAAGCAACCACATAGCCAAAAAGCCCCAATGCATTGTAGCCGAAAATTTTATATCCCCCTTGAAATGTCAAAACCAATGAAGAAGCTACAATTAATGCTGATGCTATGATACTTATAATAACTTTATTCACCATAATATTTAAGTCATAGCGTAAGCTTTCACTTTCATCAAGGTTTATTCTAACTTTTATATCGTCTTTTATAAGCTTTGTCATTATACTTTGGATTTTGGAAGGAAGTTTTCTCAATACTATTATTGCCTTATGTAAATCCTTCGAGTTTTCTTTTAATATTTTAGTTAAACTGATGTTTCTCAAATATACCTCTTTTATAAAATCTTTTGCTACACTAGAAATGCTAAAATCGGGATCTAAGCTTCTGCCTACACCTTCTACTGTAGCTAAGGACTTGAGAAGTAAAGTAAACCCTGGAGGTAAAATCAGCTTATGCTTATAAACAGTTGACATTATTTTCCTCATTGAATCATTCACACTGATATTTTTTAGAGGAGTATTGTAAAAATAATTTATTATATGGCTCAAATCAGACTTAAGAGTTCTAAGGTTAGTATCAGGCCTTATGGCACCCATGTCCGACAAAACTTCTATTACTTCCTCAATATCATTCTCAGCAAAAGCTTTAAAAAGGTCAATTATCATTTCCCTTGAGGATTTATCAAGGTAGCCTACAATTCCAAAATCTATATATGAAATTTTGCCATCATTTGTAATTAAGATATTGCCAGGATGGGGATCTCCGTGGAAAAGACCAAATTCATAAACTTGTAAAAATATAGCCCATGCTCCCTCTCTTGCAATTTTCTTTAAATCAAAGCCTTTTTTAACAAGTAAATCTCTATTTTTTACACTTATACCTTCTACGTACTCCATTGTAAGAACGCGCTTTGTAGTGTATCCCCAATATACTTTAGGTATGTAGATATAACTTTCCTTTTCAAAATTTTCTCTAAAGCGTTCGGCATTATTCCCTTCTTGTGTGTAATCCAATTCATTGAGAAGAGATTCGGCTAATTCATCAACAATTTCTACAAAATCCAAAGGAGCATCAACTATACGCTCATTCAAAATTTTAGCAATATTCTTTAGAATTATTATATCAGCATTTATCTTTTGGGATACTTCTGGACGCTGTACTTTAACAACGACATCTTTCCCTTCTTTAATTTTTGCCCTATAAACTTGTCCAATAGAAGCTGAAGCAATAGGAGTTTCATCAAAATAAATGAAAAAATCCGATATTTTGCCTTTTAATTCACTTTCTAAAATATTCTTTATAGTTACAAAGTCTTCTGGTTCTACATCATCTTGAAGTTTAGCAAGTTCCAATAAAATATCATGGGGAATAAGGTCCCCTCTTGTACTTAAAAGCTGTCCCATTTTTATAAAAGTAGGACCTAATTCCTCTAATGTTTTCCGAATCCTCTCTCCTGCTCCCATGTAATCATGACTTTTCAGTATATGAAAAGGTATATGTCCACCTTTTAATAAAATATCAGAAATAAAACCAAAACCATTTTTAGTTAAAATCTTTAATATCTCTTTATATCTTCTGGTAATATTTTTATTTCTAAAAATAAAAGGCAAATTCATTTTTTCACCTCAATAAAAATCTAGTAGCATTATCTCTAAAAAGAGATATTATGCCACTAGATTTTTTGTATTTATTTAAAACTTAGGCTTTTATAGGTTTATTAGAGGTTTTTCTTCTCTTTTCTCTATTCTTAATTAATACCCAAAGAGGAGTAGAGATAAATATCGAAGAATATGTTCCCGAAATTATCCCAATAAGCAAAGGCAATGCGAAATCTTTCAATGCCTTGGGTCCTAAGAAATACATTAAAACAAGGATAATCAACGTAGTCAAAGTTGTATTTATTGACCTTGTAAGAGTCTGATTTACACTAACATTTGCAATTTTTGCATAATCCGATCTTCTCATGATTTTTAAGTTATCCCTTATTCTGTCAAAAATTACGACAGTAGCATTCACAGAATAGCCAAATACAGTTAAAACTGCTGCTATAAAAGGAGCGTTAACTGTTATGTGAAAAATAGCATATATAGAAATTAATATAATCACATCGTGGAGTAAAGCAATAACTGCAGCCCCACTCATTTCAAATTCAAACCTAAATCCTAAATAGATAAACATTACAGCAGAAGCCAGCAATAGAGCACGTATCATTCCAAATTTTATTTCTGCGCCTAAAGAAGGTCCTACTTGTTGTGACATTATCAGATCGTTTTCCGTTAAATTATATTTTGACTCTATATCTTTTATTATAGAAAGTCGAGTTTCATTAGATATTGGGCTTGTCTTTATTGAAACAGTATCTCCCTTTGTGCCTATTTTCTGCACTTGAAAGTCTTTGACTTTATAATTGTTTAATATTTTTATGATGTCAGCAGTATCAAAAGATTTGCCAATTTGGAATTCCATTATTGTTCCACCAGTAAAATCTATACCCCAATTAAATCCATTTACAAACATTGCTATTACACCAATTAAGATTACAATTCCTGATATCGCAAACCAAATCTTAGTTTTACCAATGACGTCTATATGAAATCTGTGTTGATTCACTCAATTTCCCTCCTACGCTCCGTAAAATTTTATATTTCTTGTCAAATCCAAATCGACAAGTGCAAGCAACAAAAATCTCGTTACAGTTATAGCTGTAAACAAGCTGGATATGACACCTATTAGAAGTGTTAAAGCAAAACCTTTCACATTTCCAGAGCCCATGTAAAAAAGTATAATAGCACCGATAATAGTAGTCATATTAGCATCAAAAATGGCTCTGAAGGCCCTTGCAAAACCTGCCTCTAAAGCAGCTCTTATGCTTTTACCAGCCCATAGTTCTTCTTTAAATCTTTCAAAAATTAAAACATTAGCATCAACAGCCATACCAATTGACAATAGGAAGCCTGCAATCCCTGGTAAATCTAAGGTTATATTAAATAAAGCATAAATTATTAAATCTATCAATATATATATTAAAAGGGCTATATCTGCCATTACTCCTGGCAATCTATAAAAAACTGCCATAAATAGTAAAATAAGTAGTACACCATATATACCAGCTTTTACACTAGCATTATAGGCACTAGGGCCTAAAGTTGCACCTACAGAACTATAGGCTATTGGTTTTAATGTAACAGGTAGAGAACCAGCTCTTATAAGAGTAGCTAATTCAGATGCTTCTTGGAAATCCTTCAAGCCTGTAATGACTGCATTTCCATTTGTGATAACGTTTTGCACAGTTGGAGCGGAAATTACCTTATCATCTAAAAGTATTGCGATTGGTTGCTCTATAAACTTTTGTGTTGCTTCTGCAAATTTTTTTGTACCTTCCGCATCAAGTACAAGTGTAACTTCTGGTTGTTGCACACCTGTTTGACTCTGACCATATACTGCTTTAGAGTCTTTAACATTGGCACCAGTTAGTATTACTTGTCCATCTGGACCTACAAATTTTAATTGAGCAGTTTTACCTATTATTTCTATTGCTTTGTCAGGGTCTTTCATACCAGGTAATTCTACACGAATTCTATTTGAACCCTGTTGAGCTATCACAGGTTGTGTTACACCCAGGGCATCCACCCTGTTTTTTATAACCGCAATCGCTTTATCTATCGCGTCTTGTGTAACATCCCCCTGAGCTTCTAATAATACATAAACGCCACCTCTTAAATCTAGCCCTAATCTTATGTGCTTTTGCACAGGACTTATAGAGTAATTACCCACATTTATTCCAAAAAATGCTACATATGCAACTATTGCTGCAATAAGAACAACAGAAAAAAATTTGATAAAACCTCTACTTCTCATTCGAATCCTCCTTCATAATTCAACTATTTTCTATTATATTACTTTTATTGTAAACGGTCAATTTCCCAAAGTTGGAAAAATGTAATTTTGCTAATTCTACATAATGTTCATAGGAGCGATGAATATTTTCAATTTCCTCTTGAGTAAGTTTCCTTATAACTTTTGCAGGATTTCCAAAAGCAAGACTGCCCTCTGGAATCTTTTTACCTCCTGTTACCAATGAACCAGCTCCAATTATACAATTATCTCCTATCTCTGCATCATCTAATATAATCGTTCCCATACCTATTAGTACATTATTTCCTATCTTACAAGCATGAACTATCGCCCCATGTCCTATTGTACAGTAATTTCCTATATAACAAGGATGTCCTTCTGTAACATGTACAACGCAATTATCTTGTATGTTAGTTCCTTCTCCAACAACTATTTTATCTATATCTCCTCTCAGCACAGCCCCATACCATATATTTGCATCTTTTTTTATTTCTACATCTCCAATAACCTCTGCTGTTTCCGCTATATACGCCTCATCATCTATTTTGGGCTTCATACTTTTATATTCCTTTATTATCATTTTCCTCACCCTTTAGCATTTGATATGCTTTTATGGCAATCGCATTTTCAAAACGCCTTTTTTGCATTTCACAAGCCAGCTCGTAAGGTTTATTAATATCTCCATTTATGTTGTAGTTATTTGCAAAGCAACCTCCACTGCAATAGAACCTCGCCCAACATTTCGTACATTCTTCTTTTTTGTAAATATCGCTTTCCATAAATTTTTGCTGTAATTCTTTATTAGTTATACCTTCTTCAAGATTCCCTAATTTAAATTCCTCAATACCCACAAATTGATGGCAAGGATAAATATC
Source organism: Thermoanaerobacter sp. X514 (assembly GCF_000019065.1). NCBI lineage: Bacteria > Bacillati > Bacillota > Clostridia > Thermoanaerobacterales > Thermoanaerobacteraceae > Thermoanaerobacter > Thermoanaerobacter sp. X514. The sequence continues at coordinate 1,493,281 of NC_010320.1, read as the reverse complement.
CCCATCGGGAGTCACCGCTATATACTCAAAACCAGCACCACAGCCTTGAAGTCTTTTTTTAATGCAAGGCCCTCCTTCTAAATCTATTTTAAAATGATAAAAAGAAAAAGGCCTTCCTTCTTCGTATCTCTTTACATATTCTTCTGCTAATCTGTCATATTCATTTAAAATTCTCTCTAAATGCTCTTCCTTTAATGTATAGTCTTTATCTTCTTTTTCAACTACCGGCTCTACAGATATTTCATAAACTCCCAAATCAGCAATATGCAACACATCATTAGCAAAATCCAAATTTTTTGCTGTAAAAGTCCCTCTCACATAGTATTCTTTTTTCCCTCTTGATTCAACGAATTTTTTTATTTTTGGAACTATTGTATCATAACTTCCACTGCCGTCTACACGTATCCTCATGCTGTCATTTACTTCTTTTCTTCCATCCAAACTAAGTACCACATTAGAAAAATTTTCATTAAAATACTTTATTTTCTCATCATCCAGCAAAACCGCATTGGTTGTTATGGTAAATTTAATTACTTTTTTATTTTCTTTCGCCTTTTCTTTTCCATATTCTACTAACCGCTTGACTACCTCAAAATTTAAAAGGGGTTCACCGCCAAAAAAATCAACTTCAATGTTTCGCCTTTTCCCAGAACTTTTTATTAAAAAATCAATTGCTTTTTTGCCCGTCTCAAAATCCATCAACTTGCGGCTACCTTTAAAATCCCCAGTAGAAGCAAAACAATATTTGCACCTTAAATTGCAATCGTGAGCAACATTCAAACACATCGCTTTTATAACAGAATCATTTCTCGACACTGGAATATCTTTATATATATCTTCTGAAAATAATAACCCTTTTTCTTTTAATTCATCAATTTCTGCAATAGCTTCCAGTATATCTTCTTTTTTATATTTATGCTGAAGTAAATTTACAATTTCTTCTTTTGAGCGATTTTCATAAAAGTCCAAAATATCATAAATAATATCGTCTACCACATGGATAGAGCCACTTACCGGATCTACTACAATATTCATTCCCAGTCTTTTAAATTTATGCATTAGCTCTGACATTTTTTAACCTCCATTGCAAGTTTAAATGGCAGTAATTACACTTTACTGCCATTTGAGTAATATGTATTAATATTGACACTCTTGGTTTGCTACAGTACAAGAGGTTTTACAAGCAGACTGACAGGATGCCTGGCATTCGCCGCAACCTGGCTTTTTTAAGCTATTTTTTAACGTTGGCCTGTTAATTGTTATAACACGCTTCATTTTTCTTCCCTCCTCTTCCTGATTTATTATAACACATAAAGAGAAGGAATTAAAGCTATAAATTGATACCTATCATACCACCTAAAGCTCCTAAAATAGCTCCCCAAGCGTATTTTACTGCCCAAGAAGAAGTAGGCTCTAATTCTTTTACAAAAAATGCTCCCAAAATCAACATAACAGTTACATATAAAATACCAGCAATTCCTCCATTTAACCATCCTTTGCTAGTAGTATGCCTTGCTGATAAAGCACCTGATAAAACTATGCCTGTTATAGTTATCAACAAAGTAAGGGTAGGTAAAGTTAGTTCAGATACGGCTGTAAAAGTCAAAAGCAAAGCGTAAATTATGAAAAAACTAAGAGTGATAATGTATGCTATTAAAACCCCTGTAAAAATTCCAGTAATATTTATGCCAGTTCCCTTTTCCACACCAAACCTTCCTTTCAAAGTCTCACCCCCACAGTTTTCTTACTAATATGTATGCTTTTTATCTTAAACATAGTACATAAAAAAGATGCGGCAAACCGCATCTTATCATTTCTCTTCTTTATCGCTTTTGTCACTGGCAGAACTTACAACTCCACCTACTGCCCACTTTGCAATCTTAAGCCTTACCTTATCTGCACCCATTTCTAATGTTATCACATCATCTTTTATGTTTAGAATTTTACCATAAAAACCATTTTTTGTAATAATCTCATCACCTGGTTTTAAAGAATCCAGCATTTCTCTCTCTTTCTTTTGTCGCCTTTGTTGAGGTAAAATCAATAAAAAGTAAAAGATTGCAACAAAAATAAGCATCTGAACAATTACGTAAGTCGTTTCGGGATTCATCAATACTCCTCCTTATAACCATATTTTTTAAAAAATTGTTTTTTAAATTCAAGCAGCCGGTCTTGCCTTATAGCTTCCCTTATCCTCTCCATCAATTTAATAAGGAAATATAGGTTGTGTATAGTTGCAAGCCTTGCTGCTAAAATTTCATTAGCCTTAAACAAATGCCTTATATAGGCTCTTGAATAATTTTTGCAAGTATAACAATCACACTCTTCGTCTAAAGGAGAAAAGTCCTCCGCATAAGGAGCATCTCTTACTATTAATTTGCCCTTGCTTGTGAAAACTGTCCCATTTCTAGCAATTCTCGTCGGAAGTACGCAATCAAACATATCAACTCCTCGTATTACTCCCTCTATAAGGTCATCAGGACTTCCCACCCCCATAAGATATCTCGGTTTGTTTTCAGGTAAATATTCTGTAGTTAAATCTACAATGTCGTACATTACATTCTTTGGTTCTCCTACACTTAATCCACCTATAGAGTATCCAGGAAAGTCCATCTCTACTAATCTTTGAGCGCATTCTTTTCTTAAATCTTCATAAATCCCTCCTTGGACAATGCCAAAAAGAGCTTGTTTTTCAGTATTTTTATGAGCTTTTTTTCCTCTTTCAGCCCATTTGATGGTAAGCTCCATAGAATTTTTGACATACTCATAATCTGCAGGATAAGGTGCACACTCGTCAAAAGACATTATTATATCCGAACCTAAGGCATTTTGTATTTCTATTACTTTTTCAGGAGTAAAAAAGTGTTTAGAACCATCTATATGAGACCTAAACTCTACTCCCTCTTCTTTAATTTTCCTCAAAGAACTTAAACTAAAAATTTGAAATCCTCCACTGTCTGTTAAAATTGCCCTATCCCAATTCATAAATCTGTGAAGTCCACCAGCTTTTTCAATAATTTTATGTCCTGGCCTTAAATAGAGGTGATAAGTATTACTTAGAATAATTGTCGCTCCAATTTCTTTTAATTCTTCTGGAGTCATTGCTTTTACAGTTGCTTGTGTTCCTACTGGCATAAACACAGGCGTTTCTATAACACCATGGGGAGTCTCTAATATTCCTAATCTCGCATTTGTTCTGCTATCTTTTTTGATGAGCCGATATTTAATCGCTGCCATTATATCCTCCTATTCTGCTCAAATTATAAGCATTGCATCTCCAAAGCTAAAAAATCTATATTTCTTTTCAACGGCTATTTTATAAGCCCTCATTATGTTTTCCTTACCAGCAAAAGCTGACACCATCATAATTAGAGTAGACTCAGGTAAGTGAAAATTTGTTATCATGCCGTCAATAGCTTTAAATTTGTAACCAGGATATATAAAAATATCAGTCCAACCACTTTTTTCTTTTATATAACCATCTTCATCAGCAACTGTTTCAAGAGTTCGAGTAGAAGTCGTACCGACTGCTATGATTCTTCCTCCACTTTTCCTAGTCTCATTTATTTCCTCAGCTGCTTCTTTTGTAACAATGTAAAATTCTTCATGCATTTTATGATTTTCAATTACTTCTTCCTTTACAGGTCTAAAAGTACCTAACCCTACGTGAAGAGTAATAAAAACAGTTTTTACTCCCATTTGCCTTATTTTTTCTAATAACTCTTCTGTGAAATGAAGCCCTGCAGTAGGAGCAGCTGCAGAACCTTCATATTTTGCGTAAACAGTTTGGTATCTGTCTTTATTTTTTAATTTTTTCTTGATATAAGGGGGAACAGGCATTTCGCCTAATTTATCCAATACTTCTTCAAATACTCCTTCATAATAAAATCTTACTATCCTTCCCCCTACTTCTGTAGTATCCAAAATTTCTGCTATTAACTCTCCATTTCCAAACACAAATTTTGACCCTATTTTGGCTCGCCTTCCGGGTTTTACTAATATTTCCCATTCATTATTGGATATTCTTTTTAAAAGAACAAATTCTATTTTTCCACCCGAGTCTTCTCTTCTTCCAATAAGGCGTGCAGGAATTACTTTAGTGTTATTGAGTACTAAACAATCCCCTGGTTTTAAATATTTTGTTATGTTTTTAAAAATATCATGTTCTATTTCACCGGTTTTTTTATTTAAAATCATTAATCGAGAACTTGCTCTGTCTTCTAAAGGTTCTTGTGCAATTAATTCTTCTGGTAGTTCAAAGTAAAACTCACTGCGCTTCATATCTTACTCCATCCTTTTATTGTTTTGTTTATAATTTGTCCATAAAAAACTTATTTTATAAATCTATAGCATACGAACATGGTACTGATTATACCTTTAAATCAAATTTTTTTCAATAGACAAAAAATTATCTTCTAAAAAGCCAAAAAATTAATGTTAAAAACAGACTTAATAAAAGGCTCGTCATAATAGGAAAATAAAAAGTGAAATTTCCTTTTTGATAAACTATATCTCCCGGCAAACGTCCTAAGCCAATTTTTGAACCCACAGAAAAAAGCACCCCTATTAAAATTAATATAGCTCCCATAAATATCAACATTTTGCCAAAACTATCAAACACCTTCTATCCTCCCCTGTTCTATATAAGGATATTTAAGGTAATCATAAGCCAATTTTGTAACAACTCTCCCTCGCGGAGTCCTGTTTAAAAAACCTATTTGCAAAAGATAAGGTTCATAAACATCCTCTATTGTATCCCCATCTTCTCCTATTGATGCAGCAATAGCATCGATTCCTACAGGACCACCCCCAAACTTTTCTATAATAGAAACCAAAATCTTTCTATCAATGTATTCTAATCCTATCTCATCTACACCTAATACGTCTAAAGCTTCTTTGGAAGTTTTAAAATCAATGTATCCATTTCCTCTTACTTGTGCGAAATCTCTCACCCGTTTTAAAAGTCTATTGGCAATTCTGGGAGTCCCCCGTGACCTTTTAGCAATCTCCAAAGCGGCCTTTTCATCAATTCCAATGTTTAAAATATTCGCTGACCTTTTAATTATTTCTTTTAATTCCTCCACAGAATAGTAATCCAAACGGTTTATAACCCCGAATCTGTCTCTCAAAGGAGAAGTCATAAGCGCAGCTCTTGTGGTAGCACCAATTAAAGTAAAACGTGGAAGGCTAAGCCTTATAGACCTGGCACTTGGACCTTTTCCTATTACTATATCCAATTCAAAGTCTTCCATTGCAGGATATAGAATCTCTTCCACACTTCTATTAAGCCTGTGAATCTCATCTATAAAAAGTATGTCATTTTCCTGTAAATTAGTCAAAATTGCTGCCAAATCTCCCGACTTTTCTATAGCAGGACCTGAGGTTATTTTTATTCCTACTCCCATTTCATTAGAAATTACTGTGGCTAAAGTCGTTTTCCCAAGGCCAGGAGGACCATATAATAGGACATGGTCAAGGGGCTCTTTCCTCATCTTAGCGGCTTCTATGTAAATTTTTAATTCCTCTTTTATCTTTTGCTGACCTATATACTCAGAAAGCCACCTAGGACGCAAACTGTATTCGGAGGCATCTTCCTGTGTAAAATTTTGAGTTAGTATTCTTTCCTCCATTTAATTCACCCTATTTCATTAATTTTTTCAAAGCTTGCTTTACAGCATCTTCTACGCTATCACAGGTGATATCTGCCAAAGCATAAATAGCTTCACTCTTGGTGTAACCCAACGCTAATAAAGCTTCTAAAGCCTCATTTGAAAAATTATTATCACCTTCAAAAACTATTTCTTTTGGAAGCTTATCTTTTAATTCCAAAATAATTCTCTCAGCAGTCTTTTTGCCTATTCCCGGAGCTACTGTAAGAGCTTTATAATCGCCTGCGTTAACTGCTTTTACAAAATTGTCAATAGAAACCACGGACAAAATAGACAAAGCTCCTTTAGGCCCTACACCACTAACAGACAATAATTTTTCAAACAAATCTAGCTCTTCTTTTGTTTTAAAGCCAAAAATTTGAAAACCATCTTCTCTTACCTGTAAATATGTATAAAGCTTGGTTATATTTCCTTTAGAAGGTAAAACTTTTAAAGTAGAAAAGGGAACAAAAACCTTTATACCTATACCCATAAAGTCAATCACTACGTAATCTTGTCCAATATCTTCAATTATCCCTCTAACATACTCAATCATCTTGAATACCCCAGCTTTTCAATCATATTGTTACTGTGACAATGGCATATAGCAACTGCCAAGGCATCAGCTACATCGTCAGGTCTAGGAATTTCCTCAAGATCTAATAAAGCCTTCACCATTTGTTGAACTTGATGTTTATCTGCTCTTCCGTACCCTACCACTGCTTGTTTAACTTGCAAAGGAGTATATTCAAAAACCTTTATTCCCGAATTGACAGCGGCTAAAATAGAAACTCCTCTGGATTCTCCAATAGTTATGACAGTCTTTGCGTTTTTATTGTAAAAAAGCTCTTCTATAGCCACTACATCAGGGCTGTATGATTTTATAAGTGATATAATTCCATTATATATATCGTGTAGGCGCAAAGCCTTATCAATACCAGCTTTTGTAGTAACTGCACCGTAGTCTATAACAGTAAACTTATTGGATTTGTAATCTATTATACCATAGCCCATTATGGCAATTCCAGGATCTATCCCTAATACCCTCATTATATCCCCTCTCCTTTTATTTATTTTAACATCAATGACCTTTATAAACAAGAAAAAGTTCTCCTAAAAACATAGGAGAACTTAAGAGCTTAAATTTGCTAATATTTGGTATGCTTCATCTTTGTCTTTTGTAATTATATTTTCCATCACTCTTTCTCTGTCAAAAGGTGTTAAACTGTCCAGTGGTATGTCGGTTTTCTCTACAATTTCCTTATTGCCATTTCCGTCACTTTTTAATAAAACCACATATCCATTTATACTAGAAATTATATAATAATCTGCAGGCAACCCTTCTTTTTCTCTATAGAGAACTATTTCCTCTTCATCAAAACTTTTAACTTTCCAACTACTATATATCTTTGCAATTTCTTCCTTGCTTTTTCCATAAAGAGAAGGGGTTAAATTTTGAACTTCACGCACTATTTCTCCATTTTCAAGATATTTAGTTTCAAATATAAGTTTACTTTGAGAAATTAATTTTTTGGCAAGAGCTTCTTGCTGAGAAGTAATCTTCTGTTCATAAGTTATATTTTTTTCTGTTTTTTGCTGCTCCCTATCTTTAACGTTAATTAAATACCCAACCATCACTCCTATAAATATAGCTAACAAATATATCATAACCAATTTATAGGAAATTAACTTTTTCATAACATCTCCTCCTGTTTTATGTAATTATAACCAATTTTAAAAAATTTATTCTCTTTGCAGGATTTTGTCAAAAAATATCGAATAATATCTATAAGGGAGGAGATGATAAAGTGGCAAATCAAATTGTAGTTTTTAAATTAAACAATGAAGACTTTTGCGTAGACATTAATCAGGTAATAGAAATTATACGGCTTCAGACGATTATTAAAGTACCTGATGCCCCTTCTTTTGTAGAAGGCATAACTAATCTAAGAGGAACAGTTATTCCTATTGTAGATTTAAAAAAGCGTTTTAATTTGCCTTTATCAGAAAAAAATGACAACAATCGGATTATTGTAGTAAATGTCACTAACAGACCAGTAGGTTTCATCGTAGACTCAGTAACAGAAGTTTTACATATAGACGATAGTTCCATCCAAGAAGCTCCAGACATAATAAAAGGAATTGGGAAAGAGTATATAACATCTATTATCAATTTAAACGACAGATTAATAATCAACTTAGACTTACATAAAGTTTTAACAGAAAAAGAAAAGAAAGAGATAGAAGAAATGTAGCCTCTTCTATCTCTTTCTTTTATTCGTCATTTTCGTCTTCTATTTCCACATTGTGATAAACGTTTTGTACATCGTCATTTTCCTCTAATTTGTCAATTAATTTTTCGAATTTCTCATAGTCTTCAGGACTTAGTTGTATAGTATTTTTAGGAAGCATAGTAACTTCTGCTTCTGAAATCTTATACCCCGCTTTTTCAATCGCTTCTTTTACTTCTTGAAAATTTGAAGGTTCAGTGATTATTTCGAATTCTTCATCTTCTGCAGAAAAGTCTTGCGCGCCGGCATCTATTGCAACCATCGCTAACTCGTCTTCATCAATAGAATTATCTTTTTCAACAATTATAATTCCGACTTTGTCAAACATCCACGTAACAGAACCAGCTGCTCCTAAACTACCACCATGCCTATCAAAAATATGCCTTATTTCACCAGCAGTTCTGTTTTTATTGTCAGTCAAAGCTTCAACAATTATGGCAGTACCAGAAGGACCGTATCCTTCATATATTACTTCTTCTAAATTAGCTCCTCCTAATTCACCGGTACCTTTTTTAATAGCCCTTTGTATATTTTCATTTGGCAAATTATTAGCTTTTGCCTTTTCTATAGCATCTCTTAATTTACTGTTAGTGTTAGGGTCTCCACCGCCTTCTTTAGCCGCTTTTATAATATCTTTGGTAAGCTTTGTAAAAATTCTCCCCTTTTTAGCGTCCATTTTCTCTTTTTTGTGTTTTATATTAGCCCATTTTGAATGCCCTGACATAAAAAAACCTCCTTTACTGTGTCTAAAATATTTTAACACAATAATATAAGGCTTGTAAATCTAATCCTCTCTAAAAAGTTGTGTGCTTAAATACCTCTCTCCACTGTCAGGAGCTATTGCTAAAACCTTTTTACCTTTGCCTAATTTCTTAGCAACTTCAATTGCTGCCCATAAGGAAGCACCTGTAGAAATTCCTCCAAGTATGCCTTCTTTTTTTGCTAAAAGACGAGTCACCTCAAAGGCATCTTCATCTTTTACAGCAATTACTTCATCTATGACATTTTTATCTAACACCTTAGGAATGAAGCCTGCCCCAATCCCTTGAATCTTATGAGGACCAGGCTCTTTACCAGAAAGTACTGCTGCTGAATAGGGCTCTACTCCAATAATTTTTATATTAGAAAATTTATTTTTTAATATTTTTCCTACTCCTGTAATAGTTCCTCCCGTACCTACACCTGCAACAAAAACATCAAGTCCTTCGTTAAAATCTTCAATTATCTCTTTGGCAGTAGTCTCTTCATGAATTAACGGATTTGCAAAATTTTCAAACTGTTGTGGCATAAAATAGTTTTTATTCTGCCTTACTAATTCTTCCGCTTTTTTTATAGCGCCTTCCATCCCCAATTTGCCAGGGGTAAGAACTACTTCTGCCCCATATGCCGTTAAAAGCATTCTTCTTTCCATACTCATAGTATCGGGCATAACTATTATTACCTTATACCCTTTTGCTGCCCCTACCATCGCTAACCCTATCCCTGTATTTCCGCTGGTAGGTTCAATAATTACACTTCCTTTTTTTAATTTTCCTTCTTTTTCTGCCTTTTCTATCATGGAAAAAGCTACCCTATCTTTAACACTGCCTGCCGGATTAAAAAATTCTAATTTTAAATAAATTTCCGCCCATTCTTTTTCAACAATTTTATTTAACTTAACAACTGGCGTTTTTCCAATCAGCTCAAAAACATTGTTGGCAATCATAAAATTTACCTCCATTTGCACATTACTATAAAAATTTTAAACTTTCTAAGCTAAACATGTCAAATGGAAATTAGAATATCAAAAGAATTTAGTGAAAAAATAATAATATCAAGCTGTAAAAGGTGATAAAAATGACTGATAAACTAAAACTTTTCTCTATAGGCTTTATAACTGGTATCGTAAACGGTCTTTTAGGTACAGGAGGAGGCACTTTAATAGTCCCAGCATTGGTATTTTTGCTTGGCATAGAAGACCATAAGGCTCATGCTACAGCAATTTCAATTATACTTCCTATCACTCTAGTCAGTAGCTTAGTGTATTTGCAAAATAAAATAATCGACATCCCTTTAACTATTAACATAGCTATAGGAAGTACGATAGGAGGAATTATTGGCGCATATTTTCTTAATAAACTCTCCATACCTTTATTAAGAAAAATTTTTGGAATAATAATGCTTATAGCTTCCGTCAGGATGTGGATATCATGAAACTATTTCTAATAGGACTTTTTTCAGGAATTGTAGGAGGAATGGGAATTGGAGGAGGGACAATTCTCATTCCTGCCTTGACAATCTTTATTGGAACCGAGCAACACATTGCTCAAAGCGTTAATCTTTTTTCTTTTATTCCTACAGCAATTATCGCATTAATATACCATTTTAAAAGTAAAAACATAAAGTATAAAATCATATTGCTTATAATAATAGGTGGAATGATAGGAAGTTTTGTTGGAGCTATTATAGCAGCAATCACAAAAGCCTTTATATTAAAAAAAATATTCGCTGTTTTTTTATTCTGTATGGGAATATACGAATTTTTCTCAAAACCTCGCAAATAATCAAATAAGAGGAGATGGCTCTCCTCTTACTTCCTCTTATCGGTTTCCAACATTACACAGGTATTATAAATAACTTTTAGCCCAAGGTTTTTAGCTTTTTCCACCAGTTCCTCACTTTCTGCCCCCGGTTGGAACCAAATAAATTCCACACCTAATTTTGCCGCTTCCTCTAGGTACTGTCCACCTCTATTAGGAGGAACTACCATATCTACAACTTCTGGTATTACAGGTAAGCTCGATAAAGACTCATAGCAAGGATCTCCATCTACTTCTTGAAATTTTGGATTAACAGGATAAGCTGTATACCCGTTCAATTTAAGAGTTCGATAAATTTGATAGCCATATTTACTCTCTCGAGGGAGTGCTCCTACTACAGCCCACACCTTTCTTTTCATAGCTTCTTCCACGTAATCTATGTAGGAATAATCCCACTCCATTCTTTTTAACCTCCTAAATTCAATAGGGTCTTAATTAATGCGCCCCCATTTACTTTTCTCTCTTCCTTTTATAAGGGATAAAGTTTATGTCCCATAATATTCATCGCCTTTTTTAAAAAGGTATACATCTTCCTCAATTTTTATATCACACCTTTTACTTGTCAAATCATTTATAAAAGTTTGAAATTCTAATAGATGGTCTTCTTCAATATGTAATACTATAGAAACTCTATCTGAATATATAATATCCTTAATGTAATAACCTTTTTTTAAAAGCTCATTTTGAATTCTTCCCAGGAAAGTATAATCAAAAGTGAGTATAACACTTTTCGCAGGTATTTTTTCTATTATTCCAGCAGCATCAATACCTACTTTTGCCCCTTTTGTATAAGCTCTCACTAAGCCTCCTGCTCCTAACAATATTCCGCCAAAATACCTTGTAACTACAACAACAACGTTTTTTAATCCTTCTTTTTTTATTACATTTAATACAGGTATGCCTGCTGTGCCAGAAGGCTCTCCATCATCACTAAAACGCTGAATTTCATCATTTTCTCCAATAACATAAGCGTAAACGTTATGGGTTGCCATTCTGTGACTTGCCCTAATTTCCTCTATAAATTTTATTGCCTCTTCCTCTGAAGAAACTGGTTTAGCATGTCCAATAAATTTGGAACGCTTTATTTCAATTTCAGCAACTCCGTAAGAATATAGTGTTTTATAACTTTTAGCCAAAATAGCACCCCTTTGTCATTATACCAAATTATAATCAAAAAATAAAGCCGTTGCCGGCTTTATTAGGCTTTATTAGGCTTTATTAGGCTTTATTAAAGCTTTTCCGCTTTATGCCAGAGCCTTCGTCAACGTCTTATATTTAAAGTAAGAAACGTTTACAAGTGATTTGTCTTGACTATAGGTAATCATCTCCAAAGCCTTGTCTATAGGATAAAATCCTCCATCAACAAAACCATCTTCCTTGCTAATATTAAATTCCTCATCGGCGGTAGTCATGAGATACCAAATGATTTTATTAAAGACAGGACGTTGACGGGTAACAGAATAGAATTCGTAGCTGGTTTCACCAGCAGTAGAAAGGACTTCAACAGATTTAAGACCTGTTTCAGCACAGACTCTTCTTATGGCCACATCAATAGGCAATTCATTATTTCTAATAACCCCTTTTGGTAACACCCACTCCCCCTTCTCATTTTTGAGGATGAATACATTATCTCCTTTAAATACAACTCCTCCAGCGCAATCTCTTATTAACATTTCCAAGCCCCCTAAAATTTTTATTTTTTCTCTTAATATAATATTCTTTAAAAACTCTTAAATTCCTTCTCAAATTTTTAATTTTATTTTTATTTTTCCGCATATCTCCACAATTATACATCAAAATTTAATTTTCCCATCATAAAATTAATTTACCAGTATAAAAATCTTCAAATTAATAAAAAATATCTAATGTACAAAACAAGGAAGGAGAGTTTTAAATGTATATAATTTATCACTGTTATGGTGGAACACATACTTCTGTTATAGCCGCTTATATACATACCGGAAAACTGTCAATGGACAAAATTCCCTCTCGAGAAGAAATAGAAAACATACCTTTGTTTGATAAATTAAATGGTCAAAACGACCCTGGTCACATTGTCCCAATTGGCACAGATGAGTATGGAAACAATATATACTCTATGGGAGTAAAAAATGCTAAAAAATTGATTGAACCAGCTCTCAAAGATTTGTATTATCATATTTTTAACACAAATGAAGGTCTTCTGTTAATTGACACTACTGCTGCTACCAATTGGATCATGAAGATTGGAGGATTTACTTCTATAGCCTTAAAATTTCCTGTTATAGGAAGGCCTTTAGTCATTTATGGTACGCAAAAAGCTTATAAAAAAATTGTTCAAATAGTTAAAAATGTAAAAGCTCAAGAAAAAGCAGAATACAATGCTATTAAACGATGATAAAATCTTTAAATCTTTCTTTTGTTTCTTTTTGTACCTCCGCTTTTATTATTATCCCTTTTTCATCATAACTTTCTTCAATGACTTTTGTTTTTTCTTTTAAATAATTGTATTCTTTGGTTTTATCATAAGGCAGGAGGAAATTAACTATTTCTACGTCTTTAAAAATCTCTTTTTCTATTGCCTGCAATAATTTATCAAGTCCTATTTTGTTTTTAGCAGAAATGTAAATTTCTTTTTCATTCCCTTTTGGCACTACATCTAAAAGGTCAATTTTATTAAAAACATTTATTCTTGGAGTATTAATAACATCTAAATCTGAAAGAACCTTTTCTACAACCTTTATCTTTTCCTCCATATCTGGCGAAGTCACATCAATTACATGAAGCAATAGATCTGCATATTTAGCCTCTTCCAATGTAGATTTAAAAGCTTCCACTAGGTCGTGGGGCAATTTTCTAATAAAACCTACAGTATCAATCAAAATCACTTCTCTCCCTGAAGGCAAAACAAGTCTTCGCGCAGTAGGGTCAAGGGTTGCAAATAATTTATCTTCTACGTACACTTCCGCATTAGTTAAAGCATTAAGCAGCGTGGATTTTCCTGCATTTGTATACCCTACTATCGCTATCACAGGAATACGGTTTTTCTTACGCCTTTCCCTTTGTAAACTTCTATGCCTTTCTATTTCTTCTAACTTCTTTTCTATCGCTTTTATTCTATTCTTTATATGCCTTCTATCTGTCTCTAATTTTGTCTCACCAGGACCCCTTGTACCTATTCCACCACCTAATCTTGAAAGTTGTCCACCAAGACCTACAAGTCGGGGCAAGCGATACTTTAATTGAGCTAATTCAACTTGTAACATTCCTTCTCTTGACTTTGCTCTTTTTGCAAATATATCAAGGATAAGATTTGTTCTATCAATAACTTTTACATTTAAAAAGTCTTCTATATTTTTAATTTGTGTACCGGTAAGTTCATCATTGACAATGACAAGGTCAACTTCTTGATTTTCAACAAAGAATTTTAATTCTTCCAGCTTTCCTTTACCAATATAGTGAGCTTTGTCAATTGTATTGCGCTTTTGTGTCATTATTCCTACTACTTCAGCTCCAGCTGTTAAAGCAAGCTCCTTTAATTCCTCCATACTTTCCTCATCTTCAGGTGTAGAAACAATTCCTACTAAAATAGCTCGTTCTTTATATTCTTCTCTATTTAATTCCTCCATAACATCACCAGCCTAAAAAACTTTGTAACTATAATATATTTTATTTTTAGACAAAAAGCAATTCTTTTTAAATTATGGTTCCAGATAAAAAGGAGCCTTCTTTCTATTTTAAAAGGCTCCCTCTTTATATTATTTTTTATTTTTGTAAACTAATAGTATAATACTCTGAGATAAATAACTTTTTACCTACGGCCTTTTCTATGGCATCTCTGAAATCTTTATTTTTTACTACAATAGTACCTTTTGTTCCTGTAATTTTGAGCTCTACTGGCCTATCAAACATCTTATTTGTAATCTCTACATTTAAAACAACACCTACTTGAGGATATGCTGACGATATTTGATCTCTTGTAATATTTACATTCCACCAGTATGTAGCATATTTAGAATTATCATAAGGATCGGGTTTTCCTTTTAGATAAGGAACATCGCTACCACCCCATGCAAAAGTCGAATCCACTGTATATCCTCCTGCAGATGCACTGTACACAGTATCTGCTAAGCCACCATTGTAAGTTACAACTTCACCTTTAGTAGCTTTTATCAAATTATCGACCTTATCATTTACTACAGAAAGTCCTTTATATGCTTGTGATAATGTAGAATCATATACATCAAAAATCTTTTTATCACTAATCCGTCTTAACGCGTATGTCCTGGCTGCTAATGTTTGAGCTTTTAAAGCTTCCTCATGCCAAGAAGAAGGCATTTCTGCAGGTACTACACCTCTTAAATATTCTTCTAAAGGCAATATGTTTATTAAATCCAAATTCTTAGAACTATTATTTGGATATATCTTAAATTCGCCTGCATAAGGAAGTGGATTACCTTTATTTATGTATGACAGTACTCCCGTGTCACTTGGTATTACTCTAACAGCATCTATGCTTACTATCGTTTGTGGAAGTTGAGTACTATCATCTATTACTTTATCATTGGTAATTACAATATTTCCATCCATATATTTGAAAGATGTTGTAGATTGTGCTGGACACGCTATTTGGTTTTCTACTATTTGTTCTGTATCGTTATCTTTTGTTTTGTATACTACACTATACGGCTGGTCGCTGGTAATGTTTATATCTGGACTTCCTAAATCTAAAGAAATCTTTACTTTGATATTAACATTATCCGTATTACGTTTTTCTATATTGACACCTGTATAATAGTATTTAATTATCTCATCATATTTATATTCTTGTTCCGCCATACCCTTTGCACCAAATTGAGTCATACCCACTCCATGGCCATATCCGCCTTTTCCTTGGACATAAAAACCTTTTACAGCTTTCACCTGATTGTTTATTTCTATTACTTTTGTGATAGTATTTATACCAGCAATTCCGTCAACAGCTAAAGAATAATATTTTTGAAAATCCATTACTGCATTTAATGTATTATCATCATAAGTTCCTGTAATATCTTTTGTATAATAGCCTATTTCCTTAAGTAATGTTTGTAATAATTTTACATCATCGCCAGTATCCCCTTTTTTCATATTCCTTGAAAACCCACTGGGATACTGAATTTTTGGTGAGTCTGTAGGTTGAGATGCTTGCTGGTCTTTTCCAGCCAATAAACCTTGTATTGTTTTTTGTGTTAGAGGTCCCACAATTCCATCCGGAGTCAAATTATTTGCCTTTTGAAATTTTATAACTGCATCCCGTGTTATCGAACCAAAATAGCCTGTCGGTGTAGTATTAAAATATCCTAATTTTGCAAGAGCATTTTGAAGCTCTTTTACATCGTTCCCTTGCATTCCATACTTCAAAGTCCTTGTCACTGTACTTTGAGTTTGGTTTGAATTGCTGGAGTTCTGTGTCGTGTTAGTACTTCTATTTACATCTCCTCTGGAAGGTAAACTTACATTTAACTTCTCCGAAATAGCTTTTTGTGTGAGAGGTCCCACAATTCCATCCGGAGTCAAATTATTTGCCTTTTGAAATTTTATAACTGCATCCCGTGTTATCGAACCAAAATAGCCTGTCGGTGTAGTATTAAAATATCCTAATTTTGCAAGAGCATTTTGAAGCTCTTTTACATCGTTCCCTTGCATTCCATACTTCAAAGTCCTTGTCACTGTACTTTGAGTTTGCAGTGAAGTATTAGAAGTTTGAGTTGTTGCCTTAGAAATAGCATTTAATTTATCCATAAGAGCTTTTTCTGTTAACGGCCCATAAATACCATCCGGTACTAAATTATAATCCTTCTGCAAACGCATAACAGCATTCTTAGTAGCTGGTCCAAAATAATCAGTAGGATTAGCAGTAACAAAGTAACCTGCCTTATTGAGATTTTGCTGTAGATGCCTAACTTCTGGGCTGCGCATTCCATACTTTAAAATTGTAGCAGCATAAGCACTATTAGCTAATGACAAAACTAAAGTTGAAGAAAGTAAAACGCTAATTACTTTTTTGTTATTCATTATAGCTTCTCCTCTCCCTTCTTCCCAAGTGTTTCAACTTAGGAAGACATTAAAAATTACGTTTTTTTAGATTATGTATATAAAGTAAGAGACACCAATCCAATAAGTTATATCGTCATCTTTTTAAAATACTTTACTAAGTATTCCTGCGTTCTTTACATAACCTAATATTCTACACTAATCATTAAAAATCCTGCTTTTTTTAAAAAAATCTCCGTAGAAAATTCTTCCATATGTTGAAAATAAGAAGGCTTTTAAAAAATAATGTCGAATTTGAATAGATTACAAATAAAAACACCTACACAAAAATATAAAAAGGGTATTGAATTTTTTACTGACCTGTGATAATATATCAAATGTAATAACTCGCCGAAGTGGTGGAATTGGCAGACGCGCTGGACTCAAAATCCAGTGGGGCTTACACCCCGTGTGGGTTCGACTCCCACCTTCGGCACCAATTAGAAATGAAGGATTAGCCTCCTCAAGCGAATCCGGTGTGGCTGAGGAGGTTATTTTTATCTTACAGTAAAACTTCGCAATCTATTTAATGCAGCAGCTACTTCCTGAAGTCTTGGCAATGCCAAATTGCCCGGATGCTTACCATAAAAAGAAGATACCACGTCCAGTCCTTTTTCGTATATATCCTTATATACCTTTTCTAATATTTCCTTTATACTGCTTTTTTCATCTACATATTTACTAGCAATATAGCGTATTACCTCCCCTATTGCATTTGTTTGACTTTTATCCACTAATTGTTCCACATAATCCAATTCAATCTCCTGGTATCCAAATCTAATAGTATCCTCATCTTTTGACTTTATCTTTTTGCCTTTTACCTCAAGCCCTTTTTTAAGAGGAATTCTTGGTTTTATAACTATAGGCTCATTATTTTCCTCAACTTCCCTATTTGTTTTAAATTGTTCAGCAATTTTCTTTGCCTCTTGTGTGACATCGTAGGGTCTGTAGTTGTGCATTTTAATTACACAGTCTGCCACATCAAAATAATCTCCACTTCCACCCATAACTAAAATCGTAGAAATGCCATTATCTTTATATAGCTGTTTTACTCTATCAATAAAAGGAGTTATAGGTTCTTCTTTTTTTGCAATCAGTTTTTGCATTCTCGCATCCCTTATCATAAAATTAGTAGCTGAAGTATCTTCGTCCAAAAGCAGTAAGCTAGTGCCTATTTCTATCGCCTCAATAATATTTGCTGCTTGAGAAGTACTGCCACTGGCATTTTCGGTAGTAAACCTTGTGGTATCTACGTTATTTGGTAAATTATTTATAAAAGGACTTATGTCTACTTTTTCTATCCTTCTGCCATCCTCTGCTCTTATTTTTGCTGCATCAGCTACAGTTATAACAAACTCTCTGCCATCACCTGGTATGTGATTGTATACCCCTTTTTGAATAGCTTGTAACAAGGTAGACTTGCCGTGATAACCGCCACCCACAATAAGCGTAACTCCTTCGGGTATTCCCATCCCCGTTATCTCTCCTCGATTTGGAAGTTGAAACTTAATCCTCAAGCTATTCGGCGACTCAAAAGGTACTACATTACCGCCTTTTAAAGGTCTATCACTTATGCCGCTTTCTCTAGGAAGAATCGCACCATCAGCCACAAAAGCCACAAGCCCTCTCTCTTTTAGTTGACTTCTAAGGTAATCTTGGTCTTCCACTGTCTCAACCCATAGCCATATATCTTGTACGTTGAGGCTCTTTTTTAAAAGACTTTTCTCTACAATTTGAGGTAAAAATTCAAGAAATATTCTTTGGGCACCACTGCCATTTATTCGTCTACCAAAAGCAGGAAGTCCTATGCTCAATCTTGCTTCTACATAATCTTTGTTAACTACCATTGCACTTCTTTTAATTATTTGTTGACCACCTTTGTCTATGTAAATATCACCACTATGTCCTGTACCTTTTAAAGAAGGCAAACTTTTTATAACTTCAAAAACTGACCTTGTCAAAAAATCTTCTAAAGCAACTTGCCTCGAAGGATTGTTATACATAGAAAACTCAAAATCAGCTATATTTTGAGGCACTTTAACCCTTATCCTAGAAGGAGGTGCAAAAGGGTCTCCCTGAACATGGTCAATATACAGTATAAATTTTTCAAACTCATATTCTCCTTCAAGGTCTTTGTAAGCTTTATACCCCTTTCCATCTATTTTATCAAGCTTTTTCTTAAGGTATTCTTTTGTCATCTGTAAACACTCCTTTGTTATAATTTCCATACATTTTTTATATTCTAATTTCCACTTTTATTAAAAATACATTCCTTTTACAAATTCATTTTGAAAATCTTCATGAGTTGATAGTTCTATATAGCTTATTTTACTTTGTAGATGTATAGATCTTTCCAATTCTTTATCAGAAAGCAATGCCATTATCGCACCAACTCCAGCACTATTGCCTACTTGAAGGATTTTGCCTTGAAGTTCCTTTGGTAAAAGCCCAATTGCTATTGCACTCGCAGGAAGAATATAATTTCCAAATCCTCCTGCCAAAAAAACTTTTTTTATTTCATTTACATCAATGCCCATTTCTTTTATCATGATGTTAATGCCAGCAAGTATGGCGCTTTTTGCCAGTTGTATTTGCCTTATATCTTTTTGCGTCACATATATTCCATTTTCTATTAAAAATGCCGGTTCACCTTTGTAAACAGTTATCCTTTCTGCAATATCAACAGGTACATTTTTAACTTCTTCTTTAGACAAAAATCTGCCAGTAATATCAACAATACCGTACTTCAAAAGTTCAGAAATAATATCTACAATACCGGAGCCACATATTCCTTTAGCTTTTTTATTCCCTATTGTAGTATAAAAAGGTCTTTTACTAAAATCTACATGGTCTATAGCTCCTTCTACACCATTTAGTCCAAAAGTTATTCCTGCTCCTTCAAAAGCAGGGCCTGCTGCTGCCGAAGAAGCAATAAGGTTATCTTTATTCCCCAATACCATTTCGCCGTTGGTTCCTATGTCTACAAGCAAACATAGTTCCTGAGATTGGTCAATTTTGTTTGCCAAAACCGCTGCCACAGTATCTGCTCCTACATAAGAAGATATAAGCGGTAATGTTATTACGTATCCTTCCTTGTTTATGTTTATGCCAATTTCTTTTGCTTTTACTTCTATCTTTGAGGTAAAAGTCGGCACATACGGAGATACTGCTATATTCTTGGAAGATACATTTAAAAGAAAATGTATCATTGTAGGATTACCTACTGCCACAATTTCATGTATATCGCTTTTGTCTATAGAATTTTTTACACAAAACTCTTCTACAATCTCATTTATTTTATTTATTAGAGCTGAATGCAACTGATATAATCCTTGAGAATTAGAAATACTATAAGTTATTCTCGTTATAACATCAGCCCCAAAAGTTCTCTGTGGATTTAAACATGAATACACATCTACTTCCTTACCTTCATCTAAGTCATACAAATAAGCAGCAATAGTAGTAGTTCCTATATCTAATGCTATACCATAGTTGTATTGTTTTGAAGCAGCTTTTTTAATAGAAATTATTTCATTTTTTCTAATAGTAATATTTACCTTATAATCATTTTCTTCTAAAACTTCAGGAAGATTACTTAAAAGCCCTAAAGGAATTTCTATTTCTCCACCCACAGCTTCTTTAATTCTTTTAACATAGTCTCCTTGGTCGTTTAAAGTTGGTCTTCTAATATCTACTGTAGAAGTTTTTATGCGAGGGTGTGACTCAATACTTAACAAATCATTTTCTTTCGTCAATATCTTTGCTTTTTGCTCTTCAGAAAGTACTTTGACCTCTAAATCCCTATCTATCTCAACAAAACACGCAAGCCGAACATTGTTTTTTATTTCTTTATCTGTCAAAAAGTATTTTTCATCATCAGAGATATCAAGTTTCTCATTTAATATAACTTTACATTGACCACAGATCCGACTACCACCACAAAAATTGTTAAGTTTTATTCCATTTCTTACAAGAATATGAAACAAATTTTCTCCTTCATTTGCTTCAATAACTTTTGTATTACTACTAAAACGTACAGTCACTTTATATTTAGATTCACCAGGAACATTTCTATAAATACAATCTTTGGCTTCACAATCGTCACAGACTGATTTTTTTACAGGTCTTTTGACATTTTCCCCTACTCCACATACAAAAGACACTGTTTTTTGGGGTGTTATGATAAAACTCTGATTAATATTTACACCGATTTTTGAACTGTCCACAAGTTTACAAATCACAGCCTGATTTTTTATGTCCCACTTATTTCCTGGGTAAAAAATATCTGTAACTTCTTTACCATACTTTTGCGCGTTTTCTCTTACCTCTTCCCAAAAATTATTCGTCAATATTTCAAGGAACACGCCTGCAATAACATCTAAAATCATTCCTTTTGTGTAATTACTTTCTGAAAAATAATCATTTACCCTTTTATCTATTCTATCTCCCAGTGTAATGATTGCTAAAATTATATATTCCGCTTCTTTTAAATTTTTTACTATATAATCCCCAAACAAATAATCTCCAGTTTTAAAGATTATTTTATTTTCTCTCTCATCAATATGAAAATTATCACATACTTGGTGAATCATTTTGTAATCTATTAAACTTTGTACTTCGCCAGTTGCTTCCTCAATTAAATATTGATCCACATCAAAATTCATGTTTTTTAATTTTTCTAATGACAAGTCTTTTACTTTTTGCACAACATCTTTACTAAACATTTCCACACCTCATTAAATCCCATATTGTCATACCATTTTGTTTATTATTATAAATTTCTATAGTAAAAATCGCAAATAAAAATTTATATAGAAAACCTCTACTTATCACAAAATGCATTTGACATTTCAGGGTTTTTCTCATACTATATAGTATAGTGTAATTAAAAATAGATTAGCAGTTTAAAATTTCTCTAAAAAATTTTTTAAATTAAAGCAAACTTATTATTGAAATTTACAACAATATGTCTTATAATGAATTGAAATTATTTTTAAGGAGCAGCGATGCTCTGCAAAGCCTATACCTTTGAATTACTTATATCAAGGTTTTAGGCTTTTATTCTGAGCCAAAACTTATGAAAGAAGGTGTTAGATGCGTTGAAAAAGTTAGATCAAACCCAAACTCCTTTATTTGATGCCTTAATGGAATATGTAAATAACAATACTATCCCTTTTCACGTGCCAGGCCATAAAAAAGGTGTGGGAATGGCAAAAAAGTTCTTAGACTTTGTGGGCAAAAATGTATTGTCAATGGATGTAACAGTGTTTCAGCAAGTAGACAGCTTGCACAAACCTACTGGACCAATTAAGTATGCCCAAGAATTAGCAGCAGAAGCTTTTGGTGCCGACGCTACCTTTTTCTCTATACACGGAACATCTGGTGCAATTCAAGCAATGATTTTAAGTGTAATGGGAGAAGAAGAAAAAATTATCGTTCCTCGAAATATTCATAAATCTGTAACGTCAGGAATTATATTAAGTGGTGCTATACCTGTTTATATGCAACCAGAAATTGATAAAAATATCGGTGTTGCATTAAATGTCACCCCAGAAACAGTAGAAAGAGCGTTAAGAGAACATCCCGATGCAAAAGCTGTTTTAATAATAAACCCGACTTATTACGGAGTTTCTACGGATATAGTAAAAATTGCTGAAATTGTTCATGATTATGGCGCTATACTCATGGTGGATGAAGCTCACGGACCACACCTTAAATTTAACGAAAAATTGCCTATTTCAGCGATGGAAGCAGGAGCCGATATCTGTGCACAGAGCACTCATAAGATTATTGGCTCAATGACGCAGAGCTCGATGCTTCACGTTAAAGGCGATAGAATTGATATTAATAGAGTAAAACAAGTAATGAGTTTACTCCAGACAACAAGTCCTTCATATATATTGTTGGCTTCCTTAGATGTTGCAAGAATGCAAATGGCTACAGAAGGAAGAGAATTATTAGATAAAACAATAGAATTAGCAGAGTACGCTCGAAAAGAGATAAACAATATAAAAGGACTCTACTGTTTTGGTGAAGAAATTGTTGGCCGAGATGGTGCCTATGACTTTGACCCCACAAAAGTTACAATAACAGCTAAAGGCCTTGGAATAAGCGGCCATCAGTTAGAGAAAATATTGGCAGAAAGATATTATATACAACCTGAACTATCAGATATGTATAATGTTTTATGTGTATTCTCTATTGGTGATACAAAGGAAAAAGTCGATTATCTCTTAAGGGCTTTAAGAGAAATAAGCGATGAATTATACAATGAAAACATTGAAATAGCGAAACCTATAGATATACCAGAAATACCAGAACAAGTAGTATCACCAAGATATGCTTTTGGCTCCTCCACTGTTGCACTACCTTTAAGAGAAAGTGTAGGGCAAATAAGTGCCGAGTTTTTGATGGCTTATCCTCCAGGTATTCCAGTGCTTTGCCCAGGGGAAAGAATAACATTAAAAATTATAGAATATGTAGATAAAATGAAAGAAGCTAACTTAAGCATACAAGGCACCGAAGACCCGGAAGTAAATTATATAAAAGTAGTAAATGACCGGCAAGTTTTAAACGTGATAGCATAATGTTTTACTAAAAAAGGAGTATCTTTCACAAAAAGATACTCCTTTTTTAGTAGCTATTTTAAATATTTTGACAGCTTTTCAACTAAATGCTCTTTAGGCATAAAACCTATAACTTTGTCTACCATTTTTCCATTTACAAAAACTCCCATCGTAGGTATGCTCATAATTCTATATTTAGAAGCGATTACTGGATTTTCATCTACATCCAGTTTTGCCACTTTCATCTTATCTGCGTATTCTTCCGCAAACTCCTCTAACACTGGAGCCATCATTAAACAGGGTCTACACCATTTAGCCCAAAAATCTACTAAAACAGGTTTATTAGAATTGTATACTTCCTCTGCAAAAGTCTCATCTGTGACATTTACTGGTTTCATTTGTGTATACACTCCTTCTACTTGCTTTTGTACATTTTCATTTATCGAGAAATTGATTTATAATACTCTTCAATTTCGTCATATGTCATAGCCCCATTGCTAATTGCTCTTATAATCCCGTTTTTATCTATAAAATAGGACATAGGTATAAATTGAACCTGATAATCGTAAATAGTACTTAAGTCAGTATCCAGTAGTACAGTAAATTCATATCCTTTTCCTTCTAAATACTGCTTTACTTTTGATGGGCTTTCACCCAAATCTATTGCAAGTAAAACCGTATCATCTTTATGGCTTTTTATAAACTGATTTAAAGCTGGCATTTCAATTATGCAATAAGGACAAGTTGTTGCCCAAAAGTTTAGTATAACTTTTTTTCCTCTTAAGCTCGACAAGGTCACAGTATTGCCATCTAAATCTTTTAACGTAAAATCTGGTGCTATATCTCCTACTTGATTCCCTATCTTAGGCTCACTTTGCTCAGTTGTATTTGAATTTACATTTGAACTTGTATTTTGATCTTCATTATTGCTAGGAGAATTATTTTCTGCCACTTGAGAAGGTGCAGGCTGCACACTTTTTGTGTAATTATTCAACACAAAAATAAGTGCCCCTATAACTATCACAGCAATTATAGTAAAAATTAAACTTTTATTTTTCACACTAACCACCTCTTAATAAAAATATCCACTTATCTTGATTAGCATGTTAAAATATAAGAGAACTCCAAATATTATGAGAATAACCCCACTTATTACCTCTATATAAGGCAATATTTTGTTAATCCTTTTATACATACTTTTAAACTTGTCAATCAATAAGGCTGTAATTATAAAAGGTATGCCAAGCCCCATAGAATATGCAAAAAGCAATATCACGCCTACACTTAAAGTACTGACAGACCCAGCATACAACAATATCGAAGCGAGAATTGGACCTACACAAGGTGTCCATCCTGCTGCAAAAGTTATACCCAATACTAATGACCCTATATAACCGGTCTGTACCTTTTCCATATTTATTAATTTGACTTCTTTGTTTAAAAATATTGGTCTAAAAATCCCAGTCATTTGAAGTCCAAAAAGCACAATTATTATCCCACTTACTTTCCTAAAAATGTCTTTATAGGCTAAAAAAAGCTTTCCTAGTTGGCTTGCAGTCGCCCCCATTAAAACAAACACTATGCTAAATCCCAAAACAAAGAGAAGCAAATTTATTAAATTATTCTTTTTATTTCCAAAAATATATGACACATAAGCGGGAATTAAAGGCAAAACACAGGGTGATAAAAAAGAAACAATTCCTGCTAAAAATGCAGTGTAAATTGGCACATCTACACCTCCCTCCCCTATAGGGTATAACTATCAAATATTATATTACAATTATAACTACAATACAATAGCGTTCATATATAATAAAACACCGCTATTCATGTTTTTACCTATCTATAACCATTTTTTCCTTACATTATAAATTATACAGTTATCTTTTGAAAATATAAAAAAACAGGCTTTCGCCTATTAAACAATTACTTCTATTTCTTTTAAATCTTCATCGGGTATAAGTGAAGCAGCCTCCTTATCAATTATTATAGTTACATCGTGATGTAAAGCTAAAACAGTAGCAGGCACTTTAGTAGTCAATTGTCCTTTTATAGTTTCTTTTATTGCCTCTGCTTTATTTTTTCCAGATGCCAAAAGGACAATTTTCTTTGCTTTCATGATACTTCCAAGTCCCATAGTAATCGCCTTTCTTGGCACTTCCTCTGCGCTTTTAAAAAATCTCTTATTAGCATTTATCGTCTTTTCAGTCAAAGTAACCACATGTGTTTTTGTCTCTATACTTTCATCTGGCTCATTAAACCCTATATGTCCATTTATACCAATTCCTAATATCTGTAAATCAATTCCTCCTGCTTTTTCTATTTCTTCTTCATATTTTCTACATTCTTCTTCTAAATCCTCGGCTATACCATTTGGAATATGAACATTTTCTTTTTTAATGTTAATATGATTGAAAAAATTGTGGAACATAAAATAATGATAGCTTTGAGGATGGTCTGGAGATAAACCAATGTATTCGTCTAAATTAAAAGTAATGACATTAGAAAAATCTATTTCCCCTCTTTTATACATCTCAATTAAATGTTTATACATCCCCAGAGGCGTAGAACCTGTAGCAAGCCCTAAAACCGTATTAGGTTTTTCTTTGATTTGCTTTTTCACAATTTCTGCTGCCTTTTTACTCATTTCCTCATAATTTACAGTTATAATTACTTTCATCTTATGGCCTCCTTATAGTAAAATTAAATTATTTGTATTTAAAAGCACATCGGCTACCGCCCCAATAGCAGAAGCATCTTCACCAAGTTGAGCTACTTTAATGTCAAAATCAAAAGGCACAATCCTTTTCACTTTCTCCTTTAGCTCCTGGCGTATATCAATTTCATAGTTTAAAATGTCTCCTCCAATTATTATCACTTCTGGGTTTAAGATACTTACAATATTGGCAATACCCATGCTTAAATTTTTAATAAATTGAGATACAGCTTGTACACAAGCAGGATTTTGTTTTTTATATTCTTTTACTACACCCTCCATAGTTTTTACATAAGGCAAACTTTTAGAAACTGATTCAACTAAAGCAGACAAAGAAGCCTTTCTTTCAAAATAACCATAATCCTCGTAAGAATAAACTCTTTCAAAAGCATCCTCTCCTATGGCCATGTACCCTACTTCCCCTGCAGCGTAACTATTGCCTCGTAATAAAGTACCATTTACATATATTCCCGAGCCTATACCATTTCCTATGTTTATAAGCACAAAATTCTCTATTTCACGGCAACAACCAATCCATCTCTCGCCCAGTGCAGCATAATTTACACTGTTGTCCACGTAGATGTTATAATTAAAAATTTCACTCAACCTTTTCTTTAAATCAAAATTACTCCATTTCAATCCTGGTGCATCAACAATTCCTTTTTGTATATCTGTGATTCCTGGAAGACCAATACCAATTCCTATTATATTTTTATCTTCCTCAGCAAGTTCTTTTATCCCTTTCACAATTCCATTAAAAGCCTGTTCTTTAATGCCAGTTTCCCATTTTATCTTTTTTAAAATTTTCCCCTCTAAATTAGTCAGAATTCCTATCGAATTTGTAGATTCAACGCTTATCCCTATAACAAATCTAGCATCAGGATTAAAAGAAAGCTGTATAGGCTTTCTCCCTACTGTACCTTTTTCTCCGTAACCATTTTCTATTACCAAACCTTCTTCAATCAACTCATCTACAATGGCAGAAATAGTAGATTTGCTCATTTTTAAAACTTTAGAAACCTCTATTCTCGATATGGGTTGCATCTTTTTAATAACATCTAAAACATTGGCTTTATTGATATTTTTAATTAACCCTGAAGTGCCTTTAGTATAGTCTTTCAATATCTCGCCTCCATTAGTTCATTATCTGAACTAATTATCTAAAAAATTAGTTCGATATCCGAACATTTTCTTGTAATTATTATACCATAATAATTTGAAAAATGTAAATAATAAATTTTGAGACTACAAATATACAAGGAAGGTGCCTTATAATGAATAAAAAAATGAAATACATTGCAATAATTACTTTAATACTTTTATAGCCTTTGTGCAAAACTCCTGTTAAAAAACTTTATCCAACTCCTCAAATTTATCAAAGAGTATTAGTCTTTGCACCTCACCCTGATGATGAAACATTGGCTTCAGCTGGCCTTATTCAAGACACTATGAGATATGGTGGTGAAGTAAAAGTCGTAATAATAACTAATGGAGATTCCTTTAAAAGGGCAGTTATTGAAAATTATGACATTCCTTTTCCAACCCCTCATGATTTTTTGCGTCTTGGATACGATAGACAAAAAGAAACTCTCTCTACCTTAAAATACTTAGGAGTAAAAGAGGAAAACATTATTTTTTTAGGATATCCTGATAAAGGTTTAGTTTATCTTCTTGAAATAGTTTTTATATTGATATTACAATAATTCCTAATATAGCATTCTCCCTTTATTATTGCTCCATTAGAAATAATAGCATTCTAAGTCATCAGAAGTATAGTTTACTAAGTACATACAATCGCCTCCTAAATATCTCACAATTTTAAAATAGCACTTTTTTAAAAAGGTTACAATAATGTGTGTAAAATTTTAGTCTAAAAATATAACTATGCAAAAACTCAGCAACCTTCAAAATTTTGACAGACATGTTACAATCAAATAAGTTGACATTTTATGATAAATTTTTTACAATATATTGAGTAAAGGGGAGTAGTTCGCATAGCTTATATGTGGTAAAGTCAACATATCGGGAAACCCTGGCTTTACCTTAAAGAACGAGACCTTTACATAATATGTTTTACATATTATGTAAAGGTCCTAATTTATTTATAGAGCAAATATAATAGTTGGGGAGGCAATAAAATGGAGGCACTTGTCACATCATTTGTCCTTATCTTTACTTCTGAGATGGGAGATAAGTCACAGCTCATGTCAATGGCTTTTGCTACTCTTTTTAAAGTAAGGACTGTTCTTATAAGTATATTTATCGCTGCCTTAATAAACAATGGCATGGCTGTGATATTTGGTTCGTATATCACCGAATACATTCCCATTTTTTATATAAAACTTTTAGCTGCTTTATTATTTTTGTTTTTTGGAATTTCAACTTTAATAGAGGAAGAAACAAAACAGGAAAAAATAAAAAATTCAAAATACGGTCCTGTTGCAACTATTATAAGTACATATGTACTATCAGAATTTGGAGACAAAACGCAATTGGCTGCTATAGCTTTGACTGCATCATACAACAGTCCTCTGTACATATTAATAGGCACTACTCTTGGAATATTTTTAGCAGATGTATTAGGGATAATTGTAGGCATTTATTTTAATAAAAGAATCCCTTCAAAATATTTAAAATATCTATCTTCTTTCATATTCATCGCCTTTGGTCTTTCTACTTTGTATAAATTGTTTTTCTAAGTCAAAAACGGGTACTTAAATTGTACCCGTTTTTGACCCTCTCATCGGAAGTTTTACCTGCCGTAACAGAAAACCATATTACCTATTCTTGCCGCTATAGGAAGTGACCACAACCACGCATTAGTAGAACTTTGGTCAAAATAATACAAGGCTCCGTTTGTTGGGTCAACACCACTTAACGCATCTCTTGCTGCACTTATAGCGTCAGCTGAGGCAGGTCTATTTATCCACCCATTTAACACAGGAGTAAATTGGTAATTTCCGTATGCATCGACTTGATATATCACGTCTTTTATAGTATTAGGGAAAATACCACTTTTAACTCTGTTTATTACTACGGCCGCAACTGCTACTTTAGCCTGGTATGGTTCTCCATCTGCTTCCGCGGTAACAAGTCGCGCAAGGAGGTCAAATTCCTCTTTTGTGTAGGGTATTACACCCCTTTCAATAGAACCTCTGCTGACATCCTGATATGTCCTATTAGAAGAAGTATCACGGGGTATAATAAAGACTTGTCCAGGATATATTATGTCGCTTTTGTATCCGTTTGCAGATTTGAGCATATCAACAGTAATGCCGTATTTTAAAGCAATTAAGTACAAGCTGTCACCTTTTTGGACAACATATGTGTTATCACTGCCCGGCACTTGTAAAACTTGTCCTGGGTATATTACGGTACTTTGAAGGCCGTTTAAAGACATCAACTTAGTATAGGTAGTTCCATATTTTTGGCTTATACCCCATAAGGTATCGCCGGGTTTAACTGTGTAAGTTGCGGCAAATATTGATTGGAAAATAAACAATCCGCCTATAACTGATGCGATGAGAGGTTTGACCTTGATGTGAATATTAAACATGTTGTTCCCCCTTTCGCCTCCGAGGTTAGTTGACGGGTTCGGGTGAGGGCCACCCTACCACGAAAGTGGATTCACCCCACTTTAGTTCCCCCGTACCCCTTATCGGGGATTCGGCATATTTTTAACTAAATTATAACCGGATATCTAATTTGTGTCCATATTAAACTGGTGGAAAGATAGGTACTTACTGGCACTCACTATAGCCACAGAAAGGACAAAAAACACATCCTCCTTCATGAACCAATTTAGCACCGCAATCCGGACATGCAAACACATTTACATTATTTTGATCAGCTTTATTTTCTTTTAGCTGTTTTTTATCCTCTGCCACTTGGTTTTTCATTTTAATCACCTCTATATATTGTTGTATTATTATAATAACACACAATATATAGGATTTCAAGAGCAAAGTTTGACAAAAAAATAACATCGTTCTGCTTTTTTTTGTAAAACTTACATTTTTTGATTATTCATCACCAATGATATTAAAGCATATCAAAGGTTTTATAAAAATCCGGATACGAAATATTTACACATTCAGCATTTTTTATCTTAGTTTCTCCTTCTGCCATAAGTCCAGCAACCCATAAAGACATGGCAATCCTGTGGTCATTGTAACTTTCCACTGTATTCCCTTTCAAAAATCCCGTGCCTTCTATAATCATCCCATCTTCTGTTTCAAAAATTTTAGCTCCCATTTTCTTTAATTCTGAAGTGATTGTATTTATTCTATTGCTTTCTTTTACTTTTAACTCCTCGGCATCTTTTATCACTGTTTTCCCTTCTGCGAAGACTGCTGCAACTGCTATTACTGGAATTTCATCAATAAGCCTTGGAATAAGACTTCCTCCAATTTCAATTCCTTTTAGCCTTGAAGTCTTAACTGTTATATCCGCTACTTTTTCATTGTTTATAGTTCTTTCATTTGTTAAGACAATGTCTCCTCCCATCTCTTTTATCACATCAATAATACCGGTTCTTGTAGGATTTACATTTACATTTTTTATAGTAACCTCCGAATTTGGAACGAGAGTTGCAGCAACAATAAAATATGCTGCTGACGATATATCCCCTGGTACAATAACTTTCTGCCCTTGTAATTTGTAGCCAGGGTAACAAGTTATTTTTGTGCCATTTACCTCCACTTTAGCACCAAAAGAACTAAACATGAGTTCCGTGTGATTTCTTGAAGGGTAGGGCTCTTCAATAGTCGTTTTATCATCGGCGTAAAGGCTTGCCAACATTATACTGGACTTAACCTGTGCACTGGCAATTGGCATTTTGTAATATATGCCTTTAAGTTTGTTTCCAAAAACCGTAAGAGGTGCAAAATTTCCTTCTCTTGCTTCTATTTTCGCTCCCATCATACTAAGAGGAGTTATCACTCTTCCCATAGGGCGTCTCTTTATAGAATCATCGCCTGTAAGCGTTGTCTCAAATTTTTGACCAGCGAGAATACCCATCAAAAGCCGAATAGTAGTACCCGAATTTCCTACATCAAGAATTTTTTCACTTTTATTTAGATAAAGTCCTTTTCCTTGAACTTTAACATTTGTGCCTTTTAATTCAATGTCAACACCCAAATTTTTCATACAGTTAATAGTAGATATACAATCTTCTCCTAAAAGAAAATTTTCAATCTCTGTAATTCCTTCTGCAATTGACCCAATCATTACAGCTCTATGAGATATTGACTTATCTCCTGGGACAGAGATAACACCTTTTAAAAATCTTTTCTTCTTTACTTCAATATCCATAACAACACCTCAAGTTATAGTGTTTCGATATTTTCTCGCATCTTCAAGAAATTTTTGTATACTCTCAATATCATCATTTTCTAAATAACTAATAAAGTCAGTCAAGACTTCTTTATAATTTTTTAATAAATCTAAAATAATTTCCCTGTTTGTGCAAATTATATCTTTCCATATCTCAGTTTGAGATAATGCAATTCGCGTAGTATCTTTAAAACCACCAGCTGCGTATTTAAAGGCTTCATTACATTTGTTATAAGCAAAATTCGTCAGTATAGCAGAAATGATATGAGGTACATGGCTTATAACTCCCACAATAGTGTCGTGTTTATTATAATCCATTATCATCGGTTTTGCACCTATTTTTATTATTACTTCTTTTATAAACAGATCCAAAACCTCATCATTTGTAGTATCAAAAGGTGTCAACAAATAATTTGAATTGACAAATAAATCTGCATCAGCGTTGTCATAACCTGCTTTTTCTGTGCCAGCCATAGGATGGCCCCCGATGAAAAAAATTTCATCGGGCAAAAATTTTTGCACTTCTTCCATTATAACTTTTTTTGTACTTCCAACGTCAGTTACAATGCAACCTTTTTTTAAATAAGGAAGTATATTTTTAGTCTTTTCAACAATTTTTCCAACAGGCGTGCATATAAAAACTACATCAGCATCTACTTGAAAATCAAGGTGTGTCACGCCATAAGAAATTACTCCCTCTTCAAACGCTTTGTGTAAACTATTTTCATTTATATCAACAGCCATAACTTTTATATCAGTATATTTACTTAACGCTTTTGCCAGTGACCCTCCTATAAGACCCAATCCTACAATAACCGCATTTTTTATCATACAAAATCACGCCCTACTGCTTTAGCGATAACCTTTATGTCTTGACACAAAGTCTCAAAATTTTCAGGAGTAAGGGATTGAGCCCCATCGGATAATGCATTTTTGGGGTCTGGATGTACCTCAATAATGAGTCCATCAGCTCCTGCTGCTATAGCAGCTTTAGCCATAGGAGCTACAAGGTGCCATTTCCCAGTGCCGTGACTGGGGTCAACAACTATAGGCAAATGACTCAATTTTTTTATAGCTGGAACTGCACTTAAATCTAAAGTATTTCGCGTATAAGTTTCAAAAGTCCTTATTCCTCTTTCACAGAGGATAACGTCTTTGTTGCCTTCACTTAAAATATACTCAGCAGCACTTAACCACTCTTCTAATGTTGCAGCAAGTCCCCTCTTCAATAAAACAGGCTTGTTAATTCTACCCACTGCTTTAAGCAATGGGAAATTCTGCATATTTCTCGCACCTATCTGTAGAACATCCGCGTATTGTGCCACTAGTTCAACTGAATGTACATCCATGACCTCTGTCACAATCTTAAGTCCAATGAGTTCTTTTGCTTCCTTAAGCATCTTTAAACCCTCTTCTTCAAGACCTTGGAAAGAATAAGGAGATGTTCTCGGTTTAAATGCCCCTCCTCTTAAAAATTGAGCTCCCGCTTTTTTAACCGCCATAGCACTTTCAAAAAGTTGTTCTCTGCTTTCTACTGCACAAGGTCCTGCCATTATAACTATGTTGTTTCCACCTATTTTTACATCCTCTACTTCCACAATGGTAGGCTCTGGTTTGAAAATTCTGCTGGCGAGTTTGTAAGGCTCCACAATAGGAATGACTTTTTCTACTCCCTCCATCATTTCTATAGCCTTACCTTCTAATTTTTTCTTATCACCTATAACACCTATGACTATTTTTTCTTCACCTTTTGAAATGTGGTAACCTAAACCGAGAGATGTTAAAAGATTTGTAATATCAGAGATTTGCTTATCAGTGGCATCAATATTCATAACAATTACCATTTTCAATTCCTCCATTCTACCGTTCTACTTAAATTTAGGATATGAACCTAATACTTTTAAAAAATCCGTTCTACCTTTTAACTCCTCTAAGGCATCCTTTACTATCTCATCTTCTCTATGCCCCTCAATGTCCACCCAAAAAACATATTCCCCAAGTTTTTTCCTTGAAGGTCGAGATTCTATTTTTGTCATATTAATTTTTTTGTTGGCCAAAACACCTAAAGCGTTATATAAACTGCCTGGAACATTGGGAACAGAAAATACTATTGAGGTCTTGTCTTTACCTGTGACAACCCAATCTTTTTGAGAAAGAATTAAAAATCTCGTATAATTTTCTTTCACATCTTGTATGTTTCTATCAATTATTCTCATGCCGTAAATAACAGCTGCTCTTTCAGGACCTATCGCCACTACTCCGGGTTTAGATTTGACACCTAAGACTGCTTGGGCAGTACTGTCTGTAGCTTTTACTTCCGCATTGGGAAATTTTTTAGATATATATTCCCTGCACTGAGCAATTGCCTGCTGATGAGAAAGTATACAATGTACATCTTTAAATTCAACTGGAGCATCCGAAATCAAGCAATGGGAAATAGGTATTATTACCTCTCCTTTTATCATTATCCCATTTGCGTCGTTTATCAGCATATCTACAGCAACATTTACAGAACCTTCAATAGAGTTTTCAATAGGAATTACTGCCTCTTCGCACAAGCCATTGCTTATGCAATTTATTACCTCCGGAATGGTGTTAAACTCTACAACTTCACAATTTTCAACACCTTGCGTGTATTTTATAACAGCTTCTTCAGAAAATGTTCCTTTAGGACCCAAATAGCCAACTTTCATCCAACACCCCCTTGCAATTTATAATATTGGTGATATTTTAATACTTTGCATAAGTAAAGTCAAGTAAATTTTTCATAAAGTCTAAAAAAGATAAAGAAAAAAGCGGTTACCCGCTTATTTTAAAACCTTTAAAATTTCTTCTTCTCTAACACTTATGACTTCAACTTTTCCAAAACCACAAGGAAGAACAAAATTTATTTTGCTGCTTCTATTTTTTTTGTCAAGTTTTATAGCTTTTATAATGTCTTCTTTATGCAAATCCTCATAATCTGTGGGTAATCCTGTCCTTTGTATTAAAGAAAAAATCCTTTCAAAATATTTTTCATCAATATATCCTAAATTTAGAGCAAGTTTACAAGCGTATACCATCCCTATAGCGACTGCTTCTCCATGAATATACCACTCATAACCGGTCAAAGCTTCAATGGCATGCCCTATGGTATGGCCAAAATTTAATATTGAACGTAGGTTTTCCTCTTTTTCATCAAGGGATACGATTTTCCCTTTTATTTCACAAGATTTTTTGACTATATGTTTTAATTTGTCTTCTTTTAAATCTAAAATTTCATGCAGGTTATTTTCGATGTATTCAAATAAATCAAAATCCCATATAATTCCATATTTGATTATCTCAGCTAATCCTCCAAGTATCTCTCTTTTATCTAACGTGTTTAAAACAGCAGCGTCTATATATACCATTTTAGGCTGATGAAAAGCTCCTACTATGTTTTTGCCTTTTTTTAGATTGACTGCTACTTTGCCACCAACACTACTATCAACCTGAGCCAATAAGGTTGTGGGAATTTGCACAAAGTCTATTCCCCTCATGTAAGTTGCTGCGACAAATCCAGCTATGTCTCCTACAACGCCTCCTCCAAGAGCTATAACTGAACTGTCTCTTAAAAGTCCACTATCATAAGCTTTTTCAAGAAGTCTTTGTGCCATTTCCATTGTTTTACTTGTTTCCCCTGCAGGAATAACTTCATATGACACATCAAAACGACTTTTTTTAAGACTTTCATTGAGTTTTTCAAAATACAAAGGATAAACATTAAAATCAGTTATTATAAATGTTTTACTACTTCTTACATGTTTCTTTACTATTTCTCCTAATTTATCAAAAGAATCATAGGCAAAATAAATAGGATAAGACCTTTCTTTTAAATCAATTGTTATAAAATCCAAAGTTCACACCTCACACTTTTTTATTTTAATATTATACATCATTAAAAAGAAAAAGTTAAGCAAAATGAGTAAAACAATATTTCAGCTTAAACTTCTTCTGGCTCTTTATCAAAATAAAAGAGGTACATGTCTTCAAATTCTGGTTCTACTGATTATTAAAAAACAAAAAAGGACAGTCTCTTTTACTGCCCTCTTGATTCATTATAGCATTTTTTCAAACTCATCAAGCAATTTTTCAAAAACATCCAAAGCATCGTTTACTGGTTTTGGAGTAGTTAAATCCACTCCTGCCTTCTTTAAAAGGTTTAAAGGATAATCAGAGCTCCCGCTCTTTAAAAACTCCTTGTATCTTTCTACAGCTTTTTCCCCCTCATTTAGTATCATCTGAGAAATAGCTATTGCCGCAGAAAATCCAGTAGCATATTTATAGACATAGAAATTTCTATAAAAATGTGGGATTCTCGCCCACTCATAGCTTATTCCTTCATCTACTACTATGTCATCTCCATAGTAGAGCTTATTTAATTCATAATATTTTTTGTTTAACACTTCCGCTGTAAGAGGTTCTCCTCTTTCTGCCATTTCGTGTATGAGTTTTTCAAACTCAGCAAACATAACCTGCCTATAGACTGTTCCTCTGAATTCCTCAAAAAAGTGATTTAAAAGATAAAGTCTTTCTTTTTCGTCTTTTGAATTTTTTAAAAGATAATCCATCAGTAGAGCCTCATTACAAGTAGAAGCTACTTCTGCCACAAAAATCTTATATCCTGCATACACATATGGTTGTGTCGCATTTGAATAATACGTATGCAAAGAATGTCCCATTTCATGGGCAATTGTAAATACATCATTTAATTTGCCCTGATAGTTTAAAAGTACATAAGGATGGGTGCCATAAGTTCCCCATGAATAAGCTCCAGAAGTTTTACCTCGGTTTTCATAAACATCTACCCAACGGGAATTAAACCCTTGTTTGAGTAAATTTATGTACTCATCTCCCAGCGGCTTTAGCCCTTCGAGTACCAGCTCTATTGCCTCTTCATACGTAAATTTCTTATCATATTCCTGTATCAAAGGTACATACAAGTCATACATGTGAAGTTCGTCTAAACCTAAAAGCTTCTTTTTAAGCCTCACATATCTATGTAATACATCAAGTCTACTATGTACTGTCTCTATAAG
This sequence comes from Thermoanaerobacter sp. X514, assembly GCF_000019065.1. NCBI lineage: Bacteria > Bacillati > Bacillota > Clostridia > Thermoanaerobacterales > Thermoanaerobacteraceae > Thermoanaerobacter > Thermoanaerobacter sp. X514. The sequence continues at coordinate 1,457,036 of NC_010320.1, read as the reverse complement.
ATTGTTATAAACCTCTAAACTTACATTATCTTCAAATAGTGAGGCTTCCAATGAAGAATTATATTTCCGTGTCTTCACGTAGAAAATATCTTTCTTTACATTTCCTGCCATTGTAGAAGCAAAAGTATTTATAAATTTTTTGTATGTGTCATACATGGCGTTAAATGCGGCTTTTCTGACGTTTCTGTCTTTACTCTGCATGAAGCGTACAAAATTGCCATGAGTTACTTCTACTTCTTTGCCTTCTTCATCTTTAATAATAGGAAATCTCATGTCAGCATTATTCAACATGGTGTATATATTTGAAACAGACTCTGCCAATGTTTTTGCTTCTGCTAATATTTTTTCTTCTTCCGGTGAAAGTACATGAGGTTTAAACCTAATTAAATCTTCAAGATATTGCTTATAAATCTTTAATTCTTCTAATCCTTCTATCATTTCCATTAATTTTTGTGTATCAATGGATAAAATCTCTGGAGCTATAAAAGAAGTAGCACTCATAACTTCAACATTGAGTCTCATGGCCTTGTCAGTCAAAGCTTGATATTTGGGATTAGTATTATCTTCGTCTCTTCTCATACGGGCATAGGCAAAAATTTTGCTGGCTGTCATCCCAATTTGGTCATTAAGTTTTAGTACCTCTAATAAATTTCTTGAAGTGTTAATTTTGCCTTTAAACTTTACAATTTCTTTTAAAAGCTCTTTAGTCTTGTTATAGTCTTCTTCCCACAAATTCTCATTTTCATATATATCCTCAAGTCGCCATTTATACTTATCTTCAATTTCGCTTCTATCTTTTAAAACCTCCACTTTAATCCCCCCGTTCAACTTTTTCAAATATCTCTTTTTTAAGCCTTATCCCTGTAGGAGTCTTTGCAAGTCCCCCTTCTGCAGTTTCCCTTAAAGCGTAAGGTATGGCTTTTCCTACTTTATACAAAGCTTCTACCACTTCGTCAAAGGGTATGACACTGTCCATTCCTGCTATTGCAAAATCAGCGCATATCATAGCATTAAGCGCCCCAAGGGCATTTCTCTTTTCACAAGGGATTTCTACCAACCCTGCAACTGGGTCGCATACAAGCCCTAGCAAATTCATTATAGCAAAAGAAGCTGCCGTCAAACACTGTTCTGGTGTTCCCCCCATAAGTTCTACTAAAGCTGCTGCAGCCATCGCTGAAGCAGAACCTACTTCTGCTTGACATCCCCCCTCAGCTCCAGATAAAGTAGCATTTTTAGCTATTATAATACCTATGCCGGTAGCAGTGAAAAGAGCTCTTGTCATATCATCATCACTTTTGCCAAATTTTCTCGCCACTGTAATAAGAGCTCCCGGAATAACTCCACTGGAACCTGCAGTAGGAGCAGCAACAATTTTACCCATAGAAGCATTTACTTCTGTCACTGCAAGAGCAGAAGCAGCAGCTTTTGCCATTGTTTCACAAGAAAGAGTATTGCCAATGATTATTCTTTCATATAGTTTTTTTGCATCTCCACCTGATAAACCACTTACTGATTTTAAATCTTCATTTAAACCTTTATTAATAGCTTCTTTCATTACTTTGAGGTTATTTCTCATCTTTTGAAAAATTGTATCAAGGCCTTCTCCTGTCTTTTCTTGCTCCGCTAGCACCACAATTTGCGATATTGGTAAGTTAAATTTTTTTGTAAGTTCTAATAGTTCATAACCATGATTAAATTGATACATTTTATACCTCCCACTATTATCTTTTATTTTCTCTTAATATCTTAGTTTTTCTTTAATTTTCTCATCACAACAAGAGCATCTCATGGCTCCATTACATAGGATTTATTATTATGGCATTTAAAATTCCATCAATGTTTTTTATGGTTTCTTTTGCAGCATCAGGTATTTTTTGGTCTGATTCTATGACCATAATAGCTTTGTCACCTTTTGAATGCCTGTACACTCTCATAAAAGCTATATTTATTTTATAATCTGCAAAAATTTTAGTGACATTTGCCACTATCCCTGGTCTATCTATGTGATTTGTAATCAACGTTTCATATTCACCAGTAAACTCTACCTCTATGCCATTTATCTCTTTTAAAAGCACATTTCCTCCACCAATAGAACATCCTAAAATGCTGTTTTTCTGTCCACTTTTACCTGTTATTATCATTTTTACAGTATTGGGATGTGGTGATTCTTCGTCACTTTCAGTAAATTTAAACTTTATCCCTTGCTGTCTTGCTATTTCAAAAGAATGAGACAGTTTCTCATCATCTGGGTCAAAACCTAATATCCCTGCCACAAGAGCCTTATCCGTACCATGTCCCCTATATGTACGGGCAAAAGATTCATACAATACAAATTCCACTTCTGATATATCCTCTTCCACAATTTCACGAGCAATTTTCGCAAGCCTTGCGGCCCCTGCTGTATGAGAACTGCTGGGCCCAATCATCACAGGCCCCATAATATCAAATACACTGTATTCTCTCATACAAAATCTCCTTACGTAAAAGTTTTCTTAGCTATATTGTACCCTTCGCCCTATAAAAATGCAATAGAGCAATAAGCCAGTAAATCTGACTTATTGCTTTTTTATTTTCAATTTTTTTATATTTAAGGGTTTTAGCTTATTATGCTTGATTAGCACTTCTTTAAAAGCTACGTCAATAGTCGTACCTTTTTGATACTCTAAATATACTTCTTCAAAAAATTCTTTGCCGAATTTTTCAAATAAAAGCTCTATATATTCATCTGTATTCTCTTCATCATATGAGATTTTTCCAAAAACAAAATTTTTGCCCTTAGACCATTTTAACTTCATGATTTTTTACTCTTCCTTTATCAAAACAGCTCTTGTAGGGGAGGCTTCGGCACCTCTAATTTTTAAAGGCGCAGCATATAAGAAATATTCTCCTTCTTCTACATCTTTTAACCGTAGTCCCTCAAGAATAACTATACCTGCTCCTAAAAGAATCTTGTGAGTTTCATGCTCCGGCTGATTTCTCTCAATTCCTAATGCATCAATACCTACACCAATTACACCTTTTTCTTTTAAAAACTGGGCACCGCTTTTATCTAAATAGACAAATTCAAAATCGAAATCCTCTCTAAAAGAATTTCTTGTTTTAAATATTATAAAATCTCCTTTTTGAATGTCTTTACTTGCAAGGTCTTCCGATGTTATTTTATCAGATATATTTGTAAAGTCAAATACTTTACATTTAGTTATAACCTTATTGAGGTCTATATTTTCTACTGTATCTCCTCCCCTAATCATGTGTAGAGGAGCATCAATATGCGCTCCTGTATGCATGTCCATGCTAATACAGGACTCTCTCACATCGCCACTATCAACAGTAATAGTATGTTTAGGCCTTTTCTCTTCTTTATTTTTGTAAACAGTCATATTTTCGTGAATTTCCATTGAAATATCGTATATTTTCATTTAATTTACCCCCTTCTTTTATACATTCCACCACATTCTATTGTCCCTTAGTAACAGCTCATTTGCTTCTTTAGGTCCCCAGGTCCCTGGCTGATAATTAGGAAAGTCAGGCGTTTTGTCTTTCCATGCTTCAGCAATAGCATCTACAAACTTCCAAGAATATTCTACCTCATCCCATCGCGTAAATAAAGTAGAATCTCCTCTCATGACATCGTAAAGAAGTCTTTCATAAGCTTCTGGAGAATTATTTGAAATCTGGCAATTTTGACAAAAATCCATATCTACAGGTTGTATGGTGATATCTCCTGCCCCAGGAACTTTTGCATTAAATTGAAGCTTTACACCTTCCTCAGGTTGAATTTTTATAACTAATAAATTTGGCAATAAATTTTTATATTCTTTAAAATACAAGATTCCTGGCAACGGTTTGAACTGTATTACAATTTGTGTAGACTTTTCCGGCATTCTTTTGCCCGTGCGAATGTAGAAAGGTACTCCTGCCCAGCGAAAATTTTCCACATGCACTTTCAAAGCTACAAATGTCTCTGTATTAGAAGTAGGGGAAACTTTGTCTTCTTGTCTATATCCTGCATACTGCCCTCTCACAACATTTTTCTCAACAGCCTCTGGAGTAAATATCTCCAAAGACTTCAGAACTTTTACCTTCTCATCTCTTATAGATTCTGTATCGAGATTTACAGGCGGTTCCATTGCCGTTAAAGTTAGAAGTTGCATCATGTGATTTTGTACCATATCCCGTAACGCCCCGGCTTTTTCATAATACCCACCGCGATTTTCTATTCCAACTATTTCATTTGAAGAAATCTGAACATTATCAATATACCTTCTGTTCCACACAGGTTCAAAAAATACATTAGCAAATCTAATTACCATTATGTTCTGAAGCATCTCTTTTCCCAGATAATGGTCTATCCTGTAGGTATTCCTTTCCGTGAAAACATCAGTTATCATTTTATTTAATTTCCGTGCCGATTCCAAATCTTCTCCAAAAGGTTTTTCTATGACCACCCTTTGCCAGGAAGTCTCATTATTTACCATACCATGCCTATAGAGTTTTTCAACAATTATACCGAAATATTCTGGAGCTACTGCAAGATAGTATACCCTATTGCCCTTTGTATTGTAATTTTCATCAAGTTCTTTTAAAAAAGAACTTAATTCCATATAGCCATTATCATATACAAAGTCAAATCTCTTATAATATATCCTTTCACTTAAATCTTGCCAAACTTTTTCATCAATGTCAAATCTCGAATAATTTTTAACAGACTCTAATACTTCCTTCCTATATTGTTCCTCTGTTTTATCTCTTCTTCCTATGGATACAACAGCAAAATTTTCAGGAAGAATTTTTTGGTATTTCAAATTGTACAAAGCAGGCATAAGTTTTCTGTGAGTTAAATCCCCTGTCCCGCCAAATATAACCATTATATTAGATATATTATTTTTAACCATATAAACCACCTCGTGTTAATTCTTTTCCACCGCATGTCCTCCAAACTCATTTCTCAAAGCAGCTACAACCTTTCCTGCAAATGTATCTTCTTGCTCTGAACGATATCTCATAAATAAAGACTGTGCAATTACAGGCACTGGCACTTTGAGGTTTAAAGCTTCTTCTACCGTCCAGAGTCCTTCTCCAGAAGAGTGCATTACTCCTTTTATCCCAGACAATTTAGGGTCTTTTTCAAAAGCTTTTTCCATAAGCTCCATAAGCCATCCGCGAATCACTGACCCATGACTCCAAACTCTGGCCACTTCTTTTAAATCAAAATCAAACTGACTTTTCTCTAAAACCTCAAACCCTTCTCCTATAGCCTGCATCATTCCGTATTCTATGCCGTTATGAACCATTTTTGCAAAATGTCCTGAACCGTTTTTTCCTGTATGTAAATAACCGTTTTCCGCACTTATATCCCTAATTAGAGGTTCAATATATTTAAAGACCTCATCTTCTGCTCCTATCATGGTGCAAGCCCCATGTCTTGCTCCTTCAATTCCTCCACTTGTGCCCACATCTACAAAATCAATTCCTTTTTCTTTAAGCATCTCATACCTTCTTAAAGTATCTTTATAGTAGGAATTGCCGCCGTCTATTATGATGTCATGTTCTTCAAGCAAGGGAACTAATTTTTCTATCATTTCGTCAACAGGGTCTCCTGCAGGTACCATAAGCCATATTATTCTTCTTCTTTCAAGGTTTTTTACTAAATCTTCAATTGTATAAGCTCCTTTTATTCCTTCCTTTTCAGCCTCTTTTATTTTCTCAGGTGACCTGTTATATACCACTACCTCATGCCCATGGTCTCTCATATTTAAAGCAAGATTAAATCCCATTCGTCCTAATCCAATTAAACCTACCTTCATATAAATCCTCCTTAATAATAATTATTGTTGTATAATATTTTTTAGTTGAGGGTGTTATATAATTATATCATACATTTTAAAATTTTAAATGACGAAAATCACATGCTTTCATTTAAAAAGCAAGGAAAAACCCTGCTTAATACCTTTACACTATTATTTTCCCTTGTTTTTATCTGCAATATAACAAAATTTAAAAAGGGACCCATTTTAGTCCCTTTTACCTTATTCTTAAATACACTTTTAAATAATTTATCATATTTTTAGCATTTTCTTCATATGTGTCTATATAAATATTTTTCCCATCAGTTGTATAGCTAAAATCCGTAAAACCTTGATTCATAAGGTACTCTTTTACAGAGTTTTCCCCTAAATCTCCTTGTGCAATAAGGATTTTTTCTCCCACATATTCCCCATTTACATATATACTAAATGTATCTGTCGGTACTTTTAAATTTGCATTTCCATTGTCTGGTGTAACAATTATACCAGGCGCTATGGAATTTTGCCCGTATGGATAATTCAACATTAAACATCACCTCTACTTTATTTTACTCAAAAGAATTTAACATATTCTTAACAAAAAGCGGATTGTTTTATAATCTACAATCATTTATAATAATTTGTGAATAAACAAAAAGGGGGATGTTACGTGTCAAAAAATAAAAAAATTTTGTATTTTATATGTACTGGCAATTCCTGTAGAAGTCAAATGGCAGAAGGTTTTGGCAAATATTATGGAAAAGATGATTTTGAAGTATATAGTGGTGGTGTAGAAGCTCACGGTTTAAACCCAAAAGCTGTACAAGTTATGAAGGAAATAGGAATTGACATAAGCAATCAAACTTCCGATTTATTGGATGAAAATATCCTTTTTAAAGCAGATTATGTGATAACTTTATGTGGTGATGCAAGAGATAAATGTCCTGCTTTGCCTCCTTCAATAAAAAGCCTCCATTGGGACTTAGAAGACCCTGCAAGAGCAACAGGCACAGAAGAAGAAGTTTTAAATAAATTTCGTGAAATAAGAGATATAATCAAAGAAAATGTAAAAAATTTGATAGAAGACATAAAAAAGCACTCGCACTAATCACGAGTGCTTTTAAATTATAAAATTCCAGCCTCTTCATGTTTTTTCACTATTTCTTCAGCTAACTTATCAAGAGCCTTAAAGTCTTCTTCTTTTGGGAATCCTTTTATGAAAACTGGTGAAATAACCTCTACTTTTAAATTGGTAATCATTTGAGAAAGCTGATCTTGTGCCCTGCTACCCCAATTATAAGAGCCTATAATTGAAACAAACTTTGTCTTCGGCTTTAAAGCATTGGCCAAATAAGTAGCATAAACCACCATTGGATGAGCACCTGTAAGTACTGTTGGAGTACCTATAACTATTGTAGCAGCATCCACTAATGCCATAGCCAATTCACCTATATCTGTAACAGACAAATCAAAAGGCTTTACAATGACGCCCTTTGCCACAAGAACAGTCTGTAGGTATTCCACCATTTTTTTCACACTGCCGTGCATGGTAGAATAAGGTATTACGACTATATTTTTAGGTTTTGCATAAACCCATTCATTATAAGCATCTAAGATAAATTTAGGGTTATTGTACACAGGACCATGACTAGGAGCAATTATATCTATATCCAAATCTTTTATTTTTTCTAAGTCCTTTTCTATAAAGTTTCTAAAAGGCATCATTATTTCTGCATAGTATCTTTTTGCTGCCTCATACACTTTGCACTCATCTGTTGCATAAAGTTCAGAAGTTGCAAGATGGGAACCTAAAAAGTCACACGTAAAAAGGATTTTATCTTCTACAAGGTAAGTAAACATTGTTTCTGGCCAATGTACCCACGGGGCATGTATGAATTTTAACGTCTTTCCTCCTAAATCTAAAGTTTCACCGTCTTCTACAGTAATAAATTTGTCTTCAGGTATTAAAAGTAAATCCATCAAATAAGTTTTTGCTTTAGGGGTACATATCACCTTAGCCTCTTTATATTTCTCAAGGACTAAAGGAATACATCCTGAATGGTCTTGCTCGGCATGATGTGCTATTATATAATCAATTTTTTCTACATCCTTTAACTGTTCCATCAAAATCTCTGAAGTCATCGGATCTACAGTATCTAAAAGGGCTATTTTATCCTTTCCTTCTACCAAATAGGCATTATAACTCGTACCATCTGGCAGGGGTATTAAAGAGTCGAATAATCTTCTTTCCCAATGTACTGCGCCAATTTTACTTACTCCTGGTTTTATAGTCATTGCTTTCATCGATGTCCCCTCCTATTTGTTAATTTCTCAACTATATTATAGCAAATAAACTCTTATAAAAAAACAATTTTCCTTAAAAGGTGTGTGTCAAAAGCTAGTAGGTGAATAATATGCTGACATTTTGCACAGACCCTTAAAAGTTTTTATTATATGCACTATTTTACCAGTATTTTATGACAGCAACTAAAACAATTTGACAAAGAATAATCATCGGTATGCCAAATACAAATAATTTATGTCTTGTCTTATGTCTAAAAAAACACATGCCAATCCATACGCCTATTGAACCACCAAATAGTGCTAAAAAGAAAAAGGTCTTTTCACTTATTCTCCAAAGTTTATGCATCGCTTTATATTTATCAATACCCATTAAAACAAAAGAAAATACATTTAAAGTTAATAAAGCAATCATTGCAATCTTGTTCATTATAACACCTCATAACAATTATACCACTTTATAAAAGGTATAAAAACTCAAAATATAGCTATCATAAAACTATGAAAAATATTGAGAGGTGTTGAAATGGTTACCTTGACTGCATCCCACATAGCATATCTAATAATGATTTTAATTATATTGATTTTACTTTTAATGAGAAAAGATATAATTCTACCCATAATATTAGCAATATTTTTAATTGGATTTCTATCAACTGGAAATATCTTAAAAGCCGTTCAAATACTCTACACTGCAATTTTTGTGTCAGGAAAAAGGCTGTGGCAAATCATAGTAATAATATCTCTTATAATATCTATGTCAAAAGCTTTAGATGACATAGGCGCAGATATAATCATAACAAAACCTTTTATAAAATATTTAAAAACTCCTACTTTTTCTTTTTGGATAATAGGTTTTTTAACGATGTTTTTATCATTTTTTATATGGCCTGCACCTGCAGTCGGTTTAATCGGTACAGTCCTCATCAACCCCGCTTTAAAGTCGGGTATTGACAAAGTAAGCCTTGCCGCTATTGTTTCAATTTTCGGCTTTGGAGCAGCATTATCGGGAGACTTTTTCATACAAGGAGCTCCCTCTATAACAGCCAGGGCAGCAGGTATACCAATTCATACATTGATATTGACAAGCTTACCTATTTGGGCTACAGCCTCAACTGTAAGCATTCTTATACTTTATTTTAGCACATTGCAGCAAAGTAAAATACAACAGCAAAACAATCATTTAGATGTTAATAGCATTGACAAACCTTCTCCTCCTTTTAGTAGTTTTGTGGTTTCAATAATCGCAGTAGTACTTTTTATTTTGGATATAATTCTGATGCTCTTATTTAGAATTCACTCTAACGCGGCCACTGCTTTGATAGGAGGAACATCTATAATAGTTTTAATTGCCTCTACAATAGTACAAAAAAATTTTTTAGACAAAACCCGCGAATATTTAAGAGAAGGTTTTATAACTGGAATGAGAACCTTTTCCCCAATTATAGTCATCAGCGCTTTTTTTCTCCTTGGAGAAACAAGCATGGCAAAGGAAGTTATAAGTCCTCATGCAAAAGGATATCTTGTAGATTTAGGAATGTATTTATCTCAGCACATTCCATTAAATAAGTACACTGTTTCTTTATTAGAATTTTCATTAGGAGTTCTGACTGGTTTATCTGGTTCTGGATTCTCAGGCCTTCCTTTAATAGGTGCTATTGCTAAAACAATTTCTTCAACTTTAAATCTAAACCCGGCAATTTTAGCTTCTATAGGGCAGATAGCCGCAATATGGACAGGAGGTGGTACAATAATACCTTGGAGTACCGTAGCTGTTTCTACAGTAATAGACGTAGAAGCCGAAAAAATCGCTAAAAAAAACATGGTACCTGCAATAGCAGGTCTTATAGCAGCATATTTTGTGACAATATTTTTATTATAATTACAAAGCCGAGGACTAAACCTCGGCTTTTAAGATATTCCCCTCATTATCAAATTCATCATACTGTCTTTCTCCTCATTGCTCAACTTTTCCCACGTCGCCTCAAAAATCACCCCCAATCCTGGTATTGCATTTTCCTCTTTGCTGTCAACAACCTCCTGTATAAACCCTTTGATTTCCTCTTTTGTTCTTCCTTTTAAGTTGTCAAGCACAGCTTTTTTTATGTCCATAACATACCTCCAATTGTAAGATTCACTAATATAATACCCAAAACAAAAAATAATAAACAAAAAAGTTCCTAAAAAGGAACTTAAACCTAAATGGCATGGAATAAATATTTAAGAATTAACAAAATTACTATACCAACTATCCCAAAAACTCCTGTAATAAAAGAGGTAATTATATTGACAGGCAAGTAAACCCCAAATAGAACACCAAAAAAATTAAAAAATAAAAGCATCACAAAACCCACTAAGGCATTTAGTACAAACTTTAACATCAATCTCAGAGACTTACCTAAAAGCCATAAAATAAAAACTAATATTAAAATAGCAACAATAAACGAAAAAGTCCCTTCCATCACCATGCAAATCACCTCGCATATCTTGATTACATTATATCATATTTTGCAAATTAAAAATAAATTTAAATTTACATTTTTTTGATTGATTAGTCTTTATTAATCATATAAAATAATAGAGGTTACAAAATTTAAGACAAAGGGGTATGATAATGGAACTATTAATCAAAGCTTTTATAATGGGAATAGTAGAAGGATTAACTGAATTTTTACCTATTTCTTCCACGGGACATCTTATCATCGTAGGAAAATTTATACATTTTACAGGCAACTTCGCCACCATGTTTGAAATCGTCATTCAGTTGGGTGCTATTTTGGCAGTTGTATTCTACTACAGAAAAAAAATATTTGCTTCTCTTAAAAATTTGAAACCCGGAAGTTGGGGATTTAATTTGTGGTTCAAAATCTTTATAGCCTTTATACCAGCAGCTGTCATAGGACTACTTACTCACAAATACATTGAAGAGCATTTATTTTCGCCCTTCACTGTAGCAATTGCCCTCATCGCAGGTGCAATAATGATGATAGTCATAGAAGATACTTTCGGAAAAAGATATAAAATTGACAACATGGACAAAGTAGATACAAAAAAATCTTTGTTAATAGGTATAGCACAAGTTATGTCCCTGTTTCCAGGAATGTCACGGTCGGCGTCTACTATAATGGGAGGTATGCTCGCAGGATTGTCAGTTAAAGCTGCAGCGGAATTTTCCTTCTTTTTAGCAATACCTACAATGTTTGCTGCAACGACTCTTTCTCTTTTGAAGGGCTTTAGCGCCATGTCTTTATTGGAATGGCAAGCCCTGGCAGTAGGCTTTATCACGTCATTCTTAACAGCTTTATTTGTCGTCGATAAATTCTTACCTTATCTTACCAGGCATTCTTTAAAACCTTTTGCTTATTATAGACTAGCTGTAGGTGTATTGATGATATTACTTGTGGCAGAAAAAATAGTAAAATAAATCGAGAGATAGGCCCGTATTGAGGGTCTATCTCTCTTTAAGTCAGTTCCTCATAAGCTTTTGAATACACTTCATAGTCTTTATCACTAAAAAGTATAAATCTCACTTCTTTTATATCGCTACCTTCAAGATAATCAGATACTACTCTTAAAGCTATTTTTGCCGCTCTTTCTATAGGAAAACCATAAGCTCCTGTGCTTATAGAAGGAAAAGCTATAGTTTTTACATTATATTCATCCGCCAATTTGAGGCTTTCTATGTAAGCACTTGCTAATAAATTATCTTCATTATGATTGCCACCTCTCCAAATAGGTCCTACAGCGTGAATCACATATTTAGCCTTTAAATTACCTGCTCCAGTTATAACCGCATGACCTGTAGGACAACCCCCTTGTTTTTCTCTTATAACTCTGCACTCCTCAGCGATAGAAGGGCCACCCGCTCTATGAATAGCTCCGTCTACTCCACCACCTCCAGATAAAGAAGAATTTGCAGCATTTACAATAGCATCTACTTCTTGATCCACAATATTCCCCTTTATTAATTTTATCTTTTCTTTCATTTCATCACCCTATAATTTTTATTTTTATTTTCAATTAAGATTATACCACAAAAAAGCTATATTTTCACAACATTGTGTTTTCATATTTTTCACCAATTATCCATAGAAAAGCAAAAGATATAAATAAACATATAGACGCTGCTAAAAATAACTTGTTAAATCCTATAAAATCCATAATAGCTCCAAAAGAGGAAGGAGTAACTATTGCTGCCAGGGATGAAAAGAAATAATAAAGCCCTGTATATGTTCCTATTTTTTCAGCTGAAGTATAGCTCACTACAAGAGGATAAGAATTTATTGTAAATAAAGCATTAAACATTCCAGCAAAAGGCATCAAAATTTGGATTGTCCTAAAATCACGTACTATCATAAATATTAAAAATAAAATTCCTTGTCCAAAAGCTCCAATCATCATAGTTTTTCTTTTTCCTATTTTTGTAGCTATAAATCCAGCAGGTAAAGCAAAAACTAAAAATGCCAAAGCGTAAAAACCCATTGCAAAAGAAGAAACACTTTCGTCTATCCTTAAAGCTATTTTGCAATACCTTGTGAAAAAAGTTTCAACTGCAGAAAAACCTGCAATTGTCATAAAAATTGACAGGAGAGTATAAAAGGGTGCTTTATTTTGATCTTTTACCACAGTAGCAAGTGCCTTTAAAATACTCTGTTTTTCTTTTTTTTCCTCATTAACAACTATTTTAGGTTCTTTAATTGTTAAAAATAAAACTATAGGTATAATTAATGATAAAATCCCTGACAAAAAGAAGGGATATGCTTTGTTTATTTTATAAAGCTGAGATCCAATAAAAAATATTATTAATGAACCTAATCCTCCCATAAAATTTATGACTCCATTAGCTTTGCTTCTGTGCTCTTCTTCTACAATATCTGGCATTAAAGCTACCATAGGAGTCCTATACGTAGCTACAACAATATTAAACAACAAATCTATAACGAGAAGCGATAAAAGTTTTGTCTGAAGTGGAAGCAAAGCATATAAAACGCCAGCAAGAGGCATGCTTACAAGTATATATGGCATTCGCCTGCCTATTCTTGTTCGCGTATTATCGCTTAAAGCTCCAAAAAATGGAAGTATAAAAAGGTTAGCAATGTTGTCCCAACTCATTACAAACCCAATTAAAGTATTGCTTTTTGTAAAATTACCAAGAAAAATGGGCATATAGGCATTATATGCTGCCCAAATCATGGAAATTACCATAAAACCAAGGCCTAAATTAAATATCTTCAAATAATTCAATCGCGAGGACATATTATTCTCCCTTCTCTAAAAGATTTATCAAAGTTTGTGGGTCGTCAGTGATAATCGCATCAACACCTGCTTTTATCATCATTTCCATGTCTTCTTTCCTATCAACAGTCCAAGGAAATAATTTTATATTATTCTTTTTACATCCCTCTACTAATTCAGGTATTATATTAAAATAAAAAGGATGCAGAGAATACGCTTTCATTCGTATTGCCATGTGCCATGGTTCTACAAGCCCACATTGATAAAGAAGCCCAATTTTAAGCTCCGGTGCCATTCTCTTTACATCCCTTAAGCTATAATGGTTAAAAGAAGAAATAACTACTCTATCCTCAAAGTCATAATCTTCTATCGCTTTGATAAGCTTTTCTTCAATTCCTGGATAAAGTACAATTCCACTTTTTATCTCTATATTTACAATAAAATTTTTATGTCCAATGAGTTCAAAAACTTCATAAAGACTTGGTATTCTCTCACCTGCAAACTTCTTGTCAAATTTTATGCCAGCATCTAACCTCTTAAGCTCTTTTAAAGTAAAATCTTTAACAAAGCCAATTCCGTCTGTAGTCCTGTCTACCCTTTCATCGTGAATAACTACTAGTTGTCCATCTTTAGTAAGCTGCACGTCCAATTCAATACCGTCAGCTCCCATTTCTAAAGCACTTTTAAAAGATGCTAATGTGTTTTCTGGAGCATTTCTTGAATCTCCTCTATGGGCGATTACTAAAGGTTTCATAAATATGCCTCCTCATTTTTCAATTACTATACAAATTTTATCACATTTACCTTTAAAAACAAATTCACAAAATTAATTTTGCATAATAAGTTTGTTCTTTTCCATGAAGGAAAATTATTATTAAATTTTCTTTTTTAAAATCTGCTGTCACATCGTGTTTAAAAAATTCATAAACTATTTTTTTTGACAATTCAAGGCTGGAAAGTCCAACAGCTTGTGGAAGATTTTCTTTTAACCAATTTTCATCTTTAATATACTTTTTAAAAATCTCTTGACCTTTCTCATATTTTTCTTTTACACAATCAGGTAAATCTTTGGCAGCATTAAAATACAAAAAATCAAATTTTATAACGTCTTTTATTAAATCCTCATCAACATCGAGTGTTTCAATAGAAAATTTATATAAAATATCGTATAAGGCTTTTAATGAATGATTTTTATATAATAGCTCGTTTTCCTTCCAGTACTTATAAAATTCAAGATAAAAGTCAAATGGCCTTTCAAATTTATTCTCCAAATATTCAAGAGTTTTTTTAAATTTTCCGGAATTATAGTATTTGTTCAAAAGGAATGCTATACCTTTTAAAATGACTAACTCTTGATAACTAACATCCTTTGTATACAAGATCTCATAGGGGGGCTTATTATCATAAACTATTTTAAACTCCTCCACTTTTCTCATTAAAGGAGTACCTTTTAATACTTTTAAAAATCCCAACTGTATTTCATCAGGTTTTAAATTATACACATCATCAAAAGCTTTACTAAAAGTTTCAAAACTATCTTCAGGAAGTCCCGCTATCAAATCTACATGCAGTTTTATTCCCGCTTCTCTAAGCAGTTTTATTCCTCTCAAGGCTTTTTCAACTGCAGTAATACGAGATATTTTTTTTAAGCTATTCTTATTTGTAGTCTGAACTCCTACTTCAAACTGTATTCTTTTTTCCAACCCTTTTAATTCTTCTATAAACTCTTTATCCACAAGCTCAGGGTTAACTTCGCAGTGAAATACAGTATCTCCACCTATTTTTTTCATAATATTTAAAATCTCTCTTGCTCTCTTTCTATTTGAATTAAAAGACCTATCAATAAGTTTTAATATTTTCACATTTTTATCTACAAACCACTTCAAATCCCCTTCGACTTTTTCAAGGCTTTCATATCTCAATTTATTGTCAATAGAAGAAAGACAATAAGCACATTTAAAAGGACAACCTCTTGAGGTCTCATAATACACAAGCTTATTGCTCAAATCTTCCTCTTCCTCATAAGATATGGGAACTTCATTTAAGTTGACATAATCTTTTTGTGGTTGAATTACTATTTGCCCATCAACCTTATAGCTAATTCCTGCAACTTCTTTTATATCCCTTTTTCCTTCTAACGCTTCCAATAATTCTTTAAAAGCAATTTCCCCTTCCCCTAAAACTATGTAATCTATAAAGCCTTTTGACAAAAGATTATCTACATCATAAGAAGCCTCAGGTCCCCCCAAAACCAATATTACTTTCGGAAGTATTTTTTTTATATTTTCAGCCAAATTTAATGCTATTTCTATATTCCATATGTAACAAGATATACCTACTACGTCTGGTTCCTTTTCTACAACACTTTCTAGCATAAAATCTGTACTGTCATTTATAGTAGTCTCAAAAATTTCTATATCATAAGGATGACAAAACTTTCTTATATTTCTTATAGCAAGATTGGTGTGATAATATTTTGCATTGATTCCTACAAGAAGTGTTTTCATATATATCCCTCGCATTTTACTACATTTTACAAATATATAATATAAGTATTTATACAAAAAAGCAAATAATTTTATTTGCAAAACTATTTTTTCCTCTAATGAGATATAATATTGTTAGGTAAAACTTTGTGAAAGGATTGAAGACTATGTCTTTTATAAAATTCAATAAATTGTGGCTGACACTTATATTAATTACCACAATATTTTCTGCTTTATACCTTTATTATACATTATTTCCAGGAAATATACCTCGTGAAGTCTACAAATATTTTTCTCCTTTAGAAATATCAAAAGCGCAAAAGTATCACAGAATAAATCGATTGATTTACATAACTTCTTTTTTGACAAAAGCAGCTTTTTTGATATGGTTTGTATTTGGGAATAATGCTATCAAGCTTTCATATTATACTGAAAAATTAGCTTCAGGTAAATACTATGTGAATGTCTTTTTATATTTCATTGCCTTATGGGTAATTTTAAGGTTAATATCTCTACCCTTTAGCCTTTTAAGCCATTCTGTTCAAGTTGAATGGGGTTTTTCTGTACAGACAATGGCTTCTTGGTGGAGTGATTATTTTAAAAGTGCGGCTTTAGACTTTGTTTTTTCGTCAATGGGAGTATTGCTCTTATTTGTGGCTCTAAATAAATGGCCTAATAACTGGTGGGTAAGTGCTGCAGTCTTTTTGACGATAATTATGTTTGTGCAAATTTACGTCTATCCTACTTTTATAGCACCTTTATTTAATAAATTCACCCCAATCAAAGACCAAAAAATAATAAACATGGTAAAGGAAATATCAAAAAATGCGGGAATAAAAATAGATAAGATTCAAGAAATGGATGCAAGTAAAAGGACTACTCTTGCCAATGCCTACTTTTATGGATTTGGAAAGACAAGTAGGATTGTATTGTATGATACATTATTAAAAAATTATCCAGAGGATGAAATAAAGGCAGTTATAGCTCATGAAGCAGGTCATTGGAAAGAAAATCACGTATTAAAAAGTATGTTAATAGGCATAGTAGGACTTGTAATAGGCCTTTATTTTCTTAATATTTTAATTCACTCAAGCCTATTTCTCCCTTATGGTAAAAGAATGACTCCTGCTGTTTTAGCGATGATATATTTGTTTATACTACTTATAAATTTTGACACAAGTCCAATACAAAATTACATATCAAGGCAGATGGAAAAACAAGCAGATTTACTATCTGTAGAGTACCTTCGCGACAAAAAACTTGTAATAAAACTTCAGATTGACCTTGCTAAAAAAAGTTTATTGGATGTAGCTCCGCCGCCTTTTATAGAATGGTTTTCTTATTCTCATCCTTCTACAATGCATAGGATTAAATTAGTAGAAAAGGCAAATGTAAAATAAGGCACTTAAGTGTGCCTTATCTCAGTTTGTTGACAAAGTTCTATTTTTGTTGGCATTTTGCATCGTTTGCTCCGGTGATATCGCAGACTAAACTAGCGCTCGTCCTCGGGCTCAAGCGGGGTTCCGGGCACATTCGTCATCCTTGACTTAGTGCCCGCCTCCGCCATCCTTGGCTTCGGCCCCGCTTTCGCCTCTCAGCCTCGCTAAGTTTAGTTACTGCTCTATCAAGTCGCTACACTTATGCAAAATGCCAACATATCATAAAGAGTTTGTCTACAGTCTGAAATAAGGCACTTGTTTGTGCCTTATTTTTATGAAGCTTTTTCTTTTTCAACAAGCTCAATTGCTCCATGAGGACAATATCTCGTACAAACACCACACCCTGTGCACTTTTCTTCATCGATGCTTATGTTTATCCTAAATGACCCTCCAAACGTAACTTTAAAAGCCTTAAATCTGCAGCTCATTGCTGCTGGACAAAAAGGTGACCTGTCGCATATATTTTCATCGATTCTTGCTACTCTCATAATTCTACCTCCATTAAAAATACTCCCCCTCTGTTTAGGGGTATCATGTATACATTATACACGAAATTTTGTATTTGTCAACATAAAAAAAGGCCATCCTAAAGACAGCCCCTTTAATTTATGCTCTTATAAAATTTATCAACACCTCAGAGAACTTTTTTGCATCATCAAAATAGCAGGTATGTCCCAAATTTTCAAACACAAACAATGTACTGTTTTTAATATTATTTTTCAATATTTCCGCAAATTCATAGGGTGCAATTTCATCTTTCTTCCCCCATACAATCAATGTTTTTACATATATTTCATTTAATTTTTCTTTGTATTTATCTACATTTATGCTATCTACAATTGTCAAGCTTTTAAGCATATCGCCATATTTGAGAGCAAATTTTATAGATATCTCCCCACTAAAAGAGGGAGCTACAAGGTGAAAAGAAGATATATTTAATTTTTTTACAAATTCTAATAAAACCTCTTCCTTTTCTAACTCGCACTCTTCGGAAGAACCATATCCGGGAAACTCAAAGCATATCACCTTAAATCCTTGATTAGATAAATTTTCAGCTATCCCTGAATTTATCCAATCATAAGCATTGTATCTTTTGCCATGCAATAATATCACTGTATCTTTGCTACTCTCTTTATCTATTTCTAAATAATGAATTTTACTGCCTTTTATATTTACATACTCACCTTTTATAACCATTTAAATCACCTCCATTTTTACTTAAGTAGTTTTTGCCTCATACTCAGTATTTATGCAAGTTTTATGCCAAAATAAAAACCCCCATAATCCTAGGGGACATAAAAGTAACAGTCTCAAAATGAGACATATATTGCGTCTCATTTTGAGACTTAAACTATTTTGTCTCAACTAGAGATGAAAGTTCTTTCAAATTTACTTTGTATTTCTTTATTTTTCTGTAAATAGTCGCTCTGCTTAAATTTAGCATCTTAGCCGCTTTGACAACGTCGCCCTTTGCAAGCCTTAATGCTTCTTTTATATTCTTCTCCTCAATAACATCAAAAGGAAGTACTGCAGTCACATTTATGTCTTCCTCACAATTTTTTCTCTCTATATTCTCGGGAAAATAATCTTCAGTGATTATTTCGCCTTCTGCCAGGTAATAGGCTCTGTCAATGGCATTCTGCAATTCTCTATATTGCAATTTATAATTAAAAAAATTTTTACCTACAAAATCTTGACACGGACAAATATCTGCCCCAACTCTTGACAAAGAACCCTTTTTTAACTATATTAAAAATTAAAAGTCTTAGAGAAATGTATACTTTTTACATTAATCTGAGTATCTTCCATTCTACTCATCTTTATAGTCTAGCACTTTAATTATATCGCCCACTTTTATTTTTCCACTTTCTATAACTTTTGCAAAAACTATACGCGATTTTGCTAAACATTTATCTACTTCTATTTTCAATGAACAATTTTCTGGCTTTTCGCATTTCTTCCCTATCATTGTAATCTCCAAAAACACTTCTCCAACTTTTATTTTTGTACCAATAGGAAATCGGTAAAGTTTTATGTTTTTAGTTGTAATATTTTCGGCAATCATACCAGGTTTTAAACCTTCTATTCCTAAAACTTTCATTTCCTCAATAGTCTCTATATCCAAAAATGTTACTTGCCGGTATATATCTACACCTGCGTGTCCATCACCTTCAAGCCCAAAATCCTTCCTAAAAAAACCTTCTGATATAGGTGTTTTAGGCTCACCCTTTTTTTCACTTATATTTATCGACAAAACTATTCCTTCCATATTTCTGCCTCCTCTCTCATGTTCATATAGATCATTTTTTGCCGTGTCCTGAAAAATATGATTTTTGAAAAACCTTATCTTCTATAAGCTCAAAGGCTTTAGATGCTGAATCAATATGAATAAGCTCTCCATCATTCACAACTGCAAAGCTGTCTCCTATTAACCCTGCCTCATGGATATCATGTGTAACGGTATATTTCTGCTTTTCAGCAGTCTATAAAACTCAGGTAAAAGCTTTTCTTTAGCTGCACAGCATCAATTTCACTAAAAGGTTCGTCCAGAAGCATAATTTGCGGCTCATATACTAAAGCTCGAGCTAACGAAACTCGCATTTTATACCCTCCACTAAGTTGTCGTGGCTTATAATACAAATAGTCTTTTAGCCCCAATATCTCAATCATTCTTTCTGCTGTTTCCTTAGATCCTCGTCCATTTTTCAATGGATATATGATATTATCTTTTACTGTCAGATGACCAAAAAAAGGGCTGTGCGCTGCGGCACATATCCTACCTTTCTGTGTTCGGGCGGCAGCATGGTTACATCTTAGCCGTTAATAATTATTCGCCCTTTATCAGGTTTTATTATTCCAGCTATGATTCTAAGCAATGTAGATTTACCACTTCCATTCAATCCTATTATTACTTTAATTTCAGAAGATATTTTGAATGTCACATCTTTTAGCACTTTTCGTTCTTTAAAACTTTTAGTCATCTCAATAATTTCAAGCATTTTTGATACTCCTCCTTCTTTATTAAATTAAGCAATCCAACAAGTATTAGGGATATTACGGCACAAAAAGCGCTAGCTGTCACAGCCATATCAAGTTCGCCCTCCTCAATTTTAGTAAATACATGAGAAGCTAAAACTTGAGTAACACCTGGAATATTTCCACCAAACATAATTACAGCAGGAAACTCACTTAAAGAATGAGCAAAGGTAAGTACTAGTCCTGAAAATATAGCCTCTTTCAAAAGAGGAAGGATAATTCGCAAGTAAACTTTGAAGAGTATATCCCACAAGGTGCGCGCTACGTCTACTAGTTCTGGTTCTATTTGATCTGCTCCACTTGCTATTGCTCTTGCAGCTAATAGATATGATACAAAAAACATAGCTAATACAACCGAAATCATCATGAAAGCAAGACCAGTATTGCTGATAAATCCCAAAACATTGCGTCCAAATGCCAAAAGCAGAGCAGCTCCGGCTACTGTATGGAGCACAGCAACAGGCAAATCATTTATAAGATTGGCAAAACGATATATAAAAGAATTCTTAGAAAAAAGATGGTAATATCCAAATCCCAAAGCCAAAAAGGTGCTAAAATTGAAGCAAAAAAAGCAATTACAAAAGTGTTCTTAACGCTAGCTACACTTGAGTAAACAAAACCGGCATCAAGCTCAACATTTTTAACCATCATCGCAACCTGATTAACAGTTGCAGGTCGAGCTTTAAGATTTCCCGACAAAATTAATTTATCCCACAATTTCATTTTTCTTAAGTGCTGTTTCGGTATAAACACCGATAGGAGCTTTAGGATCAGCCACTCCCACTACTACATTCGGTTTTAACAAATCATCCACTTTTTGAACCTTGTTCTTGCCTTTTTCTGAAACTATAAGCACTACAACATCTTCCAAGAATTTCTGAGAAGTTTTTAGCATATCATCACTTTTTAGTTTATCAACATAAAGCCAATCAGCAGAAAAATAAATATCGCAAGGCTGTCCACTTTTTATCTGAGAGTAAAGTTCACCGGAAGCTCCATAATTTGGTATTACTTTAGCTCCTGTTTTCTTTTCAAAGCTAAAAATAACTTCATCCATAGGTTTTTTAAGTGATGTTGGTGCATAAATGTAAAGTTTTTGTCCTGTGTAACTTGCACTTTTCATTTTTGGAGTCTCTTTTGAACTCTTGCCCGCATTAACGCATCCATTGGTAAGGAACATTAACAATGCAAAAATCGCCAATAACCAAACATTCCTTTTCATTTATAACACTTTAAACTTTTCATAATTTCTTCATCATTTTTGTTGAGAGTAATAGCTTCCTTTTATATACATACCTGCCATATTTGCTGCTTATCTCCTTGACATATAATTTAAAATTTTTAAAAGACAAAAATTATCTCTCGGAGTTACAGTAATTTTATCCATTTATAACTATAATTTCATCTCCGGGCTTTATAAACCCGCTTTTTAACACCCTTGCAAATACACCTTCTTTTGGCATTATACAATCGCCTGTAATCTTTCTGATCTCACAAGCTTCGTGACATTTTTTCCCTATTTGAGATATTTCAAGAATAACCTCTTCTCCTATTTTAAGTTTTGTCCCTACCGGCAAAGTGTGAAGTTCAATTCCTTCCGTTGTTATATTTTCTGCAAATTTTCCTGCAGCCAAATCCCAAATGCCTTTTGCTTTCATTTTTTCTATACTCTCCTCTGCAAGAAGACTGACCTGCCTGTGTCCCCTTCCAGCATGAGCATCTCCTTCAAGCCCGTGGTTTTCTCTAAAATATCCCTTTTCTATAGGCTTTTTTACAGTTCCTTTCTTTTCGCTAATATTAACTGACACCACCTTTGCCATTATTAAACCTCCCTTTCATAAAGGCCTGATTTTCCACCACTTTTTTTCACAAGCATTATTTCGCTTATAACCATGTCTCTATCTATTGCTTTACACATATCATAAATCGTAAGAGCTGCAACCGTAACTGCAGTCAATGCCTCCATCTCAACCCCTGTTTGTCCAACAGTTTTAACTACCGCTTTAATGTCAATCTTTGAATTTTCAAAATCCAAACTAAAACTAATATCACACCCGGTTATCATGATAGGATGACACATTGGAATCATATGAGATGTATTTTTCGCAGCCATAATACCAGCAACCTGTGCAACTGCTAGGACATCTCCTTTTTTAATAGTTCCTTCATGTATTCTTCTTAAAGTTTCACTTTTCATATAAATGCTTCCTATTGCAACAGCTTCCCTTTTTGTCTCATCTTTATCGCTAACATCGACCATTCTTGCTCTACCTTCTTCATTAATGTGTGTTAAATTCATATACTATCCTCCTATTTGAAACATCATTTTTTGATTCTGGCTTATTTCCTTTTCAAGATTATGCCCTGCCGGCTTACTTAAGATTGCATGTTCCAGCATTGCTCTTATCTTGTCTTCATCATTTAAAAAACTTTTAATATCTACTTCATATTTTGAATGCAGACAAGGTTTTATAGTTCCAGCTGCAGTAAGTCTAATCCTATTACAACTTGAACAAAATTTACATGACAAAGGTGTAATAAAACCAACCGTTCCCTTTGCTCCTTTTCTTTTAAAAACCCTTGCAGTGTTACCCGGTTCTGTTTCAACCGGAGTCAGTCCGGGAATGCTACTTATTAAATCATCCGACGATATATAGTTATCTTTGAATTTTGCTCCTTCACCTATCGGCATTATTTCAATAAATCGGATGTGAAGCGGGTTTTCATCGGCAAGCTTCACAAAATCAAAAATTTCATCGTCATTTATACCTTTTATTACAACCGTATTAATTTTTACAGGTTCAAGTCCAATAGATAAACTTTTGTCAATAGCCCTAAATACATCATCAATATTCCCAAGCCTTGTAATCATACGGTATCGATCTTTTTTAAGACTATCAAGGCTTATGTTAACTCTTTTAAGTCCTGCTTCTTTTAAAGTATCTGCCATTTCATAAAGTTTTGTTCCATTAGTTGTAAGTGCAATGTCTTCAATGCCTTTTATTTTTGATGTTTCATAAATTATGTTCTCAATTCCCTTCCTTACAAGTGGCTCGCCTCCTGTAAACCTTACCTTTTTAATGCCAAGTTCTGCTGAAATCCTAATTATTTTTAAAATCTCTTCGTTCCTTAGAATCTCATTATGATCTTTTTTGGGTATTCCCTCCTCCGGCATACAATAAATGCACCTTAAGTTACATCTATCCGTAACAGAAACTCTTAAATAATCAACATTTCTTCCTAACCTATCTCTCATAAAAATTCTCCTTTACTCGATAATGATAATTTCTCCTAAATTGCTATAGTCATACCCTCCAAGCTTATCAAGCTCATTTTTAAATTCTTCTGAATTTATAACCTCCAAAAACTGCTTTACCCCTTCAAGTTCTAAGTACTCAACGGGAATTGCAATGTCATACTCTTCATTTGCTATCGGAATAAAATCAAGGTCCATAATCTTAGCAGCAGAAAATACCCCAAGTCCAGCATCTGCATTTCCTTTAGCTATTTGTGCTGCAACCGAAATATGAGTATATTCTTCCCTATCATAACCTATGATGTCTTTGGGATTTATACCCAATCTTTTTAATTCATAATCAAGCAAAATCCTTGTACCAGATCCCTTTTGCCTGTTCACAAACCTTGCACCTTTTTTTACAATATCCTCCAAAGAATTAATCTCTAGTGGATTACCTTTTTTAACCATAAGCCCCTGAATTCTTTTTACAAATTTTATAAGGGCAATTTTTCTGTTTGGAATATATCTTTTCACATAAGATTTATTATACTCACCCGTTTCCACATCAAGAAGGTGAATTGTTGCAAAATGTGTTTCCCTATCCTTCAATGAGAGTATTCCCCCAATGCTTCCGACATGGGCTGAAGATAGCGTGAATTTTCCTCTTTTGGCAAGAAGATCTGCTGCAATATCAAGTATCAAATCGTGGCTTCCTATACAAAGAATTGTATTTTTAATCTCGTCTTCGCTTTTTAATATGTTTACATTAACCCTTGTCCCTTTTTCATAACCCTCAAGCTCCTCAGGTATTTCCAAAACCCCATCAGCCCTTACAAGGCTCATTGTAGTACCTGCTCCCCGTTCAATTGGCGCTGCGATGTATTTACCGTCTATAAAACCAAGTTTTACTCTTACAAACTCAAGATATTTTGAAGATGACATAATTCTTTTTGAAAGAGTTGCTTCTATATATCTCTTATCCTTTATATCATATCCTTGAACAAAGTTGATAAGCTTCTTAACTATGTTTTCCATTATAAAATAAGCTGAAACAGGAAAACCTGGTATTCCAACAATAGGCTTATTGTTTACCTTTCCTAGTATAACTGGCTTTCCAGGTTTTATAGCAATTCCATGAATATAGACTTCACCTAAGGTTTCAATAACCTTTTTAGAATAATCCTCACGTCCTGCAGATGAACCAGCATTTAATAGGATAATGTCGTATTCCTTTGAAGCTTTATCAACAGCAGCTTTCAATTTCTCAAAATCATCTTTTGCAATATCAAATCTTGTTGGAATTCCGCCGTATTCTTCAACCTGCGCGGCAAAAACTCTCGAGTTAAATTCTATTATATCTCCAACTTTAAGTTCTTCCCCTGGTTCTACTAGCTCTGTTCCTGTTGGAATGATTGCAACTTTAGGCTTTTTATAAACTTCAACTTCAAATACTCCTCCTGCAATCAAAGCACCAATATCAACAGGTCTTATTCTATGGCTTTGAGGAAGTATAAGTTGTCCTTCTACTATATCCTCACCAATTTGTCGTATATTTTGCCATGGAATAGCAGGCTTTATTATCTCAACCTCATCTTGAGATACCCAAATTAAATCTTCAACCATAATTACGCAATCATATTCATCTGGAATAGGATCACCTGTATCAATAACTACATAATCAACTCCTTCTTTAAGCCTTACAGGATTTTTGTCTGTTGCAGTAAATGTCTTTTTTGCTACTGTTGCAATCCCGTCAACAGCAGAACTGTTGTAAAAGGGCGATGAAATTTTGGCAAATATAGGTTTTGCTGTAATTCTACCATTTGCTTCATAAGTTTTTACATATTCTGTTTCAACCTTAAAATCTTTTATTTTTTCAAGAAAAATATTTATTGCCTCATTCAAGCTTATATTTGAAAGATAGATATTTTGCCTCATAGCACCCTCCTAAAATTTATAAACTTTAACTATTTGTCCTTCAGATATGCCCTCTAATTCTTTTTCGATGTAAACATATCCAAAGGATTTTGCAAAACGAGATATAAGTCCTGATTCATAATAAGTGGGATACGCAATTAATTTTCCTTCCACTTCTTTTATACTAACAGGTAAAAATTCTGCTCTACCCTCAGCCTTATGATAGTTTACGGCAAACCTGCACTCAACCGGATATTCTTCTCTTTCAAAATTCCTTATCCTGTCCAAATAGTGAATAACAAGGGTTTTAAATATTACCGCACAGGCCAGTGGATGCCCTGGAAGTCCAAATATGAATTTATCACCTACTTTTCCAACAATCGTAGGTTTCCCAGGTCGTATAGCAACTCCATGAATAAAAATATTCGAATTTTCAAATGAACTTATAACCCTGAGAGTTTCATCTTTGTTGCCGGCTGAACTGCCACCCGACATCAAAACCAAATCGCATTCACTTATTGCCGCTTGCAATTTCTCTCTTAATTTTTCATAATCATCTTTAACAATGCCGTATAGAATAGGCTCTGCTCCTTCTTCAAGACACAGAGAGTATAACAGATAGCTATTTATGTCCCTGACCTGTCCTTTATTAATTTTCTCCTTAGGGTCCACTATCTCATCGCCTGTGGAAATAATTCCAACCTTTACTTTTTTATAAACCTCCACCTCTAATATTCCAAGACTTGATAAAACCCCTATTTCGTAGGGTCTCAATTTTGTGCCTTTTTTTAAAATGAGTTCACCTTTTTTTACATCTTCTCCAATTTCAATTATGTTTTGAAAGGGCGCAGCTGGTTTATTGACTAAAATAGTTTCATCATCAAGTTTTTCTGTGTATTCAATCATAACAACAGTATCGGCACTTTTAGGAAGCATACCCCCTGTTGGAACATACATGCACTCTCCTGGCATTATATCCAGGGTTGGTTCCGTTCCTATCTTGACTTCTCCAACAAGCTTTAAAATTGCAGGTAAACTCTCACTCGCTCCAAAAACATCACTCGAAATCACAGCATATCCATCAACGGTTGATTTTCTAAAATCGGGAACATTTTCCGGTGCATATATGTCTTCTGCTAAAATTCTTCCTAACGAATTTAAAATACTTATTTTCTCTATGCCAGGTTTAAAACTAATATTTTTTTCTATTATCTCCTTTGCCTCTTTTACTGTAACAAGTTTTAAAAGTTCCATTTTAATCGTCCTTTCTTGCACATTCTGAAGCTTCACCCTTTAAAATCTCAATTCCATGCTTAAGAGCAGGTAAAACAACATTTAAGTTTTCAACAGCCCCCTTAGGGCTTCCTGGAAGATTTATGATTAAAGTGCTCTTTCTAATTCCTGCAACAGCGCGGGATAGCATAGCATGTGGAGTTATTTCTAAAGACTTTGCCCTCATTGCTTCTGGAATTCCAGGAACCAATTTCTCAACCACAGCCATCGTTGCTTCTGGTGTTACGTCCCTCTTTGAAAATCCAGTTCCTCCATTTGTCAAAACAAGGTCAACTTTTAATTCATCACAAAATCTTACTAGTTCACGTTTTATATCTTCTATTTCATCTGGAACGATTCTTATTTCTTCAATAGAATATATCGCTGGATCTAAAACTTCTTTTATAGCAGATGATGTTGTGTCAATTCTCTCTCCTCTAAAACCCTTGTCACTAACAGTCAAAATAGCAACTTTAATCATTAATTTATCATCCCCTTTCTTGCTTTCCCCCACTAATTTATTTTTTTATCCTGCCTTCATTTATAATAAAAGTATAGTAATTAGTATTCCTTCTACTTGAAATAAAAAACTTTTTTCGCAAACTGCTTAAATAAGTATGGTATAGAGTAGAGACATATTGAGCAACCTTTGTATCCCGAAAAACTTTACTCCGGAAAAATCTCACGCACGAGTGGAGATTGTATGCGCAAAGTTTGGGTTTTACCTTGTGCAACAATGTGCCCATCCAAAAGAACCAGCGTGCGCTCAGTAAGATCGAGAAGGTCACGAAAATCATGACTAATAAGAAGCAGTGAAACCTTGTTTTTTGCCAGAATCTCCCGAAGAAGGGCCTTTAGTGGACTCCGTGAAGTAGCATCCACTGCTGCAAAAGGTTCATCAAGGAACAAAATTTCCGGTTCCATAGCAAACGCCCTTGCTAGCTGAAGACGTGCAAGTTCTCCCCCAGAAAGTGTATGTATCCGCTGAAAAGCAAGCTTTTCTAAATCAAAACACTTAAGCCACTCATATGCCCGCTTGGTTGCCTCTCGGGCAGAAAGTCCTCGCATGCGCAGGGGAATACTCACGTTTTGCAAAACACTCCCTGTGAGCGTCGTCGGTTGTTGAAAGACGATAGACATCTTTCGGCGAACAGTCACTGAAGACCGCCCGTCTCCTATAAAGCCAAGAACTGTAAGCCTCCCAGAAGACGGTGGAATTAGTAAGGATAAGACTTTAAGGAGCGTACTTTTTCCTGAACCATTGGGACCCGCAAGTCCCAAACGTTCCCCTTGATGCAAAACGAGGCTTATGTTTCGCAGGATAAAGCGTTCATTGCGCCGTACACTAATATCTTCGGCTATAATAACCGGCGTTTGATTCTCTATATCCCGAAAATCGGTAGCTTTGCGTTCAAACATATAATTCATACTCCTCTACCTCCTTTCTTTAATCTAATTATTTCTTGTTTTTCCCGCTTCTACTTTAAGTTTTGTTGATACTGAAGATGGGTAATAAAGGCAGTAATAGAAAACGATAAGGCAAGAAGTACAAAACTTATCGCTAACGCGCGGTCAAACTCACCCTTAGATACTTCAAGAACAATAGCGGTGGTAAGCGTGCGGGTTTCCCCAGCGATGTTCCCTCCTACCATCATTGCTGCTCCTACCTCCGAAATTGCACGTCCAAAACCGGCAATGATTGCTGTTAAAACTGAGCTACGAATTTCCCGAAGTAAAAGCCACATATATTGAAGAGGGTTCAACCCTAAAGAAAGAAAAAAATCGTGTAATTTAGCTTTTTTATCCGACGCAGCTGCAGCTACCAAAGCTATAATAATAGGCACGGTAAGAATTACTTCAGCAATGATGATGGCAGTAGGAGTATAAATCAGCTTTAGTCCTCCTAAAGGGCCGGTACGCCATAGCACAATAGCTACCCAAAGCCCCACAACTGTCGGTGGAAGTCCCATGCCGGTATTGGCTAAAGTCAGAAGAAAATCCCTGCCACGGAACGTGCTTACTCCAAGTGCAATCCCAAGTGGAAGGCCAATGGCTGAACTTATCCCTATAGCCCACGCAGCAATCCTAAGAGAAAGAAGAGTAATTTCTCTGATTTCTGGATCCCCATGAAAAAGAAATTTGAATGCTCCTTTCAGGCCTTCCCAAATAAGTTCCACTTTTATTCAACTCCTTATTCTACTTCCCCTTTTTGGGCATCGGGGAAAAAGAGCGGCACTCCGTATTTGTCTACCCCAAATTTGCCAATAAGTTCCTGCGTTCTGGGCGAAATCATAAACTCCACAAAAGCTTTGGCTCCATCGCTGTTTATGTGTTTCCCAGGATGTTTCTCGGGGTTAACCTGCATGACGTGATAAATATTAAGAAGACCCTTATCTCCTTCTCGAACAATGGTAAGATCTAATTTATCGCGGTATGCAAGGTATGTTCCCCGATCAGTTAGTGTATACGCCCGTTTTTCGTTAGCAATAAGGAGCGTTTGTCCCATTCCTGTGCCGCTTTCTATATACCACGACTTTCCCTTGGGATCAATCCCTGCTGCTTTCCATAAACTCAATTCCTTTTTGTGTGTACCCGAATCATCACCCCTCGAAACAAACGGTACACCTTTTTCAGCAATCGCCTGAAAGGCTGCTTCTACTGAAACCGCATTCTTAACTTGCGCTGGATCCTCTGAAGGACCAACCACAATGAAATCATTGTGCATTACCAACTGATAGTTTATAACATCCTTGTTGTCCACAAGTTCTTTCTCTGCCGCAGGAGCATGTGTAAGAAGAACATCTGCTTCCCCCCTTTTTCCCATCTCCAAAGCCTGTCCTGTCCCCACGGCAACCACTTTTACTTTGTATCCTGTTTCTTTCTCAAAGATCGGTAAAAGGTAATCCAAAAGCCCACTATCCTGCGTGCTTGTTGTTGTCGCCAAAATTACATCTCGATTACCTGGGGAAATCTTCTCTGAAGTTTTAGAACCTGTACAACCGTTCAGAGAAAATAAACTAAACAACAAAATAGAATATAAAAGGATCATCAAAAACTTCTTTGATATTCTTGCCATGGTATTCATCCTCCATCATCACTATTAGTTTTTGTTTAAACCTTACCCATTAAAACTGGAAAGATTCCATTCTTTAGCTTTTACCATTGAAATTAGTCCCTAACAAAGGTACAAAAAAATGCCTTCCGGAGAAGGCACTGCATCGTTTTCGCAAAGCAAGGACACAATTACTTTACCTTACGCATTCTTGCTTTGCATAAATGCAAATGCATTGCCTCTCCTTTCCAACACGGGAGGCATTGATGTTTCCATCAATACCCTATCGGCCTTTATCTCATAGGGCTCTTCGCCCCTTAGACATAAAGGCTCGGAGAGTTATTCTCCTTACTTTAATAATTTTTTTATCTCGATTAATTAGCTTCGTCAAGCGATCTTAGATACATAATTTTTGTCCACCCCAACATTATTTATAGTAAGAACACCAGCATTGGTTAAAAAGACTAATAACACTTCACATTACTCTTCCTGTCATAAGATCCTTAAGTCTGTGGTAATTATCCTAAACTAATAATTTCAATTCATCTATGCGTTTATGGTGCATTATTCATAATTATTTCTTATAATTAACTCAACCTTCTCAATTTCGTGGTTTTTCATGTCAAGTGCATCGATCATACCAAGAACTGTTTTTGATATAAATTCCTGTACAAATGGATTCATAGGTACCGGGTGACCATTTATTCTCAGAAGAGCCCTTTTTGGCTGGCTCTTACAGTTTATATCATCTGCAGCTCCCTGGACCTTTGCCATTGCAAAGTCCCTGCATGATTCAAAACCACACTTTTTACAGTTAAGCCCCTGCAGCAAACAGTAACTTCTGTTCTTTATGACTTCAATGAGTTCATCCAATTCTTCCTCCTTAAGGGAGAATGGATCCACCTTTCTTATCGTGAATTCATTTTCAGTGGAAGTAGAAATGTTTGCATGGGGCATCTCTTTAAAACCCTCGATAACCAGGAAATCGAAATCCCCAAGAAGCTGGATAGTACCTACAAGTTCATCAAGCACCATTTTCCTACCAAGAAGAAAAAAGGTTTCTTCTCCACTACCGACTACAAGCTCTGCCCCTGCTTCTCTGTGTTTACCAGTGTCTTTATCTGCAAAATCAAAGCCTGTATGGGTGTGTTTCAGGGTGGCAACCCTGTACCCCTCATCCACTAATTTTCTAACAATTTTTGTTACAAGAGTGGTTTTACCTGTATCTTTTGTTCCTATAACACCTATTATCTTCAATTTTAATACCTCCTAGGGTATTGACAGTTTGTCAGATATGCTTCCTCCTTTAAGGGCTATCAAACCTTACAACATTTGATACCAAAAGATTTGAGAAAATTTGAGAAAAAAGAAAGATTCCCTCCCCTTGGAGTCGAAGTTGGTAGTTGTCGAATGTCAGGCACATTAAGCCTCCTGAAGTAGATGTCGATGAATGTCCTGTATGCAGCACTCCTCCTCTCTTTTTGCGCAGTTTCGGCAAAGACCTTGAGGACTACCAGAAGCTACAACGTAAAGTGTATAAACATAAGTGGGCACCTGAAAAGCCCTCTCCTAAAAAATCATCATACTTATCGTTGCCCTTTCTGCGACTATGCTCTAAATCTGTAGAAAGCCACTTTTACTATTATAAAACATTCTCGCAAGTTCAGGTTTCTCACAGCTCTTCTACAAGCATTTGAAACCTCATATTACCTTCGGAAACAAGCCACCTTTAGCCCTCGCCGCGGGAACCCGCTTGATGTACCTTTGCAGGATCACTCTTAGGACCTACAATAACAACATTCAGAAAAAATACCCACCCCAACTATTGACAAAGAACCTTCATAAAAAAACTCCTTTCGTTTTAGTATGCGAAAGGAGAATAGCAGCCTTCCTATTCTCCTTTCCAGGCGGGAGGCAGCACCGTTTCCAGCACTACCCTATCGGCCTATAATCCATAGCTCTTGCCTTAGGATTATAGACTCGGAGAATAAGTAATAAAATATTAAGTTTATTTCGTCCTTTCGTTACAATAGTACACCAATTTCAAAGAACTATAATCTCATATTCTTGCTCAAAGGTATTTATAAATAACACCTTACGTCTTAATACTTCTCCTCTTCCTATCAAAACTTTTAGTGCTTCACTAACTTGAATGGAAGCAACAAGAGCAGGAGTGAACGAAGGATTGCCAAGTTCTTTTTCAATTCCCTTCCTCATTTCTTTTTTATACAAAAACTTAAGCGTCTTATCGCCAGGAAAAACTGTAGTAACCTGCCCATACCAGCCCGCAATAGCACCATGAACAAATGGAATGCCAAGCTCCTCGCAGATATCCTGTAAAGTAAGCTTTCCCTCAATATTATCAAGAGCATCGATTACAATATCATGTCCTTTTATGATATCTTTTCCATTTTCAAAATTAAATTCATCTACAATAGCATTTACAAAAACTTCTGGGTTGACAAGTTTCATTCTTTCCACCGCCATTAATGCTTTACTTTTACCCAATGAATTCATATCACTTAAAATCTGGCGGTTTAAATTCGTTTCCTCAAAAACATCCTTATCAACTGCAGTTATATATCCTATACCTAATCTACCAAGCATTTCAATAGCATACCCACCCAATCCTCCACATCCCAATACACAAACCCTGAAGTCCTTTAGTTTTTCATTTTCTTCCTTAGATAGCATATTCATATTTCTGTCGTATCTTCCCATAAAGACACTCCTTTCCCTCAACCACCACCAACAGGTGGAAAAAGGGAAATCACATCTCCATCACTAAGAGGATCATCAAGCTTCCCATCAAGTCCATTTACTAAAAATATTGCTACATCCTTTTCTTTTATGTTAAGTTTGTTTATTATAAACCTTCCGGTAATTCCTTCAAAGTAATCAAAATTTACTTCCTTTTGTCTTCCTTCTCTAAAGGTTGCAAATAATTTTACTTTAATCAATATATCACCCCTTCAATTAAGGACATATAGCAAACCTTCTACTCCAAAGGCAATCTGCACATGAAGGTTTTATAGCATAACAGTCATATTCGGAAGTTCTAACGAAATCACACCCATCAACGAGATCGCAATCGAGGCACGAAGGATATCTATTATTATAAACTCTCGCTCTAAAATTTTTATATTCATTGCTTTCATAAATATCATCTAAGCTTTTTTCCAATATATTTCCAAATGAGTGTTTAAAAACCTTCTTTTTTCTTCCGAAAACATACTCAGTAGTAGTATGGGAAAACCTATAGCACGGATAAACATATCCATCAGAGCCAACAACTACTGCTTCTTCCTCAATAAAATTACAATATCGTTCCGTTTTTAGTTCAATATTCGGCAGAGTAAGATTTATGCCTTTTCTAAACGAATGTATTCTTAGTCTTTCAAATAAATCCTTTAAAAATTTATTTTCATACCTCGTATATAATATTTTATCTTTATAATCTTCAGTTTGAGGAATGACATTTGAAATAATAACTTGGTATGCACTTACCGTCTCTGCTATATCCAATACACTAAAAATATCTTCTATATTATCTTTTGATGCAACAAATTGAATTACAACGTGCGGATATTCTTTATTATTCTTTCTTTTTATCAAATATATATCCTTCAAGTTCTCTAAAACTTCTTTTAAATTAAATCCTCTAATATCTTTATATTTATCCTCAAGTCCATCAATAGAAACAACGATTTTATTTACATTATCAACAATAAGACTTTTTAACTTATCATCAAGAAGCGTTCCGTTAGTTGTAATTGTTAAATTAAAGCTTGAAAATAATGAGATAGCATCATATATAAGGGGTGAATACGTTGGTTCGCCAATGCCACCAAGGACGATTTCATTTAATTTTTTATTTACAACTTCACTATGTATCTTATATAGAACCTTTTTCTCCATATCCTTTGGTTTTTCAGCCCATGAGCGTCTATAACACATCTTGCAGTTTAAATTGCACTTATCTGTCAACTCAATGTATAATTTTTTGAAGCTCACATATTATCCTCCATGCTATTGATTTTTAATATATATACAAGGGCCCTAAAAGGCATTAGCCTTTTACGGGCCTTAATAATTTTTCAAATTCCCAATTTTTGTAAAGTTTCTTTCGTTGGATATCCATTATCGTCCCATCCTCTTACCTCATAATACTTTGGTAACAGTTCTGATAATTTATGAACATGTCCTTTAGATGGGCCTTCAGGAATAGGCTCTTCTAAAAGTCTCTTTGGCAGTTTATCCTCTTTTGGATCGATTCCTGCCTTCAAATTAAACAGCCTTTCTAATGTGTATATCCTTGAGCCTACCTCTAATAATGTTTCTGCAGTATAATCAGTTCCGCAAACTGCATTTACAAGGTCAACGTAATCTTGAGCACCAAGGGCAAAAGATGTAAATAGGCACAGTCCCAGCGAATCTATAACAGCAGTTAAATCTTGGAATGTTTTAACCCATTCAGCTTTTCCCTCAAGAGAAAATCTATCAAGCTTTTGAGGTATACCTAATATTTCAGGAGATATCATATATCCTCTTACATGACAACCACCTCTGTTAGAAGTCGCATATTCAAGTCCATGTCCTTGAGCTCCTCTTGGGTCGTAAGCGGGAAGTTCTTGTTTTTTAACTGACATCGAAAGTTCTGGCACACCATAGCTTTCGCAAAGTCTATATGAACCTTCTGCCATCTTATCTCCAAATCCTTCCCTTGCACCTATCTTTTTAACCCATCCAACAACAGCTTCTGCATCACCAAATTTTAAGGAATATCCATCTTTTTCTATTTCATCATCCTTTATATATCCCTTTTCATATAATTCCATAGCAGCTGCAATAGT
Organism: Thermoanaerobacter sp. X514; assembly: GCF_000019065.1. Taxonomy (NCBI): domain Bacteria; kingdom Bacillati; phylum Bacillota; class Clostridia; order Thermoanaerobacterales; family Thermoanaerobacteraceae; genus Thermoanaerobacter; species Thermoanaerobacter sp. X514. The sequence continues at coordinate 1,422,421 of NC_010320.1, read as the reverse complement.
AGCTCCAGTTGAAATAGTATCAAGACCATATTCATTGCACCAATAATTTGCTTCAGCTATAGCGTTTATATCATAAACCTCACAGTCTGCACCAAATGCCCAGAGAGTTTCGTATTCAGGACCTCCTACCTCACGGCCATCCTTTAATCTTATCCATCTTCCACAAGCTATTGGACACCCATAACAAGGATTCTTTCTCACAAGTATTTCCCTTGTCATAGTTTCTCCGCTTATTTTATCAGCATGTTCTGTATAGGCCCTTTGGAAATTAGCAACTGGAAAAATTCCGTGTTCATTGATTATATTGACAAGAACTGCCGTTCCATAAGTTGGTAGCCCTTCACCCGTAACTCCATTTTCGCGAAGCATCTTTGTTTTATTTCTAGCAACTTCTCTAACCTTCTCTTTATCGTATAATTTAATCCCTTTGGAACCCTTTACAACTATCGCCTTCACGTTCTTAGACCCCATAACAGCACCAACACCAGAACGTCCTGCTGCTCTATCATAGTCATTCATAACCGCTGCAATCCTAGAAAGCTTTTCACCCGCAGGTCCTATGCAAAGAACCTTTGATTTATCACCATATTCTTTTTTAAGTTCATCGGTTGTTTCAGAAACAAGCTTTCCCCATAGATGTGATGCATCTCTGATTTCAACTTTATCATCTTCAATTGCAACATAAACTGGGCTTTCTGCCTTTCCTTCAAAAATAATCATATCAAGCCCTGCTGCCTTTAATTCTGCACCAAAATATCCACCTGAATTTGAACATGCAATAGTTCCTGTTAACGGTGATTTAGTGATTACCATGTATCTTCCACCAGTTGGAACTGGTGTTCCTGTAAGTGGTCCTGTTGCAATTATTAACTTATTTTCTGGACTTAGGGGTTCAACATTTGGATCAACTTCATCCATAAATATCTTGCTTGCAAGCCCTCTTCCGCCTATGTATTTCTTTGCAAGTTCTAAATTAAGATCTTCAAATTTGAATTTCCTTTCTGTTAAGTTAACTCTCAATATCTTGCCGGCATACCCAAACACAAGAAACCACCCCCCTATTGAATTTTATTAGATATATTGATATATTGCGCAGCTGCTATTACCCTTTCAACAATATTAACTTTTTCATACCCGTTTCTTTTCCAAACAGTTCAGCCATCATGTACTTAAGGTTTCCACCTTTTGCTATTAAATGACCATGCCTTATGAGATATAGCATCCTTTACTGCTTTTTGAGCAGCTTTATTGACATCCTGTCCATGTAAATCTACTCCATATCCAAACTCCACTACATATCTTTTAATAAATATCATACTTTGTATTTTATCAGGAGGTACTTATTTTTTCAAAGTCCATTCTCCCTTATTTTTTATTCATTACAGGAATGCTCCCTCTATTATCTTTTATTTTCTCTTAATATCTTAGTTTTTCTTTAATTTTCTCATCACAACAAGAGCATCTCATGGCTTATATTACCATTTCTTACTTATCTAACCATTAAATGGGTAAGCTTAATAAACCTCATATCCTCCCTCTATATAATGAGTGAAAGCTCTGCTCCATCCCTTATCGCTTCTACTGCAGAAGCAACAGTTTTGCAGTCACCAATGAAATAATATCTGTTCTCATTTTTTAGTTCCTCAAATTCAGTATCAGGTAAATTTCCAACTGCTAAAACTACATCCTCCACTTTGACTACTTTATATGTGTCCTTGGAAGTATACATGAGTTTCCCCCCAGATATTTCTTTTATTAAAGCATTTGTGATTATATCAACTTTAAGTTCTTTTAATCTATTTAAAATCAGTTTTTTAACCATTGGGTATATCCCTTCGCCAACTTCTTCTTTCATTTCTAAAACTGTCACTTTTTTCCCTTTTTCAGCAAGGTATTCGGCTGTTTCAAGTCCAGTAAGGCCTCCACCAATTATTGCAATATCTCTTCCTTTTGGAATATTTCCCTCCAATACTTCAATAGCCATGTAGGGATTTATATCCGCATCCAAATTGATTTTAGCTGGCTTTGAGCCTGTAGCAATGACAATTTTATCATAAGGCATTTCTTTTATTTCCTGTAAACTTATTTTTTTATTTAAATGTACTTTGACATTGTATTTCTTTAAATCATTTTCCAGATATTCAATAACTTTTCCTATCTCTTGTTTATGAGGAGGCACTTTTGCTACATTTAGTTGTCCACCAAGTTTATTTTCTTTTTCAAACAAAGTAACGTTATGGCCTTTTTTTGCGAGATATTTGGCCGCAGACATGCCCGCTGGCCCGCCGCCAATTACAGCTATATTTAATGGTTTATCGGTCTTTACTTCAAATTCTTTTTCTCTTCCTACCTCTGGATTAATCATGCAAGAAACAGAAAGTCCTTTTTGAATGTATGCAATACACGCCTGATTGCAGTGAATGCAATACCTTATATCTTCTTCGTGTCCTTTTATCAATTTTTCCGCCAAATCCGGATCTCCTATGAAACCACGAGCTATCCCTATAAAATCAGCTATGCCATCCTCTAAAACTTTTTCCCAATCATAAACACTGCCGAGCTTATCAATCGCTATAACAGGTATAGTTACATTTTCTTTTATCCTCTTTACAATTCCAATCAAAGGCTTATCTCCAATTCCCATAGGAGAGATATGGTACTCCGATGTGGAAGATACACCTGAGGATATATCTAAAGCATCAGCACCATGGTATTCTAACAGTTTTGCGAATCTTACACTCTCTTCAATTGTAAAGCCTCTATCTGTAAAATCACTGCCATTAATCCTGCAAATTACCGTCATCTCCGGAATAGTTTTTTTAACTTCTCGCAATATATCAAGTGCAAACTTTGTCCTTCCTTCAAAATTTCCTCCGTATTCGTCAGTCCTTTTGTTTGTATCAGGAGATAAAAATTGATTTACAAACCATCCGTGAGCAAAATGCAACTCCACAGCATCAAAACCAGATTTTTCCGCCCTTATTGCTGCCTCTACAAAATTTTGTACAAAATCTTGAAGCTGCTCTTTTGTAAAATCTGAAGGTTTGTATTTTGGATTGTGCATTGCAAGTTGAATACCAGCTTTTGCACCGTTTTGACGTATGACTTCCGATAATCTTTTAAGGCCTTCTATTTTATCATCGTCATCTATTCCAATTTGATTTATGAAAAATTTTCCTAATTTGTTTACGTAACTCGCACCTACAATGACCAATGAAACACCTTTTGACCTTCTTTTATAATATTCCACTTCTCTTTCGCTTACAAAGCCTTCGTTTGATAAATTTGTAACAGTCGGTAACATAATTAGTCTGTTTTTTAACTTAATCTTTCCTATTTTACCTTCTTTCAATAGCATATTTATCACCTCTTTCATAATTAATATTGTACCTCTTGTATCATTATAAGTAAAATAGTATAATTTTATAATACCCATAAGTACAAACTTATGAGGTGATAATGTGAACTTACGCCAATTAAAAATTTTTTTAACTGTCTGCCAAGAAGGAAGTATGTCAAAAGCCGCCAAAAAACTTTGCATGACTCATCGTCCATAACATAAAATTATTTGAAAGAATAAATAAAAAACTCATTAACTTATGCAGGAAAAGTTTTAAAAGAATATGCTAAAAGAATCTCCTCATTATTAGATGAAGCTCTCGAGAAGATGAAGCAGTACTCGAGAGGTTTTTGAAACAATAGAGAATTTTGTTTACAATTTTAATTCTTGACATAGGTTGCCATAAATGTTATAATAATGTTAACTATAAAAATTCTAAGAGGTGAATTCTTATGAAAAAAATTGCTATCTTAATTGAGAATATGTATGAAGAGCCAGAACTACTATATCCATACTATAGGCTCAAAGAAGAGGGATATGAAGTACATTTAATAGGTCCAGAAAAAGACAAAGTATATACAGGAAAACATGGATATCCAATGAAAAGCACCCATGCTTCTAAAGATGTAAAAGCCGAAGATTACGATGCGGTAATAATCCCCGGCGGTTATTCACCTGATCATATGAGAAGATGTAATGACACTATTAATTTTGTCAAAGAAATGGACAAACTGCAAAAAACCATAGCAGCTATTTGCCATGGACCATGGATTATGGCTTCCGCCTGCAATTTAAAAGGAAAAAAAGTTACAAGCTTTTTCTCAATAAAAGATGATTTAATAAATGCAGGAGCCCAGTATGTAGATGAAGAAGTAGTTGTAGATGGAAATTTAATAACCTCCAGAACTCCTAACGATTTAGTAGCTTTTGTAAAAGCTATAATTGAAACGGTTAAATAATTATACTTTTTATTGCGAACCCCCTAATAAGTGACGGGGCTCGCAACTTATTATTTCACGATTAAATGTTATGAATCTATATACTTTTCAAGGTAGCGAAGGTCTTTTATTATAATCTTTTTTCCATCTATCTCAATTAAACCTTCTTTTTTTAACTTATTTAGTCCTTTTGTAACCGTTACTCTATCACATCCTATTAAATTGGCAATATTCTCATGGGTTAAAGGAATATCTATTATATAACCTTTTTTTATCTTCTTGCCTTGTTGATAGAATAATCTAATTAGAAAATCGCACAGTCTTCCCATTGAATCTTTGAAAATTAAATCGCTCATCTGCATAGTAACAATTCTAAATTTTCTGCTCATGCTATGAGCAATATATTTATACATATCAGGATTTGTTTCCAGAATAGAACTTAATTTATCTTCAAAAATAATAGATATTTCACTATCTTTTATAGCTTGACCTTCAATTAAATCAAATCCTCCTCCTAAATAGGAAAATTCTCCAAATATTTCCCCTGGTTGCAACAAATAAAGGACTTTTATCTTTCCATTTTTATTTGAAATAAATTGCTTTATCAACCCTTTCGTTATTATGGCAATATATGGTTTGTTATAATTAATTGTTATAGTTTCATTTTTCAAAAAACTCTTTTTATATCCCTGTATAGCTATATTAAGGAAAAATTTTCTCATATCTTTCTGTCGATTTATATCAAACATTTCATTATATACCGAACTTATAGTCATCCCCTTTCAGCTCCCCACTTCTCTCCTGTTTGAAACAATAAAAATTGCACCAACAATTTTACTATTTTTACAATATGTTTAATTAAAAAAGTCAACCTTAAAATTTATTATACTATTTTCAAAATTATATTTCTATATTTTGATCTTTTATATCAAAAAAGCATGGAGCATAAAATCCCCATGCCTAAAATAGTTTCATCTATTTAGTAAAAATACCCTCCAATCACACGTTGCAATATAAATATGAGGCTCGTTTTTTATGTCCTTTTTATATACATAAATATCTACATATTCTTTCTTGCCATCCTCATAAAACACTTATCTTTTTTCTCTCAGATACATAATTTCATGATTATCTCCAAAATACAACTCTAATTCATCAATACTTGGCAAAACGCTGCCATCATCATAGAAAGTAATAATCTCTCCCCATATACAAATAATTTTTTTGTTTCTCCTAAATAACTGCTATCTACTTTTTTTTGCAATTACTTTTATAGCAGTTTCTATAGCTTTAACCATATCCCCTAAAGACATGGAAGGAGTATAAGGCTTATTCAAAACTTGCACTGGCAAATAAGGTATGTGAATAAAGCCTGCTTTAATATTTAATCCGTTTTTGTGAACATAATTGAGAATTCCATACATTAAATGATTGCACACAAACGTACCTGCTGTATTAGAAATTGATGCCGGTATATTTTCTTTTTTTATCTCTTCTACTATCTCTTTTATGGGAATAGTAGCAAAATAAGCTGGAGCACCTTCAGGGTCAATCGGGGTATCAATTGGTTGTTGCCCTATATTATCTGGAATTCTAGCATCATCAATATTAATCGCTATTCTTTCAACAGTTATATCATATCGCCCGCCAGCCTGTCCAATACTTAGAACTGCATCCGGCTTAACTTCCTTTATTTTTTCTATTACTTTCTCAACAGAAAGATAAAAAACAGTAGGAACCTGAATCTTAATTATCTCCGCACCTTCTATATTATCTTTCAAGTTTTTTAATACTTCATAAGAAGGGTTAATATTTTCCCCCCCAAAAGGATCAAAAGCTGTTACTAGTATTTTCATTATCATATCACCCTTTCATAAAAATATTAAAACGCCCAAAAATACATTAGTATTATGTGAATAATGAGCATGGCAATAGCTACAGGAACTTGATATTTTATAACTCCATATTTCTTATCTTCCATTTCCAATATTGCAGTCGGAACTATATTAAAATTCGCCGCCATTGGTGTCATTAAAGTTCCACAATATCCTGCTGTCATACCTAAAGCCGCTACTATCACCGGATTCCCTCCTTGAGCTATTACAAAAGGGATTCCAATTCCTGCTGTAATAACCGCAAATGCTGCAAAAGCATTGCCCATTATCATTGTAAATAGAGCCATTCCTACACAATAAGCAATTACCCCTAAAAGTATATTACCCTGAGGAATAATTGTCTTTATCCCACTTGCTATTACTTCACCTACACCTGCAACTGTAAAAACAGCTCCTAAAGCAGCAAGAAGTTGCGGTAAAATGCTTATAGGTCCTACTACTTCAAGTAATCTTCTACCATCATCAGCCATTTCTTTAACTTTCCCTTTTGTAATCACCAATGCTAAAATTGCTGCAACTACAGTCGATATCCAAAATGCAACAAGAGAGCCAAGTTGTTTTGTCCATATTTGAGCAACAATAAATGTAACTATGCCAAGAGCCAAAGCTGGAACAAAAATTAGATTGCCAATTTTTTGTGACATTTGTTCTTTAAATTCTGAGGTTGATTCGTCAAATTTTCCAATTTTGACTAATCGAAATGCAGATAATAGAGTCAATACAATAACCATGTATCCTGTATATATATCAGGTATATAAATGTTTTTATTACCCCACAATAAGCCTATTCGACTAAATGTAAAAATTATTCCTAATAACCCCCAAAATAAAGCAGTAGGGATTTTTGAAGGATGATTTTTTTCTTTTAGTGTAGCATACGCTGAGTAAAAAGAAACTATGCCCATCATAATGTATAGGATTTCAGTTAAAGAATCCTTAAGCATTCAATACTCCTCCTTCCTAAGCATTTTACCTATTTTCTTTTTTGGACCTCGTTCTTATCCCATACTTTTGGTCAAATTTTCTGTCATAATAGAAAAACTGCAAAGTACCAACTACCATTATTATTAACGCGATAGGTATTGACGCTTTTGCGATATCTAAAGCTTCTACAGTATAGTTTAATTCTTTTAATACACCAACAATTAGCAAAACACCTCCTGCTGCAACAAAAGCATTCTGCCCAAAGAAATTACCATAGTTTTCTACTGCAGCTTCTAACCCCTTAATTGTTTCATGGTCTTCGCTTTTTATTTCGCCATATCTATTCATTGCTGCCCCTTCTGCCATAGGTAATATCAAAGGTCGTATAAATTGTACATGTCCGCCAAGCCTTAAGCCGAACATCGCTGCCAATGTCCTAAGTGCTAAATATAAAGAAGTTACTTTTCCCACTGTAGCTGCTTTTATCTTTCCTATTACATATGCAGCCCTTTCACGGAGACCATACCTTTCAAGTATTCCAATTACAGGCAATGAGATAATAAATATAGACATATATCTATTGTCTACAAAAGCTTTTCCTAAAATTTCTACAATTTTATGAAAAGGTACCCCTGCCACCAGGCCAGTCACAATACCAGCAATTAAAACCACTGCTAAAGTATCGAGCTTCAAGACAAATCCCACAATAATGATTAAAATACCAATTAACTTAATCATAAACTATCCCCCTTTAAAATGGATTTATTTTTTGTAATTATATCACAATACATAAATAAAACTGTGGCCACGGCTACAATTTTATAAATTTTTAGTCATAATTATTTATAAATCCTGCAAATCCTATTTTTACCATGACACTTATGCATAAACTTTTATATCTTTTTAGGCCATTACAACAATTTTGTAGTAAAAAAGAAAAGCACTTAGGCAAATGAACCCTAAGTGCTCCCATTTTTCAGTACTTTTTTGGTGGAGCCAAGGGTACTTGAACCCCCGACCTTGTGAATGCCATTTTTTATAAGGTTTAGACAATAAAAAAATTGCTATTATCTCTCATCTATCCTTACTTCCCTCTCACATAGGTTTTGTGCAATTTCATCTCTATGTGTTATCACTAAAGCTGTCCTATCTTTAAGATACTCCTTTAAAAAGCTTATGATTTCTTTTTTAGTCTCAATGTCCACTCCCTCAAGAGGTTCATCAAGAATAATAAAGTTTTTGTCGTGAGCTATAAGCCTTGCCAGTAAAATTCTCTCTTTTTCACCTTGAGAAACATTTGAAACATTTTCTTCAATTGTATAATCCAAATCAAAAGGAAGTTTCACTATTCTTAAAATCCCCTCTAACTCCTCCCTCCTGTAAAAGTCCTCCCCTAATTTTATATTTTCTTCAATTGTTGCCGGAAACAAAGTAGAATTCTGAGAAAGCACTGCAATCTGCTGATAGAGCCAGTCCTTAGAAATAAAGTTTATGTCCTTCCCATTTATGAGTATCTTACCTGATGTAGGCTTGATGTCTTTTAAAATAAGTGTAACAAGCGTGCTTTTCCCTTTACCAGAAGGTCCTAAAATGGCAATCCTTTCACCTTTTTTAATACTAAAAGAAAAATCTTTAAAAATATCTCTACCATTTACTGTATAGTTAACTTTGTCAAAAATGATTTCTTCAATTTCTCCTTCAGGTACAATTACCCCTTCTTCTTTTACCTCTAATTCCTTTAGAATATCAACTGCATTTAGGCTGTTTTTTATATTTAAAAGAATTGAATTTAAATATACGATTGGCCCTGTAATCATTGTACTGTACCCAATAAGCACTATTCCTGCACCTATTTGATAGCTTCCAATGTACACCTGATAAAGGCCCCATGTAAAGACCAATAGTTCATAAAAAATCCTTACAAAATCAAGCTCTATAAAAAAGTGAATAAAATCTCTAGCAAAAATTTTAGACGCCATTTTCCTTAATTCTTCTGTAAAAATATCATTTCTTTTTAACTCATAGGAAAAAGCATTCAATACATGTATCTCCTCTTTGTTTTTTATAGTGTCTTCTACGTTGCTCAGATACTCCATTTTCTTCTCTATCAATTCTTTATTGTGTTTCATAAAATATTCATTTCCATATTTATAGATGCAGATAGATATGAGGATAAGGACAACTGAGACAACTCCCACAATTTTATCTATAAAAAATATTATTACTGTTATTACAAAAAGCTTTATGAGATTAATAATTCCTGTCATAGCTTTAATGTCAAAAAGAGTAGAAACCTCTCTCGTCCTTTCCAAAACCGTGTCTGTATAATATTTTGACCCTTTTTCCGCAACTTTGGAAGGAGGAAGATTAAATATTTTTTTGATTGCAACTAAACAGAGGTTTTCGTGAATTTTAGCCTGCTGCCTGCTGTTTATAAAACTTGTATAAGACCTAAGTGTCAGAAGCAAAACAGTAAAGCCTAAGAGCATCATAAAAAGATGTAATGGAAAAATCCTTGTGCTTTCAACTGTATTTAAAATCTGCCCATAAAGTAATGGCAATATTAAAAGTCCTGTTTCAGATAGCAAATATACGGAAAAAACAGCAAAAAAGCTTATCAAAAGAGTTTTATTTATTGAACGAAACACCCATTTTATATTAGTCATACTGCATCTTCCTCTTCCATTATATATATTGTCCTGTCAGCAATTCTCAATAAACTCTTATCATGAGTAACTAAAATGCAGGTTTTGCCTTTTAGCAGTTCTTTTAGTGTATCAAGTATTTCTTCTTTTCTATCTTGGTCTACACCTACCAAAGGCTCATCAAGTAAAAGAATTTCCGGATCAAACAAAATCGTCCTTGCTAGTGACAATCTCGACCGTTCTCCTCCTGAAATAAGCTTTCCTGTCTGTCCTATTTGTGTATCAAACCCTTTTGGCAGTTTCTCAAACCACTCCAACAGTCCTGCCTTTTTCAAGGCTTCTACCAATTCTTCTTCAGAGGCATTTGGTTTTGCTATAAGCAAGTTTTCTCTAAGAGTGCGGTTAAATAATCGCCCTCCTTGAAATAACATGCCTATTTTAGGCTTCCCCTGTAAAAAAATTACTTCTCCCTTTTGAGGTTTTAAAAATCCCGTTATAATCTTTAAAACAGTCGATTTTCCTATCCCGCTCCTGCCAATTAAAGCAACTATCTCACCTTTTTTCACCTGCATACTAAAGTTTTTTAAAACAAGCTTTCCATCATAGCTAAAACTAACATTATTTAAAATCAATTCTTCAAAATTACCTGTGCCTTTATCTTCCATCTCTACTTCCGGTAATTCAATTGCCTCTTGTATTTTTTCTATATGAGGTGGAAAATTCTGAAGCCATTTCAAGTTTTCAACAATATAATTAGCTTTATCATAAGACATTGTAGAAAACGTTATTAGCATTACTGCTGTGCCAAAACTAAAGTCTCCCCTTACAAAAAACAGTAAAGACATACCTATAGCTGCAAGTTTCCCAAATTCATTAAAAAGGTTTATAGAATATCCATTTAGAAAATCTCTTAAGAGATAGTTTTTGATATTGTCAATATAAGAGCTGAAATCCTCTAAAAATTTCTTCTTCAAAAAAGACTCCCCTCTGTAGTGTATGAGGTCCTCTATCCCCTTTAAGTACGCATTTATATGGTCACTTGTTATCCTTAAATTCTCTTGCGCTCTGTCATAATGAGGAATTACATATTTTTCTCTCAATAAACTTATAAGGGTTACTGCAAAAAGAATAACAGTAACTATAATTAAAAGCGGTTTGCAGTAGACAAATAAAATTGCCAGTATAGCAATAAACACGATAAATTCTGCCGGAAGAGTGTAAAGAAAATCGCTGTAAAGCTGTGAGGCAAATCTCACATCATTTGAAAATATACTCGCCCAGTAACCTGCATCTTTTCTTATAAAAAATTTTAAATCCATCTTAAGTATAGAGGAAAAAAGCTTATCTAAAAGATTTTTAGTCATTTTTTCTTTTATGTATACATTCATCAAACTCCACAATCTTATTGATGCATACCCAAGTATCGTGAGAGCGATGTAAAAAAACACTTTTTCTTCAGGATAAACTCTTGTAGTAACTGCGTTTATAATATCTCTATACAAGAAAGGCAAAAGAACAAACAATAATGAATGAATTATTGAAATTATGGTGTAAGCAATATAATAAATTTTATCTTTTTTAGGAATTATCTCCCACAAAACTTTAAACTTTTTTATTGCTTCCATAATAAAACCCCTTTATTTAGTCTGTATTATAAATTAATTTAATCTGCTCTTTTATTAAATCTTCTACTATTGATTTGCATTTTTCATTTTTATAAATATTTTCTTCTTCTCCGTTTGCTATTTTTTTTCTCACATCTGGACATAGACCAGCACAGTATGTAATATATTTACATTTTAAGCATTGCCCATTGTTAGCATTTAGAAGTGACACTTTTTCCACGTAATCCAATCTATTTTTGTTTTGAGGTAATATTTCAAAATTATTTTCAATAAGCTCATCTAAAGTACAATAGCTAGAATCCTTGACAAAAACATAATTCCAACATTTGTATATATTCCCAAAAACATCAATAGTAAGATTACTAAGTACATCAGTTTCTGCATTACAATATGCTCTTACACCACCACTTTCAAGTGATGGGTTAATAAATCCTAATTTTACTGCTTTTTTCATAATAATTTTACGTTTGCTATAAAACTCCGAAAGTGAAAAAGAATCTCGATGCCCAAATACTCTTGCTAAATCAAGTGAAAGCAAACCTTTTCCTACAAACGTTTGAAATCTACTATATAATTCCTCTATTAATATCTCAATATAATCTATATTACCTTTATCAATATTTACTCTTACAACTGTATTTACTCCGTTTTTCAGAAGATTGTATATCCCATCTAAAATCTTTGAATAGGTCCCTTTTTTATTAGCAAGATATCTTCTCTTATCATGAATTATTTCGGGTCCATCAACAGTTATTTGTACATATTCTGTGTTTTGTTGCGATAATTTAGTAGCTATACTTTCGTCAATTAAAAAACCGTTAGTAACAATCACATTTTTATATCGTATATGATGTTCATTTCCTAATTTTATAAACTCATTATTTAATGTAAAGATTAAGGACCATTCAAGTGAAGGTTCACCACCATACCAAGTTACTTGAAGCGATTTTACTTTATAATTCATTATCATATGATTTAAATATTTTCTCAAATTATTACAGAATTTGCTTTTTATTTCATCATTAAGTTCAAATGACATCTTACTATCAGAAAAATTTTCGTAACAATATACACAAGAAAAATTACATTTATTAGTAACAGCAATATCTAACTTCAAATTATAAGAAACGTTATACTTAGAGAAAAGATACTTGTTTCGAATACTCAAGTACTCATCTATTGTGTCTTCAATTAAAAAACCATTGTCTGCTAGTACATTTTTTTCATCGGTTTCAATGACATCTGGATTATTTAGATAAAAAGCTTTTTTAAGTTTCTCGTAGTGTTCATCATCCAGCTCTATCAACGCAGAATTTATGGTATTTAACAAATAATGATGTTGGTTTACATCTAAAAAAGAGTAAAATTTTGTAAATTTCATTTTTCACACCCCTAAAGTCTATAAATTATGTCAGATAAACCTCTAATTTTGAGGTATATTAAACCTTACAATACTTGGTAGGGAAAAGATTATAGAGAAGGATTTGAGAAAAGAGAAAGCTTCTTGCTTCGTGTCAAAAGCAGTAATTATCAAAACCAAAACCCACAAAAAAGAAATCCTTGCTGTGCTCATAAGGCACATATTGGTTACTCTCTTATGAGCACAGCATTTTTTATTCAAGAATAGTTTGTATCTTTTATTTTAGTATATCTCAATACTTCTACATCCACCCAAATGGGAACAAGGTCCACAAAGTGGTGGAATTACCTTTAATCCATTTTGTTCTAACTTTGCTGGTGAAAGTACCTTCATTTATTTTTCACCTCCTTGCTTTTTGAAATAGACTTGTGCAAAATTCAAAAGCCTTCATTTAAGCGATTCTGGAGACATACTTTTTCCTATCACTCTTGAATTCTTTATCTTTTATGTAGAATTTCCCCTCATATTTGTCGAATTATTCTTTTATATACAACATAGAAATATTTTTAAGAAAGAAGAAAACCTACCTTTTTAGCTACTTTTGAATATACCCTAATTATTTAAATTTAAACTTGGATTCGGCAAGTGAATTTACGAAATGCCCAAATAGAGCCATTTGAGGGCTAAATTAAGTGAAAAATTTTTTACAAAAAATATATGGAGATTCCCCTTTTTCTGATAAAATTTAAGTGTCAAACAAAAACATTAACAGAAAGGAGAATCTCCATAATATGAGTTTAACACTTAATCTTACAAAAGAAAAGGGGTTTTCAAAATATATTTTGCCAGCAACTTTTGATAATTTTACAGTATCAAACAATGTAACTTTCACCTATATCCAAGCATTTAAAGAAAAAATCGGCTTTAATAAAATTCTTTCAAGCATATTATCCTTTAAAAAAGCACCAAATGCTGTTTTTCAACCAGCCGAGATTATTGACTTTATGATTGATTCTGTAATTCAAGGGAATACCCGCTTTCTTCACATGGACCAACTAAGATATGATAATGCATACACAGAAATTAAAGGGCATAAAGTTCCCAGCGAAAAAGTATGCAGAGACTTAATTAAAGCTTTGCCTGAAAGTTCTCTTGAAGAATTAAGACTTATTAACAAGACTTTGCTTTCCTTGCAATCTAAAGGAACGAAACGTGAAGTCATTATGAATTTTGATGATACAGTTTGTACTATATTTGGAGAGCAGGAAGGTGCTTCAGTAGGTTATAATCCAAGGTACCATGGTCGACCATCTTTCAAAGAGAAAATCGGCATTATTGCTAATACTGATGAACTTGTTAATGTTACTCTTGAAGAAGGTAAACATCACACAAATCATGGTTTCTTAGATTTTGTAAAATCTTGCGAAGAACAGCTTCCTGAAAATTGGATAATTAAGCGAGTACGCGTTGACCGTGGAGCATTTGACTACGATAATATGCTGTATTTTGAATCTAAAGGTTATGAATATGTAATGAAAGCTAAAAATCAGGCATGGATCAGATGCTTTATAGACTATGTCAATCAAAGAGAACACCTTTATCCTTGGACTGAAATAGATAAAACCTTTAGTGTAAATGAAATATATGCAAAAATGCCTAAATGGGATAAAGTACGCAGAATTGTGATTATACGCAAAAAACTGCCACAGCCCAAAACAGGGCAGATTTGTATGGATATAGACGAATTCAAATATGAATATCAAGCTATAGTAACAAATATTGAGTACATGACACCTGAAGAAATATTTCATGAATACAACCAACGCTGCGACATTGAAAACAAAATAGATGAACTAAAAGAAGGATTTGCTTTTTCAAAAAACAGTCAAAGAAACAAATTTTGCAACGAAATATTTTTGCTTATCAAAATGATCGCTTACAATCTCCATAATTGGTTCAAAAGGACTATCTTGCCAGAGTTTATGAGTCATCATGAGATAACCACAATAAGGCGAATATTATATAATGTACCTGGTAATCTTGTTGGGAAAGGACGTTATAGGCATATACGTTATCCTAATAATCCGTTTCTTAAAACTGTGATAACGTATATACGAAAAGCACTAATGGTATTTTGCTTAACATAGTAAACACATAGAATATACCAAAAAATATACCAAATGATAGAAACCGCCATATCAAGTAGACGGTTAGCTTTGCTATACCTTAAAAGAGTAAATTAACTGTAAAAAAGGATATAGCTTTTATTCTTTCAATGTAAATATGCAGTTATCAAAGTGCAAAACTTATAACAAAACACCGTTTTTTTTACATTCATGGAAATTGAATTTTTAATTTGCTTGCTACTTGCCGAATTCAAGTTTAATTTTGTAACTGTAAGTTACAACAGGTTAAATTTGTAAAATGGCTTCAAAAACAGTGAAATACAGTGGTACAGGATTTAAAAAGGGATTTTTAAAATAAATTATCTGAAAATTTGGATTTTAACATAAATCATCCAAACAAAGGGGACGGTTCTCTTTGTTTGAAACCTAAAAATCGGACAAAAGGAACCATCCCCGGCGTTTGATGTACTTTAAAGAGGAAACTAAATCGATTCACTCATTACTTCATCCCAATGGAATTATAGGAGTGTAGTTCTATTGCATCTTCTTCCCACATACCTAATCTAAACACTACTAACATTAAACCCAAAGCTAAAAAATACCCAATTACATCTGCCATATTCAGTACTAAATTGAATTTGAGCTTATTTTTCTCTACTTCTTCATTTACATTTTCAAAATTCTCTTTTGCCTTTCCTTCTATGCCAAAGCTTTTTATTACCTCAAACCCCGCGAGGATATCTTTTGCCATACTCGTATATTCTTCTAAACTGTGTGAGAAAATTCATCTTAAATCGCTTATCTTTCTATCCAGAACTCTCGGTATTAACATGCTTAAAACTGTCAAACCAATTATTATAAAGGTAATTTTATAACTAAGTATGAATAAAACAATTAGTGCTGCTAAAAATCCCACTCCACTGCTTACCAGTTCAAAAAAGTTGTTGAAATAATTTTCTTCTATCATGTTTATATCGTTGGAAACAATTGAAATATATTTACCGGTATTTACTTCATCAAATTGATTTAAATCTTTTCCTATAATTTTCTCAAAGAGTACATTTTTTAAATGTATTAAGCTCTTTTTGATATAGTCGAATTTAGATATTTGAGCCAACCAGAGTACAAGGCTGTTGAAAATCACAAAAACCAATGCTATTTCAACGGCAGTATAAAAATTCTCTAATCTGCCTATTGTAGCTACATCAAAAAACATTTTTAAGATAAATGCTACAAAAACATTCATCAGAGCAGCAAGAATTGCAAAAAATACTACAATTACAAATTCTTTTTTATATTTTAACAAAAATGCCTTCACTTTGGCTCATCCTCCTCTATAAAACACTTTACCTTACACCACATATATTCCCTCTTCTTCTATACGCTCCTCTACTTTATCCAGCTTCTCTATATTAAACAAACTGTAAAAATACCCTTTCATCTTCATTAAATCATCAAACCTTCCTTTCTCCACAATCCTTCCATCCCTTAATACTATTATCTCGTCATACCTTTTGAGTAGCTCACTCCACAACCTGTGTGTTACAACTATCGCTGTTATGTCCATATCTAGTATCGTCTTCTCTATCATATACGCCGTCTCATTGTCTAACGCCGCTGTCGCTTCATCCAGTGCCAGTATTGACGCATTTGTTATTATTGACCTAGCTATCGCTATCCTCTGCCTCTCCCCTCCCGATAAAAGTTTTCCCCCTTCTCCTACATCACTTAATATCCCCTCTGGCAATTTCTCTAATAACGGCCCTAATCCTGCTATCTTCGCCGCTCTTACTACTTCTTCATCCGTGTATCTGTCATTAAATAGGGTTATGTTGTCTTTTACTGTCCCGTCAAATATGAATACATTCTGATGTAATAGGGTTATTATCTTGAATAAGTCTTTCTTGTCTATTCTTCTTAATTCTATCCCATCTAATTTTATTTCTCCTTCATAGTTTTCATATTGTTTTAACAATAACTTGAGTATTGTGGATTTCCCTGCTCCACTTGTCCCTACTAATGCGTACTTTCCTCCTTTTTTGATTGTAAAGTTTATATTATCCAAAGCTTTTGTCTCCCCTGTGTAGCTAAAAGATACGTTTTTAAATTCTATTGAGTCGTTAAAAGATTTTACTGGTATATAATCATTCCTCTCTTCCTTTTCCTGTAATACTTCATTTATCTTCTGTGATATGCTCTTTAATGAGAGTATCCTGTTGAGATTTTGACCCATACTGTATATTGGCATAATTATGTTATTGGTAAGCTGTACACAGGCAATCATCGTTCCTAAAGTCATCTCTCCTTTTATATTAAAGTATAAACCTACTGCAAATACAGAGAGGAAAATAAAGCTACTTAAAATTTCTGACATGGTGTCAGAGGTATTTAAAAGCACGCTGTATTTAAGCTTTTTATCTTCCACATCTTCATTAACTTTTGAAAACTTCTCATGTACTTTATCCTCTATCCCGAAGCTCTTTATCACTTCAAGTCCTGTAAGAGTATCTTTAGATTCTATAGTAAAAAGTTCTAAGCTCTCAGAATAATCGTTTCTCATTTTAGCAATCTTATCATCAAAAATGCGAGGAATTATTACACTAAGAATTGCCATGAGTATTATCATCACAGTTATTTTGTAACTTAATATAAATAGAGAAATTAATGCAGCCACAAATCCTACTGCACTGCCTAAAAGCCTAAAGAAATTGTTAAAATAATCCTCTTCTACAATCTTTACATCATTTGAAATAATTGAAATGTACTTACCTGTATTAACTTCATTAAAATGTTCCACATCCTTTTTAATGATTGCTCTAAATAACCTGTCTTTTAGGTATATCAAAGTTTTTTTCATGTAATGAAATCGAGTTGTTCTATTTAACCATCCAACTACTGCTTCCAATATGGTAAACATTACTGCGAATTTGACAACAGAATAAAATTTCACCAAATCACGTGTAGTTGCTACATCTATGAGTTTTTTATAAATAAAAGCAAAGTAAATATTTATCAATACAGAAGCTACTAAGAAAAATACTGCAAGCACAAACTCTTTTTTATACTTGAATAGAAATTCTCTCATACAGGTCTTTCACTCCTTTTCACACAACATTTAAAAATTTATCCTCAATTCCTTTTGTTGTTTTCCTTAGGTTGCCGTATAGTTTTTCAAAATTGCCATTTAAAATGTAATATCCTAATTTTTCTAAGACTATTTCTGTTATTTTCCGTATATTTATACACTCACTTGTTATGATATTTTCTTCTAAGTTATTTTTTTGTATAGCTCCCAAGCACTTTACACACCAATATCTAGCAATACATTTCTGACATTCTGAAAATCTAGATTTCTTTATTTTGTAAAAATTATCTGACACCTTATTGAATTTTTTAAAATCGAAGTTTGTAATGTCGTTAAAATCTATTTTCCCCATATGATATTCATTTCTCCCAATGAACAATTGGCATGGCCATATATCCCCGCTGGCTGTTATCGTAATATTTGAGATACCTGTAGTACAAAAATTATCATTATATGATTTGGAGAAAAATGATATTAATGGAAGAGAGTATTCATTTAGATAAATAAACCTATCAGCGATTATATTGTCAAACACATATTCAACTTCTTTTTCTATATCTTGGACCTTTTCCTTTTCTACTTTAAGCGTTTCATCTTCTGTAATCACATCGCCAATAGCAATATATTTTACTTTAAATTCTTTGTAAAGGTACTCTGCGATCTGATGTTTAGAATACTTTTTTTGAGCTGGAAGAGTATATACGGCATCCACCGTATCGAAATATTCTGTTTCCTCCATAAGTTTCCTAGCATTGTGCCTAACAATATCAAAGCTTCCTCTTCCGTTCCTTTTATATACCCTATTAAGATCATGTATTTCCTTTGGACCATCTATGCTTCCTGTAACATTTATACTATACTCGTTAATTAGTTTTATTATTTCTTCATTTAAAATCGTAAGATTAGTGTTAACAATGTAATGTGTTTCTTTTCCCATTTTTTCACATATCTTTCCTATAGCTTTAAATCCAAGTAAAGGTTCTCCTCCAAAAAATACTATAACTTTAACTTTTGGAAAATTTAACTTTATAAAATCAGCTACTTTTTCCGCTATTTCTTCTGTCATTATAGCTTGCCCTTGGTTATAGTCCCCATGGTTTGCATAACAGTACTTGCACTTAAGGTTACACTCATTGCTCGTGTGGATCCTTATCTGGGTAGTCTCTCTTTCTCCACTACTGTTATAATTCCGAAATCTAAACAACAGTTCATATATTTCTTTCTTTTTAGGAGTGCTTTCATTAATGTTTTCATCAAATAAAACTCCTTTTTCTACCTCAAAATATATTTCTTCAAATAAGTTGAAAGTTTCATCATCAATCTCGTATATATCATATTTATTCAAATCAAATAATATTTTCTTGTCATTAGTAATATAAACATTAGCCTTTTCATAATACATCGAAAACACGCTCCTTCTTATAATCCAATTATGATCAAGGAAAAAAGGAGGGTGAGATATGTAGTCTTTCAAACTACACATCTCACCTAATTTTTACTTAATTTCAACGCCGCATATTTTCGCTAAACCACAAAATGCTGGATTAACGATGGGGTCGAAATTTATCTTTCTCACCATTGACACCTCCCCCTAAACAATTTTTATGCTGAGCACATCTTAAAACTTTTTATTTGTATTTATATCACAGTTCTAAGATGTGCATTCAACCTGCCTGAAATCTACTTTTGCTTTGCATCTTTTCTATTTATAATAGTATCTTCTACGATAGTAAGCATTGGATATGAAAAATACTTTTCAATTTCTAAGCTTCTATCCACCCCATGGATTATTTATATCTCCATGTATCCTTGGTTCTCTTTCTTCTGCTACTAGATATTGGAGCACCTCTTTTTTATCATTCACATAAGCTGGAGTTACACTAATGTACGTCAATATTCCAAGCAAAAAAACTATATCACCAGTGAAAATTTTTAATTTTGTAACTGTAAGTTACAATAGGCTAAATTTGTAAAATGGCTTCTAAGAGAGTAAAATACAGTGGTATAAGATTTGAAAAGGGATTTTTAAAATAAATTATCCGAAAATTTGGACTTTAACACAAATAATCCAAACAAAGAAGGCGGTTCTTTTTGTTTGGAATCTAGAAATCGGATAAAAGGAACTGTCACCTGCATTTGTCTCTGGCGTTTTATGTACTTTAAAAAGAAAACTAAATCGATTCACCCCATCATTTCATCCCAATGGAGTCATAGGAGTGCAAGTCAATTGCATCTTCTTCCCACAGTGGAACTACTTTCCCTTCTCCTACTGGACTAAAAAAGCAAGATGTAAATAAAATGTTTACAACAAAGAACATAATTAATATCTTCTTCTTCATTCCATCTTCACCTGCTCTTTACATTTCCTTCTTTTAACTATATAATAGATAATAACCAACATAATTTCAAGCCGATTTGAATCGGCATGGGGTGTTAAAAAATGGATGGTTTCTATTCCGATTTAGAAGCATTTGGTGAAGAACTTAAAAATATTCGCAAATCTCTGGGGCTTTCCCAAAGCGATGTTACTGAACAAGTTTTCATCAGCAGGGATACACTTAGAAAATTTGAAAACGGTAAAGTCATACCCAAACAGGAAACTTTAGATCTTTTGTCCCATCTCTATGAGTGCAAGTCAATTGCATCTTCTTCCCACAGTCAAACAAGGGGGACGGTTCCTTTTATCTGAAAAAATCAGACAGAAGGAACCGTCCCTCCTGTTTGATTATGTATCAGCAAGAGCACCAGTTGGTATTTCAAATAATGTAACCGCTACATGATTTATAATTATGAGCAGTGAAATTTGTGCAAAATCCAAATTAATTCTGTTAAAATATACTACCCAAAAAGGCGCCATTAAAGAGGTAAAAAGATTTGAAAATAATGGTACTGCCAAGAAAAATTGTATATTACCCTTTAAATTTTGCATTTATTTAAATCTTCCTCTTATTGAATCTAACTTCGATACCCTTTAAATAATAAAACTGTTTTTTCTCTTAAACCATTTTTATCTATTGATAAAAAAGAAACATCCGAAAATATGAATATAAAAGTAGCTTTACTTTTCCTTTCCTTATCTATATAATACATGGTAAAGGAAACAATTACAAGCCGATTTGAATTGGCATGGGTATTAAAAATAACCAAAACTGTGTTACTCTTCTATCTCCACATATCCATCCTTTATTCTGAATATCCTGTCACATCTTTTTGCAATAGCTTCATTATGTGTTACAATCAATAAAGTTTTACCCTTGTCTACCAAACTTTCCAGAATGTCCATGATTTTTTCCCCGTTTTCTGCATCTAACGAACCTGTCGGTTCATCTGCAAGGATTACCTCAGGGTCATTTATTATAGCTCTTGCTATTGCCACCCTTTGCCTTTCTCCTCCTGATAAGTTCCTGACCTTTTCGTTTATTTTAACTTCCAAACCCACTTTTTCCAAAACTTCTTCAACCATTTTTCTTTTCTCCGATTTTGTTTTCTTTGTCAAAGAGTACAAAAGAGGTATTTCTATATTTTGAAATACCGTGTCTTCTTCTACCAAAAGAAATTCCTGGAATACATAACCAAAAAATTTATTTCTGAGTTTTGCCCTTTCTTTTTCCTTTAAAGTTGATGCTCTTTTCCCAGCTAAGTAAACCTCCCCTTCTGTTGCGGGAAGTAATAATCCTATTATATTAAGAACTGTTGTTTTGCCAGAGCCTGAAGGTCCTACTATAGCAATCTTTTCTCCCGCATTTATTTCTAAGTTTACTCCCTTTAAAACCAGATTCTTCTTCTTTCCACTCATGTATTCTTTTTTTACATTTTCTGTTTTTATGAGCATGCTTAATTATCCCTCCTTAAAAATGCTGTTAAGTCTTTTTTGTTCAATCTCCCAACAGACAAAATGGATACAAATAATATTGTTATAAAATAAAACGTAAAGACAAACCACCATACCCACTTAGTGCTTGGCAATAAAAGCATATTAGGTATAGCTAAAAACATAGCTAATGGCAAAATGACAACCAAAACCACAAAAATAGTTATGCGCAAATACAAATCTTTTTTAGTAGCTCCGTATATTTGATGAACAACATATTCTGTAAAGTTGCGATTTATCATTATATAAAGGAAAGAAACCAATCCAACTATTATGAATATCCCCATGCTTATAAGAAAGCTTGAAAAAAATATAAAATTTATGAAATCCTCATTATAGCCCTTTTCAACTATATTTCTTAAATTCAATTTTTCAGGAATTAAAGTAATTTTTTTGGTCTTATTTGCCATTTCTACAATTTTATCAATCTCGCCTTCCTCCGATTTTGTAATATGAATATTTTGTATTAACTCAAGAAACCCTCCTACTTGGTACAATGTTGCTACTTCTCTTGATGAAGTCAAAACAAGCACTTTGTCGTCTAAACTTCTATATCTGCCTTTATTTATATAACCCTCTCCCTTTTCTAATCTGCCATCAACCTTGTACGTTTGCCTATTAAAAATTCCCAATTTAATTTCATCTCCAATCCTGATGCTTTTTACATCAGAACCTATAAAAACGTATGAGGGTTTTTCTGTATCTTTGTATTTATCAATTCCAAAAATTTTATCAAAATTCCCCACCCCTATAACTATTTTTGCATCGGGATGTTCTTGTGAAAATTCTACAGTACCTGCATTTTCCATTACGGAGTACGCATTACCACTCCTATCAAAAAGATTTTCAAAAAAATAATATATCTCCTTGTCAATAAAAGGAGGTTCCCAGTTGTTTAAGTAATCTTTAAAAAAGATTATATTGTTATTTTTTATAATCTTTAGCATCTTGCTGTAGTGACTTAACTGTACAGACTGCTCTAAAATTATAATTGTAAAAAACAAAAAAATTGTCATTTGGAAAATAAATAAAAGAATTTTCCACTTATTTTTCCTAATATCTTTAAAAGCCAATTTAAATTGCGTAATCATATACTCCATCCTTTCGGTTTAACCTGTAGTCAACAGTTAAAAAAGCCAAAAACCATATTGCATATCCCAACAAGACATTTGCCAATACGACAATTGATAGTGTTTTGATCGAAACATCATAAACAGTACTGGCAAAAAATAGTTTGTAAAAAATTGTGACTAGCACAGAGCTTAAAAATAAGTACTTCAATATTTCTCTTGTATACCTTACCAAAAGCTTTACATTTGTTGCTCCAAATATTGAATGTATAATCATAACTTTTTTCTGATTACGTAAAAGTATATAATAGAAAAAATACAAATTTACGCATACGAAAATAAAGGCTATAAACACAGGCAAATAAATTTTAGAAAGCAGCATTGAAGAGATAATATTTTTAAGATTGCCCCTGTAAAACCCTTCATCAGTAATGTCATATAAATACCCGTATTTTTGCAGCATTTTTTGAATATCACTAACAATTTGATTTACTTCTTCTTTTGAATTAGAATCAAAATAATAAAAGCCAAAAATATTATTAGCCTTGCTAAAATAGTTGTATATATACTCATGAGTTTTGTCATACAGGGGATGTCTTGAGTCGTATACTCCTAATATGTTTAGTTTTTTGCCTTCTATCATGTCTTCAATATAATTTCTACCTAATCTTTTTACATTGTAATCATAAGAATAAGAATCTTCCTTTATGATTATGTCTTTAACAGACACAGCAGAAAACATGTCCCCTTCTTTCAATAAGTTTGACTTATAAAAGTTTATTGGATCATATAAACCAAGTCCAACATCCTCTATGTCCCAATATACCATTACGATATTTTTATTTTTAACAATTTTATACATTTCCTCTTTGACTTTATGGGCTATTTCAACGTCTAAGGCCAGTTGAGGGTCAAAAGGAGGAGAAATTTGAAGTTCGACAAAATTCTCACTAAGCCCCAAAGGATTTTTTAAAATCGTATCTGCTCTGAAATATGTAAACAAAGAAAAAATGATAAATGCTACAGAAAAAATAAAAGTCAGTGTGAAAAGTATAAATTTGTTTTTCATTTTTTAATTCTCCTCTCATTATATGAACTACAACATATACAATGTTGTCTTCTCCGAACCGGAAAGCCCTATAAAAAGCCCCCCTTTTAAAACACTCTTATCTGCCAAGTGTAATAAACAAGTGGTTTGTCTTATTTACCAATTTTTATTTCAAAAACTTCCACCATTGGTGTAGATATAGTAAATGGTAAAATTCCGCTACCATATGGTACAGAGTCAAATCCATATTCAAACCGTACTTTTTCAGCAAAGGGATTTAAGGTATCATAAAAAGTAATCTCTCTACTGACGAGTTCTCCATTTAGTGACCAGTCAGTATAACATCTACCAGTATCTTTATCTGTATTAGGAATATAATACCTTATATAGCCTCGTAATCTACTCCAACCATTATCATTATAAGCTGAGGTCAATTGAATGTAACCAACGTATTTGTATTGATAGTACTCCGTAGACTTAACTAGATTTGGACCTGACTGATATACAATCGTAGTAATTGCCGCATATGCAGAAGTAGTAAAAGTAACTATCAAAAGAATTACAAACAGGCATGTTATTTTCTTGTTCATCACCATTCATCTCCTTCTGAAATATTATAAAATTCAGGGGGGCTTTTAATGAACTAATCACGAATTTAAATTATGAGTTATACACATTTATCACAATTTTTTATTTGGTCTATACCTTTTGATAGTCCTCTTCCTTTTTTGTGTATATATTGAACAAAATTGTGTAAAATTTTAAAAATTGTCAGATTCACAGATTAACATCTAATTTTTTTGAAATTCGTATTTCATGGAGTTATACTGTATTATGAAAAACTATATAATGTAAGTCTATTGCATCCTCTTCTCCTAATGGTACTACCCCTCTATCTCCTAAGGAACTCAAGAAACAAGATGTAAATAAGATATTAACAATAAAGAAAATAACCAGCAATTTCTTCTTCATTCCATCTTCACCTGCCCTTTACATTTCCTTCTTTTAACTATATAATAGATAATAACCAGGATAATTTCAAGCCGATTTGAATCGGCATGGGGTGTTAAAAAATGGATGGGTTTTATTATGATTTAGAAGCTTTTGGTGAGGAACTTAAAAATATCCGCAAATCTCTAGGTCTTTCTCAAATCGATGTTTCTAAGCATGGCTTTATTAATAGAGATACTCTTAGAAAAATTGAAAACGGTAAGGTTCTACCCAAACAGGAAACTTTAGAATTATTATCACACCTTTATAAAAAAGATTTAAATGAGTTGCTCTTGAAATACAGATTAAAAGATTTTCCTACTTTCTTTGACATAAAATGCTCTCTTGAAAATAAGCTTGAAAGCGGAAATTTTGAGAGCTTGAAAGAAGATGTTGATAGGTTAAAGAAACTACTTGAAAAAGGCAATATGAGTTTATATTACTCTAAATTATTAAATCAACTTTTACTCCTTGCTGAATCTGTTTTTGAAAAAACAATTAACAAAGATCATGAAAAAGCCATGGAAAAACTTCAAAAAGCAATGGAAGTTACTATTCCTAATTTTTCTCTTTCTAATTATACCGATTTTGTCTACAGTGACATGGAAATTAGAATTTTAATGAATATGTCTTTAATTATCAAAAAAACAGAGAATGTGCAAAAAAGCCTTGAAATGCTTTTATTCTGCTTAGAAAATTTATCTCCAGAAGAATGGGAAACAAAAATAAAAATTTATTACAACATATCTTACAATTACCATATTCTTTCTCTTTACAAAGAATCTTTACATTATTCAAATCTAGGCATAGAAACCTGTATAAAAAATAACACTTTAAGTGGCTTGGGGCTTTTATACTTTAGAAAAGCAATTGCAGAGTACAATCTTGGCAAAGAAGAATACAAAGACTTTCTGGTTAAATCTATACATTTATTTGAAATGACTGGTCAGGAAAAACTTATAGAAACAACTATAGAGTCGTGCAGGAAATTTTATAATTTAGAAATTTCTAAGGAAAATAACATGCTTGTAATAAAAAGTCGTGAATGAAATTGGAATATTTAGAAATATTTCTTTTCTTCGATCTCCATGCATCCTAAGAGGAGATATAGTTATAATTACAAAAACTTTTCACACTTCTGTTTATGATAACAGTGAAACAATATTTTTTAACAGACAATAGATAAAAAGCCCTCCTTTTTGTGGAGGACTTTTTTCTTTTAGACAAGAGAAGTCATCTCTACAACTTGATTATTTCATACAGCTTCTTCTATGGTCTCCATTTCCTCTTTTTCATCAATCCCATAATTATACATATAATAGAAATATCCTCTCTTTTCTAATAGCTCAATCTAATGTACCTCTTTCAATGATTTCTCCATCTTTCATCACAAATATTTCATCATACCTTTTCAGTATATCCGGGTCTAATTTATGGGTTACAGCAAGTACTGTCGCATCTAAATTTATAAGCGTCCTCTCTATATCACTCGCGGTAACTTTGTCTAAAGCTACTGTAGCCTCATCTATGAGCAATAGTTCCGCTTTTTTGATAAGAGCTCTTGCAATAGCTATTCTCTGCATCTCCCCTCCGGATAATTCTACTTCGCCTTCACCTATTACTGTATTAAGTCCATTTGGAAGTTTTTCAACAACCTGAACTAGACCAGATTGTCTTAATGCCTCATTTAGCTCTTCCTCCGTACAGTCGCTGTACAGGCAAATATTATTCCTTAATGTGTCTTTAAACATAAAAACCTTTTGCTGTATAATACTAACTTTTTTGTAATAAGAGGCCGGGTCAAAGGACCTTATATCTACTCCGTCAATAAGTACTTGCCCCTCATAATCAGTAATGTGGTTTAATAAGACTTTTAGTAAAGTAGTTTTCCCACATCCGCTTTCTCCAACTAGAGTGTACTTTTTCCCTTTATCTAATTTGATATTTATGTTTGATAGAGCATTCCTCTTTCCATCATAAGAATAGGTTAAGCTTTTAATTTCTATGGAATTTTTGAATTCAAACTGCTTATCCCCTTGTGAAATTTCCTCTTTGCTGGCATCTATTATTTCTTTTTGAATCTTATCTGCTATTTTTTCAACAGACTTTATTTTTGTTGCATATACAGATGCGGAAATCAAAGGATTTACTATATAGTTCATAAGCTGTACAGCAGCAATCATAGAACCTACTGTTATGTAACCTTTTATGACTAAATAGGTCGCTAGAAGAATATTCACAAAAAACATTGCAAATCCTGAAACAATAGACAATGCCCCTTGAAATCCTTGAAATGCATCAGATTTATACCCTGCCATTTCTGCTTCTTTGTTATCTTTTGATGCCATATCGAGTATTTTACCCTCTATGTTGAAGGCTTTTATTACTTCAAATCCTTGAGCCATCTCTTTTATCCTGTTGGTGAATCTCTCAAGTTTTTTGAGGTACTCTGCTTTTAGCTCTTGATTTATCTTTGTGAAAAGTTGAGGTATAATCACTGGAACCCATCCAAAAATAAAAATGATTATAGTGAGATAAACGTTTATACGCAATAATAGATATAAAGACACGACAAATAGCAAAATATCCTCCATAATGCTAATCAAACTTGTGAGATAATTATTCTCTATCATTCTCACGTCATTGCTAAGCAAGGATATTAATTCAGAACTTGTAATTTTTCCTCTTCTCTTGGAATTGATAAAGCTTTCTATAATGGATTGTTTGTAGTCTATCATCACTTTTTTGTTAAAAGCTGCAGAAGCTGCTTTTGATAAGGTCTCAGCCGTAAATACAGCTACCAAAAACCCCACCGAATACCATATTAATGTAGAAATGCTGTAACTTAAATTTCCAACGGAAGTATCAACAATTGTTTTAAAAAGTATTGCCTGCAAGGCTTTAAGGGCTGATACAAAAATTACAAGTACAGCGTTTACTAGAATCAAAAATTTGTACTTTAAGATATACTTCTTTATCGTCTTCATTCATATTACCTCCTTGGAATAGTAAACATTGTTTAGTGAATTCTTTATTACTCATTAACCAAAGTCTTTTGAATAATTTTTTGCAATATTTTCTCAAATACTTTATTGAGCTATTTACCACGATATTATTGACAAAAAAGTGAAGCTAAGCAAAAAGCAATTTAAATAATAACAAGTAGATATAGATACGTTTTTAGATCCTCATTAATATCGTCATTATTACGGTTTATAATTACTAAATTATTACAGTTTATAATTACTAACTAATTATAATTGGATTTTTCCTCCAAAGGGCAAAACAGCCCCTTGGAGGTAATTTTGTTTACTTGTCTATTACCCCACATTCGAAAAATCCAAGGCACCATCCCATCGGGGTAACAGAAGAAAATGTTATCTTCTGCATATTTTCACCTCCTCCTAAGCAATTTTTATGTTGAGCACATCTCAAAACTTTTTACATAAAAGTTTTAAGATGTGCTTCTAGCCTTTTTGAAATACATTTTTGCTTTACTTTTTTACTTATCTACAACTACAGAATGATAATATATCGCATCCTTTTCTCCACATGGTCCCATACTTCCATCATTTCCTAGCACACTAATACACCATGAATATACTAAAAGAGTAACTATAGAAAAAATAACTAATAATTTTTCTCCTCATACCTCCCCTTGCCTCCCTTTACTTTTCCTTTTCTTACCTATATAATATATGGTAAGTTAAACAATTTCAACCCGAATTGATTCTGGGTGGTGTGTTAAAAAATGGATGGATTTTATTACGATTTAGAAGCTTTTAGCAATGAACTAAGGGATAATAGTTTCAGGGCCAGTAAAATTAACTATTATAGGACTGAAAAAGGGCTGTTTAAAATAAATTGTCTGAAAATTCAAACTTTATTTGAATGTGAATATAAATATGTTCATTTTTTACATGATATAAAAGGCTGTCTATAGATTAAGGATTGAATCAGAAAGATAAATTTAGTTTTAAGGCCCTAGATTTTGAAAAAGCTTATGTCAGAAATATTAATTTCTGTTAGCAACCTTGATACTTTTAGCCATATTACTTTACCTACCACCACAATTGTAACTAGTTAAGTTTCGTATACATCGCAGCATGTACTAACATCTGCTGAGTATCGCTTATATTAGGTCCGTTAACTTATCCACACAGGAGGATTTTCAAATGGAATTACACCAACTAAAGTTGCACTCTTTCAAGGAGTGAATCAAGTAAAGAATCTGCGCTCAGAAGCCCTAGTTCTTCAAAACGTAGTCTGGCCTTTCCCAGGTCTATCATAATCTTGACACCTCCATACGGGCACCAATTGAGCACCAAAAAAGGGTTCTGGTACCTTGCCGGATACCTAGAACCCTTGATTTTTCTGGTGGAGCTGATGGGACTTGAACCCACGACTTCCACAATGCCATTGTGGCGCTCTCCCAACTGAGTTACAGCCCCATATTTATTTTTGGTGGAGGTGCGGGGAGTCGAACCCCGGTCCGAAGGCATCACAGTAAAAGCTTCTCCGAGCGCAGTCGCTGTTTTAATTTTCCCTCAGCGGTTCTCCCAGCGACAGGATAACCGCCTCGGTAGCTTCATAAGTTCCGGTTTTGCCCCGAAGCCTGAGCAAAACCAGTTCCCCACTCTTTTGACGCCCAATCCTGAAACGTGGGCATTTCAGGTTGGACGGCTACCTTAAATTAGGCAGCGTAAGCTAATTCTCTGTCTGCGTTTATTTTTACTCCACCGTTTTTACGAGCTGGCGGACAACTCGGCTCGCTACTTTTACCTCGACTGCCCCCGTCGAAACCAGTACACCCCCATGTTATATGCCTAATTGTTTTTCTTTAAAGTGTTTTTCTAATTCTCTTTTTGCATCTCTTCTCGCAATATCTTCTCTCTTATCGTAGAGTTTTTTACCTCTCGCTACAGCTAATTCGACTTTGACAAGGCCTCGCTTTAAATAAAGCTTTGTAGGAATTAAAGTGTAACCCTTCCTTGTCACATAACCAATTAGTTTATTAATCTCATGTCTATTGAGAAGTAATTTTCTAGTCCTTAAGGGGTCTTTATTAAATATATTGCCTTTTTCATAAGGACTTATATGCATATTATAAAGATAAACTTCGTTGTTTTCAACTCTTGCAAAGCTATCTTTTAAATTGACTTTCCCCATCCTAATAGATTTAACTTCAGTTCCACTAAGCACTATTCCTGCTTCATAAGTTTCTTCAATGAAGTAATCATGGTAAGCTTTTTTGTTTTGAGCGATTATTTTAATTTCTTCCTTCGCCAAATTTTAAACACCCTCTTTAGGAGAAAATTGCCCTACTTGTGTGTCACAAATAGGGCACCCTCATCGCTATTATATTATAACACATTTTTAAATAGTGTCAATATATGTTTCAGCTTTTATGCTCGGTTAAGCCAATCTCTAAATTATCTTTTTCTTCTTCTGCTAAAACAAAGTCTATTTCTCTCCTATCCACATCTACATGAACAACTTTTACATAAACCTCTTTACCTATAGAGTAAACTTTTTTGCTCTTTTCACCAATTAAAACATATCTTTCTGGATCAAAATGGTAATAGTCATCCTCCAATGAAGCAACATCTACTAACCCTTCCACAGTGTTGTCAAGTTCTACAAAAAATCCGTAATTTGTCACGTTGGAAATTATCCCTTTATAAACATTCCCTATTCTATCTGCCATGTACTCTACTTTCTTTAATTCTTCTATTTCTCTTTCTGCAGCTTCTGCTGCTCTTTCTCTCTCAGAAGATTTTAAAGCAATGTCATTTAAAATTCTGTTGTAATGGCGTTGCCTTTTTTTTGTTAATTTTCCATTTATGTATTCTTTGATTATCCTATGAATTATAAGGTCAGGATATCGCCTTATGGGGGAAGTAAAGTGAGTATAATATTGGGTCGCCAAAGCATAATGGCCAATGTCTTCTGGACTGTATCTTGCTCTTTTTAAAGACCTTAAAAGCAAAGTTTCTACAACTCTTTGCTCACTCTTTCCTCTCACTTGTCTTATTAACTCTTGCAAAGACTTTGGATGTATTTGTCCTCCTTCAATTCCTTTTATATGGTATCCCAAATTGTGAATAAATTTATTGAAAGCAATTAATTTCTCTATATCCGGATGTTCGTGTATTCTATAAACAAATGGTACATTTACCCAATGCATATGCTCAGCTACCGTTTCATTAGCTACTAACATAAATTCTTCAATTATCCTATGAGCTATATTCCTTTCGACTTTTACAACATCTATTGGTTTACCTTTCTCGTCTACTATTACTTTAGCTTCAGGAAAATCAAAATCTACACTGCCTCTTCTTTTCCTTTTCTCTAGCAAAACAAGAGCTAGCTCTTTCATTAGTTTAAAATCTTCCAATAGGTACTGATACCTCTTTTTTAATTCTTCATCATTTTCTTCTAAAAGTTTGTAAACATTTGTATATGTCATTCTCTCTTTGCTTTTTATAATGCTTTCAAAAATTTCATGGTCTACAACTTCTCCTTGAGAGTTTATTTTCATTTTAACAGTGAGAGTCAGTCTTTCTTCCTGCGGATTTAGACTGCAAATACCATTAGATAACTTAGGTGGCAACATTGGTATTACTCTATCAATGAAATATACACTACAACCTCTTTTTAATGCTTCTTTATCTAAATTCAAACCTTCTTTCACATAATGGCTCACATCTGCAATACTCACATACAGAAGATAATTGCCATCTTGAAGTTTTTGTACACATACTGCATCGTCCAAATCTTTTGCATCTTCTCCATCAATTGTGACAAAATCTAAATCAGTCAAATCAACTCTTCTCTTTTTCTCTTCTTCAGGAATTTCTGTCGGTATCTCTTCTGCTTCTTTTAAAACCTCTTTAGGAAAAACTTCAGGAATATCATACGCCCGTATTATAGACATTACATCTATGCCAGGGTCACCTTTGTATCCTAATACTTCTATAATCTCCCCTTCAGGACTTCGCCTTCCTTCAGGCCATTTAGTAATTCTGGCTACAACTTTCATGCCTGTTTTAGCGCCTTTATCTTCTCCTTTAGGAATAAATATATCTTGATGGATCTTTTTGTTGTCTGGCACTACAAAGCCAAAATTTTTGCTTTTTTCGTAAGTTCCAACAATAGTTGTATTTGCCCTTTTGAGAATTTTTACAACTTCTCCTTCTTCGCTCTTTCCATCCACCCTTTTTGTAACTCTCACTAAAACAGTATCGTCATGCATTGCACCGTTCATGCCACTTACAGGTATGAATATGTCCTTTATATTGCTATCTTCGGGAATTAAAAAGCCATAGCCTCTTGAATGAAATTCAATCTTACCTTTTACTAAATCTAATCTTTCAGGAAGAGCATATTTACCTCGTTTTGTTTTAAAAACAAGGCCTTCTTTTTCCATCTCTTTTAATATTTTTTCTAAAATGCTTTTTTGACTATAGTCTATCCCTAATATTTTCATTATTTCTTCTATTTTAGAAGGTTTATAATTCTCTTCTCTCATTAATTCTAAAAGTCTTTCTTTTACGCTCATTCCCATTCCTCACAATCCTATCTGTGGTGCGATTTTTTTCATTTCATTAAGAGCAATCTCTAAAAATTCGTCTAAAGAAATTCCAAATTCTTCACAAGTTTTGATTTGGTCACGGTTTGCTCCTTTAGCAAAAGTCTTGTCTTTAAACTTCTTCTTTAATGATTTTAATTGGACTTCCTCTAACTTCTTAGAAGGCATCACATAAGCTGTTGCAGTAATTAAACCCGATAAAGGATCTACAGCAAAAAGGGCTTTGTCAAGAAGAGTTATCCTCTCAATGCCATGAATTTCATTATGTGCCATAACTGCATGTACTATTTCCTCATCAAGACCATGTTCTCTTAAAATTTCTCCACCCCTTATACTGTGCAACTCTGGATTGTCCTTAGTTTCTTGGTAGTCTATGTCATGTAATATCCCTGTAACTACCCATCTTTCAACATCTTGCCCTAATCTTTCAGCTAACCCTCCCATTATAGCACCTGTCGCTATCATGTGATTTATTAAAGTCTCATCTGATACATATTCTTTGACAAGCGCTAAGGCCGTGTTTCTATCCATTTAACTCTCCTCCTACTATTAAAGTTACCAATTTTACTTAATATTATAACATGAATGGTCAAAAAACAATAACCTTAAACAATGCTCAAAGGCAGCAAATTTTGATTTGCTGCCTTTGAAATTAATTATTTATTATCGTATTTTATTGCCGCCTGAGCAGCAGCCAGTCTTGCAATAGGTACTCTGTAAGGTGAAGCAGAGACATAATCAAGACCTACTTTGTGGCAGAACTCAATAGAAGATGGGTCTCCACCGTGCTCACCACATATACCTACTTCAAGGTCAGGTCTTGTCTGTCTTCCAAGTTTAGTACCCATTTCTACTAACTTGCCAACACCCTCTTGGTCAAGCTTAGCAAATGGATCAAATTCATATATCTTCTTTTCATAATAGGTTTCAAGGAACTTGCCAGCATCATCCCTTGAGAAACCGAAAGTCATCTGAGTCAAGTCATTAGTACCAAAGGAGAAGAATTCTGCTTCCTTAGCAATTTGGTCAGCTGTAAGAGCTGCTCTTGGTACCTCTATCATTGTTCCTACAAGGTATTTTATCTCAACATTGTTTTCTTTTATAACTTCGTCAGCTACTTTTACTATTATGTCTTTGAGGTATTTAAGCTCTTTAAGTTCACCTACAAGTGGTATCATAATTTGCGGTTTTACGTCTTTGCCTGTTTTCTTCTTTACGTTTATAGCAGCTTCTATAATAGCTCTTGTCTGCATTTCAGCAATTTCTGGATAGGTTATAGCTAATCTACAGCCTCTATGACCTAACATTGGGTTAAACTCTTTTAAGCTTTCTACTGTTGCTTTTAGCTCTTCAAAAGTTATACCCATGTTTTCTGCAAGTTCTTTAATTTCTTCATCTGTATGAGGTAAGAATTCATGCAGTGGTGGATCTAAAAGGCGTATAGTAACAGGGAATTCACCCATAACTTCAAACAAACCTTCAAAGTCTGACCTTTGCATAGGCAATAGTTTTTCTAAAGCTTTTCTTCTTTGTTCTTCTGTCTTTGAGACAATCATTTCTCTCATAGCAGGAATTCTATCTTCATCAAAGAACATATGCTCTGTCCTGCAAAGGCCTATTCCTTCAGCACCAAACTGAACTGCAACTTTTGCATCTCTTGGTATATCTGCATTAGTTTTTACTTTTAATTTTCTATATTTGTCTGCCCAGCTCATGAGAGTTGCAAAATCTCCAGTTAGCTCAGGTGTAACAGTCTTTATTTCACCAATGTACACATTACCTGTGCTACCATCTATAGATATGTAGTCTCCCTCATGAACTTCTATATCGCCAATTCTCATTACTTTTGCTTGCTCGTCTATCTTTGCATCGCCACAACCTACTACGCAAGCTGTACCCATACCTCTTGCCACAACAGCTGCATGAGATGTCATACCGCCACGAGTTGTAAGTATTCCTTGTGCTACAGACATACCTTCAATGTCATCTGGAGATGTCTCTGTTCTTACAAGAATTACTTTTTCTCCTCTTGATTTTGCAGCTTCTATTGCCTCATCAGCAGTAAAATATACTTTTCCTGATGCAGCACCAGGAGAAGCAGGTAAACCTTTTGCAACAGGCTTAGCAGCTTTCAACGCATTTGGCTCAAAGGTTGGATGCAATAACTGGTCCAATTGTTTCGGATCTACTCTTAAGACTGCTGTCTTTTCATCTATTAAGCCTTCAGCCACTAAGTCTACAGCTACTTTCAAAGCTGCTTGAGCAGTTCTCTTTCCGTTTCTTGTCTGTAGCATGTAGAGTTTACCTCTTTCTATAGTAAACTCTATGTCCTGCATGTCTTTGTAGTGTTTCTCCAATTTCTCAGCAATTTCTACGAATTGGTTATATACTTCTGGCATAGTCTCTTTCAAAGTTGAAATTGGCTGAGGCGTTCTAATACCTGCAACAACGTCTTCACCTTGAGCATTCATCAAGAATTCGCCAAATAAAGCTTTTTCACCAGTTGCAGGATTTCTTGTGAAAGCAACACCTGTACCTGAGTCATTGCCCATGTTGCCAAATACCATTGATTGGACATTTACTGCTGTACCCCAATCACTTGGTATGTCGTTAAGTCTTCTGTACACTATAGCCCTTGGATTATCCCAAGACCTAAATACTGCTTTTACAGCTTCTAGAAGTTGATCTTTTGGATCTTGTGGGAAGTCTACTCCCATTTCTTTTTTATAAAGTTCTTTAAATCTTTTTACTACCTCTTTGAGGTTTTCAGCTGTTAAATCTGTATCAAATTTTGCACCATTTTCCTCTTTTATTTCATCTAAAATAGCTTCAAATTTATTCTTGTCAATTCCCATTACAACATCTGAGAACATTTGAATAAATCTTCTATAGCTGTCATAGGCAAATCTTTCATTGTTTGTAGCTTTAGCAAGGCCTTCTACTGTCTCGTCGTTTAAACCAAGGTTTAAAATAGTATCCATCATACCTGGCATTGAAACTCTCGCGCCAGACCTTACAGATACTAATAAAGGATTTGTTGGGTCTCCAAATTTTTTACCTGTAATTTCTTCTAATTTAGCCATATATTCATAGATTTGTTCAACAATTTCTGGAGCTATAGTCTTACCATCTTGATAATACCTTGTACAAGCCTCAGTGGTGACTGTAAATCCTTGGGGAACAGGTAAACCCAACTTTGTCATTTCAGCAAGATTTGCGCCTTTTCCTCCTAAGAGTTCTCTCATTGAAGCATCGCCTTCACTAAATAAATACACATACTTTTTACTCATGAAATCTCTCCTCCTTTTAATACGTTTAATATCACATTAGCTGTTTCTTCTACAGCTTTATTTGTAACATCGATTACAGTACACCCTAATCTCTTCATCACCTCCTCAGCATATTTTATCTCTTTTTTAACTCTTTCTTCAGTAGCGTATATAGCATTAGCATCAAGGCCAAGAGATTTTAATCTCTCTTTCCTTATTTTTACCAAAACTTCAGGATCTATAGTCAACCCAAATATTTTTTTAGGGTTGATTTCAAATAATTCTTGAGGTGGTTCAATTTCTGGCACTAAAGGTAAATTAGCAGCTTTTATATATTTATGAGCAAGGTACATGCACAAAGGTGTTTTGGATGTTCTAGAAACCCCTATAACAACTACATCTGCCAATAGTATACCCATTGCATCTTTACCATCATCATATTTTACGGCAAATTCTATTACTTCGATTTTTTTCAAATAATCTTCTTTATTATTTTTTGCTAAATTGGTATGGGGGGATATACCAGTACTATCTTCAATAGCATTTATCACTGGTCCCATTACATCTACTATTTTTATGCCAAATTTCTGTGCTTTTTTAAGAAGATAATCTTTTAATTCCGGGACCACCATAGTATGGATTATTATGCTATTTGCATCATTAGCTGCTTCCATAATAATTTCTTCTATTTGATTTTTATCACCTACATACGGATATTTTTTTATTTTTTCTATAAAAGTATCAAAGTGAGCAGCAGCAATACTCGCAATGTTTTCTGCTGTATCTACATTAGAATCTGAAACCAAGTAAATTGATACTCCTTCTTCCATTCAAGAAATCCCCCTAACCTTCCCCAAGCTTTACAAACAATTTAGTTATATTAGTTTTCGAAATTCTTCCTGTCACTTTGTATCCTTGTTTTCCATCACTTCCCACTACAGGTTCAACTACAGGAAGACTGTCTACTTCGTGCTCTATAATTTTAACAGCAGCATTATACACAGGCTCATCATCATAAGTTGTAACTATGTTAGGCATACGGGTCATAATTATTCCCACCGGGACCTTATAAATATCAGTGTTGCCTATTGCGATTTTTAAAAAGTCTTTTCTTGAAACAGCGCCCGTTAAAAATCCTCCATCCTGTACAAAAATTGTCCCGACGTCTTTTAAAAAAAGTGTTACAATGGCATCATACACTGATGTACTTTCCTCTACCACTACAGGTAAAGACTTGATATCTTTTACTTTTATGCTCTTTATATAATCTTCTACTAAACTGAGGGGTGATTTTCCTGTATAAAAATATCCCACTTTTGGCCTCGCCTCTAAGATCCCAGACATAGTTAATATTGCCAAATCCGGTCTTAAAGTCGCTCTTGTGACATTTAATTTCTCAGCTATTTGTTCCCCTGTAATGGGTTGATGTTTCTTGACAATGTCAATAATTATATGCTGGCGGTTTGTCAGTTGAATCTTTATCACCCCTTTAAAGTTTTTGACAATTTATACTTTCCTCTGTCGTTTCATAAACGTTTTCTATCGGTTTATTACTTTAGTATAATTATATCACAAGTTTATAAGATAACCAACTTTCTTTTTCGTTTCCTTCCTATTATATCACAAATTATTGTAACATAAAAAAACAAGGAAATCAGTTAAAAATCCTGATTCCCTTAAAAATTTAACCTTTCTTCAAGATATTTCTCTACTTCTTCAATTTTTATTCTCACTTGTTGCATAGTATCTCTATCTCTTATGGTTACACAGTGATCATTTTCCGAATCAAAGTCATAAGTAATACAGAAAGGCGTGCCTATCTCATCCTGTCTTCTATACCTTTTACCTATGCTTCCTGTCTCATCGTAATCTACTACGAATTTATTTCTCAACTGGTCATAAAGCTTATAGGCATTTTCTGATAATTTCTTGGATAATGGAAGCACTGCTGCCTTAATGGGAGCAAGAGCAGGATGAAGCCTTAAAACCACTCTAGTTTCTCCATCTTCTAACTCTTCTTCTTCATAGGCATCTATTAAAAATGCCAACATTAACCTATCTACCCCAACAGAAGGCTCAATGCAATATGGTATGTACTTTTCTCCTGTTACAGGGTCCATATAAGACAGGTCAACTCCCGAATGTTCCATATGTTGCCTTAAATCAAAATCTGTTCTATTAGCTATTCCCCACAACTCTCCCCATCCAAAGGGAAAATTATATTCTATGTCTGTGGTGGCAGTACTATAGTGAGATAGTTCTTCTTTTTTATGGTCTCTAAATCTTAAATTTTCTTCTTTTAAGCCGAATTCTAAAAGCCAATCCATGCAATATTTTCTCCAGTAACTAAACCATTCCATATCTTCTCCCGGTTTACAGAAAAATTCTAATTCCATCTGTTCAAATTCTCTCGTTCTGAATATGAAATTACCAGGAGTAATTTCATTTCTAAAAGATTTACCAATTTGTCCTATTCCAAAAGGTATTTTCTTACGAGTTGTCCTTTGAACATTTTTAAAGTTCACAAAAATTCCTTGTGCGGTTTCAGGTCGCAAATACACTTCTGATTTAGAGTCTTCTGTAACACCTTGATAGGTTTTAAACATGAGATTAAACTTCCTAATATCAGTAAAATTATGGGCACCACATTTTGGACAAGATACTTTATGTTCTTTTATAAATTCCATCATTTGTTCATTTGTCCAACCTTCAATAGAAATATTTAATCCCTTTTCTTTAATGTAGTCTTCAATCAATTGGTCAGCTCTAAATCTTGATTTACACTCTTTACAGTCCATTAAAGGATCGCTAAAACTGCTAACATGACCTGATGCAACCCACACTTCTGGATTCATCAAAATTGCAGAATCAATCCCTACGTTATAAGGACTTTGTTGAATAAATCTTTTCCACCACATCCTTTTAATATTGTTTTTAAGTTCTACTCCCAGAGGTCCATAATCCCAAGTATTAGCAAGTCCTCCGTATATTTCAGACCCTGGAAAAACAAATCCTCTGTTTTTTGCAAGGGCAACTATTTTATCCATTGTAACTGCTTGTGGCATTTAATAACACTCCTTTTTCTCTCGCAATTATGCAAAAACCCTTCATCCCTTTTGGGAAGAAAGGTTTTTAACTTTACTTATTTAAGAATACCAAAGAGACAAGTTTCTGTCAATCTTTTTTCTTTTCTTCTTTTAATACGGTTACGCTTTTATCATGTTTTTCAACTTCAATTGTGCAATTAGCTAAAAGCGCTACTGCCGCTCCTACTAATGTCAACTGAGGAATGATAACTGCAGAAATAGCCCCTGCCGTTACAGGAATCTCCAAAAGAACTTTATCGTCTTTTTTTATTCTTATTTTTGTAACATTACCTTTTTTAATTAATTCTTTTATTTTATCCATAACTTCTGAACCTGCGACTGTAAAGGTCTCAGTCCAACTTTTTCTATTCTCTTCTATATATATCAATGCGTCTACAACACTGCCACCTGACTTCTCTAATGCTTCTTTTGCTTCTTTATAACTTACTCCCATTCTCTCTACTATCATATCTATTTTTTCTAATTCTTCATCTAACACGTTAAACCCTCCTTTCACATATTTTGTAAATTGTTAATAAAATCTTTTGATTTAAACTCTATTTCAAGATGTTCTTTCATATAGGCTGTTATTATTTTATCCACTTCTTCTTTTATAACTCCTGAAACTTTAATATTTTGAAGCTTGTCATAATCTCCTTTAAGAAAATACTTTATAGCTTTTAATGTTACTTCATGTAATGGCTTGGCGTCAAAACATTTATTTTTGCAGTTTATACACACTGCACCCCCGCAGGAATTAGAAAAATATTTTAAATTCTCTCTTTTTCCACAGACAACACAATTATCAAGTTGAGGCATATATCCCAATAAAGAAACTAATTTTAAGTTATAAGAAGAAATAAAAATTAAAGGGTCTATTTGTAGCTCGTCAACTGCTTTTAAAGAATGTTTTAAAAACAGATACAGCCTCTCGCTTTTT
The DNA here is from genome assembly GCF_000019065.1 of Thermoanaerobacter sp. X514. NCBI lineage: Bacteria > Bacillati > Bacillota > Clostridia > Thermoanaerobacterales > Thermoanaerobacteraceae > Thermoanaerobacter > Thermoanaerobacter sp. X514. Next base: position 1,382,618 of record NC_010320.1, on the reverse strand, counting down.
TGATTTTCCTCTAAAATTTTGTTTATAGTTTCGGCAATATACGAAGCTACAGAAAATTTAGCTAAGTCTTTTTCTATATTTTTATGAGCTTCGATTAACTCCCATTGGTCAATATAGTAATAATTTTGCCCCTCAAAAATAACATAATTGGCAACAACAAAAGGCCTTATTGCATTCACAAATCGGCTCTTTGAGCGCCTTGCCCCTTTTGCCACTGCCTGAAGTTTACCATAGCTTTTAGTAAAAAGGGTGGCTATTTTGTCTGTTTCACCTATTAAATTGTTTTTTAATACTATTGCTTCTGTTTTTAACAAGCGCATTTTTATCAACTCATTTTTAGTTTATTCCATTCCTCCACAATCTTAACGCCTGCACTTGCCCCAATCCGATTGGCTCCTGCTTCAATCATCGCCTTAGCATCTTCAGCAGTTCTTACACCGCCAGAAGCTTTAACACCAAAGTTTTCACCAACTGCCTGTCTCATTAATTTTACATCCTCTACCGTCGCTCCACCTGGCCCAAAACCAGTAGAAGTCTTAACAAAATCAGCACCTGCTTCTTTTGTGAGCTGACATGCTTTTACTTTTTCTTCAACAGTGAGATAACAGGTTTCTAAAATTACTTTTACAACTATATCTCCATAGGATTTTACCGCTTTCACAACTTCTTCAATTTCTTTTTTTACATAGTCGTAATCTCCACTCTTCAACATGCTTATATTTAATACCATGTCAACTTCTGTCGCACCTTTTTTAACCGCTTCAACTGCTTCAAATACTTTGGTTTCGATAGTATTTGCACCTAATGGAAAACCTATCACTGTGCAAACTTTAACATCTGTATCTTTCAACATACTATAGGCAAGGTCTACAAAGCAGGGGTTTATGCAGACAGAAGCAAATCCATACTCTTTTGCCTCATTACAAAGTTTTTCTATTTCACTTTTTGTCGCATTTGGCTTCAGTAGAGTGTGGTCAATCATTTTTGCTATGTTCATGACATAACCTCCTTTTGTTTTCACTAAATACTTTACTATTCGTAAGTTTTCTTGTCAATGGCATATCCTAATTTTTTAAGTAACGTTGTATTGTCTCTCCACCCCTTCCTCGTCTTTACCCATAGGTCAAGAAAAACCTGTTTTCCATAAAATTCTTCTAAATCAAGTCGCGCACTTTGACCTATCTTTTTTAGCATTTGCCCATTTTTGCCTATAATAATTCCTTTGTGGGACTCTTTCTCACAGTAAATATATGCTTCAATGTCTATTATATCTTTATCTTCCCTCTCTTTAATAGATTCTACTTCCACATAAACACCGTGAGGTACTTCTTCCTCTAAAAAGTGTAACATCTTCTCTCGAATTATTTCTGCCACTATTAATTTTTCGGGCTGATCTGTTATATAATCATCCAAATAATATTTGGGGCCTTCTGGCAAAAGTGATACAATTTTTTCTTTTAACAAATCTATATTTTTATTTTCAATAGCAGAAATAGCTACTACATCTTTAAACTCATATTGCTCTTTAAAAATTTTTATAGTCTCTTCTACTCTTTTCTCAGGCACCAAATCTATTTTGTTGACTACAAGTATGACAGGTGTATCTACTTCTTTTAAATGTTCGATTATGTATCTATCTCCAGGTCCTACTTCCGTATCTGGTTCTATCATATACAAAATAAGGTCAACTTCCTTCAATGTTCTTTTAGCTACCTCAATCATAAATTCGCTTAATTTAGATTTAGGTTTATGAATGCCAGGAGTGTCAACAAAAATAACCTGGTATTCATCTGTTGTCAAAATCCCACGAATGGTATTTCGAGTAGTTTGGGGTTTGGGAGAAGTAATAGCAATCTTCTCTTGTAAAATTGCATTTAAAAGAGTAGATTTACCTACATTAGTTCTACCAACTAATGCTACAAAACCAGCTTTATGGCCCATATCATCACTCCTTATTTGATTATTTGAAAAATCAACACTGTAATCAATATCCCAAATAAACCTCCAAAAAATACCTGAGAAAAAGAGTGGATTTTACCTTCTACTCTGCTTTCAGCCACCATAAGAGCAAGTAAAAAACCTAAAGTGGCAATAAAAGCATTTGCTGTCATAAAAGTTATAGCTGTCGCAGTAGCAAAAGCAATAGCACTATGAGCGCTGGGCATTCCTCCCCTCATAGGAGTTCCTTCTTTAAAATGTACCTTTAAAATTACAGTCAAAAACACTACAACTAAAAGATTTATAACTGTGATATGAATGGGTGACTCTCTAAGCTTTAATAAAATTATTTTTGTCCAAGGATTTACCCTATCAAAAAATATTAAATAAGCTACAAGAATGGCATTTATTGCGGATATAAGAACTGCCCCTGCAGCTACATTTTTCGCGACCTTAGCCAAAGGATTATAATTTTTAACCATCATGTCAATTGTGGTTTCAATAGCCGTATTTATCATTTCAGAAATTAAAACTAAAGAAATTGTAAATAAAATTACCACAAATTCTACTCTTGAAAGGTCAAAAAAAAGGCAAAAGAATAATACCAATATCGCTATGGCAAAGTGAACCTTCATGTTTCTTTGGGTCTTAAAAGCATGTAAAATGCCCTCTATCGCATAATTAAAGCTGTCAATTAAATTTCTCGATTTCACAAAATCACCGCCCAATATTAAGCCTTGCCATAACTTCCTCTTCTTTTTCCCTCATAATTTTTCTTTCTTCTTCAGTTTCATGGTCATAACCCAAAAGATGCAGCATGCTGTGAGCTGTTAAATAAGCTACTTCTCTTTCAAAGGAATGTCCATATTCCATTGACTGCTCTAAAGCTTTTTCTAAAGAAATAACTATATCTCCTATTGGCTGTACCTCTTCTGAATCTTCCTCTATTTCCTCAACTTCCCCATAAGTATCTTCAAACTCTGCTAAAGGAAATGACAAAACATCCGTCGGCTTATCTATACCTCTATAATATTTATTTAATTTTCTAATTTCCTCATTATCCACAAAAGACACACTTACTTCAACATTATCAATAACCTCTTCTACCTCTAATACTGTTTTTATAACTTTTTCCACCAATTCTTCCAAATTTATTGCATCAACTTTATCTTGTCTGTTGTCTATCAAAATGTTCATTCTAACACCTCTTTATTTTGATTTGGTTCAATATCAGGATACTCAATTCTTTTATGAAACATACCAGTTAAAGCAGTCAAAAAAGAATTTTTTATAGTTTTAATATCTTTTAAAGTTAAATCGCTATCTTCCAACTGACCATCATTTAATCTATCTGCGACGATTTTATCAATCATATTTTTTATATTTTCCTCAGTAGGTTCCGGGATAGATCTCACAGCTGCTTCTACAGAATCTGCCAACATCAAAATGGCAGACTCTTTGGTAGAAGGCTTTGGACCTGGATATCTGAAAGATTCTTCTTCGCAAGATTCCTCTTCATTCTGTAAAGCCTTAGTATAAAAGTATTTCACTAAGGAAGTACCATGGTGTTCTTTTATCAAATCGATGACTTGTTGAGGAAGTTTATACTTTTTAGCTAATTCTATACCATCTTTTACATGGGAAATTATTACTAATGTACTTAAATCAGGAGAAATTTTGTCATGCAAATTTTCTCCTGAAAGCTGGTTCTCTTTGAAAAAATAAGGTCTTTTAATTTTACCTATATCATGGTAATAAGCCCCCACTCTAACTAACAAACTGTTTGCTCCAATAGCATCAGAAGCAGCTTCTGCGAGATTTGCTACTACTATGCTGTGGTGATAAGTACCAGGAGCATCCATCATAAGTTTTTTAAGAAGCGGATTATTGGGATTTGATAGCTCTAAAAGTTTTAAAGGAGTTAAGATATCAAAAGCTGCTTCCCAAAAAGGCAAAGTACCAATAACCAAAATTATACTAAAAGTTCCACTGACAATTCCCCATAAACTACTTTTTAATACAGAAATTATATCATTGCTATTTAAAAGCCCTATTCCTACAATACTTACAAGATTTACCCCACTGACGTAAAGACCCGCTTTTACAAAATCTAAACGTTGCTTAGAATGAGAAAGTTTTACTGCACCAATCAATCCTCCCAGCAATGACATAAAAATAAATTCTTGGTTAAAACCCACCATTAAGCCTACTAAAAGAGAATAAATTATGTCAATCATAATAGCAATATAAGGATCTATTAAAACAGAAATTAGCATAGGCAAAGTAGCAGCAGGAATTAAAAGCGGTTCAATCTCTTTAAAGGCAACAGCTAATAAAAGATAAAAAATACCTGTTAAGCACAACAATTCAATGTACATTTTTTTTGTAGTAATCTTTTTGTCCAATTTTATAATATAATACACTGATAAAAAAAGTGACAAGCCTAAAATCAAAAATAAGCCTATTATCATTCCATAGTCAATCTTACTGCTACCTTTTAAGAGACCTAAAGATTTCAAAACCTCAATTTGTTGTTGTGTCACCACTTCTCCACTGACTACGATATTTTGTCCTTTTTTATACATAACCGGCTGTACTCTTTCCTCTGCTTCTTTTTTAGCAAGGTTTGTCTCATAGGCATTATATATCATATTAGGAACAATAACAGAAGATAAAATCTTAACAGCTACTGGTTTTACTTCTTCAGAAATATCAGAACTTTCTACAACACTCTTGGCATCGTTTAAAACAGTAGGCAAAGCATCTTCCGTAATCTGCCTTGCCATAATCGCTTTTTCAGTCGACAACACAACCGATTCCATGTTTATAAGGGTATTATCATCTATTTTTAAAAGCAAAGCCACGTCATTATCTTCTAAACCTATGGGACTTACAGCTTTAAAGTCTTTCAATTTCTTTTCTTCTGCTTCTGAGGATTTGCGCACCTCTCTTAATTTATTAAAAAAATCAACTAGCTTAAGATAAGATTCTTTTGCAATATTTTCATTATAATCATATTTAGGATTGACCGCATTTACTGCTTCTTGTATCTTCTTTTGAGTAGCTATTGTGTCCACTACGTCTTTAGGTGCCTTTATATCTTGAGTAGCTACATCCCCTACCTTAAGGTCAAATTTGGGAGGCGTTACACTAGTATAAACTAAGGCATAGGAAGAAACAAAATAAAAAACAACAAAAAAAATGATTATCAATTGCTCATTTTTAATTATATTTTTTATATGTTTGTCCAGTTTTTTCATAATATTATTCCCCTCACTCCGGGATTTCTGATTTGTTTTCCCCCATGTTCTTCTCATAAATTTCATAAGCTTTTATGATTTTAGCTACAAGAGGATGCCTTATCACATCTTCTTCAGAAAGCATTACAAACTCTATACCTTCTATTCCTTTTAATATCTCCATAACCTCTTTTAGCCCGGATTTTTTACCTCTTGGCAAATCTATTTGAGTAACGTCACCAGTTATAACTGCTTTAGAACCAAAACCTATACGGGTTAAAAACATTTTCATCTGCTCAGGAGTGGTGTTTTGAGCTTCATCGAGTATTATAAAAGAATCGTCTAAAGTTCTACCTCTCATATAAGCTAGTGGTGCAACCTCAATTAAGCCTTTCTCCATGTATTTTTGGAAAACTTCTGCTCCTAAAATGTCGTAAAGCGCATCATATAAAGGTCTTAAATAAGGGTCAACTTTTTCTTGCAAATCTCCTGGCAGAAAACCTAACTTTTCTCCTGCTTCAACAGCCGGCCTTGTTAAAATTATACGACCTACTTCCTTATTTTTCATTGCGGTAATAGCCATTGCCATAGCCAAATAGGTCTTGCCCGTACCGGCAGGTCCTATTCCAAATACAATCTGATTTTTTCTTATAGCTTCTACATACCTCATTTGCCCATAAGTTTTGCACCTTATCTGTTTGCCTCTAGCTGTTATACAAACAATATCAGACATTAAAGACTTTAGTTTTTCTTCTTCTCCTGCCTCAATCATATTCATAGTATACAAAACATTTTGAGTAGTAATCACATCTCCCTTTTCAATCATTCCCATCAATTTGTTAAAAAGTTTATCAGCAGATTCCACGTTTTTTTCTTCCCCCGTTATCTTAATAGTTCCTCCTCTTAACACTATCTTGACATCTAATCCCTCTTCTATTAACTTAATATTTTCATCAAAGTTGCCAAACAAATTGGCAGCTTGCTCCATATCCTCAATATTAATAGCTAACTCCTTAATCAATGTTCCCCTCCTATATAAGAAATTTTTTCTTTCATTCCTATTTCCTCTAAAACCTCTGCAGTAATATTGGCTCTTAATATTTTATCTTGTATAATCACATAACTTTCTTTTTTATTTACTATCTTACTTTGAGGGCCTAAAACCTTCTCCAACTCCTTTAGTGCTTTTTCAAAAGCAATATTTTTTGCTTCCTCTTTAGATAAAACAATAGTTTTAGGTTTGGTTTCATAGTATACTTCTTTTATTATTCTAACTGGAAAGTTTTTTGATATTATCTCTTTTTCCTCTTTTTCAAAATTCTTAAAGTCTACTTTTTTAGGGGATATAGTTATAGTATTGTTACCAAAGATTATTTTTGTAACAGTTATTTTGTTGTTTGTCCTCTCAAAGACTTCTTTTTTGAGTTCGGCGTCAGCATAAACTTCATACCATGTCCTCCCAATAATTTGGCCATCAGCATGTACAAATCTTGTCTCTAGTCCTGGCTTTTCAATTATCCCTGTAACAATTATATCTCCCGCTTTTACTGTATCTCCAACTTTTTTTACCGCTTCCCCTTCTAAAACCGTCATCTTATAAATTATACCATCTTTTTTAGCTATTATATTGCATGGTTCATCTTTTGACAATACCTCTTGAGGTTTTGTTTTACCTACAACTTTTACAAAAGCATTAGTACCCTTTATATTTATTCCTATCCACGATATATCATTATTTTGTAATAAAAATTCTGTCTCTATTTTATTAACATCTATAGCAAATTTAGAAACTCCTGGCTTTAATCCTAAGTATGAAAGCTTTTCTAAAACTACTTTTTCATTTACATTGTTGACGGTCTCTATATTAATTTCCCATATAAAAGTAGAAAATGCATAAATAAGTATAAGAGAAACTATTGCCCCTAAAACCAACAATTTCCTTCTTTTTAATCGAGAAATCACAAAAGGCAATCCTTTTTTAGAAATCACTGAAACACGACAATTAGTTTTTTTCGCAAAAGATACTATTTCTTTAAAACCCTTTAAACTCACTTTTGCAACTATAGTAGTATAATTCTTACGCTCAATATCCCAAATATAGACATCATTTACCATTATGAGATTTAAAAATTTTTCAATTGACAAACCTTCAATCTTAATAATAACATATCCTTTTAAAAAATTCCATAATTTTATTGCAACCAAAAATACTCCTCCTATACCATTATTTCTATATTCATTATTTCGCCACTAATCGTTATAATCTCTGTCATTATAGAATTCACAATCATATTTTTACCTAATATTCTAACAACTCCAATTGTTGTATTTACCCTAATCCTTTCAGGAATATACTCAATAATTCCCTTGTGGTTTTCTATAGTAACATGGGTTTTCCCTATCAAAGTTATTTTAGGGAGATTCAACAGTACCTCTTTTGGAAAGTCTATTGCATTTACAAGTTCGTTTTTTGTCCCATCTTTCATACAGTAACCTCCCTTCTTTTAAAATTTTATGAGGAAGAAATTAAAAAAATTCTCTTGCTTTTTTATAGGTAATAGACCTTTTGAGTAATTAGAAAATGTATTATAATGAAAGTAAGAAAATAAATATTTCTATTACTGTAAATTATTTTTTGGGGGGATTTGCCTTGGAGAAAATAGTAATAATTTTTACGGGTGGAACTATATCCATGAAAAATGACCCTAATTTAAATGCTGCTATACCCTCTTTATCAGGAAAAGACATACTAAAAATGGTTCCCAACATAAAAGAAATTGCCCAAATTGAAATAATCCAATTTGGTAATTCCCCAAGCCCTCACCTTACTCCTGAGCTATTGGTAAATTTAAGACGAGAAGTTGAAAACGTAATCAAACAACAAGTAAAAGGAGTCGTCATTACTCACGGTACAGATACATTAGAGGAAACAGCATATTTTTTAGACTTAACTATAAATTCTGAAAAGCCAATAGTCTTGACTGGAGCCATGAAAAATTCTTCTGAAGTTGGATACGACGGTCCCAATAACTTAATTGCTTCTGTAATTACTGCTTCCTCAGAAAAAGCCAAAAATAAAGGAGTGTTAGTAGTTTTCAATAACGAAATACATGCAGCACGAGATGTCACAAAAACTCATACTTCAAGTATTGACACTTTTAAAAGCCTTGAAACAGGTCCAATAGGTGTTGTAGATAATAACAAAGCGTATTTTTATAGGAACATTGAGACAAGAAATTATATACCAGTAGACCATTTAGAGCCAAGAGTCAGTCTTCTAAAAGTCGCCTTTGGTATGGAGGATAAAATTATCAGATTCCTTGTTGATAGCGGAGAAAAAGGAATAGTAATAGAAGGAACAGGAAGGGGAAATGTACCTCCAAAATTGGCTGAGGGCATAGAATATGCTATATCAAAGGGAGTAATTGTAGTGTTAGTTTCAAGATGTCCTATGGGAAGAGTTGATGCCTCTTACGGTTATAAAGGTGGCGGAAAGCATCTTGAGTCCTTAGGGGTAATCTTTGGAGGTAATCTCTCAGGGCAAAAAGCTCGCATAAAACTCATGGCAGCTCTTGCTTATTCCAATAATTACAATGAAATCAAAAAATTATTTGAAGAAGAAAAGACTTGATACCTAATGGCATCAAGTCCTTTGTTTACTGTAGATACTTGTTTACCATGTCTTTAACAAGGTTGCCATCTGCTCTCCCTTTTACGATTGGCATTACCTTTCCCATCACTTTTCCTATATCGCTTTTAGTTTTAGCACCAGTTTCTTCGATAGCTTTTTTTACTATTTCCTCTATTTCCTCTTCGGATAGCTGCTTCGGTAAATAAGAAAGCATAATCTCAATTTCTTTTTTGGCTTTATCCACTAAGTCTTGCCTTCCACTTTTCTCGTAATCCGGCAACACTTCTTTTCTTTGCTTTATCTCCTTAGAAATTACATTGATGACCCCTTCATCGTCTAATTCTTTTTGAGTATCTTTTTCAACTTGGAGAATAGCTGCTCTTACCATACTTAAAATATTCTTTTTGAAATTATCTTTGTTTTTCATAGCTTCTACCATATCTTTGTATATTCGCTCTTTTAGGGGCATGGCAAGCACTTCCTTTATTTATTATATTTATATTTTCTTTTTCTTGCTGCTTCGGATTTTTTCTTACGTTTTACACTGGGACTTTCGTAATGCTCTCTTTTGCGAACCTCTGATAAAACGCCTGCTTTGGAACATTGGCGCCTAAATCTTCTCAGAGCATTGTCCAATGATTCGTTTTCGCCGACTCTTACTTCAGCCACTACTCTCCCTCCCTCCAGATAAACTGCTCAAGCTAAGCTGCGTATTCTGCTGCGATGTCTTGCTGAAAATTCTCATTTTATTATACTCCTAAAACCATAATGTGTCAATGATTAACCTGGTGGCCAAGTCATAAATCTACCCCCTAAAAGATGAAAATGTATGTGATATACCGTTTGTCCCCCGTCATTTCCACAGTTTGATACAATTCTATAACCTTTTTCGTCAATGCCCTCTTTTTTTGCCAATTCTTTTGCCACCATATAAGCATGAGATACTATATGTTTGTTATCCTCATTTAAATCTAACAATGTCGGTATATGTTCTTTTGGCACAATGAGGATATGCACAGGTGCTTGGGGGTTAATATCTCTAAATGCTACTACTAAATCATCTTCATAGACTATATTGGAAGGTACTTCTTTATTTATAATTTTACAAAAAATGCAATCTGACATCCTTTCACCTCCTCTTTTTATATTCTACACATCAGGTTAAATTCCTTCAATTTCTCCAATTAAGAAATTATCTTTTATTTCTTTTATTTTCACTGGAAAAATCTCATTTCTAAGTAACTTTATATCCCCTTTAACAGCTATACTTAAATAATTATCAGTCAAGCCTTCTACATAACCCTCCATATTCTTTACTGGTTGTTCAAAGAGGACTTCCAAAGTTTTCCCTATAAAACTCTCCATAAATTTATATTCACACCTATTAGACAATTCTATGAGCTTTTTACTCCTATCTTCTTTTATATGATTTGCAACTTGATTTGGAAAGTTGTATGCTCTTGTACCTTTTCTCCTTGAATATTTAAAAACATGCATTTTGCTAAAACAAATCTCTTCCACAAATTTGTAAGTCTTGAGAAACTCCTCTTCCGTTTCACCAGGAAATCCCACCATAACATCTGTAGTTATCGCCACATCCTTGATGTATTCTCTTAACCTATCAATTACACTTTTGTACTCCTTTGTAGTATATCTTCTTCCCATTCTTTTTAAGGTTTCATCACATCCACTTTGAAGGGATACATGATAATGCCTGCACATCTTAGGCAAGTTAGCTATTTCTTTCACAAACTCTTCAGTTAAAAAAGTAGGCTCAATAGAACTAAGTCTTATCCTTTTTATGCCATCTATTTCATGAATCATCTTTATAATGTCCAAAAGCCCAATATTTTTTAAATCTTTGCCATAGGAAGCTATGTGTATACCTGTGAGAACAATTTCTTTATACCCTGAATCAGCAAACCTTTTTACTTCATCTAGTACTTTTTTGGGGTCTCTACTTCTCACAGGTCCCCTGGCGTAAGGGATTATGCAGTAAGTACAGTATTGATTGCAGCCGTCTTGAATCTTTATATATGCCCTTGTCCTTTCTGTATAAGCTGTTACTCCAAATTCCTCATATTCCTTTTGAGTCATTATATTATTTACCACACTCAACTTTTGATTTTTTTGTGTAAATTCCTCTACTAATTCCACTATTTTGTCCTTATTTTTCGTACCAATCGCTATGTCCACTTCCGGAAGAGAAAAAGCTTCCTCTGGACTTACTTGCACATAGCAGCCAACAGCTACTACCAGCGCATCAGGATTTTTCTTTCTAGCTTTTCGTATCTCCTGCCTTGACTTCATATCACTTCTATTTGTTACAGTACAAGTGTTTATTACATAAACATCCGCTTTTTCGTCAAAATCAACTACTTCATAACCAGCTTTTTTAAAAAGCTCAGCCATGACTTCTGTCTCATATTGATTTACCTTACAGCCTAAAGTGTAAAAAGCCACAGCTTTTTTATGACCATTTCTTTTAAGAGATAAATCTACTCTTGTCACTTTTTAAGTGCTCCTCCTATTAAATCTTTTCTTCATATTATATCACATAAAAAGCACTTTCAGGAACTTTTATTTTTTCTGGAAGCCGTTGGCGTTGGAATTGTTTCATTAAATCAAGGAATCCCTTTTATTATACGGAATTCCTTGGGCTTTGTCTGCAGTCTGAAATGGCTACATTATTATAGCCATTTCAGAATATATCAATCGTTAATGTTAACCCCCTTTAGATCGTACAGTTGCCCAAAACTTCTATCATTAAAACCGCCAATATTAGGATTGCCTAAATTTGAATTTACATTATTTTCTACTTGATTTTGCTGATTATACGTCGTATTGGTATCACTCCACTCACTTTTCGAAACAACCTTGCCATTTTGTTGAACCCAATTCATTATTTCACTGTTTGAACCATTTCCTCTTCCATTTACTAGTACATATCTTACTTCACCTTTTTTGACTAACTGCTTAAATTGGTCTAAAGTCAGTATATTGTCAGTACCAGAAAAGCCTCCCAGTGCCATTACAGGTTCACCAGTTTTAATTATTATGTCTTCTGCATCCTGCGCTGAAGCAACAACAAGCAAATATTTTGCATTTCCTTTGTTCTTTTGTAAGAAACTTATTAATTTCTCATTAGAATTATCAACAGTAGTAGAGTCAAGATTTCTACCCTCTCTATTGTAGGCAAGGTCTAAACCGGCTGATGGGAAAGTCCCTGACATTGGATAAAATATGGTAGTCGCTGACCAAATTGTAGGAGCTACTAAAAGGCCTGCAAAAGCAGCAACAACCAGCACCTTCCTTAGCTTCATGTTTTTACTTTTTACTAAATTTAAAATAATAAGTATAGCTGCTGAGGCAAAGCATAAAACAGACAATACTATCATTATTATCTTAGGAATATTCGACATATTATAATGATACGACAATATTAAAATCTGAACTAAGCCGTTTATAATGAGGGCAACAGGTAAAATCCATGAAGTCCATCCACCTGTTTTATAAGATTGCCACATTGACACAAGACCAATGCCAACAAGTGCTACAATTGGTGGTGCAAGCATGGTTAAATAATATGGATGGAATAAACCTGTTGAATAGCTAAAATACAGGAAAACCGGCAATAGCCATGAAATCCAAAATATCAATGATAATTTTTCTTTATTATCAAAAGGCCTTTTTAATTTTGTGTTTATAGAGGCTGATATAAATCCAAATATTGCAATAGGGAATAGCCATATTATCTGATCAGAAAGGCTATTGTTGGAAAATAGCCTGGTTATGCTAGCTTTTTCTTGGCCTCCAAAAGTTCCGCCCATTCCTCCTGCACGTTGCTGTATATTTCTTCCCTTATTGGCTGGTGGCATCATGTTGTTTTGACCATCCAGGCCGAAATTATTCTGCGGCGGATTGTATCCGTCAAATTGTTTGCCAAACATATCTTGCCCATATTGGTTTGGTATTTGAGGAATAGGAGCAAAATTGCTATCTCTATCATTAATTGGAGGCTGACCCTGCCTATCAGAAATTCTTATGCGGTTCGCACCGCTTGGAAAACCGCTATTTCCAATTCCTAGCCTTTCAAGGCCGTTATGGCCTATTATGAGTTCCATTACTGTATTGTTGGTGCTGCTTCCTACGTAAGGTCTATCCTCTTTAGGTACTAGGTCCACAATTATCGCCCACGACAAAGAAATTAAAAGTAAAACGACTGTAGCAATAGCCAACTGGGACATCCTTTTTTTAATAGGTACTGCAGAAGAAATAATATACGTAAAATACAAAGCTGGAATGATCATATATGCCTGCAACATTTTTATATTAAAGCCAATGCCGACTAAGGCAAAGCTTAAAAGAAGATATCTCAACTTACCTTTTTCCGCGGCTTTAAGCAAAAACAAAGAAGCTAAAAGCAAGGTTAAAACAAGCAAGTTATCTATCGTATTATTTCTGCTATCTGCTACAAAAACAGGCGTTACTGCGAGGGATAAAGCCGCAATGAGCCCTGCTGTGCCGCCAAAACTTTTTTTTACGATAACATATATCAAGGCTACTGAAATAACCCCGGCAAAGGCTTGAGGAAAAATTAAGCTCCATCCCCTGAAACCAAATATTTTGGCAGAAATTGCCTGAATCCAAAAACCTAACGGCGGTTTGTCAACTGATACAAACCCAGCCGGATCAAAAGACACAAAGAAAAAATTTTTTAAGCTCATGGTCATGCTTTTTACAGCAGCAGCATAATACTTGTTTCCATATCCTTCTATACTTAAATTAGTAAAATTTAATACTGTCGACAAAGTTAAAATTAGTAATAATGTACACATCTCCTTCGAAATTTTTATCTTCCTCACCAGTAATTCCTCCTAACTAAATACCCATAACTTATATAAAAGAAAGTTTATCACTTGGGCTATAAGGGTAACAATTATTTTAGATATATACACATTTAATTGCAGATTTTTGACTAAATAATCAATAGTTAACATTGTAATCACAAGAGAAATTAAATTCGATACTAGAAACTTTACAAATTCCCAAAATATCTTACTATTAGCATTTTTTACTTCAAAAGTCCACTTTCTATTTAATACAAAGCTGTTTATCACTCCACAACTATATCCTATAGCTTGACTAAAAACGTAATTCACTCCAATTATTTTGTAGAATACGGTAAACACGAAAAAATCTATTAAAGTATTGGTTATTCCTACTGTTCCAAAGCGGCTTATATGTTTTAATTTTCCATTATAAATGTAATCTATCAGTTCAGATATTCTTTCCATATTCCTCTGGTATCTCCTTGTAATTTAATATACTTTCAATTATATATAGGGGCCTGCCCCTACTTTCATCCATAATCCTTCCTATATACTCTCCCATTATGCCAATCCACCCTAATATCAATCCAAACATAGCAATATTAACTGTCAATTCTCAAATTAAATCTCCAAAGATTTTCAAATTATAATGGCATTTTTTAAGTGCATAAAAGTATTTTTTCTCAAATTATCACAGCCTGATTAAAAATTTTTTTCACTTTTTAAGAGCATAACCGCCAAAATATGTTAATATCTGTTATTGGCAATTTGGGTTAATTGAAGTATAATAAAAAATGAGAGTAGCGAAAGCTACTACTCTCATAAACTGATTTCATTTTGTGCCTGGTATATTACTTCTTCATCTATTTCTCTTAGCCTTTTAGAATACGCATAGAGAAGAGAAGCCGTTACCAGGTTATTTATTATCCTTGGCAGCCCTTTTGTTAGAGAATATATTGCTTCATATGCCGATGGTGTAAATATATCATCCATCACTCCAGCTATTTTCATTCTTGTTTTTATATAATCTTGAATTTCTTCTTTTTTTAGCCCTTGCATTACATACTTTATAGAAATTCTTTGCCTTAGTGCACTGTTTACATTCAAGGCTAGTTTGTTTCTTATGTGTGGTTGTCCTGAAAGTATCAGTATATACGGGTTTTGAGAATCCATATTAAAGTTAAATATTATTCTCAAATCTTCAAGAACATCATTAGAAACCAGTTGTATTTCATCTAATATTATGACAGGAGTTATCTTCTGGCTATAGTAAAGTTCTGTTATCGCTCTTTGTATCTGGTGAAAGAGCGTTACTTTTTTGTATGAGGGGGTTTCGCCTAAAATCATAGCCAATGCTTGATAGAATTCTCTCACTGTGAGTGTAGAAAGGGCAAAGTAACATGGTTTAAATGTAGAACGATTGAGGCTTTCAGCATATTTTCTTAATGCGGTAGATTTGCCTGAACCGGCCTCCCCAACGACAAGTCCTATACCCCTTGTTTCTTGTAAATATTTTAGCCTGGCATTTAATTCAGCAATGTCTTCACTTATGTAAAGGTCGTTTACACTTATCTCTTTAGAAAATGGATTAAATTTCATTCCAAAATATTGGGTAAACATTGTAAACACCTCTTTTTTTAATCAATGATATCATTAAAGGATATTACTGGGGAATTAGGTTTTGCCGCAAAATCCACAGTATCTTCATTTTCGCTTACAACCTTTCTGTCTTCGATATATTCTACAGGAATTTTAGCATTATCATGAAAATTTACCTTATACGCTTCCCCTACTTTTTTGCCTTCATGAAAAAGTAAAAGGGGTGTATTATCCTTAAGCCACTGCGGGTCATATCTGACTTCTAAGCGCATACCTTTAAACTTTTCTTCTGTTTCGTAAAGTATATTTTCCACTTTAAGTGTGGCATCTTTGTTTACTTTACGATTTACTCTTATGAGAAAACATTCATTCAACATATCTATGTCACCACACATATTTACCCTTGATATTTGAGACATGAAAAAATCTAAAGGACTCATGCCAATACTGCTATGTTCTTTTCGGTTGTAATCATCCTCCAGCCATTTAAAAAACATCATATTGAGCTCATCTATACTCTTTATGGATGTAGGATCTATTGTGCTTAAAAATCTCATTCTCACCGTATGAAAGAATCTTTCTATTTTCCCTTTTGAATGAGGTGAAAAGGGCTCAGCATGAATAAGAGATGTACCTAATGATGCACATATATATTCAAATTGAGTGCTTCTATATATCTTTCCATTGTCAGTGTAGAGCATTTTGGGTATTCCCCTTCTTAGCACTGCTTCTTTAAATGAGTCTCTTAAAGCTAAAAAATTCTGGGTATAGTAAAAGCGAGCATAGGTACACAGCCTGGAAGCATCATCTATATATGCAATAAGGTACGTTTGTCTCTTTGTTTTACCTTCTTTAATATATGGCCCATACATGACATCAGTCTGCCACAGTTCATTGATGGATTCATGGGAAAATCTCTTTGTTTTACCCTCTTTTTCTTTATCTAAAGATTTTACAGGAATGTTTTTCAAAAACCTATAGAATGTCGAAAGGGATACTTTATCCGGTGATATTACTCCCTCTCCTATCAATGTCTCATAAAGAAGTTTGTTGGGCATTTCAGGATGTTCAAGCTTCTTTTGCTTTATTCTCTCTGAAAGTTCAAAGTCTATCTTTCTGTATTTGCCTCTGTCGCTTCGATAACCCGGCTTTAACGCTTCTATACCGCCTCTTAAATACTGATATAGTCACCCTCTAAGTGTCTTGGGAGTATATCTTCTCATTCCAAGATAAGGTATCTCAATAGGTTTATCGGAAAGAGCATCAAAATATTCTTTCTGATTTTTTACCTGTCCGTTTAGCACCGGACTTATCAGTGAAAATCTCTTTAATGCTATAGCTTCTCTCGCTTTTTCATCAAGCATTTATATGTTCCCCCTTCACTTTTTTGATTTCTTAATCGTAATTTTAGCTCATACCTGGGGGACATTAAAGGAAAAAGTTATGTTGCTAAGAAAAAATCAAAATTTTTATTTAAATCTTTCGGATTTAATGCTAAAATTATGTGAGAGAGGCCAGAAATGATTTTTGGCAATGAGCATAAAACCGTTGGGAAAAGAGTGGTACAATGCTTATTATGTCCAAAATCTCTCTGGCCCTCTCTCTTTGTGAGTCAGTCTCAGATAACTTTATGTAAGGGTCTATTTGCCTTAATCCGTATATGATAAAACTTAAATTATTCATTATCCTTTTGGTGTAAAAATATATATGCTGTCTTGAAAATAGTATGGTGGGAAAGTTTCTTTTTAAGTCACTTATGAAAGAACTGAGAGTTTTTTCTCTGAGAAGTGTCTCTTTTAAAGACTTTACAATCATATTGAAAGAATACTGAAAATGGGGGAGACAGAAATCAGGAAGGTAGGAAAGAGTTCTTTTGTACACAGGACATATATATCTTCTTATGGCTATTTTTATACAGTTGGATCCGTCTAAATAGTAACGGTAATAAAACCCGTGCTTTTTTAGTTTTACTCTACACTTGCAATCGGGATAAGGACATCTATCTGGCGGGGCAGGGAAATTGTAATCTTTGCCCTTTCGTAAATACTCTTCAATGTTATCAACATGGAAAACTATTTGCATAAGTAACCTCTCCAATTAAAATTAATGCTAAAGGAATCTGAAAAAAATTTATCAAATTCCTTTAGCATTAATTTTATCACAAGATTATTTAATCTGAAAAATTTTATCGGTTTTGGGCTAAATTAATTTGAGAAATGACATTTGCTTTCTATGAATTTCTTTATGCTCTTCATTACTCTGTTTCCTGCAGACCTGCTTTTTACATATATGTTGCAGTCATCTGCGTACCGACAGAATTTGTGTCCTCTCTTTTCAAGTTCTTTGTCTAGTTCGTCCAACATTATGTTTGCTAATAGGGGACTTAATGGCCCTCCTTGGGGTGTCCCTTCTTCTGTTGATACTTTGACTCCGTTTATCATTACTCCTGATTCTAAGTATCTTCTTATTAACTTTAGTACTCTTTTGTCTCCTATCCGCTTTTCTAGTTTGGACATTATTATGTCGTGGTTTACTCTGTCAAAGAACTTTTCTAAGTCCATATCTACAACCCATGTATATCCTTCATTTATATATGCTTCTGCGGCTTTTATTGCGTCTTTTGCACTGCGTCCTGGTCTGAATCCATAACTGCTATCAGAAAATGTATGGTTGTAGACTCTATTTAGTATTTGGGCTATTGCTTGTTGTATTAACCTATCTAGTGCTGTAGGTATTCCTAGTAGTCTTACTCCTCCATCTGGTTTGGGAATTTCTACTCTTCGCACTGGTTGTGGTTTGTATTTCCCCTCCAGCAGTTGTTGTTTTATGGTTGGCCAGTTTTCTTTGAGATACGGTAGAAGTTCATCTACTTCCATCCCATCGACTCCATGGCTTCCTTTATTTGCAACAACGCGCTTGTATGCTGCTCTCATGTTTCCTCGTTCTACTATCATTTCAAGCATCTTGCTGGTATATCTTTGTACATCGTTTCTTCTATCTTTTGACGCCGATGATATACTATGCACTTCCGTTGTCTTTTGAAATTCCATTTCTCTATTCAACGGATAGCCTCTTTGTTGAGTTGTCTGCAGTCTCTGCATATCTTTCGAGTCCATAAGATTTCCAAAACCTCCTAACGTTCGGCCCTTCCTTATCTATTCATGACTAGATAAGTACTATGACCTCTGCTGACTTCTCAAGGTTCAACCATACATCACTGTATGGGTTGTCACTTCAGAGTTCACTTTAGTGACTTATCCTTGAGACCTCCCCGGGTAAGAACGATAACTTTCATCTCATATATCTGCCAGATTTACTGTATGGGATTCGGGTAGTGTTGGACTTCGTTTTGTTACGCAAACTCATCCATCCCAATTCAGCCTCTTATCTGGTTCTTGTTCATCAGACCGAGATTTTGCCTTAAGCTTCCTTCAGATTCCACCTCACGATGGACACCCTTGCTCTTGGCTAGTGGTTCCCACTACCAAGCCCACAGCGGACTTTCACCGCCTAGTTATCGCCCATGCCGGGCGCACATACAAAAAGGCAGATACTTTTTGCATCTGCCTTTTCACTTTGTCGTGGCGGCTTTTAATATTCCTGATTCGGACCTCCTAAAATTTCAATAAATAGATAAACTTTGTCAGAATCTGGATTGTACTATTTTTAATAAGCACCTCCACAACAATCTTCCATGTATTTGATTTGGTATCAATATCAATATCGTACTGGTTTTTTTGTTTTAACTCCCTTTTTTTCTTGTTGTATTTAATTATTAATGAGCCAACTTTTGTCTTATTGGGTTTTTGAAAATTTTTTGTTGACCTAATATTTCCTATATGCTAATATAGGAAATATAGGAGGTGAATCCCATGGCAGAAAACATCTATGAACTCCGCGCAGAATTTTTTAAGGCCCTTTCTCATCCGACAAGGCTGAAAATTTTAGACGTAATTTTAAATGAAAAGGAGATTTGCGTATGCGAAATTGTAAATAAAATAGGTGTAGATCAATCAACAATATCAAAACATTTAAATATATTAAAAAAAGCTGGCATTTTAGAAAGCAAAAAAGAAGGTCTTTCAGTATTTTACAAAGTAAGATTCCCTTGTATGAAAGATTATTTTATCTGTATTGACAAAACCATAAAGTGTGATCTTGTAACTAAGGTTTCCTTTATTGACTCCAGTAAGTAGAAAGTTGAATAATTTTGTTAATATTAAAATTTATCAAAAAGGAGGCCACAAATGAAGGAAGAAATTAAAAAAATTCTAGTCATTGCAGGTGTTTTCTTTTTTGTTTACTATATGCCTTTAGAGAGCATGCACTTTAAAGGGGCTGTCATAGAATCCCTTTACATGCTTCAAGATTATGCAAGGCATCATGTATTAACCTGCTTAATACCTGCTCTTTTCATAGCAGGTGCAATTTCAAACTTTATTTCCCAGCAGGCGGTTATGAAATATTTCGGCGGTGGGGCAAAAAAATGGCTTTCCTACGCGGTCGCCTCAGTATCCGGAACAATTCTTGCTGTTTGCTCGTGCACGATTTTGCCACTTTTCACGGGAATTTATAAAAGAGGAGCTGGTCTTGGTCCCGCAATAGCGTTTTTGTATTCGGGACCTGCAATAAACGTCCTTGCAATAATAATGACAGCAAGAATTTTGGGATACAAATTGGGAATAGCAAGGGCAGTTGGGGCAGTGTTATTTTCAATTGTTATTGGCTTAATCATGGAAATAATATTTAAAAAAGAAGATGTGGCAAGGTTGTCAAAAATCTATCAAGTTTCAACAAAAAATGAAGGAAGAAGCCTATTGCAGGATTTTTTGTTTTTTGCAAGCCTTGTATTTATATTAATTTTTGCAGCATGGGGTAAACCCGCACAGCCTGTAGGATTTTTCAGTACTGTATATAACGTAAAATGGTACTTGACAGTATTTTTCCTTGTGATCCTTACAATAATCCTTGTTAAATGGTTCAAAAAAGAAGAAATTACCTCATGGATTGAAGCTACTTGGAGTCTTGCCAAACAGATACTTCCCCTTCTTTTTGCAGGTGTTGCGATAGCAGGATTTTTAATGGGAAGGCCTGGGTATGATGCGGGAATACTCCCCTCAAGGTATGTTGAAGCTCTTGTCGGTGGAAACTCATTACTTTCAAACTTCATTGCTTCAATAATAGGTGCTTTTATGTATTTTTCTACTCTTACAGAAGTTCCCATAATTCAGGGCCTTTTGGGTTACGGTATGGGGCAAGGTCCTGCCCTCGCACTTTTGCTCTCAGGACCTGCTTTGAGTCTCCCCAGCATGCTTGTAATTAATAGCGTCCTCGGACCAAAAAAGACTGTTACCTATGTAAGTTTAGTAATTATAATGTCGACTTTTATTGGATTTGTTTTTGGAAATTTTTTTTAAAACTATTTTAGATTAAATGATTTTCTTTTAAAAATTTATGATAAAATTAAAATGTTTATATGAAAATAAAGCAAATAAATGAAATTAAAGGAGGAAAATACAATGGATATTAAAATTCTTGGAATGGGATGCGCAAAGTGCAAAGCTTTGGAGGAAAATACAAAAGCTACATTACAAGAACTAGGAATTGAAGCAGAAGTCGAAAAAGTTCAGGATTTAAATAAAATTATAGAATACGTAATGATTACACCTGCTCTCGTGATTAATGAAGAAGTCAAAGTTGCAGGCAGAGTTGCAACAAAAGATGAAATTAAAAAATACATTGAAGAATATACAAAATAAGAGGTGCAATTTTTGCACCTCTTATTTTGTTGCAAACCTTTTTATATGCAATTTAAAGTCTCTTGCTTTTATAGCTACTGTGCAGGCTACGGTCCTTACTGATCCTGTTCCTTTCATGAGCACAACTCTAAGAGTCTTTTCTTATTCGAATGGCCCATCGTAACGGCCGAGCTTACCGCCCCTAACCATGTTGAGGGGCACAGAAAACATTATACCCATTTCGCTGTCTTCGGCGAAACTACCTATCTCTCTTTCTACGGCATCGGCTATGTTCTGGAGCTTTTGCTTGTCTTCTATAACCGAAAGGATGGTCTTATTCACGAAAAGTCCCTCTTCTTTCAATTTTTTAATGCTGGCGATCATTGACCTGTCTTCTTCAAAACTTTTCATAATAACGCCCTGACCCATGGAGTCCAGCACCGTGGCCCCCTTGGCCCCGTTCCTTTTCATTACCGTCAGGAGCTTTTTTAAAAGTTCTGGCCGGTTAAGGATGATAACGATCAGGTACATTGCCTTCACTCCCCGTTTTCTGTATTTTCTGCCCTATGGAAAAACAGCTTTAAAAGCGGCGGGGCAATAAGAGTAGTTACAAGAACCATCAGCACCGAAACAGCGAAAATCCTCTGGGAAACAATACCCTTTTTCAAGCCCAGGTTGGCGATGATCAGGGCCACTTCTCCCCTGGGCACCATGCCCGCGCCTACTGTAAAGCCCTCACTCCAGTTGAATCCCACGAGCCTTGCCGTCAGCCCGCAGCCGATGATCTTGCCGAGCACAGCAATGGCTATTATGATAAGACTGAAGCCGATATCGCCTAGCACAGCCCTTACATCAGTCTTCAGTCCGATGCTGATGAAAAATATGGGCGTGAAGAAAAGGTAGGCTATTTCTTCTATGCCGCGGACAATTTTTTCTTTTGTACTGTAGTTTGAAAGAATCAAGCCCGCTATGTAAGCACCGGTGATGGCGGCAATGTCCGCCTTTTCGGCGAAGTAAGCCACGCTAAAGCATAGTACCAAGGCGAAGGTTATGATCCTGGTTCCCGGTCTCATTAATTCCATTATGCGTTCACCGTATCTCCGAAGCACGACTGTAATAACTACCACTGCGACCGCAAATACTCCTATTTTCTCCATCAGCGGCAGGATCCTGGTTCCACCGGAGATATAGCCGGTCACAAAGGTGAGGACGATTATACCTATCACGTCGTCGATTACCGCAGCAGCCATAATGGCAATACCCTCTTTTGAATTCAGCTTTCCCATTTCCCTCAGTGCCTGCACTGTTATACTGACAGAGGTGGCTGTCAACATGGTCCCCAGGAACAGGGCCTCGGGCAGGGTAACACCCGCAGCCAGTCCGCCCCAAGCACCTGCAGCGAAGGGCACTATAACCCCTCCGGCGGCGATGGCCGTAGACGAAAATCCTGACGCTATAAGTTCCGACGTGTCGGTCTCGAGGCCTGCCAGGAACATTAGCAGGACCACACCTATTTCGGCCATGAACTCCAGCACATAATCGGAGTGGACCAAGCCGAAGACCGAAGGTCCTATGAGAAGGCCGGCGATGATCTGGCCCAGTACGTTCATCTGGTTGAACCTTGCCGCCAGATAACCGCCGATCCTGGATATTCCCAGTATTATGGCAAGTTCCAGTAAGGTCACGAGTGAACCCTCCTTAAAAATCGGTTTACCGGAATCGAATCCTTTTCCAACAACAGCGCTCTTTCATAGTCTTCACTGGTATTAATGCAAAAAATTTGAGGCGGGTTCTGACCAGAACAAAAAGGTCCCTGATCCGAACGGGACCACTCTTTTCAATAATAACCTCGATGGAAGGACCTCGATGGCATCAATGCAGTTTTTGTTGTAAACGGCGTGAAGAGGCTCCAGCAGTCCCGGTATCGGGAGCACACCACATTGAAGCTCTCGAAGCCGTTGAGCAATTCTTTTATGAGCTCTGCGTTCAGAAAGAGCAGGTCGCAGGCCACAAAAAACCCGGCACAGTTCTCCATTTTCCTAAGGCCGGTATATATCCCCCAGCGGTCCAGTTACTGTAGGATAATTTTTAGCTACAACTCCTGAAATAAAAAAAGAAGCCATACAAAAAATAGAAAAATTTTTGGGCACCAAAACGGCACCAAAATAAAAATTCCGACATTAAATAGATGCGGAAAGCCTTCATATTATTGGTGGGGTTAACAGGGATCGAACCTGTGACCTCTACGATGTCAACGTAGCGCTCTGACCAGCTGAGCTATAACCCCACTCCTTGCTTTTTTATTATACAATTTTAATAAAAGGTTGTCAATATTTACGCTTTCTATATATAAGCTTTGAGCACCTTGCAATTTCCCTCTATTGTATAACTCGGAATAGAAGCAGGTATTAATACAGTCTCTCCTGCTTTTAATTCAGTGGTGCCTTCAGTATAGGCAATTTTACAATATCCTTCTACAGCTGTTAAAGTGTTAAATTTTCCCTTTGTATCTATATCTACTTCTTTATTTATTTCAATTATACTTACCTGAAAATATGGAGATTTAACAACGTGAGATATGCGTCCGCCTTGTATTTCTTCAAATTCAGGTATTATTTTATCTGTTTTTAAATTAAAATCTATAACATCTAATGCTTTTTCTATATGTAACTCTCTCTTCCTGCCGAATTCATCTACTCTATTGTAATCATACACTCTATAGGTAAGGTCTGAATTTTGTTGAATTTCACAAATAAGTATTCCTTCACCTATAGCATGCACCATCCCTGAAGGTATGTAAACAGCATCTCCTGGTTTTACTTCTATTTCTTTTAAACATTCTTCTAATCTTTCTTCCTCCAATAGCCTTTTAAATTCTTCTTTTGTAGTTCCTTCCTTTAAACCACATACAAGTTTAGCCCCTGGTTTTGCATCTATTATATACCACATCTCTGTTTTTCCAGAATCGCCATTTTCGTATTTAAAAGCATATTCATCATCTGGATGAACTTGGACAGAAAGTTTGTCTTGCGCATCAATTATTTTGATAAGCAAAGGAAATCTTTGATAATTTACCCCCTTGCCATATATATCCTCAGAAAATTTGTAAGTTATATCACTTAATTTTTGCCCGTCAAATTCTCCACCTTCAATTACACTGACAGCTGTTCTATTGTCAGATATTGTCCACAATTCTCCAATTTTTTTACCCTCGTGAATATCAAATCCAAATTTATCTCTTAATGCAGTACCTCCCCATATTCTCTCCATAAAAATAGGCTTAAATTTTAAAGGTTTCATCAACTATCAGCTCCTTTTTCGATTATTTTAAAAGAGGATAAACAAGGTTATCCTCTTTTAAAAAATTATTATTCAGCTATTTCTAGTGCAATTTTTACCATGTTCATAAAAGTCTTTTGCCTTTCTTCAGCTGTCGTTGCTTCTCCGGTAACCAAGCTATCGCTCACTGTCAATATTGTAAGAGCATCTACATTGTACTTAGCAGCCAAAGTATATAGTCCTGCCGTTTCCATTTCTACTGCCAAAACACCAAACTTCGCCCATAGTTTCCAACTGTCTGGGTCATCGTTATAAAAAGTATCGGTTGTAAGAATATTCCCTACTTTAGGTTGTATCCCTAACTCCATTGCTTTATCATAGGCTTTTTTTAATAATTTAAAACTTGCTGTAGGAGCATAATCCATACCATTAAATCTAATTTTATTTATTGCAGAGTCTGTCGAAGAACTCATGGCAATTACTATATCTCTAAGCTTGATATCTGGTTGTAAAGAGCCACAAGTACCTATCCTTATAAGATTTTTCACGTTGTAACTGTTTATAAGCTCATTTACATAAATAGACAAGGAAGGTACTCCCATCCCTGTTCCTTGAACTGACACTCTTTTCCCTTTATAATATCCTGTAAAACCATACATTCCTCTAACTTCATTGTAACATTTTGCATCTTCAAGAAAATTTTCTGCTATATATTTAGCTCTTAAAGGATCTCCTGGCAACAACACCGTTTGAGCGATTTCGTTTTCTTTAGCCCCAATATGTATGCTCATTTAAATCTCTCCTTCTATAATAGTTTTGCCCATATATAATATTAGCAAAAAACAACTTTTAAATCAAACAAAAATTTATGGATCAAACATTTTTTTAATTTTGTATAAAAAAAAATAAAAAATACCACAAAATTATGGTATTTTTAAACACATGTGAGCAAGTCTGTAAGCCGAGTTCTGTCGAGGATGGCCATCTATCTAGGGGGTCAGTTGCCTGACACCTCCAGCGGCATAACCCGAGGGAAACGGCGGGCCACCTACTCCCTCCTATTCGCCTTGCTCCGGGTGGGGTTTGCAGAGCAGACCAGTCGCCTGGTCCCTGGTGAGCTCTTACCTCACCTTTCCACCCTTACCCAGCACTCAGCAAGTTGAGTGCCAGGCGGTATATCTCTGTTGCACTTTCCTTGGAGTCGCCTCCACCGGGTATTACCCGGCACCCTGCCCTGTGGAGCTCGGACTTTCCTCGTGCGAAAATCGCACGCGGCCATCCGACTTACTCACATACGTTATTTCTTATATATCTTTCTAATATCAGGCGAGTATATATTATCATATATATCCGTTTTTGTCAACATAATTATAGATACATAAAAGGATCTTTTTGACTTTCACTAACTAATACTTCTATTTCGTTGCCCTGTTTCTGAGTTTCATCAATTATATATTCTGCAATAAACCTAACTGCAATATTCTCTGTAGCAAAATGTCCCGCATCAATTAAAGATAATCCGAGGTGCTGGGCTTCTACAGCATCGTGATAGCCAATATCTGCCGTTATCAACACATCTGCTCCTCTAGAAACAGCTTTGTGAATAAGACTTGCACCGCTTCCACCACACACAGCCACTTTTTTTATCTTTTTATTAGGGTCTCCTACCACTCTTAAATTATTGATTTTAAGTTTTGCTTTTACTTGTAGTGCCAATTCTTTTAAAGTTGTTTCTGAAATAGTTCCAATTCTTCCAAGCCCATATTCTTCTTTAAGATTTTCCAAAGGATATACATCATAGGCAACCTCTTCATAGGGATGAACATTTAGCATTGCATTTATTACTTTTTCTAAATATTTCTGAGGCACTACTGTTTCTATTTTTACTTCTTCCACTTTTTCTATCTTCCCTATTTCACCAATAAATGGATTCGTCCCCTCTAAAGGCTTATAAGTTCCAATGCCTTGGGTCTGAAAAGTAGAATTACTATAATTTCCAATAAAACCAGCTCCTGCATTGCACATAGCATTTTTTACAATCTCTTCATACCCTTGTGGCACATAAACTGCAATTTTTTTATATCCTTCGGAATAAGTGACATCCAAAACTTCCCTATCATATATTCCTAAGACGTTACACAAAATATCATTCATCCCATTTGGAGCTATATCAAAAGAGGTATGGGCTGCATAAAGCGAGATATCATTTTTAATAAGTTGTATTAACAATGAGCCCACTGGATTATCAGCTTTGACATTTTTTATTGGCTTAAAAATTAACGGATGATGAGTTACAATCATATCTACTTTTTTGTCAATTGCTTCTTTAACTACTTCAAAAGTGGCATCCAAAGCTACTAAAATTTTTGAGACATCTTTAGAACCATCTCCTACCAATAATCCTACGTTATCCCATTCTTCAGCGAATTTACGCGGCGCAAGCTTATCCATTATGGAAGCTATTACTTGGCATTTTAAGCCCATTTATCAACACCTCGAATTTCTTTACTTTTTCATCTAATTGCTTACGCTTTTCATTGGTCTTGGGAAGTTTATTTATGATTTTCTTCATTTTGTCGATTTTATACTGCAAGAATTCTTCTAATAGTGGATGCTTTTTTTGTATGAGTTTTTCCCCTACTTCATAATATATGTCATTTTTGACTTTTTGTCTACCATGTTCTGCTACTATTATTTCATAATATTTTTGATTTTCTTTAACTAATTCCTCATCACAAATTTTATATCCATTTTCTATTAAGTATTTCCTCAAATATGCAGAATCTTTCATAGGTTGAAGTATAAATTTCTTAATAGTTTTTGCAATATCTTTTCCTTCTTCTAATATTTTTGTAATTAAAATTCCTCCCATACCTGCAATAACAACTACGTCTACTTCCCCTGGCGATAAAACATTAAGACCATTCCCTAACCTTGTGTCTATCAAAGATTGCAAATTTCGCTTTTGAACTTCTTTTACAGCTTTATTTAATGAACCTTTATTTAAATCTGAAGCAACAACGTAGGTAGCTATTTTACTTTTGATAAGGTAAACAGGAATAAAACCATGGTCAGTACCTATATCTGCAACTTTTGACCCATGAGGAATGTATTCAGCAATTTTCCTTAATCGTTCTGTAAGTTTCATGTAATCCTCCTAAAAGTATAAAAAAATTAGGTCTTTGCAGAATCCCAAAATCCTTATGGATTAAGGGATTCTGCTATATATTTTCAAAGGAATTCCTCCACTTTCGTCGAATTTATATAGAGAACCAAATCCCAAAAAGAAATGGAGGAAATCCTATGAAAATCAAAGCTAAACAACTTTCTCTCTCCGATATTTACGATGATGTTCAATCCTTCTTTGAAGAAGATAAACCCAAGTTTATTAAACTCTTTGATTCCTTTGTTGATTTATCTGAACTTATTCCATCTTCTTTTTATGCCCACTATTATTCCCACTTTGGACGTCATAGAGATTTTTCTCTTGAATCTATGCTCACTGCTTTGATTATCCAAAAAATTCTCTCTATCCCTACTGTTCAACTCCTTGCACATGTTCTTAAACTATCTAAAGAATTAAGAGAGCTTTGTGGCTTTAAAAGAGTCCCTCATCCTTCTCAATTCTCTAGATTTAAATCCATTTTCCTCAAAGATTTGGAGAATTTCTTCAATAATCTTGTTAATTTAACTGAGCCTATTTGTCAGGCTATTAATCCTTCACTTTCTAATATCCTCATCGCTGATACTACTGGCTTTGAACCTTATGTCAGAGAAAATAATCCTAAGTTCTTTGATTCCCTTTATAGAAATATTAAAAAGTTCTCTAAATCTAATCCTGATTTTGATGCCCACTCTTATGCTTGTTCTAAAATGCCTAAGTTCGCTCACTCTAATCCTGATGCTAAATTCTCTTATATTAATGGCCATTATTGTTACTCTATCAAAGCTACCATCCTCACTAATGGCTTAGGCATTATTCAGCATATTAGTTTCTATGACGATGATTCTTTAAATGTCAATACTGCTAAATCTGCTGCCGAGTCTAAAGATTTGTACGATTCTAAAACTTTAATCCCTTCTCTTAAGGAATTCTTTAATTTACATCCTAATTTCTCTTATAGATACTTCTTAGGTGACGCTGGGTTTGATTCTTTTGATAATTATAAATACTTGTTCTCAAAGCTTGGCATAATCCCTATTATCCCTATTAACCCTCGAAATTCTAAAAACTTACCTCAGCCTACTTTTAACTCTGATGGTATCCCTACCTGCCCCCGTGACCCTTCTCTTAAAATGTCCTATGATGGCATCGTTCGGGAAAAAGGTAGAGCTACCAGAATTAAATGGCTTTGCCCTATGTCCAAAAAAGTTAGACTAAATGGTAAAACTACTTATATCCTTCAATGTGATAACCCCTGTACCTCTTCTAAATGTGGCAGAATATTCTATACTACCCTTGATATTGATTTTAGAAAAAATACTTTTGTCCCTCGTAACTCTAAAAAGTGGTCCAAACTTTATGAAAAACGCCCTATTATTGAAAAATCTATTTCTCTTTTAAAAAGTTCTATCGCTGTTGATAGCTTTAAACTCATAAATACCAGGTCAATCAAAGCTGATGTTTTTCTTGGGGCTATCACTCAACATATTGGTTTAATTATTACTGCAAAGCTTGGTACTTTTGAACATCCTTTATCTTTGAAAAAACTTTTGGCTTGATAACTTGTTCTTATGATTTGATTTGTTTGTCATCTTTTTACATTAAAAAGGTGTGTTAAGTATTGTCTTTTTTGAATTTGTATCTTTCTTCCATTTCTCTTTTTCCGTCTTGAGTGTGCCTTTAAAATGTAATTTCTTTATTTTGTTCCTTGTAATGTAACTTTTTTACTCTAATATTTATCTCATTTTGCAATCACCTAGTATAAAAAAAATAAAAAAGCATTTAAAGCTAAATGCTTTTTTTCTCTAAATGGTGGGCCTTCAGGGATTTGAACCCCGGACCAATCGGTTATGAGCCGACCGCTCTGCCAGCTGAGCTAAAGGCCCAAAAAGTGGCTCCTCAGGTAGGATTCGAACCTACAACCTACCGGTTAACAGCCGGTTGCTCTACCCTTGAGCTACTGAGGAATACAATAATAATTATACAGATTTTTGCCCTATTGTCAAGAAGCTTATTCAATCAAGGAAATCTTTTAATTTTTTGCTCCTGCTGGGATGCCTCAATTTTCTCAAAGCCTTTGCTTCAATTTGCCTTATGCGTTCTCTTGTAACATTAAACTCTTTTCCTACTTCCTCTAAAGTTCTTGCTCGACCGTCATCTAGGCCAAACCTAAGTCTTAGTACTTTCTCTTCCCTTGGCGTTAGGGTATCAAGAACATCCATCAACTGTTCTTTTAGCATTGTAAAAGCAGCAGCTTCTGCTGGAGCTGGTGCATCTTCATCGGGTATAAAATCGCCTAAGTGGCTGTCTTCCTCTTCCCCAATAGGAGTTTCTAAAGATACAGGTTCTTGTGCTATTTTCATTATCTCTCTTACTTTTTCTTCTGGCATCCCCATCTCTTTTGCCAACTCTTCAGGAGTGGGCTCACGACCTAATTCCTGCAGCAATTGCCTTTGGACTCTTATCAATTTATTGATAGTTTCTACCATGTGTACAGGGATTCTTATGGTTCTTGCTTGATCTGCAATAGCTCTTGTAATAGCCTGTCTTATCCACCATGTAGCGTAAGTACTAAATTTATAGCCTTTTCTATAGTCAAATTTTTCAACTGCTTTGAGTAACCCCAAATTTCCTTCTTGTATCAAATCTAAGAAAAGCATTCCTCTTCCTACGTATCTTTTGGCTATGCTTACAACCAATCTCAAATTAGCTTCTATAAGTCTTTTTTTAGCTTCTTCGTCTCCTTGTTCGATTCTTTTTGCCAATTCAATCTCTTCTTCAGGAGTGAGAAGGGGAATCTTGCCTATCTCCTTCAAATACATTCTAACAGGGTCATCTATACTGATTCCTTCAGGAAGAGAAAGGTCTAAATCTAAATCTTCTTCAGTTATTTCTTCCTGACGAGGTTCTTCCCCAACAATTTCAATTCCCATGTCTTCAAAAGCATCATATACTTTCTCAATTTGGTCAGGATTTAAATCAATATCTTCTAAAGAATCCATTATCTCATTGTAGGTGAGCATCCCAGTTTTTTTTCCTTTATTGATAAGTTCTGTAATGGCTTCTTTAGACAATTCTTCGTTGTTCATAGGTTTCCCCTCCCTATGGGTTTCTTTCTTTTTAGCCATTTTTTATCTTTAGCATCTCCTTTTCACAATTTTGTAATTCTATTAAAAGTTGCCTTTCTTTCTCTATATCCCCCAACATATGAGCTTCATTGATAGCTCTTTTAATCTTTTCTCTTTTAACTGCCAAACTGTTAATGAGAATCTTGTTTATAATATCATCAACAGCTTGTTCAGTAACATTTTCACTCTCATAAAAAGCTTTAATAATATCATTAAAATCAGATATGAGATTTTCCTCTTGTAATAAATAAACAATATCATTTATTTGAGTTTTTTTCCCATCCTCCAACCTTGACATTATTTCTCCAAAAATTGGCTTTAATTTAACATTCTCCAGCATATCGGCGGTAATTGTTTCTTTCACCCTTTTGTAAAGATTATTATCATACAGCAGCAATGCAATTAAGTACTTTTCTGGTGATATTTTACTACTACTGTATATATTATGCCTTATATTGCCAGCCATATACATATTTTTTTGATTTTTTTCAATTTCCCTATTGACAAAACGCGCAACCTCTGTTCTCACTGCATTCTCAGGTATTTGAGCAACTTTAGCAGCTGAAGAAATATAGACTTCCCTTTTCACTTCATCAGAAAGTTTTGCAATATCTTTTGCAATTTTTTTAACATATATTATTCTATCTTGAGGATTATCAAGGTCGAGATTTTTTCTAAATACCTTTGCTTTAAACTCAATTAAACTATCGGCATTTTCTATTAATTGATTAAATGCGTTTACTCCTTCTTTTTTTATAAACTCATCAGGGTCTTTCCCATAAGGAATAGTCAGTACTTTTATATTTAAATTCAATTCATCAAGAATGTCAAGTCCTCTTAATGCGGCACTAATACCAGCTTCATCCGCATCATAAGCAATTACAACATTTCCTTTATACCTTTTTATGAGTCTTGCTTGGTCCTCTGTCAAAGCGGTTCCTAAAGATGCTACAGCACAATCTATTCCGGCTTGATGTAAGGAAATAGCGTCCATGTATCCTTCTACAATTATAAATTTGTCTTGTTGAGTTTTTTTAGCAAAATTTATTGCAAATAGCGTTTTGCCTTTTTTAAAGACCTCTGTCTCCGGAGTGTTTAAGTATTTAGGCAAACTATCATCAATAGAACGGCCTCCAAAACCTATAACATTACCCTTTACATCTATAATAGGAAACATTACTCTATTTCTAAACCTGTCGTAATAGCGGTTATTTTTTTGAGACAAAAGTCCAGCCTTTACCAGAAAACTTTCTGTATAGCCTTTTTCTTTTAAAAAGTTTAAAAGTCCATTTCCATGAGGTGATGAATAGCCTATTCCAAACTTCTTTATCGTTGCTTCTGTCAAACCTCTTTTTCTTATATAGGTTAAAGCCTGTCTACCTTCTTCAGAAAAAAGCTTATTGTAAAAATACATAGTTGCTAATTTATTTATTTTATATATTTCGTCAATAAGTTTCTTTCTTTGGTACTCCCTTTCTGTAAGCACAGTTTCTTCAAGAGTTATTCCTACTCTATCTGCTAAAAATTCAATTGCTTCTTTAAAAGTCAAATTTTCAATATCCATTATAAAAGTAACAACATTTCCACTGGCATTACAGCCAAAACAGTGATAAACCTGTTTTTCTTGACTTACCATAAAAGATGGGGTTTTTTCTCTATGAAAAGGACATAGACCTTTAAATTCTTTTCCCGCTTTTTTTAGTTCTACATACTCTGATATAACATCTATTATGTCATTTGCTTCTATGACCTTTTCAATCATTTCTTTTGAGTAAGCCATCAATATCACCTAATTATTCTATTCGACAAAAATTGTTAAATTCCTCTTTACCAAATTAATTTATTAGTGACGACCAATATATATTCGACAAAAGATTCAAAAATCCTTCTTTGGTTTTATTAAATTTTTATTAAAATCAAAAAATATTTTACTCAAACCAAGGACTGGGCAAAAAAATCTCTTTGTATTTTAAAAAAGCATATTTGTCTGTCATACCAGCAATATAATCAGCAACAGCTCTTTCTCTTCCATAAATCTCAGCAAGTTTTATAAATTCTTGAGGCATCTTTTCAATATTGTCATAAAAGTAATAAAACAATTGTTCTACTATTCTTTTTGCTTTTTCCTCATCTTTTTTAGCTTTTGACCCAATATAAACTTTTTTGAACAAAAAATCCCTCAGGCTATAAGTAGCCTCATAAATCTCTTTACTCATTGAAACTTTCGGCTTTCCTAAGCTATTATTTATAACATCTTTTACCATTGTATCTATTCGCTTACTATGCTTATCACCCAAAATTGCTATTAAATCTTTTGGTAAATCCTCCGGATTTAAAACTTTTCCCCTTATCGCATCATCAATATCATGGTTAATATAAGCTATTTTATCAGAAATTTGTACTACTTGTCCCTCTAAAGTCTGGGGATTTCCTGAGGTAGAGTGGTTACAAATGCCGTCCTTAACTTCCCAAGTCAAATTAAGACCCTTTCCATCCTTTTCCAAAATCTCAACCACTCTAATGCTTTGTTCATTATGTCTAAAGCCATCTTTTAAAAGTCTATTTAAAACTTCCTCACCAGAATGGCCAAAAGGAGTATGTCCTAAATCATGACCTAAAGCAATAGCTTCTGTCAAATCTTCGTTTAACCTCAAAGCTCTTGCAATTGTTCTTGCAATCTGAGCTACTTCTAAAGTATGAGTTAGCCTTGTTCTATAATGGTCACCTTCTGGAGAAATAAAGACTTGTGTTTTGTGGCTCAATCTTCTAAAAGCTTTGCTATGAATAATCCTGTCTCTATCCCTTTGAAACTCTGTTCTTATATCGCATTTTTCTTCTTCTCTATCCCTGCCGCGAGTTTCACGGCTTTTTGTCGCATAAGGAGAAAGCAGTTGATATTCTAATTCCTCTGTAATTTCTCTAATTTTCATTTGACCACCTAACCTTTTTTATTTATGGTGGTAAAAATAAAAACCCATAAAAGGGTTTTTCCATTTCTTTTCTTGATACCGTCTTTTTTATTTAGCCATCATTACGGTCAACACCATAGACAAAATTATAAACAACGCTGCCGCTATGGTTGTGAGCTTTTCTAATGTCCCCTCCATGGTTCGAGCTTTATTTTTCCCAAAAAAGGTTTCTGCTCCTCCTTCTATTACTCCTGAAATGCCTGCACTTTTACCTTTTTGCAAAAGTATCACAGCTATTAAGAAAAGACTAACTAAAACATGTATAACCATGAGTACAGTTTTTAGCATATTTACACCGCCTTATCCTAATTTTTGAAACACAATACCACAGTTTATATTATACAAAGAATTGCTATGTTGATCAAGAGGTTTTTATATAAAAAGGGAATCCTTTTTGGATCCCCTTATTTCTTAATATTGTAAAAAGCATTTTTGCCAAGATATTGAGCTGTGCTTCCTAAAACTTCTTCAATTCTTAAAAGCTGATTGTATTTTGCGACTCTATCAGTTCTTGCAGGTGCTCCAGTTTTAATTTGCCCTGCATTTACTCCAACTACAAGGTCTGCAATTGTAGAATCTTCTGTCTCTCCTGAGCGGTGAGACACAACAGCTGTGTAACCTGCTCTTTTTGCCATTTCAATAGCATCAAGAGTTTCTGTCAAAGTTCCTATTTGATTGAGTTTTATAAGGATTGAATTTGCTACTCCCATGCTTATACCTTTTGAAAGTCTTTGAGTATTCGTTACAAATAAGTCGTCTCCTACAAGCTGTATCTTCTTGCCTAATCTTTCAGTCAATAGTTTCCATCCGTTCCAGTCTTCTTCTGCAAGACCGTCTTCAATAGAGACAATAGGATATTTGTTAACAAGTTGTTCCCAAAAATCTACCATTTCAGCCGAGGTCCTTACAATGCCTTCGCCTTCGAAATGATATTTCCCATCTTCTTTGTACATTTCAGTAGCCGCAGGGTCTAATGCTAAAACAATATCTTCTCCCGGAACATATCCTGCTTTTTCTATTGCTTCCAATATGACTTGTATAGCTTCTTCATTTGAGGTAAGGTTGGGAGCAAAACCTCCTTCATCACCAACTGTTGTACTTAACCCTTTAGAATGTAACACGTTTTTTAAATTATGATAAACTTCTGAACACATTCTTAATGCTTCACGGAAGTTTGGAGCACCAACAGGCATTATCATAAACTCTTGTATATCTACATTGTTATCAGCGTGTTTTCCACCGTTTAATATGTTCATCATTGGCACAGGAAGAGTTTTTGCATTTACTCCACCAATGTATTGATACAAAGGTAAACCACATTCCTCAGCTGCTGCCTTTGCCACTGCCAAAGATACCCCTAAGATAGCATTTGCTCCTAATTTGCTCTTATTGGGAGTTCCATCTAGTTCAATCATCGCTTTGTCAATTGCTACTTGGTCTTGTGCTTCCATGCCAATTAGCTCAGGAGCAATAATGTCATTGACATTTTGAACAGCTTTTAGCACTCCTTTTCCCAAATACCTTGATTTGTCTCCATCTCTTAATTCAACTGCTTCAAAAGCTCCTGTAGAAGCCCCTGAAGGCACAGCAGCTCTTCCTACGGCACCGCTATCTAATTCTACCTCTACTTCAACTGTGGGATTTCCACGGGAGTCAAGTATTTCTCTTGCAAAAATATCAATTATTGATGACATGACAACTTCTCCTTTCTTTTTAAATTTTATTTTCTTCCAATAATTAAAGATTTACCTGTCATC
This sequence comes from Thermoanaerobacter sp. X514, assembly GCF_000019065.1. Taxonomy (NCBI): domain Bacteria; kingdom Bacillati; phylum Bacillota; class Clostridia; order Thermoanaerobacterales; family Thermoanaerobacteraceae; genus Thermoanaerobacter; species Thermoanaerobacter sp. X514. Next base: position 1,347,345 of record NC_010320.1, on the reverse strand, counting down.
TCTTGAGGTATAGGCAATTTCATTATGTCTAATACAGTCGGAGCAATATCAGCCAGTATTCCATCTTTTCTCAAATCAATATCTCCTTCGCCTATAACAATAAATGGAACTGGGTTTGTAGTATGAGCCGTCTGTGGCTCTTTTGTCACAGGGTCAATCATTTCTTCTGCATTGCCGTGATCAGCGGTTATAATTATTGTTCCTCCTACACTTTGAACAGCATTTACTATTCTTCCAAGGCACTCATCTATTGCTTCAATCGCTTTTATTGCAGCATTTAAAACTCCTGTATGCCCTACCATATCAGGATTTGCAAAGTTTAAAAGAATAAAGCCATATTGATCTGACATAATCTTAGGTATTACAGTATCTGTAACCTCATAAGCGCTCATTTCTGGCTTTAGGTCGTAAGTAGCTACTTTAGGCGAAGGAACTAAAATTCTTTCTTCCCCTTCATTTGGCTCTTCTACGCCACCGTTGAAGAAGAAAGTCACATGGGCGTATTTTTCTGTCTCTGCAATTCTAAGCTGTTTAATCCCTTTTTTACTTAAGTATTCACCAAGAGTATTCTCCAGTCTTTCTGGCTTATACGCCACATGTATGTTTTCAAAGGTTTCATCATATTGCGTCATAGACACAAAGAATACAGGCAAATACCTTTTTTCTCTTTCAAAATGATTAAATACCTCGTCAATAAAAGCTCTGGTAAGTTGCCTTGCTCGGTCAGGTCTAAAATTGAAGAATATTATAGAATCCCCAGCATCTACTGTAGCAACTGGCTTTCCATTTTCCAAAATTACAGTTGGTTCTACAAATTCGTCAGTTTGGTCTTTTGAATAAGCTATGTCTATTGCTTCCATTGGTGAATGAGCATAAACACCTTTTCCCAAAACTATTGCATCATAAGCCTTTTTAGTTCTATCCCATCTTTTGTCTCTATCCATTGCATAATATCTTCCAGAAATCGTTGCAATTTTTCCTATACCAATCCTGTTCGACTCTTCTTCAAACTGCTTTATATATTCCTTTGCACAAGCGGGTGGAACATCTCTTCCATCTAAGAAAGCATGAATATATACTTCTTTTAGCCCCTGGTCTTTTGCCAATTTCATTAAAGCAAATAAATGAGTTATGTGGCTGTGAACCCCTCCATCTGACAAAAGGCCAAAAAGATGTAGTTTTGAGTTGTTTTTCTTTACATTTTCTATCGCATCTAAAAATTCTTTTTTCTTAAAAAAGGTACCTTCTTTTATATCTTTACTAATTCTTGTAAGTTCTTGATATACTATTCTTCCCGCTCCAATATTTAAGTGCCCTACTTCTGAGTTTCCCATTTGTCCCTCAGGAAGTCCTACTGCAAGGCCACTGGCGGAAAGAGTCGTATGGGGATAGTTTTTAAAGTAAAAATCTAAATTTGGAGTATTAGCTTGATATACTGCATTTCCTTCTTTTTTGACTGATAGTCCAAACCCATCTAGTATAACTAGCATGGTTAATTTTTCAGGCATATAATCCTCTCCTTAATAATTGACAATCTTTGCAAAATCTGATGCTACAAGACTTGCTCCCCCCACTAAAGCCCCGTCTATATCGCTCTCTGCCATGAGTTCAGAGATGTTCTCGGGCTTTACACTCCCCCCATATTGTATTCTAACCAGATCTGCTTTTTCTTTTCCATAAAGGGAAGCTATAGTATTTCTTATAGCTTTTATCACTTCATTGGCGTCTTTAGCTGTAGCCGTTTTGCCAGTACCTATAGCCCAAATTGGCTCATAAGCTATTACTACATTTACAATATCATCGTGGGTAACGCCTTTTAAAGCCTCTTTAGTTTGACTTAAAACTACTTCAAAAGTTTTTCCTTCTTCTCTTTGAGAAAAAGATTCTCCTACACACACAATAGGACTTAAGCCGTGAGATAGAGCGGATAAAACTTTTTTATTGACCATTTCATCCGTCTCACCAAAATACTGCCTTCTTTCAGAGTGGCCTATTACAACATATTTTACCCCAATCTCTTTAAGCATTAAAGGTGAAATTTCCCCCGTATATGCGCCCTTTTCTTCCCAAAACATATCTTGTGCTCCGAGAAGAATATTAGTACCTTGAATTACTTTATTTACCTCTGTCAAATCCACAAAGGGAGGTATGACTACCACTTCTGCTTTTGCGTCTTTCACTTGAGGTATCAATTCATCAACTAATTTCACCGCTTCAGAAGGGGTCATGTGCATTTTCCAATTACCTGCAATTATTGGTCTTCTCAAAACAAACACCCCTTTACTTGTCATTTAAAACTTCAATTCCCGGCAACACTTTGCCTTCCAAAAACTCTAGAGAAGCTCCTCCTCCAGTAGAAATATGAGTGACTTTATCCGCATATCCTAATTGCTCTATAGCAGCTGCAGAATCACCGCCGCCTACTATAGTAATACCTTTGCATTCACTCAAAGCTTTCGCAATAGCCTCTGTACCTTTTGCAAACTCAGGAATTTCAAAAACTCCCATAGGCCCATTCCACACTACTGTCATCGCGTGTTTTATCACTTTTGAGTATTCTTCAATAGTCTTAGGTCCAATGTCTACTCCTATTTGGTCTTGAGGCATTTTGTCTATATCGACTACTTCATAAGGTACGCCTGATTTCAATTCTTTAGCAATAACTGTATCAACAGGAAGCATCAAATTAACACCCTTTTGCTTAGCCTTCTCCATTAATTCTTTAGCTAACTCTATTTTATCCTCTTCTAAAAGCGACTTACCAATTTCATATCCTTTTGCTTTTATAAAGGTGTAAGCCATACCACCGCCAATTAAAAGGCTATCTACTTTTTCTAATAGGTTTGTTATAACCCCTATTTTGTCAGAAACTTTAGCTCCTCCCAATATTGCAACAAAAGGTCTTTTTGGGTTTTCAAGAGCTTCTCCCATGATTGTAAGTTCTTTTTCAATTAAAAAGCCTGATACTGCTGGTAAATACGCTGCCACCCCTGCTGTTGAAGCATGAGCTCTGTGAGCCGTACCAAAAGCGTCATTTACATATATATCTGCTAAAGAAGCTAATTCTTTTGCAAATTGAGGGTCATTTTTCTCTTCCTCTGCATGGAATCTCACATTTTCTAAGAGCAATACTTCGCCTTCTTTTAATGCGGCTGCTTTCGCTTTTGCATCCTCTCCAATTACATCCTCTGCCATAGAAACTTGCTTACCTAAAAGTTCAGATAACCTCTTTGCCACAGGTTTTAAAGAATATTCTGGATTTACTTTCCCTTTTGGCCTTCCTAAATGGGATACAAGTATTACTTTTGCGTTATTGTTTATGAGATATTGAATGGTGGGCAGTGCTGCTTTTATACGAGTGTCATCTGTTATATTTTTATTTTCATCCATAGGCACATTAAAGTCTACCCTTACCAGCACTCTTTTTCCCGCCACATCTATATCCCGCACAGTTTTTTTCATCACAAAAACCTCCTTATACTAGGATTTAAAGGTCCGGTCCATAAAAGGACACGGACCTTTTACTACTTAGAGTCTCTCAGCAATATATTTTGCAAGGTCTACAACTCTGTTGGAGTAACCCCATTCATTGTCATACCAAGAAACAACTTTTACTAATGTTCCTTCAATTACCATTGTAAGTGGTGCATCAACTATAGAAGACCTATCGTCACCTTTATAGTCCATTGAAACTAATGGCTCTTCAGAATAACCTAAAATGCCTTTCATATATGTTTCAGAAGCTTCTTTTAATGCTGCATTAACCTCTTCAACTGTAACAGGTACTTCAACTTCTGCAACAAGATCAACAACAGATACGTCTGGAGTTGGAACCCTCATCGCAAAACCATTCATTTTTCCTTTTAATTCAGGAATTACTAAGTGAATAGCCTTTGCTGCACCAGTTGTAGTAGGTATTATTGACATAGCAGCAGACCTCGCCCTTCTCAAATCCTTGTGAGGTAAATCAAGTATTCTCTGGTCATTGGTGTAAGAGTGAACTGTTGTCATCATACCTTTTTTAATACGGAATTTATCATTAATTACTTTAGCTATTGGTGCTAAGCAGTTGGTTGTACAAGAAGCATTTGAAATTACATGATGGTTAGCTGGGTCATACATGTTTTCATTAACGCCCATAACAATTGTTATGTCCTCATTTTTAGCAGGCGCAGAAATTATAACTTTTTTCGCTCCAGCATGGATGTGCTTTATAGCATCATCTTTGTTTGTAAATCTTCCTGTAGATTCAATTACAATGTCTACTCCTAATTCTCCCCAAGGAAGTTTAGCCGGATCAGTTTCTTTGAAAATTTTAATTTCTTTGCCATTTACAATTAACGCGTCCTCCGTATAAGATACTTCTCCTTCAAATTTACCAAAAGTAGAATCGTATTTTAATAGATGAGCCAATGTTTTTGCATCTGTTAAATCGTTGATAGCTACAAATTCAAGGTCAACATTTTTCTTAAATGCAGCTCTGAATACATTTCTTCCAATTCTTCCAAAACCATTAATAGCAACTTTAACACCCATTATGTATTCCTCCTTGATTTTTATTTTATAAACACCTGAAAAGGTGTTTTAAACAATTTTTAAAATCTCAAATGCAGCTCCTTCATCAGTGACAAGCACTTGTACATTGCCACTTCTACAAGTAGAGACAATCGCTTCTGCTTTATTTTTCCCACCAGATACAGCTATTAAATTTTTAACAAGCTTTAGGTCTTCTAAAGTCAAGAAAATGCTTGGTGTTGCATAGACCACTTTTCCTTCTTTATCAAAATAATATCCTAAAGCTTCAGCTGTAGCATTGTTCCTTACTAAAAAATCTCTAATATCTTGGGGTAAATTTCTTCTCTCTGCCATTACATCTGCGCGACCTATTCCAAATATTAAAATATCAGCTTTTTTTAAGGTTTCTACCACATCTTTTATATCCGGCTCTTTGATAAGGCTTTTTACCGCTTCTTTGCCTAAATTATCCGGCACGTGCAACATTTTATATGTACCACCAAGTTTTTTAGCTAAAATTGAAGCGATTGTATTCGCTTGCTTTTCTACTTCTCTCCCCAATCCACCACGAGCAGGTACAACTACCATGTTTGATTTGGAATAAAGCTGAGGCATTCCATTAGCCACTTCCAGCACAGTTGAACCGCCAGTTAAAGCAATAATACTGTCATAATTTATTATAGTTTTTAGGTAATTCGCTGCTGATTTTCCTAATTCTTTTTTTATCATAGGATCTTGTTCTATGTCGCCTGGTACGATTATCACTTTCTCAATCCCCAGCTTGTCCTTTAACAAACTCTCAATATTGTTAAGGCCTTTAAGCTCATGTATAAAATCCTTCAAATTCTCAATTAATTCTTCTCCCTCTTTTGTGATAGTCATACCTAAGGGATTTATATCCACCAAACCTTGAGCCTTCAAAAAAGATACCTCAGTTCTAATTATTCGTTCCCCCATATTCAACTGGTGCGAAAGTGCCCGTCGTCCTATAGGTTGATTAAAATATATGTTTCGCATTATAGTATATCTCTTTTGAAGTAAATCTATTAACTCTGGTACTATCTTTTGTTGTAAAGCTATAATATCTTTCATGCCATTTCCCTCTTCAGGACGGTTAAAGTCCCGTTATTCTATAAATGTCCCACATTTCATAAAAAGTATTTACATTAACTATTTTATACTATTAATAAAGCTTTTTCAATAGCCTAAATGGGCATTTACATGCCCATTTAATATCTTCTTCTTTTGATAGTAGAAGGAATGTTGCATTCCTCTCTATATTTTGCCACTGTTCTTCTTGAAATATTAATATTTTTTTCTTTTAAAATATCCGCTATTTTCTGGTCACTTAAAGGATTTGTTGGATCTTCTTCTTCGATCAATTTTTTTATGAGATTTTTAATAGTTTCAGCAGAAAATTCATTCCCATTTTTATTAGAAATTCCAGATTGAAAGAAAAATTTTAGTTCAAAAAGCCCTCTTGGAGTCGCAACATATTTCCCATTTATAGCTCTGCTGACAGTAGATTCATGGATACCTACAATATCAGCAATTTGTTTTTGTGTCATAGGCTTTAAGTAATTGATACCTTTGTCAAGAAAATCCCTTTGTAACTCCACTATTGCTTTAACTACTTTATACAAAGTTTCTTTTCTACTTTCTAAACTCTTTATAAGCCACATGGCTGATTGCAGTTTTGAATTTATATATTTTTTAGCTTCTTCATCATGGCTATTTAAAATAGAATGATAGTAATTATTAATCTTGAGCTTAGGAGTGACTGAATCGTTTACTATAACAAAATACTCTCCCTCTCTTTTTATTACCTCCACATCTGGTACAATATATCCTACATCTGCTGTAGAAGAAAAGCTACTTCCTGGTTTAGGATTGAGTTTTTTTATAAAATCTACAGCTTGTTGCACTTCTCTTAAGGAAATATTGTACAACTTTGCTAACTATGAATACTTACCTTCTGCAATTTCCTCAAGATGATAGTCTACCAACTCTTTTATAATACCTTTGTAATTATCTTGAGCTAAAAGTTGGAGTTTTAAACATTCTTGCAAATTGCGAGCTGCAATTCCTGGAGGGTCAAAAGATTGGACTATAGATAACCCTTCTAACACCTCTTCTTCAGAACATTCTAAAATCTTCGCAATGTCTTTTATATCTTCTCTCAAATAACCACTCGGACTTAGACTAAATATTATATATTCACATATTTTTTTGATTTTGTGAGGAATAGGTGTTATGTGAAGTTGAAACAAAAGGTGGTCGCTCAAAGAGGGCTTTGGAGACACAAAGTTTTCATAATTGACTTCTTCTATTTCTTCATCATCGGAATCATCATAATACATTCTCTCTTCTGTTTCTCGTATATATTTAGCCAACTCAGTAAAATCATTAGATTCATATATATCTTCTTCGATAACTTCTTCTTTTTCAAGAAGAGGATTAGTCTCTAATTCCTGTTCTATAAGAGCATTAAGTTCTAAGGAATTTAATTGTAAAATCTCAATAGCCTGTTTTAGTTCAGGAGTCATTATAAGTTTTTGAGTTTGTTGAAGTTTTAAATCGAATTCCATCCTCATATTCATGCACCCTCAATCGCTATTAATAAATTAACTCATTAAAATAGTAAAACTATTTTTTAATTATTATATCACATTTAAACGTTTTATTGAATAAAAAAAAGAGCAACTAATAAATCCGGAAATCCCGATACTCCCCTTTGTAATCCGACCATCTTTCTTCTACATTATCTACTTTTGCCCATCTCAAACCTGTTTTAATAAAATTTATCAATTCTTTAATACTTTCCTCTTCCCCTTCTGCAACAACTTCTACACTGCCATCATAAAGATTTTCCGCATAACCTGCAATTCCCAAAGAAACTGCCTTTTGATACACAGAATACCTCAGCCCCACCCCTTGCACATGTCCGGTTATGCGCAAGTATACAGTTTTTTTCATAAAAATACTCCTTTCTTTTTATTGTTTTAATATAAATTTATCAATAACGTACTTTACACCATCTTCCATATTAGACTTTGTTATAAAATCTGCTACCTTTTTCACTTCTTCAATCGCATTTTCCATTGCTACTCCTAACCCTGCGAACTTGATCATTTCAATATCATTTTCACTATCTCCTATTGCTATCATTTCTTCTTTTTTTATACTTAAATATTCTCCCAAAATTTCAAGAGCCCTTCCTTTGCTAACTCCTTTGTTGACAATTTCAATATTGTCCATGTAGGAACTGGTGATTTGGATTGAATCATTTTTTGACAATTCTTCTCTTATGCTTTTTAATACCTCAATATCATCATTAAAAACTATGATTTTTAAAACATTGTCTTTTAGTTTATCTATGTCTTTTAATGGCTCTTTTATCTCTTTAACATTTACTTTTAATTCTGTTTTAAAAAGCTCATTCCACTCAGCGTATCTTTGAAATTTATTTGTAATCTCTGGCGAAAAAACTGTCGTTTCACTTATAAGCTGAAAATATGTATTATACTTTTGACAAACCTTTATAATTTCTACCATGCTGTCATAGTTTAAAATACTTTCGTAAATAGTATTATTGTTAGGGTCCCTTATCAAAGCACCATTACTTGCAATTATGTAAGTTCTAAAACCAATCATATCTGCGTAGGCATAGGCGGAAGCAAAAACCCTTCCTGTAGATATTACTACATATACTCCTTTTTCCCGAGCTTTATGTAATGCTTCTATATTTTCTTTAGAAATAGTTTTATCATGTCTTAGAAGAGTATCATCCATATCGACGGCAATTAGTTTGTATTGCATCCTTTTCAACTCCTTATTTTATTGTGTTTAATTATATTATACATTATATCACTGTAAATTGCCATATCGTCGATTTGTTCAAAAATAATTGACATTATTAATGAAGAGAGATATAATTAAGACACAAAATATTAAAAGAAAAATATTATCTTTTATGAAATGGAGTGATATAATGGAGGAAGCTGCTGCCCTCTTAAAGCAAAAAGGGCTTAAAGTAACACCTCAAAGATTAGCAATACTTAATCTACTTAGAAATTCAAAAGAACATCCTACAGCAGAAACTATATACAAAAAGCTTGCCTCTGATTTTCCCACAATGAGCTTAGCGACTGTATATAAAACATTAGAAGTTTTGAAAAACATGGGATTAATACAAGAATTGAATGTAGGGGAAAGTAGCTTCAGATACGATGCTAACACCAATTCTCATCCCCATGTGGTCTGTATAAGTTGTGGCAAAGTAGAAGACCTTGATGAATCTCTTCTAAAAGACGTCTTAGAGGAAGTTAGTCAGCATACTGACTACAAACTTGTAGAACAAAAACTCTATTTCTACGGTTATTGTCCGGCTTGCCAGCATAAACTTAATATTAATAATTAAATAGCACCTCCCATTTTTATTGATAAAAATGGGAGGTGCTTTCATGCTATGGCTGAGCAGGATCTTCTTCTGAATTATCCTGTGGTGGCTCCGGATTAACTTGAGCATTATTTTCCTTTTCTGTTTTAGGTGGCTCTTGAGATTTTGAATTTTCTACTTTTTTAGTTCCTCTTTTAATTACTCCATCTACTGGCTTATACACATCTGTATATAAAAATTCTCTTTTAACTAATTTGTTATTTTCATAAATCAAACGATATGTATTGACTTTATAGCCAGTATGGGGCTGTATATCCACAACCTCTTCTCCTTGGGGCAAGGTCGGGTCATCTATATATTTTATTTTAGGCTCATATTTTTCAACAATCTCTGACTGAATATCTATCCATCTTGAAGGATTTTTCACATAACCATATATGTTCATTACTAATTTGTTGCCTTCTATGTAGGATTCAATATATATGGGATATTGAGTAGAATTTTTAAATTTTAAATCTAAAACATCTCCCGAAATAGTAGCATCTTGTCCTGGTGGTACATAAGCTACCGGAAAACTGTGATGGTATCTTTCAGTAATTGCTATATCCGCTCGTAAAATTGCATTATACAAGGTTGTAGCAATTTGGCATACTCCTCCTCCTATATCCGGTACAAGTTTATTGCCTATTATCACGGGGGCTTCTTTGTAACCGTTTTGTATTATTCTCGGCCCTAAAGTTTTATTAAGAGAAAATGTCTCACCTGGCATAAGCAAGGTACCGTTTACAGCTCTTGCCGCCACTGCTATATTCCCTGAACGGTTTGCATCTTGAAGATTAAATACAGTAGAAAAAGTAGAAATTCGTCCATTAATCATTTCTAGCATTGATTTTGTAACTTTTGCTTCAACTTTATCCGCAACAATCTCTACTTCTGGCTTCTCTGTCTCTCCTTTTATTAACTCATCCATAAGCTGTTTTAAATTTTTTAAAGTTTTGTCTTTATTAACTTTTACACCCTCTACATCTGGTGTAATTTGTTTTACTCCTCTTGTAATTTTTATTTTCGCATTAATTGGCTCTTTATCAATCTCTTGAGAAATTCTATTAACAAACTCTTTTAATTTATTTTCATCGTACTTGGGATAAAAGCTAAAATATTTTCCTTCTTTTTCTGTTACATAAATTTCTCTTATTCTTTCAACAGGATTTCCTTCTCTACCTATTTTGTAAGCCTCTTCTACCATTTCTTGATAGTTATAAGATAAATTGATATCTTCTGATGTGATAACAAAAATTTTATCTTGATACTTAGCTGTAACGGAAAAAGAAGAAATTTTTATCTTATCTTTAAGAAAATTTACCGATTCCTCTTTTGTCATCCCTCCTATGCTTATGCCATTTACAAAAATTCCCTTTGCAATAACTTTAGAATTGAGCATTAAATAAAAATACGCAAAAGAAAAGGATAAAAAAATCAAAAGCAATAAAATAATTGCAATATAAAAATAATTATTTTTTTTAGTACCACCCTTCGCTTGCATTTTCTTCTCTCCTATTCATTTCTTCCATTTACAATAGTATGATATTATAATTAGCTTTATAATACAATTAATAATTTCTTAAAAAAGTTACAAAAATATTAATTTTTTCTTTCTTTAAAATACAAACACAGATGATTTACAGGGCACTCATCACATTTAGGCTTTCGCGCCATACATAAATTTCTTCCGTGATGTATTAAAAGATGATGAGACAAAGACCATAAGTTTTCTGGTATTAATTCCATAAGCTGTTTTTCCGTTGTAAAAACATCTTTACTGTCCGCCAGACCTATGCGATTGGACACTCTAAAAACGTGAGTATCCACTGCTATAGCCTGCTTGGAAAAAGCATTGCTTAAAACTACATTGGCAGTCTTTCTCCCCACCCCTGGCAATGTCATCAATTCCTCTAAGGTTTCAGGCACTTTGCTATTGTATTTCTCTTTTAAAATTTTACATGTCTCTAATATACTTTTTGATTTATTCCTATACAAACCACATTCCCTTATTTCCTCTTGAAGTTCTTCTGGAGTAAGCTTTAAAAAATCCTCCGGCGTTTTATACTTTTTAAAAAGCCTGTCAGTAATTATATTCACTCTTTTGTCTGTACATTGCGCTGACAAAATTGTAGCGATTAAAAGTTCAAACGGATTAGTAAATTTAAGCCCTGACTTAGCATTAGGATATGTTTCTTTTAATATTTCTATAACTTTTAAAGCTTCATCTTTCGTTATTCTCAATTTTATCACCCTTTAATTTATTTAATACTTCTATCATCATTTTCTTTGCCATTTCATCTTTTTCTTTAAGTAAGGCATTTTCTATTTCACTTAAAATCTCTTTGTCACACAAATGAGAAAGAGCCCATGCACTATATCCTCTCAAAAGAGGACTTTGTGACTTCAACAAGTTTTTTAGAGGCTCTATACAACTTTTTTCCTTTGTATTGACACAAGCAATTATAGCATTTCTTATTATAATACTTTTTCCCCTCCAAGAGGAAGAAGTTGGTCCAAAAATTTCTGCAAACTCCTTTTTTGACATATTTAAAATTTCTATTAAGTCATGCCTTGGCAGTAACTTATCCGGTACAAATTCTGACCTTACTACCTTTTTTGCTCTTTTATTAAAAGGACATACATGCTGGCAAGTATCACAGCCATATATTCTTCTACCCATTTTCTTAGACATTTTTTCTTCTATTTTCCCTTTTTTGACTGTGATATAAGACAAACATTTATGAGCATTTATTATATAAGGTTCAACTATAGCATTTGTAGGACAAGCTTTTATACACAAATCACAATCCCCACATTTAGTTTTTTGCGGTGCATCCGGCTCAAAATATTTGTTTATGAGTATTTCTCCTAAAAAAATATATGAACCATATTCATCGTTTATTATAAGTCCATTTTTTCCAAACCATCCTATCCCTGCATGGTAGGCAATTTCTCTTTCTAAAAGCGGGTTATTGTCCACTAAACATACTGTTTTTACTCCTTCACATTTTGATTTTATAAATTCAGAAAGTTTTTCCATCTTTTCTTTTAAAACTTTATGATAATCTATTCCCCAACTGCTTCTTGAAACTATACCAAAGCTTCTGCTGTAATATTTAATCTCATATTCTACATTATATGACAAAGCTATGGCTATAATGGATTTCACTTCAGGCAAAATAAATTCAGGAGAGATTCTTTTTTGAATATCTCTCTCCTCAATAGAACAACTATAGCCTAAATTTTCTCTTTCTTTTAGAAAATTATCATATTCTTTCAAACAATCAGGACTTGCAAAACCTACTAAGTCAACACCAATTTGTTGTGCAAATTTTTTTATCTCTTCCTTAGTTACACAATCCACTATTTATCCCCTTTATCTTCTTTTTTATTAGACAATAATCCATAATAATATTTAAGCTTTCTATAAACTTTATCGTAAATTTCTTCAAAGCTTTTTCCTGTCAAAATTTCTATCCCTTCTTCAATTGTTTTTACACTGTAGATGTGGAAAAGCCCTTCTTTAACTGCTTCTATAACTTCTTCTGTCAAAACCAAATTATTGACATTTTGATGAGGAATTATTACTCCTTGCTCCCCTGTCAAACCTTTTTCTTTACAGACCTTGTAAAATCCCTCTATTTTATGGGTCACTCCTCCCACCGGTTGTATCTCCCCAAATTGATTGACTGACCCTGTTATAGCAATTCCTTGTTTTATAGGAATTTCTGCAAGGCTGGAAAGGAGTGCATACAGCTCTGTACTGGAAGCACTATCTCCCTCTACTCCTTCATAAGACTGCTCAAAAACAACTCTAGCAGAAAGAGTCAAAGGAAAATCTTTTGCAAATTTACTCCCTAAATAACCTGTCAATATCATAACTCCCTTGTCGTGTATTCTACCACTCATTTTTGATTCTCTTTCAATGTTTACTACCCCTTCTTCCCCTGGGTATGTGGTGACAGTTATCCTTGAAGGCTTACCAAATTCATAATCCCCTAAATTTATAACAGCTAATCCATTGACAACTCCTACTCTTTCTCCCTCAACATCAACAAGATATATGTCCCTTTTGAAATATTCTAAAACTTTTTCTTCTAGCTTATTTACCCTCTTTATTTTTTCTTCTATAGCCTTTTTAACATGGACTCCTGTAACTACTTGACTTCCTTCCAAACCTGCCCAGGCATCTGCCTCATACAATACTTCCACAATTTCGTTAAAGCGGGTAGTTAATTTGTCCTGGTCCTCAGAAAGTCTAGTACTATACTCTATAACTTTTGCAACACCTTCCCTGTCAAAGGGCTTTAAATTGTTTTCTACACAGTGGGTCTTTATAAAAGAAGCCATATTTTTCATATTTTCTTCATTTAGCTCCATCTCTTCGTTAAAATCTACTTTTATTTTAAAAAGTTTGCTAAAGTCCTCATCATAATTGTAAAGCAAATAGTAAAGATAAGGGGTACCTATTAAAATCACCTTTACATCCAACTTTATAGGCTCTGGTTTTAAAGAAGAAATTGACAAAAATCCATATTGAGAAGATATATTTTCAATTATAATTTTTTCCGTCTTTAAAGACCTTTTTAAAGCATCCCAAGCATAAGGATAAGATAACAAATCTTTTGCTTGCAAAATTAAATAACCGCCATTTGCCCTATGTAATGCTCCAGCTTTTATTTTAGTAAAGTCCGTTGTAGCAACTCCAAAGTCACTTTCGTATTCTATACTTCCTATTATGTTATTATAATTAGGATTATACTCAAACACAACTGGAGCACCCTCAGTATTGCTATTGTCCACAAACAAATTAACCATATACTTTTTTAAAAAGGCTTTTTCTTTCCTCATCAAAAAAGGAAATGGCATATCTTCTCCATCAGTACTCTTAAAGCTTTCAATATTTTCTAAAATGTCCTTTTTGACACTTTCTAAGTACTTAAGCACATTTTCATTGACTTTATATCTTCCCTTCAAATCCTCAATTAAATGACCTACAGCAAAGAGACCTATATTATTGTCCAAATTTTTAATTTCATCCCTCGCTTGTTTGTCAATAGATTGTATTTCCTTCCATATCTGCATGGCCTTTACTTCAAATTCTGCAGCTCTTTTTTCAATTTCTTTTCTTGTTTCTTCATCCAATTGCTGAAACTCTTCTTGACTTATTTGCCTTCCTTCAATAACAGGAATGCTTATAATGCCTGTGCGAGTATCTCTTAAGACAAATCCAAAACTTTTCGCAAGCGTATTTAATTCTTCCATTAGCTCACTCTTTTTTTCTTGGTATTTCTTTATTATCTCACTCTTTTGCATATCATAAGAATCCGATTCAAAAGCTTTAGGTATATCCCTTTGGAGTTGTTCCACAAAATCCTCCATGTCTTTTTTGAATTGCTTGCCCATTCCAGCTGGTAATTCTATCGCTATTGGTTGAGCAGGTTTTTCAAAATTATATACATAAACCCAATCATTTGGCCTTTCTTCCGTTCTTGCAATCTTCTTTATGTAACTGGAGGCAAAACTAGTTTTACCAGTTCCAGTTATTCCTGTTATAAATATGTTGTAACCTTTCTGTTTTATTTTAATTCCAAATTCCATTGCCTTTTTCGCTCTGTCTTGTCCTATTATTCCTTCTAATGGAGGGATTTCTTCAGTTGTGTCAAAATCAAAAACTTCTGGATTTACATATCTTTTTAATCTGTTAAAACTCAACTTTCCCATAACAACACCCACCCAATCTTTTTAATAATAATTATTCGCCAACAAATCAATTTTTCCTCTTTTTACACAAAGAATAAATTTTGGCTGAAGGATAGTCCTCCAGCCAATTAATCTTCTTCATCAATTTTTCCGTCTCTTTCATCCATTTCTTTTTCTGCAAATTTTATCATTTTCTTTACCATGTTTCCTCCTATTTTACCTACCTCTCTTGTAGTCATATTTTCCCATCCGCGTTTTTCAATATCGTCATCTAAATTAAGCTTTTCAGCAACTTCTTGCTTCAAAGAATCTAACTCATCCTCAGCTTTAGGGTATAACTTTTTTCTTTTCCCCATAAAAACCCTCCATACTTCGTTTTATCAATATTTTCCCCTAAAGCTTCTTTAAAAATGTATAAAAAAACCCGGTAAAACCGGGTTATAGACTGTTGACAAACTTTCGTAAAGGAGATATTTTGCATAAGGAGCGACTTGTTACAAAGCGGTAACAAAACTTAGCAAGACCGAGGGTGGAGGCGGGGCCGAAGCCAAGGATGGCGGAGGCGGGCACCTTAAGGCATGGATGCCGATTGTGCCCGGTACCCTGCCGGAACCTGAAGGTCGAGCTTTAGTTTTGTCGCTTTGGAACATCGGAGCGACGATGCAAAATATCTCCTTTGAATATTTTTTAATTTTGTCAACAAACTGAAACCCGGAAAAATCCGGGTTATTCTTCTTTTATTGCCTCTGTTGGGCAAGAACTCATAGCATCTTGCACACAATCTTCTAAATCTGCTGGAACTTCATCTACGATTACATGGGACTTTCCTTCATCATTCCAGTCAAAAACATCTGGACACATGTCTATGCAAACCCCACAAGCTATGCATTCGTCTTGGTCAACATAAACTTTCATACCATTACCTCCTAATCTTTTTATGTAAAATTTTACACATACATTATATCATTAACCTTCCATTGCTTCAATAGTTTTTAACTTTCTCTTTGAAAATATGCAAAAAAATAAGGCATATAGCCTTATACAATTGCAAGGAGTTCTCTCAAAAAGTTATTGAGTAAATTGACATCTTGCGAATTCAGTTTATTTAAATTGATATAAAATTTTTGAATGTTTTCAGCCAATTTTTTGTCTATATCGCTCTTTACTTTAGTGTACAACAAAACACCTAATACTGCTCCTACAAATAAAACTAAAGAAGAAGTAGGATTAACAGAGGCCAGTAAATTTTCTATACTCTCCATGGAAAGGCCTCCCGTCATCCTAAGTTTTAGTAAAAATACAGTAATAGCATATGCACAAAATTCTATAGGCTTAGTAGCCTGGAACATCTCATTTAATATTTCCTCAAGAGAATTAGACTTACTATTTTTTACTTTTTTAATCAAAGTATCTCTCAGGGAATTCCATTCATCTTTATCCGCTTTTTTAAATATTTCATAAGCTTTTTCTGTTGGTAAAAATCTTAAAGTAGATCTTCCTTGGCTTTTTTCCTCCCCAAGGTAATACTCAGTCTTGACAAAATCACCTTTCTCTAATTCCTTTAAAATATCATAAGCTGTCCATTTGCTAATTTTCATTGCCTGCGCCACATCTGTATAGTGAACAGGCTCACCTTTTGAATCATAAAGTTCAGTTAGTGTTTTTAAAAATTCCACCCTCCTATTTGTCAGCATCTCAACACCCCATTAAGTAATACTATCTAAATTTATAGGGGATTTTAGTATTTATGTCAAGCCTCTTTTTTCATTTCCATTTTTTTCTCCCAAATTTCGTTGGCTACTTTACCCCAATTATCAGCAACCACTCTTAAATCATCGTAGAGGTTTTTGATGTGAGAGGCTTCACTAGCTTCTGTGTGTTTAGCTCCTGACTCTTCTACTATTTCTAAAAGTTTTTCTGGGTTATCAATCAGTGGGCAAGGCCTTAAGTGATTTTGATTAAAAGGCTGTCTCTTTCTATAAGCTTTCATAATAGGAGACTGCAGCGCTTCTTTCAAACTCACTTCATTTATATTTACATTGGAATAATGGATGAAAGCACAAGGTTCAACTTCTCCCGCTGCATTTATGTGCAAATATCTTCTGCCACCTGCAATACATCCACCGCTGAATTCACCATCGTTCCAAAAATCTATTGCGAAAAGCTCTTTTGTAGCTCTTATATAATTTATTCTTTCATACATGTACTTTCTCTGTTCAGGGGTTACTATAAACTTGACATCTGGATCTCTACCAATAGGAATGTAAGTAAAGTACCAAGCAAAATATGCACCTTTATCTATCATCATATCTACAAATTCATCACTTGAAATTTCCTCTACATTTGTTCTTGTATATGTAGCTGAATATCCAAACAGCAATCCATTTTCTCTCATCAAATCCATTGCTCTCATAATTTTATCAAAAGTACCTTCTCCACGTATTGCATCGTTACTTTCTCTGAAACCATTAATACTTACTGCAAAGGTGATATTTCCGACTCTTTTAACCTCTTTTATCATATCTTCGTCAATTAAAGTTCCATTAGTGAATAAATGGAATACCTGGTTTTTATGCCTTTCCGCAAGTTTTATAATATCTTTCATCCTGACAGTAGGCTCTCCCCCTGATAAAACTATAAAATATATACCTAACTCTTCCGCTTCTGCACATACTCTATCCATCACTTCAAAGGAGAGATTATGGGGTTTGTACTGTCCTGCCCAACAACCAACACATCTGAGATTGCAAGCCTCTGTTGGATCCATTAAAATTGCCCATGGCACAGAAACACCTAACTTTTCTTCCCACTCTTGCTGCTTAGGAATACCTTTCAAACTGGCATTTACTAAGAAATTAACCACTAACGTTTTTAAAATATTTTTGTCAATATTTTTAAGGCCCTTTACTGTAAATTTGTACCAGTTGCTCTCCTTATCATTTAAAAATCTTTTCACACTTTCTATCTGTTGTTTATGCCGTGGCATTATTGCAATTTTTGACATGAGGTTGGCTAACGTGTCTAAATTTTTCTCTGGGTTTTTATCCACATAGTTAATAATGGTACTGACAAGCGGGTCAATCACATTCATAATAATTCCTCCTCTACTTTATTTTTTATCCCAAAACATCAAATTAACCCAAAAAACCAAAATTCCATTTCAGTGATATTATACCACTTCAAAAACAACATTTCAAGTAATATTTATTATATTTTATGCTTACAAGTACTATTTTATTTATCTAATTGCACATCTCCTCCAAAAACTCCTATTATTTTCTTCTCTGAATTGTAAACAGGAATTGCAATTGTGGTACAAATTTCGTTTGTCGCTAAAGAAATGTAAGGATCTGTTACTGTTATTTCTCCTTCAATAACCCGTAAAAGCAACTAAAATACTGTTTACACCAGCTAAAATACCTCCGTACATCAAAAGCCTAAATTTGATACTTTTAAGCATAAAATTCCCCCCTCTTTAAGTTGCATTAATTACAACATTGCCATTTGCAAAAAAATGTAAAGCCTTTTTTTATTATTTCTACAAAACTTTAAATATTCCTTCTTTTTTTTGCAAAAATTCTACAAAATAAAGTAGGAATCCATTGAGGATTCCTACTTTATGTGCGCCCGGCCTTATCTCCCATATCTATCCTCATAGTTCACCCCCCCTATAAAACCTTTACACCATCTACAGCTGGCCTGCTCAAGAATGATAGGCCCTCCATATAAATCTTAAGGCCTCTCTCCTTAACCTCTATCATCTTATGCACATAGATATCGACACCATCTATATCGAATCTCTTAAACCTATCCAGTTCATTATCCTTGGGCTTTCCAATCTCAACTGATGGAAAGGCACCGGGTACACAGCAGTTATCAGCAGTCACCAGTTTGATTGTTATGGCTGACTCACCCTTCTTTTTCAGGTATTCCTTTACCTTCTCATCTATACTTATATTCATTTTTATCCCCCTTTCCTCCTGATTTAATACGTAAATTTGGCATTTGCAAAAAATATAAAGCCTTTTCTCTTTATTTCTACAAAACTTTAAATATTCCTTCTTTTTTTGCAAAAATTCTACAAAATCGAGTAGGAATCCATTGAGGATTCCTAAACTTAAACATCAAGGCAACTGCCGCCTATAAATTCTCTTATGATAGAATTGGGAGGTATTGCTAATTCATCTTCTAATGGAAGGAAATAACTCAAAAACTCTAATATTTCTTTAGCGATAGAATAAGCAGGATTGTCTTGGGAAACTTTCTTAAGCAAAGGCTCTGCATATTTTTTTAATACAGGTAGCTCATAAGGTAAAAAAGAGTTAAACATGACATCCGCTTGTTCTTGATAAGGGAAAATCCATTTTTCTTCTCCTTTTCTGACCATAGGCCACATGTTTATAGTCTCTGCAGCATCGCTGGACCGGAATTGGCTATCTCTCACTATGCGTCGTATCAACCTCGTTTGAGTAGTAGGTATTCTGTTGTGCTCGTCAAGATTTAATTGCGTAATAGCACTTACATATATTTTGTATTTATTATCTTTGGGTATTTGCAATGTCAATTTTTCATTTAGACCGTGAATCCCTTCCATCAAAATAATTTGATTTTTGTCAAGTTTTACTTTTCTTCCTTCTGGCTCTCTTTCCCCTGTTTTAAAGTTAAAAATAGGGATTTCTACTTCTTCCCCTTGAATAAGCTTTATTAAATGCTCATTGAAAAGTGGCAAATCTAATGCATCTATGGACTCAAAGTCGTAATTTCCAAACTCATCTTTCGGAGTAAGTTCTCTTGGCACAAAATAATTGTCTAATGATATCGGAAAAGGCTTTAGTCCGTTTACCCTCAACTGCACACTAAGTCTATGAATAAAAGAGGTTTTCCCTGAAGAAGAGGGTCCAGCAATAAGCACTACTTTTATCATTTTGTTTGAAGCTATATAATCTGCAATTTTGGATATTTTCTTCTCATGAAATGCTTCAGAAACCAATATTAAATCTCTACCTCTTCCTTGTTTTATCATGTCGTTCAAAGAAGAAACATAACTTATGTTTAAAATACTTGCCCAGTCCTCTGCCTCTTTAAAAATTGAAGCAAGTTTTGGAACATCCACAAATACAGGCAAAGAGCGGGGATTATATACATCTGGAGCAATTAAAATAATGCCTGGAAAATAAAAACGTATATCAAATACTTTTAGATACCCTGTAGAAGGTACACAAGGGCTGTAGAAAAAATCTACTGTACCATCACAATAATAAACAGAAACCTTCTCTTTGTCAGTATCTTTAAACAATTTTATTTTCTCAGTCAATCCTTCTTTTTTAAATAATTTTATTGCCTCTTCTTTAGGTAACATTTTTCTTTCTATTTTGAAGTCTTTTTTTATTATTTCTTCCATCCGCTTTTTAATCATAGAGACAATTTTATTGTTTAAAGAGTAACCATGTATTTCGCAGTATAAACCCTTACCTAGTGAGTGTTCTATAGTTACAGTAGCACCGGGAAGTAGCTCTTTTACAGCTTTAATAAAAACAAAAGTTAAACTCCTTCTGTAAATCCTCGTACCTTCCTCAATCGTTGTATCTACAAATTCCACTGTGCTATCCTTTGAAACTGTGCAGTTTAAATCTTTTAGCTCATTATCCACTTTTGCAGCTACTATTATCCCATTGTAAAGATGCTCAAAATCTTTGGCAATATCCTCTAATTTTGTCCCTTCTGGGTATTCATAAATATCACCCGCAATAGCAATTTTCATAAAACCACCTCACTAGGATTATACATTATTGTAACAAAAATTAAAAGCCCTTCCTTCCGGAAGGACTTTTAATTTTTGTCCCACGAAGCCGTAAGGCTATGTTTTCATACCCGCTCTCGCAGGTGGGTACCCTGTCATCAGCTTCTGAAGTCCTGTCTTAGCAGGCATTTCTTCCACTGATGAACCCGGATTCCCGAAAAAGGTGCGTTGGTTGAAAACAAATTAGCCTAATACAAACTTCACAGGATTCATTTGGTTTTTCGTTTACAATTATAGTTTACGACAAATCTTACTAAATTGCAAGTGTAAAATATAGAAAATACAAGCTTTATACAAAAAAATAAAGAATGATATAATATTGAGTGGAGGGAATTTCTATGGAACCAGCAATAAAATGCAATATATGTCCAAGAAACTGCAATGTAGACAGGTCAAAGTCAAAAGGACTTTGTAACATTCCTTGGCAGGTAAAAGTAGCAAAAGCATATCTACATCATTGGGAAGAGCCTTTTATAAGTGGTACGAGAGGCTCTGGAACAGTTTTTTTCAGTGGTTGTAACCTAAAGTGTGTCTTTTGTCAAAATTACGAAATAAGTCAATACCAATTTGGTAAATTTCTAACAGTAGAAGAATTAGCACAAGTATTTTTAAATTTACAAAAGCAAGGTGCCCATAACATAAACCTTGTTACTCCTACAATCCATGTCTTCTCAATAAAAGAGGCGATTTTATTAGCAAAAAGGCAAGGGCTTCAAATACCTATAGTATATAATACAAACGCCTATGAAAATGTAGAAACTTTAAAAATGTTGGAAGGACTAATTGACATATATCTTCCCGACCTTAAGTATTACGATGACACTCTTGCAAAAAAATATTCCAAAGCCCCTAATTATTTTGAGCATGCAATAAAAGCAATATTAGAAATGTACAGACAGGTAGGAATACCTCAATTTGATGAAGAAGGAATACTAAAAAAAGGCTTAGTGATAAGACATCTCATAATGCCGGGATGTGTAGAGGACACTAAAAAAATTCTTTTGTGGATTAAAGAAAACCTCCCAAAAGAAATATATGTAAGCTTAATGAGTCAATATACCCCTTATTATCAAGCTCAAAAGTATCCAGAAATAAATAGAAAAATCACTCCTAAAGAATATGATGAAGCTATAAATTTTTTCTTTGATATCGGTCTTGAAAATGGACTAATTCAAGAAATGGAAAGCGCCAGTGAAGACTACATTCCCGATTTTGACTTGGAAGGATTAGAATAATTTTAGTAAATTTTGTATATCTTGTGGCAAAGGTGAATAAACAGAAATACTTTTTTCTTCTAAAGGGTGTACAAAAGTAAGTCTATATGCATGCAATGCTTGCCTTTTAATATAATCATCAGAAGAGCCGTACAATGTATCTCCTACAATAGGATGACCAATATGGCTCAAATGAACTCTTATTTGATGAGTTCTTCCTGTTTCAATTTTTACCTTGAGGAGAGAAAACCTTTTACTGCTTTTTACCACTTTGTAATTGGTGATAGCTCTGTCCCCTTCCTCGGATACCATTCTTTCAATTCCACTTTGTGGTTTTCTCGATATGGGAAGGTCAATTCGACCTTCCCCTTCCATTTTTCCTTCTACTACTGCAAAATAAAGTTTACTCATAGGCTTTAGAATTTGAAGATAATACTGCATAAAAGGGCGTTTGGCAAATACAACCAGACCCGACGTACCCTTATCTAAGCGATTAACAGGTCGAATCAAAGCCTTTATTCCTTTATCTTTAAAATACCACGCTACCCCATTTGCAAGAGTCCCACTCTGATATCTTTTGGTAGGATGAACAACCATATTAGCAGGTTTATTAACAATTAAAATTTCCTCATCCTCGTAATATATATCCAAACCCATTTTTTCCGGAGCAATATTCGAATCATTTTCAGGAAGGATTAAATCAATCACATCCCCTGGTTGTAAAATTCTTTGTACATTTTCTTTTACGCCATTTACTAATATTTCTCCTTGCCACTTATAAATTCTAATAAGTCTTTTAGAAAAACCTTTGTTCCTCAAAAAATTTTCTAATATAACACCCTTTTCATTTTCTCCAACGATTAATCTCATTTTCCCACCATTTTCTAATTTATTTTAATGCAAAAAATTTATGTGGTATAATCAATTTATAAATAAAATACAGCGGTTGGTGATTTTATGAAACAAATAATTGTAGGAGTAGGCGGTATTGTCATAAAAGATAATAAAGTTTTATTGGTAAGGCATACTTACGGCCAATTTAAAGGCAAATGGATAATACCCGGCGGCCATGTGGAGACCGGTGAAAATATAGACGATGCAGTTTTAAGAGAAATAAAAGAAGAAACTTCAATAGAAACCCGTGTAAAAAATATCATTTCTATAAGAAGTATAATACTTCCCGATGGCAATTCGGAAATATACATTGTTTTTTTGTTAGATTATGTTTCAGGAACTCCTACTTCTGACGGAATAGAAAATGACGCCGCAGCTTTTTTTGACATAGATAAAGTCATAAATGATGAAAATGTAGTCTATCTTTCTCGCTATTTAATTAAAAAGGTATTGACACACACTTATAATAAATTGTCCCCTGACCTCTTTTATCCTTTTGGCAATTTTAATTATAAGCTATTTTGTTGAAATATATTCGTACTTATCTTTATTTTTAAAAGCCTCATCAAGCACTTCTGTATCATAATAGACTGCACCACATTTTTGACAAACATATGCCGGCACATCTTTAATTATTATAGTCCTTTTCCCCCTTACCAACTTATATTCTACATTTTGTATCTCTATTTTGCCACCACAAAAGCACTTTTCCATTAGTTTCACTCCTTGTCACGTCGATTTCAAGTTGATAAGGACTTTTTTCTATTATATCATAAATTTCGACATAAATCCCTTAAATTTTAGCCAAAAATTTTGTACCACTTGAAAAAATATTTGAATAATGTTAGAATTTTATTGTAAATGTTAATTTTAAACTTTATAAGATATTTTTGCAATTTTAAACACATTAAAATGCAAATTAGCTTTTATAAAATTAAAAGGAGGCATATTAAATGTACGGTCTTGAAAAATTAAATATAATCAATGTTAAAAACGTTTACCGTAATCTTCCCGTCCCTAAATTAGTTGAAGAAGCTATAAAAAGAGGAGAAGGAGTACTTGCAAATAATGGTGCTTTTAATGTTTATACCGGTAAATACACAGGTCGTTCTCCAAATGATAAATTTATTGTGGATGAACCAGAAGTTCATGAAGATATATGGTGGGAAAATAATAAAGCTATTTCTATGGATAAATTTGAAAGGTTGTACAACCGCTTAACTGCTTATTTACAAAATCGAGACATTTTTATATTTGACGGTTTTGTAGGTGCTGACCTTCAATATAGAATTCCTATAAGAGTTATAACAGAATATGCGTATCAGAGTTTACTGGCACGCCAATTGTTCATTCGCCCTAATGAAGAAGAACTTAGAAATCACATCCCCGAATACACGCTAATTGCTGCACCAAAGTTCAACTCTATACCTGAATTAGACGGTGTAAATTCTGAAGCTTTTATTATATTAAGTTTCACTAAAAAACTAATTATAATCGGTGGCTCTCAGTATGGAGGGGAAATCAAAAAGTCAATCTTTACCCTCATGAACTATCTGATGCCAAAGCGCGGAGTTTTATCTATGCACTGTTCTGCAAATATGGGCAAAGATGGAGATACCACTCTCTTTTTCGGAAAAATACAAAGGTGTAACTGATGATATCAAAAAATCAGGCCCAAATGTTTAAAAACATAAAGTCTCCTTGCAGTGCGTACTGCTAGGAGACTTTTATAATTTGTAGCCATTATAATATATCTTTCATATTATAAAGTAGAAGTCAACCTAAAAAAGGAGGTAAGTTTATGTCTGACAAACACAAACACCATGAAAACCAATGGATTTGGATTATAATCATCATTTTGATAATTTTGTTATTTGTACCTGGCATCATCATATGGGAAGAACCTAAAAACGCTGTTTAATAAAAAGGGGCAACTGCCCCTTTTTATTAAACAGCTCAAAATTATTTTCCTTTCTTTTTTAAGTTGGTGATTTGCTCTAATCTCCTTTGTATGTCCTTCTCAAAACCAGAATCCGTCGGTACATAGTATTTCCTGTCTTTAAGATTATCCGGTAGACATTGCATATCTGTTACTTTCTCTTCAAAGTCGTGTGCATACTTATACCCTTTGCCATATCCTAATTCTTTCATAAGCTTTGTAGGAGCATTTCTTAAATGCATAGGCACACTTTCAGCAATTGTCTTTTCTGCATCTTTTTTAGCTTTATTATATGCCACGTATACCGCATTAGATTTAGGAGCTAACGCTAAATATATTGCCACCTGTGCCAGATTTACACTACATTCAGGCATTCCAATATAATGGCAAGCATTATATGCTGCAACAGCCATTTCAAGAGCTTGAGGATCTGCAAGCCCAATATCTTCAGAAGCAAAGCGTATCATCCTTCTTGCGACATAGAGAGGGTCTTCTCCCGCTTCTAACATCCTTGCAAGCCAATACACTGCCGCATCCCAATCGCTATTTCTTAAAGATTTATGAAAAGCAGATATTAAATTATAGTGTTCTTCTCCTTGTTTGTCGTAAAGCAGAGTCTTTTTCTGCATTGCATCAGCTAATATATCATCTGTGACAATTCTTTCCCCTTCAATTACTTTAGCCCCCATAACCGCAATTTCTAATGTGTTTAAAGCAACCCTTGCATCACCATTTGCAAAAAGTGCAATTTTTTTGAGCTGTTCATCTGTTATACCAATTTTGTACATGCCAAATCCATTTTGTTCATCTTTTAACGCTCTTTTAAGCAGTATAAGTAAATCCTCTTCTGTAAGAGGTTTCATGACAAAAACTTTAGAACGAGACAAAAGAGCAGAATTTACCTCAAAAGAGGGATTTTCAGTAGTTGCACCAATTAATATTATATTCCCCTTTTCCACATGAGGCAAAAAAGCATCCTGCTGGGCTTTATTAAATCGATGAATTTCATCAATAAATACAACAGTTCTAGTTCCATACATAGCATCCAATTCAGCTTTTGCCATTATCTCCTTTATCTCTTTGATGCCTGATAAAACAGCACTAAAGGTGACAAATTTAGAATTTGTCATATTGGCTATAATCATAGCAAGGGTAGTTTTACCTACCCCTGGCGGCCCCCATAAAATCATTGAAGTAATATTGTCTTTTTCAATCAATTCCCTAAGTAATTTCCCTTTACCTAAAAGATGTTCTTGACCTACAAACTCATCTAAAGTTTTGGGTCTCATCCTGTCGGCCAAAGGTTTATTTTTTTTCACTTCATTATCAAATATAGATACTTGTTTGTATTCCATATTTTCTCACCATTTAAGTTTTATTTTTGTACTTTTTCTTTCTTTTTTCTTTTAATCGGAACTTTATAGTAACTTTTACAAAGTCCTCTTCTAAAAATTCTGCAATGGCAAAGTCTTTTGTCACAAATTTTATCATAGCAAAAGCGTAATTTTCAAATTTATCATAAATTCGACCTGCACTATAACATCCTCTTGGAACAGTTCCTACACTATTAGCTACATATCCCACTTGCCCTAATGGCGCAAGGGTAACAGCTATTGCTTCATCGTCATAGTCATTGTCTAAATCCTTTTCTAATCTTACAATCGTGCCTGGTTTCAAAACTTTTGTACCGTAATAATGTTGACATCCGGTTATTGCAATATAAATGGATTCCACTTCATACACTCCCAACTTGATTTTAATTAAAGTATACAAAATATACATCATTATTTTACCATTTTGGCCTTTAAAACAACATTCATATCCTTCTTTCTTTTATATAAAAGCACAACAAAGTTAAGCATCCATAGTAAAAGTAAATAACTACCAACACTACTCAAAAATAACACCCATTTTAAAGCCAGCCGCATGGCCAAGATTAAAAGCTCCAGGATTTCCATCCCGTATTTCCTCTAATCTTTTACCTACCATACGACCTATCCAATAAGAAAACATCAAAGAGCCGCAACCGAACTCTATAATACTAAGTAAAATAATCATACATTATTCCTTCTTCCTACACTAAAAGCCATAAAACTATTAAAAAAACAGTTTCAAATCTCAAAGTGTTTGCACTCAAAATTGCTCCTTTGCTAAATCCATGTATTTCACTTGTAATTCCATAAGGATACATCCTAAAAGAGACAAGGTCATATTTCTTTGGTTTCATAATATCACACAAGAAAATGATTATCAACCTCTCTATCTCCATTTTATCCGTCCTCTAATTAAGCAGTCTTACAGTAAGTTAGCTAAAAATAACTTTCCCGACTTCCTTTATAACTTCGTTTTTAGTAAATATAGAAAGCACATCTATCTTTTTAATTACACTTTCTATTATTTCTTCTATTTCTTCTTTATCTTCCTCAACAGCTTCTTTGTCACAATTAATTTTCTCCCTTACAGCGCTAATTAGCTTTTCGTAGGTATAAACCCTAAATCTCTCTATTTCATAAATCTCCGCCAGATTTTCTAAAAGAGTTAAAAATATTTCATCGTAATCGGCATCAACTTTCAAATCCAATAAGGAGCACAATTTAGGAATAATAACTTCAAACAAAGCTCTCTTTGCTGGAATTTCTTTATTTACTCTAAAGATATCCTTTAAATTCTCAATTCTTCTTTCTTCTAAATTCATAAGGTAACGGATAAAATATTCCTTTTCCCCTTTCGGCTCGATATAATACTTATCTCCCTTTAGTCCTTTTAAAGCCTTTAAACCATCAAAGTATCCTAATTTAAGGTTATACCTTACAACGTTTTTATCAAAATCCAAAATCCC